>JBOGUF010000173.1:0-2548 GCA_050696075.1 Thermomicrobiales bacterium
CGAGTTCGGCCTTGGCCGCCGACTCCTGTTTGGTGATGCGGTCCTGGTCGGCTTTCAACAGCTCCAGAGGGATCGCGTTCGCGTAGTAAGCGCGCAGCAGCTTCTGGCGCTCGTCGGCGAGCGCGGCGAGCTTGTTGGTGAGGGCGACGCGCGCCTCGGAGGCCTCCGCCTGGCGCGACACGATCTCGTCCTCGAGTTCCTTGGTGAGTTGCTTCACCCACTTCTGCGGAAGCTGCACGCGCCGATAGAAGTCCTCGATCGCCTTCTCCGCGTCGGCCGCGAGCACGTAGGGCTCGGTGCACCCGGTGTACGAGGAGCGCTTCTGGCCGAGGCAATAGAAATACAGGTACCGCTGTTTGGCGAGTGTGAGCGACAGGCGCTTGCCGCACGCGCCGCAGTGCAGCAGCCCCTTGAGGTAGTGGTCATGGCGCCGCTGGCGAGTCCCGGCGATGTTGTGCGCCCGTAGGACCTCCTGGACCTGCTCGAACAGCCGCGACGAGACGAGCGCCTTGTGCTGGCCGGGATAGCGCACTCCGTCCCACTCAACGATTCCCGTGTAGAACGGGTTGGCGAGCATCAATGCCATCTGCGAGACGGTGATCGGTTTGCCGGCCTTTCTCGCCATCGGCGACGTCAGACCTTTGTCGGCCATGACCGAATGAAGCTCGGGAATGGAGTACTCGCCGGTCGCATACAGCCGGAACATCTCCTTTACGAGAAAGGCGCGCTCGGGATCGAAGATGACTTTGGCTATCTCCTGGCCCGCCACCTTGTCGCGCTTGTTGAGGTAGCCGATCGGCGCGCGCTGCGGCCACCCGCCCATCTTGGCCTTCTGACCCATCCCCTTTCTGATCTCAGACGACAGGTTCGCCGAATAGAACTCGGCCATGAGCGCGTGGATGCCCTCGACGAGCTTTCCCGACGCGGTCTCCTCGATGTTCTCGGTGACGGAGACGAGCTGCACCCCTGCCTTTCTCAGCGCCGCCCGAATGGCGACGTGGTCCTCGATGTTTCGCGCCAGGCGGTCGATCTTGTGGACCACGACCGCGCCGACGTCACCCTCGGCGACGCGTCTGAGCATCGCCTTGAGCGAGGGGCGGTCGGAGGATCGCGCCGACTCGCCGGCGTCGATGAACTCATCGGCCACGTTCCAGCCCTTTTCGGAGATCAATCGCAGGCACGCCTCGCGCTGGGCGGGGATCGAATAGCCCTCTGCGGTCTCGTCCTTGGCCGCCTGCTCCTTGGTCGACACTCGCAGGTAGATCAGCGCGTTCACTGCCTTGCTCCCTTCTCGTCCTCGTCGCGTCGCAGCGCGACCGCGAGCTCGATCAGCGCCCGGGCCAGCGGCCTCAGCGTCCCCGGCTCGGGGGCTCCGTCATCTGCCTTGCCCGGGAGCATAGAGACCGGTCGTGACAGTTCGCCCTCGATCGCCCCCCGTAACGCCCCCCCTAACGCCCCACCCTGGGGCGGCCGGGTCGATCTCCGAGCGGGGCCGCCTCGAGGTCTTGTCTTGCGTCTCTCCCCGTGCCCTGGCCCCGCGCGCCCGGCGCTCATGGGCGCCCTCCTCCGGGACGGCGGTCGGTGGGTGGGCGACCGGGAGGAAAGCGCGGCGGGCGCGACAGCGGATAAAGACGCGCCCACTCGTCGTCCCTGCGCTCTCGCCAGTAGCGGCCGAGGCATTGTGACAGCGGCTGCTCCAGGCCCGTCTGGCAGGGAAGCTCGACGACCGACAACCGCTCGCTGATCCCCGTCAGCGGCCCCCAGATGCGTCCCAGCACGCCGCGCTCGTAGAGCGCCTCTTCGGAGGCGACGAAGAACGGCAGGCGGGCGAGCTTTCTCGCCGCCGAGAAACGGGCCTTGGCGTCCCTGAACGCGGCCGCCAGCGCCCGCTCCCGTCTCGAATCGGGGCACACGATCAGGAGGCTCGGGAAGTGCTCGGGGCCGCGCTCGGTCCAGTCGCGTGCCGCGCCCATGTACCCGGCGAGTTTGTCGGAGAGCTGGGCCGTGCTCTCGGTCCCCCGGTCGTACTCGAGGTAGAAGTCGCAGGCACCCGAGGGATGGAGATAGCGCCCGAAGCCGTCGGGGCGGATCCAGCCGTCGAGCGTCCTCACCGTGCGCTCCGGAGTCCAGGTGGCGAGCCCGTGGCCGTCGAGAGAAAGCGACGCCTCGACGAGCGCGCAGAAGAACGCGTTGACCCCGATGCGGTGGGCGAGGTAGGGAGCGGGCGCATCTGCGGGGCGCTCGGGCGGGACCCACTTGAGCTCGGAGCGGGCCACTCTCCTCAGCACCGCCACGACCTGAACGCCCCTCTCGGTCAGCATGTGGTGGCCGGGGGTCCGGCCCTTGCC
This sequence comes from Thermomicrobiales bacterium, assembly GCA_050696075.1. GTDB lineage: Bacteria > Chloroflexota > Chloroflexia > Thermomicrobiales > UBA6265 > JBOGUF01. Next base: position 2,349 of record JBOGUF010000173.1, read on the forward strand.
TCGCTGCTGCGGTGGGCACCAGCTCGCCTCGAGCCCCGCCGCCCGCAGTTGTCTTAGCGAATCCTGCGCGCGTCTTAGTGCTCTGGGTCAGAAGTTCGGCAACGTATTTTCATCCGTCAGGCTGCTGGTTCGAGGGCTTCCTTCTCGGCAATGCGCTGCATGAGCTCTGCGAGGTCCTTGCGAGTGAACTTCCACTCGAA
>JBOGUF010000174.1:0-14859 GCA_050696075.1 Thermomicrobiales bacterium
TTCCAGTACCGCCGCGTACTCGAGTCCATTGAGATCAATCAGTTCCCGGACGATTGTCAGTGCGCCGGTCTCGGACTCAAAGGTACCGATGAGATTGCCCGCGTCGACATCCCACAATGCATACGTGACGTCCATTGTGACCTTCCTCGCTTCGTGCGATCTCAATCGGCTTTACGTTCACCACCAACCTCTGGAGTTCCTCAGGGCTTCCCCACAGCGTGTGATGACCCGGACTGCTCCGTCTATCCCAGATCCTATTCTATTGACTGCTCCACCATCTCCCGTGCGATCCGTGCCGCGCCCACCTTATCCCATGGCTCCAATGCGCCGTCGATCACCAGCTCGCGCAGCGCATCTTTGATCACCGCGATCCAGCGGCCCGGCGGGCGGTCGAACATCGCCATCAACTCGTCGCCATCCAAAGGGCTCGTGAGTTGCGCCAGCGCGAGCTCTTCCTCGACCCGCGCGATGTGGGCGCGCAACGCCGCCACGCGCGCCGCCGCCTCTCGCTGCTTGTACTCGCGCGCCGAGGTCACGTCGGCGGCGACGAGATCGAGCAGGTCGTCCAGCACCCCGTCCGCTTCCAGCATCAACCGGCGCACGGCGCTGTCGGTCCAGTCCGGTTCGTAGGCGGCCGGCCGCAAATGCAGCTCGACTAAACGCGCCACGGCGTTCCGCGTCGCCTTGTCCGCCTTCAGCCGCCGCAAGAGGCAGGTCGCCAGATCCGCCCCGACGCGTTCATGGCCGAAGAAATGGACCTCGCCGAACTCATCGACCGATCGAGTCAGCGGCTTGGCCGCGTCGTGCAGCAACGCCGCCCAGCGCACGACCGGTCGCGCCGGCGTCCGCTCGACAACCCGCATCGTGTGCTCCCAGAGGTCCTTCTCGCGGTGGATCCCCGGCCGCCCCGTTGCCTCGTCGGCCATCGGCGCCAATTCCGGCATCGCCTCGGTCAGCAGGCCCGTGTCGAACAGCGCATCCAGGCCATGCGCGGCAAAATCACCACACAGCAGCTTCGTCAGCTCCGCATTCATCCGTTCCTTGCTGATCCGCGCGAGGTTCGGCGCGCCGCGCTGCATCGCCTCGAAGGTCGGCCAGTCGATCCGGAACCCTAGTTGCGCCACGAGGCGCGCCGCCCGCAAGAGCCGCAACGGGTCCTCCGCGAACCGTTCGTCCGGATCGCCGACCGCCCGCAGGATCGATAGCGCCAAATCCGCCTCGCCGCCGAACGGATCGACCAGTTCCCCCGTTTTCGCATCGGCCGCGATGGCGTTCACCGTGAAGTCGCGCCGCGCCAGATCCTCAGTCAGACTGCCGACGTGCTCGACCGCCGGATGACGCGTCTCGTCCGGGTAGTGCTCGCGCCGGTAGGTCGTGATTTCGACATGAATCGGCGCGTGCGTGCCAAAGACGAGCCCGACCGTCCCAAACCGCTCTCCGACGAGATAGACGGCGTCCGCGCCCGCGGCTCGCCCCAATTCCTGCGTCCGCTCCGGCAGCGCGTCAGTCGCAAAGTCGAGGTCGCCCGGCAGTTCGCGCCCAAGCAAGACGTCGCGCAAAATCCCGCCGACGAGATACAGCTCCGCCCCGGCATCGGCAAAGGCCCGAGCCAGATCATGCACGACTGCCGCTTGCGCGGGCGGCAGCGCGGCGAGTACCGTCTTATCGGCGTGAACAGGCGAGGTCATGGCGCATCACATGAGCAATCACAATCAACATCAACGTCCAAGAAGCGGACGGCGGGGCGCCGTTCGCTCCAACGGCCAGTCTAATCCACGTCGTTTCTCACTCCCACCACTCCAACATCGCCGTGTCGCCGCCATGCCGCCTCGCCGCCTCGCCGCGCTTGCCGTCCTTGCCGTCCTGGCCGCCCTCATCCCGTCGACCGTCGCGGCGCACGAACGATGGTTCGTTGAGGACGATGCCGTCACTTCGCCGGAATGGGGCGATCTCATTTCCCTTCCCGTACTCCTGGCGCTTCTTGCCGCCCTGGCCATCCTTGTCATCCTGGCCGCCCTTCAACGCCGGATAGGCGATCCGCTCTGGCCCCGTCCGCCCTTCTTCCAACGGCTGGAGCCATGCACGCCGGCGATCCTGGCCGTTCAAACCGCGATCACGATGATCTACGCGGCGACCCAGCTCGACCTCTTCGTGCCGAACATCGACCTGCCGCGCAACGCGTTTGGCGTCCTCGTCGCCGGCATCACCATCGTCGCCGCCTTCTCCTTCATTACCGGCGTCCTCACCCGCCTCGGCGCGTTGGTCACGATCGGGTTGGTCCTGCTCGGTCTCGCTTTCGCTCCCTGGTACGAAGTGCTCGAGCAGATTCTCTTCGCCGGCATCGCGCTCTACCTCGTCGCCGTCGGCCGCGGCGTCGTCCGTCTCGACGAGCAGCAAGAGGAAGACCGCTTCGCCTTCATGGACCGCCTCCTACCTCACGCACTGCTGATCCTCCGGGTCAGCGCCGGTATCGCGGTCGTCACCCTCGCCTTTACCGAAAAGCTGGTCAACGTCGACCTCGGTATCGCCTTTCTCCAGGAGTACCCCCGCTTCAACGTGGCGCGGGAACTGGGGTTCGACTGGTTTACCGACCGCCGCTTCATCTACGCCGCCGGCATCGTCGAATGCGTCGCCGGCATCGCCCTCCTCGCCGGCTTCCTACCGCGCCTGGTCATCCTCTCCCTCTGGATCCCCTTCAACCTCGGCATCCCCTTCCTCCCCCCGCAAGAACTGATCGGCCACCTCCCCATCCTCGCCATCATGTACGTTGTCCTCGTCCGCGGCAGCGAAGGCGTCCCCTCCCCTGAGTCCCACGTTACCGACCCCCAACCTCCCCAACGCCCCGCCACCCGCGCCGCTAACCCCAACGGCGAGGGATCCCGCCCATGACCAGCGGCGATGCACCGCACGGGTCATCGATGAATACCGCGCCCTTCCTCATCATCGACGACGTCACCGCCACCTATTACGAAGGCAAGGCGCTCCTCACCGCCCTCGCCAACGTCTCCTTCGCCGTGACTCCAGCCGAATTCGTCGCCATCATCGGTCCCTCGGGCTCCGGCAAGAGTACCCTCCTCGACCTCATCGCCGGCCTGGCCGCACCCGCCACCGGCGCCATCCACATCCACGGCGCACCGACCACCGCCAACGACCGCCTCCGCTTCGCCGCCTACATGCGCCAGCGCGATCTGCTCATGCCCTGGCGCACCGCGCTCGACAACGCCGCCGTCGCCCTGGAAGCCGCGGGCATGGCCCGAAAACGAGCCCGCGCGTACGCCCGCGCCCGGTTCCCCGAGTTCGGCCTTGAGGGGTTCGCGCACGCCTACCCGAGCCAGCTCTCCGGCGGCATGCGCCAGCGCGTCGCTTTCCTGCGGACCACGCTCGCCAACCGCCCCCTGCTCCTCCTCGACGAACCGTTCGGCGCGCTCGACGCATTCACCCGCGCCGGCATGCAGGACTTCCTGCTCGATCTCCTCGCCCGCGAGCGCCATACCGTTCTTCTTGTCACCCACGACGTCGAGGAGGCGGTCCTGCTCGCCGACCGCGTCGTCACCCTATCTCCCGCCCCCGGCCGCGTCGTCCACATCGAAACGATCGCCCTACCCCGGCCACGCGCCCGCGAGATCGTCACCGACCCCCAATTCGTCGCCCACAAGGCCACGATTCTGCACGCCCTCGGCCTGATTAGCAGGAACAGACCGGCATGACCACGCTCAGCCACATCGCCCAGCGTTGGCTGTTGCCTGGCCTGCTCCTCGCCACGACGGCGGCCGTTTGGGAGTTCACCGTCCGCCTGCGCGACACGCCGCGCTGGCTCCTCCCTCCGCCTAGCGCCATCGCGCACACACTCGTCGACGACCGCGCGCTCTTCGCTCGGCATTCGTGGGTAACGCTGGAGGAAATCCTGCTTGGCTTTGCCCTCGCCCTCGCCGCCGGCCTCATCCTGGCCGTGGCGATCGACGCCTCGGTTGTCGTCGAGCGTGCGCTCTACCCGATCGTGATCGCCAGCCAAACGATCCCGATCGTCGCGCTCGCCCCGTTGCTGCTCATCTGGTTTGGGTACGGATTGCTGCCGAAGGTGCTCGTCACCGCCCTGATCGGTTTCTTCCCGATCGCCGTTAACGCCGTCGACGGCTTACGCTCGACCGACCGGGAGATCCTTGACCTGCTGCGGTCACTTGGGGCCGGACGCTGGCAGCGATTCCGCATGGCCAAGGTCCCAAGCGCGTTGCCCTCGGTCTTTTCCGGCGCCCGGATCGCGGTCACCGTCTGCGTCATCGGCGCCGTCTTCGGCGAGCTCGTCGGCTCCAGCGCCGGCCTCGGCTACCTGATGACCCGCTCCACCGCCCAGTTCCTCACCGAGCGCGTCTTCGCCAGTATCCTCATCCTCTCCGCCATCGGCGTCGGCCTCTTCGCCTTCGTCGCCCTCATCGAGCGCCTCGCCCTCCCCTGGCGCCGCCTCATCACCTCCGACCGCCAGCCCTCCTCTTAACCGTTCCCCACGCCCCATCACCCATCGCCCAAATCGACGTTATCGATCAACCGCACCCCACCCACCGTCGCCGCTACGATCGCTCGCGCCCCAGGGGTCAGCTTCGGCAGCGCCGCCAAGGTCTCCGCGTCGACCACGGCCAGATAGTCGAGATCAAGCCCCGGCGCCGTCAGCGCCCGTCGCCCGATCGTGAGCAGCCGCTCGATCGAGCGCACGCCGCGCCCCACCGCGTCCCGCATCGCGAACATCGCCCGCGGGATGGCGACCGCCGTCTGCCGCGCCTCCGGGCTCAACCGCACGTTGCGCGAGCTGAGCGCCAGTCCGTCCTCGTCCCGCACCGTCGGACAGCCGACGATCTCCCCCGGCAGCACCAGATCCCGATGCAGTCGCCGCACGACGACCAACTGCTGGAAATCCTTCTCGCCAAAATACGTCCGCGCCGGCCGCACCGAGTTGAGCAGGATCGAGACAACCGTCGCCACCCCGCGAAAGTGACCCGGCCGCGATGCCCCCTCCCACGCTTCGGTCAAGCCGGCGACATCGACCACCGCCGCGAAACCGGGCGGATAGACGACTTCTACCGGTGGCGCGTAGACCAGATCAGCCCCGGCCGACGTCGCCAAGTCGACGTCGCGGTCGAGGTCGCGCGGATACCGCGCCAGATCAAGCGGGTCGGAAAACTGGGTCGGGTTGACGAAGACGCTGACGACCGTCCGCTCGTTTTCAGCCGCCGCCCGCCGGATCAGCGACAAGTGCCCCGCGTGCAGTGCGCCCATCGTCGGCACTAGACCGGTCTCGGCGCCACCGAGCGCCGCCCGCGGCGACGCGACGTCACGAACGACCGTCGCCATCACTCCCCGCCGTTCCCGCGCGGTAGAGGTAGGAGCGACCGGCCGCCACCGCCTCGCCGCGCGCCGCCAACTCGCCGCGCAGTGCCTCCAGCACCTCTGGCTTCATCGCGAAGGCATGCTCCTCAGCCGGAAATACGCCATCACGCACCTCGTCGGCGTACGTCGCAAATGCTTGCTCCATCACTGGCCCCAGCTCCGCGTAGCGTTTGACGAACTTCATCGAAAGCGTCGGGTCGACTCCCAGCAGATCAGTCGAGACAAGCACCTGCCCATCGCACTCCGCCCCCGCACCGATCCCGATCGTCGGCACAGGTATCCGCTCGGTCACGAGTTGCGCCAGCTCGGCCGGCACCAACTCGATCACCATGCTGTAGACCCCGGCCGCCGCGACCGCCTCCGCATCGGCCACGATGCGCAGCGCCGAGGCCACGTCGCGTCCCTGCACCCGGAAGCGGCCCCCGCCGCCCGTCTGTGGCAGCAGTCCGACGTGCCCCATTACCGGGATCCCCATCTCCACAATCGCTCGGATGCGGTCGGCAAAGACCCGCCCTCCTTCGAGCTTGACCGCGTCCGCTCCGCCCTCCCGGATCAACCGCACCGCGTTTTCGATCGCTTGCGCGTTGCTGACCCGGTACGCCATGAACGGCAGATCGGCTACGATGTGCGTCCTCGGCGCCCCGCGCCGCACCGCCCGCGTGTGGTGGATGACCTCCTCCACCGTCACCGGCACCGTCGACTCGTGCCCGAGCACCACCATGCCCAGGGAATCACCAACCAGGATCAGGTCGATCCCCGCCGCCTCGACCAGCCGCGCGGTCAGCACGTCGTAGGCGGTCACCATCGCCAGCTTCGTCCCGCCCTTCCGCCCCGCGACCTCGCCAACCCCCAACTTCCGCCGCTCTTTGTCTACCATTATTCGTCCCAGTCCTAGTTATGACGTCCTAACGAGACGGCGCCTTGACATCGGCAATGGCATCATCACGCCCGCTCCCGCGCTCGCACCAACGCCAGCGCCACGCCATTTGCCGGCGCCGACATCCCGCGCGCCACGGCCTCGGCCACAACGGCCCCATTGATCGCGTCGATTTCGGTCGGGACGCCGTCGGTCAGGTCGCAGAGCATCGAAGATCGATTCGCCCCGGTCGCCCGCGCCACGTCCATCACGGCGCCGGCAATGTCGCCCAGGTCATATCCCGCCGCGGCGGCAACCGCCGCCACCTCCTGCGCCAGCCCTGCCGCCGCCGCCGCCAGATCGGGATCGTCGGCGATGGCGCGATTCGGCACGCCGGCCAGCGCGGTCAGCGGGTTGATCGCGGCGTTGATCGCCAGCTTGCGCCAGACCCAGCGGTCGACGTCCACCACCGCTTGCGCCGGCCATCCGCACCCGCTAAGCAAAGCGGCGACCTCACCGGCGCGGGCGTCGCCCTGGCTCCCCTCGCGACCGATCGCGGTCAGTCCCGCCCCTGTATGGCGCACGAAGCCCGGTCGCTCCCGCAGCGCTGCCTGGGTCGTCACCCCGGTCAGGATGCGCGGCCCTTCGCCGACCGCCTGGCCGATCGCGTGCGCGTTGCCAAGGCCGTTCTGTAACGTCAGGACCGTGGCGTCGGCCGGCAACTCGTCGCGGATCGACGCCAGCGCCTCCGCCGTCGCCCAACTCTTGACGACCAACACCAGCAGATCGGCGCCCCGCGCAACCGTCGCGTCGTCCGTCGCCGGAATCGCGACCGTCCGCGTCGTCCCATCCAGCTCTTCGAGGCGCACCCCCTGCTGCCGAATCGCCGCCAGATGCGCCGACGGCCGCCCGAGGAGCGCGACGTCCGCCCCCGCCTCCGTCAACCGGGCCGCCAACAGCGACCCCATCGCCCCGGCCCCAAGCACCACCGTCCGCACGCCGCTGCCGTCTCCATGAACTGAGAACTGAAACCCGGCCAATCCGTTGCGCGCCATTGTCGCACGCGCCGCAAAACCATTGCGCCATGTAGTCGATGACTCGCCCACGCCAGGCGGATACGTCGTTTCACGGACCCGAAGTCCGCGACGATTCCCCGGAGAAATTCCTTAAGACGGCGGATTCGGATTGGGGGACGGGTGGTTACGCTTACGACCGACATCCCGAAATTGAGGGTTGACAATCGGGGAATTCAATGATACATACGCAGTATATATACTGCGTATGTATCACCGCCGAGGCAGGGCATACCGTGACGAACACCGGGCGAACGAGGCAATCACATGCGTAACGCCCTCCTCGCCGTGCTCGCCCGCGGCCCCGCCCACGGCTACGAACTCAAACAGGCCATCGAGGAGGTCTTCGGCGGCGCCTGGCCCGCCATCAACATCGGCCAGATCTACACCACCCTCGCCCGGCTGGAACGTGACCACCTCGTCCGCGGTATTCAGGTCGCCCAGGCCCACCGGCCCGACAAAAAGGTCTACGAGTTGACCGAGGAGGGACGACACGAGCTTGACGAATGGTTTGCCGCGCCCAGCGCCGGCCCGCGCCCGCGCGACGAGCTCTTTACCAAGGTAATCCTGGCCGGCCTGCAAGGACTCAACGGCGGCTCCGACCCCACCCAACTCATCGAGCGCCAGCGGCGGCACTTCCTCCAATCCCTGCGCGAGCTCGGCGACCTCGCCGCTGCGCCCGAGTCCCAGGCCAACCCAGCCGCTGCCCTCCTGTTCGAAGGAGCCATGCTCCACATCGAGGCAGACCTGAAATGGTTGGAACGCTGCGAGACCTTCCTCGCTCAGCGAGCGCGAGGAGGCCGATGACGATGCATCACCAGCCCCCCAATCCCACGGGAACACCCCCTGCCATCGCCACCAGCGAACTGCGCAAGGTCTTCCAGTCGGACGGCGTCGCGGTCGAAGCGCTGCGCTCAGTCGATCTCCGCGTCGCCCCCGGCGAGTTCGTTGCCATCATGGGCCCCAGCGGCTGCGGCAAGTCGACCCTCCTCCACCTCCTCGGCGGTCTCGATCGTCCAACCAGCGGCGAAATCCACCTCGCCGGCGAGCGCGTCGATCGGCTCAGCGAGGCAAAATGGGCCACCCTGCGCCGTCGCCGCATCGGCTTCGTCTTCCAATTCTTCAACCTGATCGACAACCTCACCGTCGCCGACAATGTCGACTTGCCCGCCCTCCTGGCCGGCGTCCCGGCCGGCGAGACGCGACACCGGCGCGACACGCTCCTCGACGAGCTCGGCATTGCCGGCAAAGCCCGCGAAGTCCAGGGTCGGCTCTCCGGCGGCGAGCAGCAACGCGTCGCCCTCGCCCGCGCCCTCATCAACCGGCCGGCCGTGCTCCTGGCCGACGAACCGACCGGCAACCTCGACTCGGCGGCGAGCGCCGACGTCCTCCGCCTCCTTCGCCACTCCCATGCGCAAGGCCAAACGATCGTCCTCGTTACCCACGACGCCCGCGTCGCCAGCGCCGCCGACCGCGTGCTGACGATGCGCGACGGCCGCATCTCCGACGAGACGCGACTCACCGACGCCAAGCGCGAGATGAGCCGCGTCCTCTCCGAATTGATCGACCTGGACGCTTGACCATGCCGTATGCCCACGCCCTCTACCGCAAGGGACTTGCCGACCTCCGGCGCTCGCCGGTGCAAGGCCTCGCCATTGCGCTCATGGTCGCCGCGGCCACCGCCGCCGTCACCCTCGCCTTGATTCTCTGGCGACACGTCGACGACCCATGGCAGCGCGTCTTCGCCGCCACCAACAGCCCGCACGCGGTCTTCTACGGCGTGGATGCGGACGCCAATCTCTCCTCAATTGCCACCCTCGACGGCGTCGCGGAGTCGGTCGGCCCCTACTCCTTCGTCACCGACCACGATCTGGTGCGCGACGGCGAGCGGGAACGACTCACGATCCTCGGCTTCCCGGCCGAACGCCCGCCCGTGGCCGTTCCCGTCCTGGCCGACGGGCGCTGGCTCGCCCCTGCCGGTCACCAAGAGATCGTGCTCGACTGGCGGCTCGCGGAAAGCCGTGATATTCGCGTCGGCGACCAGATCGACGTCGAGTCGCTCAACGGCACGACCCGCCTCACCGTCGTCGGCCTCTCTATCACCGCCTGGCGCGGTCCCTACCCGAATTGGCGACCCGCCACCGCCTATCTCTTGCCCGCCACCCTGACCCAAATCGACCCGGACCACCAGCAAACCATCTTCTTCGTCCGGCTCGACGACCCCGACGCCGCGGACGCCTTCATCGAGCGCGCCGTTGCCGAGTTCCCGGAAGGCGCGCTCTGCTGCATCACCAGTTGGGAGGAAGTCCGCCAGTCGCTCCGCGAGTACAGCAGCGCCCTCATCCTCATCCTGGGTGTCTGCAGTCTTTTCACTATCATCACGGTCGTCCTTGTCGTCGCCAACACGATCGGCGGCCGCATGCTCACCCAACGCCGCGAGATCGGCTTGCTTAAAGCCGCCGGTATGACTCCCTGGCAGGTAACGATCCTCTTCCTCGTCGAACACCTGATCCTGGGAGTGATCGGGGCGCTGTTCGGGCTCATTACCGGTCTCCTCGCCAGTCGTTTCTTCCTCTGGCGCGTCGCCGCGCCGTACGACGCCGCGCCCACCCCCGACCTCGACCTCTGGCTCGGACTCCCGATCCTCGGCGGCGTCCTCGTCCTCGTGGCGCTGGCGACGATCGTCCCGGCCTGGCTCGCTGGTCGCGTCGGCGCTGCCGACGCGCTCACGCCCCGCCGGCGGCGCACCTTTCGCTCGTCCTGGCTCGGCCAGTTGGCAATCCGTCTGCGCCTGCCCGTCGCGGTCGTCGTCGGCCTCAAAGACCTCTTCGCCCGCCCGGTTCGCGCCTGGCTGACCGTGGTCGCACTCACCTTTACCGTCACGACCGCCTCCTTCGCCCTCGGCATGGAAGCAACCCTCGACACCTATTTCGACGGATCGATCTGGGCCGACAACCCGCACGAGCTGGTCGTCCAGCGCGACGATGTCTCCGACGGCGAAACCCGCCGCATCCTCGACCGCACGCCCGGCGTCACCGGCTACGTTGCCGATTTTCAGCTTTCGACGAAGTTGGCCAGCGAGGCCCGCTGGTTCAATGTCCGCGCCGTTGCGGGGGATGTCGCCGACGTCGGATTACGGATGCGCGAGGGCCGCATCTTCGCGGCGCCCGGCGAAGCGATCGTCGGCCAGGGCCTGCTCGACGCAACTGGTCTCGCCGTCGGCGACGTCCTCCAGCTCGTCGTCGCCGGTCGGCCGCTCGATCTCCGCATCGTCGGCCGCTACGTCGAGGTCGAGAACAACGGGCAAATGGCGATGATTTCGTTCGACACGCTCCGGACGGTCCTGCCCGACGCCGAGCACCACCAATACCTCGTCCAACTTGCCCCCGGCACCGATCTCGACGCGATCAAGGCCGACCTCTTGAGCGCCTCCGGCGGTCGTTTCGGCGTCACCGTCTTCAGCGCCGGTCCCGACCAGCGAGAAGTCTTCGAATTGCGGCTCGCCGTCTACGGCGTGACCCTGCTTCTCCTCGCCGTCGGCCTCATCAACCTCATCACTGTTGCCCTCCTCGGCGTCCGCGACCGGGTGCGCGACCTCGGCGTCCTCAAGGCCCTCGGCCTCACCCCCCGCGAGTTGGTCGTGGGCGAGATTACCGCCATGGCGCTGCTGGCGGTGTTGGCCTGGGCCATCGGCGTCCCGCTTTCGCTGGTCGTCGGACCCGCCGTCTACGACGAGATCGCCGAGGAGAACGGTCTCGGCCCCGGCCTGGCGACGATGCCGGACTGGTTGTGGTGCTTTGCGCTCATTCCGGCCGCGATCGTGGTCGCGGCCGTCGCCGCCGTCATTCCCGCCCGTATCGCCGCTCGTCTACCCGTTGCCGGCGCGCTGCGCGCCGAATGACTGTCAATCTCGGCAGACTCAGCAGAAAGGATCGACTCATGACCGGACGTTTCTCCCTTGCTGGCTTGGCCCGCCTCTGTGCTCGCCGCGGCTGGATCGTCGTTGCTCTGTGGCTGTTCGCCCTCGCCCTCGCCGGCGTCGCCACCGTCTCCTATGCCGACTCCCTTACCAGCGACGACGAATTCACCCGCAAACCTGAGTCAACTCGGGCCTGGGACCTGATGCAGGAACGGATGCCGCCTCGCGAACCCGGGCAGGGCGGTCCCACCGAGACCATCATCATCCGCGCTTCCTCATCGACCGTCGACGACCCGGCCTTCCGCACCACCGTCGAGGAAATCGCGACCGCGTTGCGTGGTGTCGACGGCGCCGTCCGCGAGGCCCCGACCTATTACGACGCCGTCGCCGCCGACGACCCGCGGGCCGGCCTCCTTGTCTCCGCCGACCGCACGACCACCATCATCCCGGCCGGCATAACCTGGCAGGGCCGCGACGCCTTCCTCGACCGCCTCTCCGCGCTCAAGGTCGAGCACGCGCCGTCCGGCATCGAAATCCTCGCCATTAGCGAACCGACCATCGACGACGAAATCGACCGCCTGCTTGGCGAAGATCTCGTCAAGGCCGAGCTGTTCGGCCTGCCCACCGCCCTGATTGTGCTGGTCATCGTCTTCGGCGCGCTCGTCGCCGCCGGTCTGCCCATCGTCTTGGCGCTCGTCTCCATCGGCATCGCCATCGGCCTCACCGCCGCCATCGGCAGTGTCACCAACATGTCGGTCTATGCCATCAACATGATCACCATGATCGGCCTCGCCGTCGGCATCGACTACGCCCTCTTCATTGTCGACCGCTATCGCGAGGAGCGCCGCCACGGACGGCCGAAGCTCGACGCCATCGGCGTCGCCGGCGGCACCGCCAACAAGGCCGTTCTCTTCTCCGGCCTCACCGTCGTCCTCGCCCTCACCGGCATGTTCATGCTCCCCACGACTCTCTTCCATGGTCTTGGCGCCGGCGCCATCCTCGTCGTCATCGTCGCCGTCGCCGCCTCCCTCACCCTCATCCCCGCCCTCCTCGGCCTTCTCGGCGACAAGATCAATTGGCCCCGCCGCCAAGGGGTCAACGGAGTTGCGAGTCAGGAGTCAGGGGTCAGGGAGCTATCGGCACTCGGTACTCGGTACTCGGTACTCGGTACCGGCTTCTGGGCTCGCATCACCCGCCTCGTCATGGCGCGGCCGATCGTCAGCGTCGCCCTTGTCTCGACGCTCCTGATCGCGCTGTCGCTGCCCTACTTTGACATGCAACGGGGCACGGCCGGCGGCGAGGCGTTGCCGGACGGCGAGATCAAGCGCGCCTACCAGATCCTCGAAGCCGACTTCGCCGCCGGCCTCATCGACCCCGTCCAGATCGTGGTCGATGGGCGGCAATCTCCAGAAGTGGACGCCGCCATTGACCGGCTTGTGGGCACGCTCGAAACAGATCCCGCGTTCGGCCAGGTGACGCGGCGTGACTGGGCGCCAGATGGTGATTTGGCGGTAATCGAGATTCCGCTCAGGGCCAACGCGAACGATGCGGCCGCCTACGAAGCAATTGAGCACCTCCGCGAAAACTTGATCCCGCAAGCCTTCGCCGGAACCGGAGCCCGGGCCCTCGTCTCCGGCGACGCGGCCACCAACGTCGACTTCAACGCGCTCGTCGATGACGGCACGCCCCGCATCTTCGCCTTCGTTCTCGGTCTCAGCTTCCTGCTGCTCCTCCTGGCCTTCCGCTCGATCGTCGTGCCGCTCAAGGCGATCCTGATGAACCTGCTCTCTGTCGGCGCGACTTACGGCCTCCTCGTCCTCGTCTTCCAGAAGGGGTACGGCGCGGACTTCTTCGGCTTCCAGCAGACGCCGACCATCGAGGCCTGGGTGCCCATCTTCCTCTTCTGCGTTCTCTTCGGCCTGAGCATGGACTACCACGTCTTCCTGCTCAGCCGCATCCGGGAGCACTACGACCTCACCCACCACAACCGCGAGTCGGTCACCGTCGGCTTGCAAGCCACCGCTCGCCTCATCACCGGCGCCGCGCTGATCATGGTCGCCGTCTTCGCCGGCTTCGCCAGCGGCAGTTTGGTGATGTTCCAGCAGATCGGTTTCGGCTTGGCCGTCGCCGTCTTCCTTGACGCCACCGTCGTCCGCTCCATCCTCGTCCCCGCCAGCATGACCCTGCTCGGCGACCGCAACTGGTACCTCCCAAGCTGGCTCGCCTGGCTCCCCGACCTCCGCGTCGAAGGCCACCCACCCGTTTTTTCCACCACCCAAGGGGATGATTAGCAACGATTTCGCGGGGGCGGACATTGCCCAATGGGCACCCGGTCCGCCCCTAAACGCACGTGTGTTTTCGCCCTTCGCCGCTCGCCTGGTATAGTTCGACCGGCGGGTTTCTCCGCCGCGCGACTGCATCGACCAGACCCGAGAGACGGCCTCAGGCGAACCGTGACCGACGCGATCCCGCATCCCAATCAACCGCTGGAAGCGCGCCTCAACGCGCTCCTATCCGCCCCGGACCCGACTCGTCTCACGGTGGCGACCGCCGAGTCATGCACCGGCGGCGGCGTTGCCCACCGCATCACCTCCGTCTCCGGCAGCTCCGCCTACTTCCTGGGCGGCATCGTCGCCTACGCCAACGCGGCGAAATCGAGCCTCCTCGGCGTGCCGGAGGAGATCTTGGAGCGCCGAGGCGCGGTCAGCGAAGAATGCGCCCTCCAGATGGCTGAAGGCGCCTGCCGCGCCTTTGGCGCCGACATCGCCGTCTCCACCACCGGCATCGCCGGCCCGCTTGGCGGCACGCCCCGCAAACCGGTCGGCCTCGTCTACGTCGCCGTCGCCGGCCCCCTGGGCCTCGCCTGCCAGGAGCACCACTTCCCCGGTGACCGCGCCGCCGTCATCGCCGCCGCCGAAGACGCCGCCCTCGACCTGCTCTTCACCCACGCCGAAGCCGCCTGCACCCCACCCCCCAGGAGCCCCCAATGACCATTTCCTAACGCCTTGCCGCCTCGCCGCCTTCCGCCTTCCGCCCAAGGAGTACCCCGTGCCCGTCCTCTACCACAAAACGACGCTCGACAACGGCGTCCGCGTCGTCACCGGCCCGATGACCGGCGTCCGCTCGACCGCCTTGATCTTCTATTACGGCGTCGGCTCGCGTTACGAGAAGCCAAAGATCGCCGGCGTCTCCCACTTCCTCGAGCACATGCTCTTCAAGGGGACCGAACGCCGCCCCGACCCGATGCAAATCTCCCAGGAGATCGAAGGCGTCGGCGGCATCCTCAACGCCGCCACCGGTCGCGAGTCGACCAACTACTGGTGCAAGGTTCCCAGCAGTCACTTCGCGCTCGCCTTCGACGTTTTGGCCGACATCCTCCGCAACTCCGTCATCGACGCCAAAGAGCTCGACAAGGAGCGCGGCGTCATCGTCGAAGAAATCCGCTCGATCAACGACTCGCCCGAAGAGTTGGTCCACGAGGTGATCGACGAGGTCGTCTGGGGCAAGCAGGGGGTCGGCCGCTCGGTTGCCGGTAGTGAAGAGACGGTCGGCGCCATCGACCGCGACGCCATGCACGGCTTCTGGCAACGCAATTACCGGCCGGACCGCCTCGTCGTCGCCGCCGGCGGCGA
>JBOGUF010000175.1:0-63460 GCA_050696075.1 Thermomicrobiales bacterium
CCCATCGACTGAAGGTCGATAACCGTTTGACGGG
Organism: Thermomicrobiales bacterium; assembly: GCA_050696075.1. Classification (GTDB taxonomy): domain Bacteria; phylum Chloroflexota; class Chloroflexia; order Thermomicrobiales; family UBA6265; genus JBOGUF01. Next base: position 35 of record JBOGUF010000175.1, read on the forward strand.
CCGCTGACGCGGCATGTCGCGCTTCGCGCGACGGGCGCGGCAAGCAGCGCCCCTACATGGCGACCTCTTCGCGGAGGGCCGGGATGATGTCGCGGGCGACGCGCTCGGCGGTGCGTTGGCCTTGGGCGCTGAGGGGGTAGTCGAAGAGGAGTTGGCTGGCGCCGGCGGCGCGGTAGGCGCGGACGGTGTCGGCGAAGCCGCCGGCGTCCTCCAAGCGGTCGGCGCCGAGGGAGACGGAGACGGCGATCTCGTCCGGGTCGCGTCCGTTCTCCTGGCAGTGGCGGCGGATCTCCTCGCCGCGAGTACGGACTTCCTCCGGCGTGCCGTGGGAGTCCCAGATGTCGGCGTGCTTGGCAATCAGACGCAGCATTTTTGGCTGCTTACCGCCGACCAGGATCGGCAGGGGTTCCTGGACCGGCTTCGGGGCAAAGGGGGCGTCGTGGAGCTGGTAGAAGCGGCCGTCGACGGTGGTGCGCTGTTGAGTGAAGAGTGAATGGATCACCGTCAGCGCTTCGTCGAGCATCGCCACGCGGTCGCCGGCCGAGGGGAAGGGGAGCGAATAGGCGCGGTGCTCGCGTTCGTTCCAGCCGGTGCCGATACCGAGGACGGCGCGGCCGGCGCTGACGTGGTCGACGGTGACGATCTCCTTGGCGAGCACGGCCGGATGGCGGTGGGTGTTGCCATTGACGAGGACGCCGATCCGCACCCTGGTCGTCGTCAGCGCCAGGGCGGTCAGCAGCGTCGAGGCTTCGAGGCAGGGGCCGTCCGGATCGCCGTAGAGGGTGAAGAAGTGGTCGAAGAGGTAGATCGCGTCGAACCCGAGGGCTTCGGCGGTGTGCCACTGCTCAACCAGTTGCGAAACGGTGAGCTGATGCTGGCCGGTGACGATACCGAAGGTGAGCGGGTGTTGTGGCTGGTTGTCGTTCGTCATGCGCGGGTGATTGCCTCCATTTGCGGTCGGGCGGTACATACCGGAGGCGAGTGTAGCAAACGAGTACCGAGTACCGAGTGCCGAGTACCGTGTGCTGGCGGTAGATTTGCGTAGCTTGCCCACCCCCGTCTACGTGGGCAAGGTGGGCAAGGTGGGCAACGTGGGCAAAGTGGCATCGTGCGCCCGGTTTTGATGACCTGGGAGGTAATCGCCAACGTGATCCGGCCGGGCTATCGTGAGGTCAGGAAGACCGCGAACTGACCGGACGACCGGGCGGCGACGCGGATGCGGAAGGAGGCCACGCATGGACGTCTTCACCCTGTTCGATGCCGATGCGCCGTGGTTGCAAATGGCGGGCGTCGTGGTCGCGCTGGTCGGCCTGGCGCTCTTCTGGCGCGGGCTGATCGGGGGACCGCACGGGGAACGCGGTTTGCTGCGGCCGCACGCCGGCGCATTGGGGCGGGCCGAGGGCTGGCGGCTGACCGTCCTCGGGCTGGCAATTGCCGGTCTTGGCGCGGCCGGGGTCTGGGAGGCGCGGTGGCTCCTCTTTCTCTCGGTGGGAATCGGCTTCGTCGAGGTCCTTGAGGCGACGATGGTCATCGCCGCCTGGAAGGCCGGCGCCGGGCGCACGGCGACGCGGCGGGCGTAAGTCATTCCGATCGCGGAGGACCTCGGGTTGAAACCCAAGGCTAAACCTACGAAGCCCTTCCAGGGCTATGAACGAGGCATCGACACACGGGTCGCGCACGTACCAGATCGACCACGAACGAGAACGGGACGATTCCTCACGTCGTTCGGAATGACGGGGAGGTCGCCTCGATCGGCGTCGCGCCAAGCGCAAGCAGATTGGCGTTGTGCGGGTCGTCGAAACTGAGAACGGGTTTGCCTTGGGCGACGAGGGCACGAGCGAACTGTTCGGTCTGACCGCCGGGGGCGGCGTGGGCGATGAAGACGCGGGCGGCAAGGGAGGCGGCGAAGGCGTTGCGGGCGGCGGCGAGGTCGCGGGTGGGGCGGCGGTGTTTGGCGTCGAACGAGGAGAGGACGAGGAGGCGACCCTCCGCCAGCGGCGCTTTCCAGGCGGGCGGGACGCGCATCTGCTGGATGCCGCGGGCGGGGCAGAGGACGACCGGTTGGCGGCCGCGCAGGAGGAGGTCGAGGCACTCGCGCTCCATCGGGGTGTGGAAGCCGGAGATGACCCCGACGCCGGCGTCGCGCAGGGCGCGGGCCAGGTCGTAGGTCTGGATGATGAGGCGGCCGGGGCACTTCGTGGAACAGAAGAGGGCAAGGAGGGGATGGTCGAGGATGATCAGGTTGCCGAGGTGGGCGGTGTGGGGCGGGAGGCGGAAGGCGGAAGACGGCGGGGCGGCGGCGAGGTTGAGGGTGTCCGGGGATTCAATCGCGGCATCGCGGTCATCGACCCCGCCCGGCATTGAAATACCGGGCTCAGTGACGGAAGTCGGATGAATCCGACTGACATCGGACCGGGTGCGTTGGTCATGAGGGTGAGGGCTGTCAGAGCCGGGGGCAGCCGGGGATGTGATGTCGGGATTGTGCCCGGCAAGGTCGGAGAGGGTCATCTGTCCAGGTAGGGGAGTGGTGTGTTTTGGCATGGTTGAGTCGTGAGACGCCCTCCGCGCAAGTATCGGCGCGCCATTAGGCCGTGTCTGCAAACCGTCATGCTGAGTAGTCTGTCACGACCGAAGCGTCCGGTTCCGTCGTCATGCTGAGGGATCGAAGCATCCCCGCGCGAAGCGCATCGCGATCACGACGAGATGGCTTCGCCGGGGGATGCTTCCCTCCGGTCAGCATGACGGATGAGCCGTGACAGACTACTCAGCATGACGGAGTTGCTCAAACACACCCAAGCCACTAGCCACTAGCCACGAGTTACCTGGATTTGGCGACGGCGGCGACCGGCTCGGCGATTTCGAAGGTCATGCGGTCCGGTTCGTGGACGACTTTGGATGCCTGGAGGATCTCGAAGCGCAGGATGCTCCCGTCCTCGGCGAGGTCGGCGATGATGTCCGGATTGATTTCGTCGCTTTCGCTGATGGGGTCGTAGCGAAGGGTGATCGTCAGCGAGTCGGTTTCGCGGTCGTAGGAGACTTTCATGGAGTCCGACCTCTCAGATACCGGTTCATGCGCGATGCCTTGACGACGGTGACGATGACGCGCTCGGTCGCCGTATCCTCGACGACGACCCGCACGAGCATCTCCTTCGCCTCGTGCGCGTCATGATAGCGCCGCATGAAGATGGTGCGCGGCGGCCTACCTGGCACGACGAACTCGGGTTGGTCAATCGTCAGTTCCACCTCACGCGGGTCAATGGTGCGCTCGCTGAGATTCTCGAGCGTGTGCGGCGTCCACCGGATGGGCCTCAACGTGCCATTATCTAGCATACGCCAGAGTCCGCGGCGCCGGCACGGTAGATTCGAGGATCATGTTCACGCACCCTCCGCCACCGTCTCCGCCGCCCGCCCCATGCGGTACTTGACGTCGTAGTTGATGATGAAGTCGAGTTCCTCGTCGGTGAAGCCGTAGTGCCTGGCCAGGACGCGGTCGAGGGATGTCCGTACGCTATGCCGATTCTATAAGGAATATTCCTTATAGAGCGTCTTTAGATTCCTTATAGCCGTCATGCAGGCAGACGATAACGCGTCCGGCGCCCCTTGCCTTCCCGCACCAGCGAACCTTCCCGATACATCCTACCCAACAGATAGGAGGCTTGTTCAAAGTTGATGTCCAAGAGTTGCCGGCATTCAGCGTTGGTGATGGCGTTGTGCTCATGGAGATAGGCGAGGACACGCTGAGCGGCGGCATCCGGCGGCGAGGAAGTAGGCAGTTCAGCGGCCACCGCCAAGGTATAGTAGGTCCAGCGTCCCGCATTGTGTTGCGCGATCAGGCCAAGTTGCGCGAGGGCACGCAGATCACGCGTAGCGGCGGCGATGTCCACCCAGCTCAACCGGCGGTAGTCGCTGTTCGTCAACCGGTCGTTGTGACGAAGGTAGCCGAGGGCGACGCGCTGATGATCGCTCAGAGGCAGACCGGCAAACTGGTTGAGCCAAGCGATGGTGTCCGGCCCCATGAGCGTATGGTTGCGGAAGGTGACGCAAAAGGAGGTGCCGGCGTCCTCGAAGCGTGGCGGTTCGAGATTCGCCTGGCGCATCGCGCGGATCATCGCCCGGATACCGCTGCCCCGATTCTCGACCAGCCCGAGGTCTTCCATGAGGCGGATGAGGCGCGCGTTGCGCGTCGATTGCTCCTGCTCGATGGTCTCGACCGTCACGCCGCCGAAGAGACCGCCCGGACTCTGGATTTCCAACCGATCGGCGAAGAGGCGAATCTGGATGTAGCTGCCGCGCAGGTAGGGGTTGTAGTCGCGGTGCGCCACGGCGTTGACGACGGCCTCGCGGATCGCGACTTCCGGATACTCCGGGATATCGCGACGAACGAGCCCATCGATTAGGCTGCTCCTACGGATGCTGGACAGGACGTGGTCCACGGCCTTCTTGATCATCTCATCGATGGGGCCTTCGAACCGGCGGTTATCGAGGAACCGCTCGCCGCGCGGAGTTAGCTCGAACTCGTCGACACCAAAGTACTGGACGAAGGTGATCATCAGTTGCGGCGCGTGGGCCTGAGGGTATCGGCCGAAGACAAGGAGACCGGCAAGGGTAGGCCGATAGACACCGTCGATCTGGCGCACAATGCCGAGTTGCGCCAGTCGCTGATCGAAGGGGAGATCGATGGCGGCGGCCTGGGGACGGGCAGCGCCCAAGCGGCCGAGGTAGGCGTCGAGCTTGGCACGGTCAAGGTCGTCGAGTGAAGCATCCGCGATCGGTTCGGCGTCGAACGTCGGCTGCGTGCGGCCACCGAGGTAGCTCTGCACCTCGTACTCAGTCATGCGGCGGTTTGACGGACCGACGCGCACGAACGCCCTATTCGGCAGACCAGACGGCTGGTAAAAGCACGGCTTCTGGGCAGATGGGACCGCGTCGATCTCCACGGCAACGACCACCATGCCATCGATCTCGGCGACGCTGAACTCCGGTCGCAACGGTGGCTCGAAGTGATTGGCGAGGTCGGCAATCTCCCGCTGCAACTGTCCGGCATCGGCAACGCCGACGACGGCGTACCCGGCGTTCTCGTCAACACCAAGGAGCAGCACGCCGCCGCCCGCGTTGGCAAAGGCGGACATGGTTTCGCGCACGGGCCGGACCGGCAACCCACCCGCGGCGGACTTGACCTCGACGGTCGCCAGCTCGCCATGCAGCCGACGCGTCTCCTCGATCAGCGCCCGCACCTCGTCCGTCGTCACGCGCCCTCCGCTTCCGCCTCCGCGTCGCGCCCCATGCGGTACTTGACGTCGTAGTTGATGATGAAGTCGAGTTCCTCGTCGGTCAAGCCGTAGTGCTTGGCGAGGACGCGGTCGATTTCGTCGATGATGGATTTGGAAAGGCGGGGATAGAACTCATCATATTCGACGATCCCCGTTGCCTTGTACGGAATGCGCCGACGAACCGAGTTTGCCATAAGATTCTCCATTAGTCTTCGAGTGATTGAACTTAGTTCCTGCCCATGATTCTGCGCGAGTCCGGGAACAGAACAAGGGAAATCAAGGATGAGATCGCGCCCGCAGTGATAAACATCAGAAAAGGTGACGAACCAACTGTAGAAGAGGCTACTGTTGAGGACAGCGCTGAGCGTATCGCGCTGACACGGCGTCCGAACGGGGAATACCTTGTAGTCCTCGGATTTCTTCTGGCCGTCACGCTCGCTTGCAAAATAGGGCACGAAGTCAAGAGCCTTAACAAAGTGCGCGATGATGCGGTGAGCATAGACCTCACAGGGCAAATTGCCAGCTATGTCCTTTGCTAAGCACTCATCGAGCAAGCAAAGTTTCCGAAGAATAGCAGCGTGGGTGCCAGAAGCTATTTTAGGTAGTAGGCCAAGACGCAAAAACCTGGGGGCAACTTTGGTATAGCTAATCATGGGGAATAGCCATGCCCTGCCATCGGGCAGCCACCGTTGAAAGTGAGTACTGAACAGATCAGATGACCCTTTACCCTTGCCCTGAAGAAGAATCGAGAGTCGAAATTTCACTCCTTCAAACAGGACCGACGGATGAGCGTCTCCCGAATAATGGCTTACACAGGTAGACAGGTTTTGCGAGTTCCAAAGCCTCCTGAGCGGTGCCATTCTCTCTGTGGCAACGCAGCTCAGGGGCACGATCATTCCAAAGCGTCCTGTCCGATTCATGAGTTGATAGGAACGCTCGCAAACAGTCGCATAGATATTCCCGCACGCACGAGTTGCATACTGTCCATTCAGAACCCTGTAGTCCCTGATCTTCGCCCATTCCACGTAGGGCGGATTCCCAAGGACGACGTCAAATCCTCCTCCGCGCATGATCCCGTAGAACTCAACAAACCAATGGAACGGCTGGTGGCTTTCTCGCCATTGGTCGAACCCTAACGACGCCTGGCCGGATCGGACCGCTATGCCGTAGTCGGCAGCAAGATAGCCATCCAGTTCATCACGAAGAGATTTGAGACGGCCACGGAGATCATGCTTGGCCTCGAGGAATGAAGCAGCCTCCATACCTTGCTCGGTCTGCATCCGGTGGAACATCTGGAACGCGCGGTCGGCAATCTCAGCCGCTTCCTGGATTCTTGTGAGCGCCGAACGCTCCTCGTCAAGCACCTCAAGCATGCGAAGTCGGCCGTCGTCTGTCTGCTTGATCGCCCGTTCGACTTCGTCAAGCTTTGCGAACCCGACGAGCGTATTCCCCGCCCGGATGTTGAAGTCGATGTCGGGTAGGGGTTCGATGGGTTGGCCGGGTTGCAATTGGGAGACGAGTTTGAGGAAGAGGCGGAGCTTACAGATTTCGACGGCTTCTTCCATGATGTCGACGCCGTAAAGGTTGTTGAGGATGATCGATTTGAGGATGAAGTAGGTGCGGTTGGGGTGCTTCTCGACCTGGGCGAGGATCTCGCGGAAGTCGCGGTACCTGGCCTGGGAGGGCAGTTCGCCGGAGCTGGGGTCGGGCTCGTCGATGAAGGCTTGCATGCGGTCGAGGCAGGCTTCGTAGAGCGGTTCGAGGATGGTCAAGGCGGCGAAGAGGAAGGCGCCGGAGCCGCAGGTGGGGTCGAGGACGGTGACGGTAGAGATGGCGTCGTAGAGGGCAGCCAGCAGGTCGCGGCCCTCGCAACTGTCGATCACGTCCTCGGCGAACTGGACGATATTCAGGTTGAGGGTGATCAGGTCGTTGACGTCGGTGACCTCGCCGTCGACCAGCTTGGTCCAGACTTCCTCGTAGCGCTGGCGGCGGGCGACGTATTCGCGCCAGGTCTCGGTGGGCAGGGCGTAGTCGGGGTCGGCGGGGCGGTTCCAGCCGCCGCGTTGGGCGACGTCGTCCAGGCCGGCGGCGATGGCGGGCGGGATGGTCAGATCGACGCCCTTCTTGACCGCGTCGTAGAGGTAGCGGTCGGGGTTGTCTTGCAGCAGCCGCCAGACGTAGCCGTCGGGGCGGAAGGCGACGGCGCTCCCCGCCTTCGCCTTGTCGAGGATAAAGGGAACGATGGTGTTCTTGGCGATGTAGCCGGTGATGTCTTCTTTGGTGTAGTAGGCCCCCATCTGCTTCTGGTTGACGTACTTCTCGAAGATGTAGCCGAGGACGTCCGGATTGATTTCGGTGTCGTCGCGCAGCGGGCGATCGTCGAGGTGCCAGGTGTAGGCGTCGAAGAAGGCGAAGAGGTTGTCGAATGCCTCGTCGGGGATTTCGATACTCCGGTAGCGCTGCTCCAACTCGTGGACGTCGAAGAGACCGCCGTTGAGGTAGGGGACGCGGCCGATGAGGCGTTCCAGATCGGGGTCGCGGTCGGCGTCGGGCGTATTGAGGCCGTGGAACAGGCGGCGCAGGAACGCCCGGTAGAAGGTGTGGAATTGGTCGTCGCCGCGTTCCTGGCGGACGCGGGCCAGGCGGTTCGTCAGGTACTTGGTGTCGCCGCCGTCGAGAAAACCCTGCTTCTGGATGAAGTAGACGAACATGAGGCGGTTGAGCATGACCGAGGCGTACCACTTCTGGTCCTCGACGTGGCCCGTGATGCCTTCGATGAAGTCGAGGAAGCGGCCAAGTTCCTTCTGGAAGCGGTCGTAGAATTTCTTGGTGACGCGGTCGCGGTCGAGTTCTTTTTGCAGCCGTTCGGTGACGGCGGTGATGGTCAGCTCTTCCTCTTCGTTGAGGGTAAACCGGATCCCTTCGAGTTTTTGCAGGAGCGGCGTGCCCGATTGGCTGGTCAGATAGGTGTGTTCCCGGCAGGTGGCGGGTTTGCCCGATTCCCGCTTGACCCACTGCCAGACCTGGGTCGCCCGCTCCTCGTCAACGAAGATGATGAGGTGCTCGAAGGCGTGCTTGGTCAGCTCACGCTCGATCTTGCGGCGCAGGGGGTAGAGCGGGATCTGGCCGTCGGGGCCGGGAGAGCATTCGAAGATTTGGACGCCGCGTTTTTGGGCAATGGGCGCGAGGATGAAGGTTTGGTCGTCGCGTTCGATGACGTGGGGCGGGTTGTTGAAGTTATCCCAGCCGAGATCGTTGAAGAGTTCCTTGAACTGTACGTGTTGGAGGAGGTGGCGGCGGTGGGTCGTGTCGAGTGTCATTGGTGAATAACTCCGGATTGGAGGCGGGCTGTCATCGAACGCGGGCGCACGGCCGTGCGCCCCTACGGGTGGCGATCCTCCGCATGACGAAGCGTGTCGGGTGAGAAGAGACCCAGGGAGCAGATGATTTGAGGCTCGCGGTGGTTGTCGGCGTCGTGGATAACGGAGAGGCGGTCGTGGTCGCGGAGCTCGATGGCGCGGCGGGCGAGGTCGTCGTCGGGAGCGCCGGATCGCAGAAGGCGGTTGAGGGTGGAGGCGGCCTCGGACTGCAAGGGGTACTGGTAGATAGCCTGGGCGACCCGCCGCAGCGCATCGAGTTCGACAAGGAACATGCGCGGCGTCGTGGCCCGACCTAGCTCGTCGGCGTACTTCTTGAGGCGCTCGTACGCGCGAAAGCGGGGCGACGTGGGACGGCCGAGCTGACCGCCGACCTGCCGCTCTTCCTCGGCGATCTGCTTGACGCCGCCAGCGACCAGCGTGTGGTGATCCGGAAGGCGCGGTCGGGCGGGCGTGTCCGGTTCACAGGCCGCGGCGTCGAGGATATCCTGCTGCGATTCGGAGACGATGTGGCCGTCGGCGTCGATCCAGGCGAGGGCGTCGTTGTCCTCGGCGGTGCGGACGTAGACGAGGACACCCTCGGGCAGGTTGGGCGCGGGGGTGTGGGCGCGGGTGGCGTAGACGACGTCGGGCAAGTCCTCGATGACTTTCTTGAGCGTAGGGTCGTTGTCGGTGGCGTTTTTCCAGATCTGGAAGGCATTGGAGACGAGGTCGACGTCGTCTTCACCATCGCCGTCGAGGATGTCGGCCTTCTCGTGGTAGAGGTCGTAGATCGGCTGGTCCTCCCCGTCGTCCTCAAAGAAGCGCTCGTCGGCGCCGACGACCTCGGCGTTCAGCTGCAAGCGGGTGCGGACGCGGGTGCGCAGCCGGATGATGCGCTCGATCCCCTCGGCGGGGAGGAAGGAGTAGCAGCGGATTTCGGGCGCGGTCTGACCGATGCGGTCGACGCGGCCGGCGCGCTGGATGAGACGGATGATGGCCCAGGGCAGATCGAGGTTGACGACGACGGCGCAGTCTTGCAGGTTCTGGCCTTCGCTGAGGACGTCGGTGGCGATGAGGACGCGCAACTCGCCGGCCTGCCGCGCGACATCCTCCTTGCCGTTGCTGACCGGGCTGAAGCGCCAGGCGAGGGCGGTGGGGTCGGCCGAGGCGCCGGTGACCCCTTCGACGCCGGTCAGGCCGCGGGCTTTGAGTTGCTCGGTCAGGTAGGCGACGGTATCGGCGAACTGGGTGAAGACGAGGACCTTCTCGGTCGGGTGGGTCGTGCGCAAAAGCGCTTCGAGGGCGTTGAGCTTGGCGTCGGTGGCGGGGTTCCAGCGGCCGCAGGCGTCGAGGACGCCGATCAGGGCGCGGGCGTCGGCCAGCAGGTCCTTCGCCAGGGCGCCGTCGAAGAGGGAGGGGCGCAACCACTTGAAGCGGCGTTTGTAGGAACCGGCAAATTGATTGTAGACGGCCTCAGCGTCGCGGCGGTAGCCGGTTTCAGTGCGTTCGTGCGCCGGGACGCCGTCGTCGTTCCCGTTCTCCTCGCCGCCATCGTCGAAGGTGGCGATGAGCCGGTCGGCGTCCTCGTCGGTAAGGGCCACGTCGAGCAACGCCGACTCTTGCGGACCAATCGGGAGCGGCAGGTCGCGTTCGATGGCATGGAGGTAGACGAAGTTGCGGAGGACGTGGCGCTCGACCGATTGGATGAAGGCGGGACCGCCGCTTTCGAGGCGCTTGAAGAGGTTCGTGCGGCAAAAACCCATGAGCCGCTTGCCGGCGCGAGAGAGCGCGTCGATCTGCCGCTGCTCGTCGGCGGTGGGCCGTTGCGCGGGACGCGCGGCCTTGTAGTTGCCGAGGCCGTAACGGGGAAGGCCGAGCTGGTTGACCGTCGTCTCGACGGACGAGGCGAAGAGGCGGGCGTACTGGTCGTCCGGGTTCCGCTCGTCGATGTGGAAGGGGACGGTCTTCGGCACGCGAACCGGGAAGGAGAAGCGCTTGCCCTCTGCTAACTCGAGATAGGTTCGGCCGTGCTCGTCGGTGTGGGCGTAGTTGGTTTGGATGAAGGAACGGGTGCGGCGGACGAGGAAGCGGCGCAGGAGGTCGCGCCAGTCGTCCGGTTCTTCGCTCTTCTCGAAAGCGGCGAGGGTGCGGACACCGCATTGGTGGCGACGGAGGAACTCGGTTTCGCCGAGCTGCTTGAGCAAGCGCTCGGGGCGGACGCCGATGTCCGCGTCCGGATTGACGAAGAGCCGGAGTTGCGACGAGAGATCGAGGTAGGCCTTGTTGTACGGGGTTGCCGAAAGCAGGATGCACTTACTGTCGTTGCGACGAATGTAGTCCTGGATAATGCGGTATCGCTTGCCCTCCGCGTTGCGGAGGTTGTGACTCTCGTCGATGAGGATAAGGCGGAAGCGGTAGAGATCCGGCAACTCGTTCTGGACATTCGTAAGTGAGACAACCCGCGCGGCGAGACTGTAACGGTCGCGGTAGTCCTCCCACATCGGGACGAGGTTTTTGGGACAGATGATGAGCGTGGAACCCAGATCGTTCTGAAAGACACGGGCAAGCGCGGTCGCCATCAGCGTCTTGCCGAGGCCGACCACGTCGCCGATGACGACGCCGCCACGCTTGTCGAGATGGTGGGCGGCGATCTGGACGGCGGCTGTCTGAAAGTCGAAGAGCGTGTTGCCGATATCGGGGGGAATGCTGAACTCGGTCAGGCCGGCGCGGGCATCGCGCGAGAGGTGGTAGGCGATCTTCAGGTAGACGTGGTAGGGAGAGACAAGCTCGTCGCCCGCCCAGCTCTGGTTGATGATCTTAGCGAGGTCGTCCGAGATGTCGAGGCACCAGCGGTTGTGCCAGCGGTCGTCGAACCATTGCTGGAGTTTGCCGGTGGCGTCGCGCTCGACCACGTCGACGTTGAGCTCGCCCTGCTTCTGCAACCCGGCGAAGGTGAGGTTGCTACTGCCGACGTAGCCGACAATCGGGGTCACCGGGTCGGTCCGGTGAACGAGGTAGAGCTTGGCGTGGAGCGGGTGCTCGAGGAAGAGTTTGACGACGACTTTCCCGGCCTTGAGTTGCTTGCGTAGGCGGCGGAGGGCGGCTTCGTCGGCGTTCGAGGGAGCGCCGACGACTAACTGGCGGCGGAACTCCTCGACGATGCGTCGCCGGAGCAGGATGGCGGTTTGATTGTCGATCGGGTCATCGCTGCCTTGGAGGCTGAAGAGGGCGCGCACGTCCTCCTCGGGCGGACGCTGCATGCCGATCAGGAGGCGGCAGCAGGCATTGGGACCGCCGTGCCAGGCGTCGACGGCGTCGGCCAGCGACTTCCAGCCGCGGAGATTGAAGTAGCCCACGCAAAAGTCGGCGTGCGTGGCCTCGTGAAGGCGCTCGCGCAAGTGGCTGAGCAGCTTGGTTTCGATGTTGTCGTAGATGGTCGGCACGCACGAGTCCTTTCGGGTCGAGCCAACGAACCGAACCCGATCCGGGCGGCAGTCTTGCGAAAAGGTATGACCCGGTCGCTTGGTTGATGTGGCTGAATTATACGAGTGTTCAACGCGTTGTGGTAGGAGGCGTCGTTGTTCGGCGTTCGACGTACGGCGGGAATTCAGTAGTTTCACTGATGTGTATTCCGCGACCGAGGGGCAAGATAGGACGTAATGGACGACATGTGCGGCCGAGGCGATGCACGTTGTTGTGATCGCGGGAGTGGCATTCGATGGGCCTGGCAGTGAAGGTGGGGACGCGGGCGAGCGAGGCGGCGCGCGGGCGGGCGCGGGTCGTCGAGCGGGTTGCGTCCGTGCGGGCGCCGGAGCCGGTTGGGGTTGGGACGGCGCTGCCGGGGGGGTTCGAGCCGGCGCAGCTCTTGACGTTGCAGCGGGCGGCGGGGAACCGGGCGGTGCAGCGGTTGCTGCATCCACCGGTGAGCCGGCTCATTCAGCGGGCGAACCCGGCGGACCGGCGGCTGCCGCTGGACCAGGCGGAGGCGCTGGCGCTGGCGGGGCAGGCGAAGACGGACATCGACGCGGCCCTGGCAAGCCTGGCGGCGGCGAGCGACCCGGAGCGGCGGAATACGCCCGACTTCATCGCCCAGCACAACCTGCTGCCGATGGCCCTCACGCCGCGCCACGACTCGCCGGTGCTGGGACCGCGCATCCACTTCTTCCCCGGCCAAAACAACTACACGGGCTCCTTTACCGCCGACCCCGAGACGACGCACAACGTGGGACCGCAACGGCGCGGCGTCTGGGTGCGGGCGCGCACGCACGACGACGTCGACGGCGCGCTGACGCAAGGCGAGATCGAGGAGCGGCTGGTGGCGGCGGTCTCCGAGATTTCCCATACGAAGGCGGCGCGACCGGGGCAGGCGAACACCTTCGACCGCTACCGGGCGCGATTCAACGCTCTCTTCGAGGTTCCGCCGTTTGACGGGATGTCCTCCGAGTTCGACCCCGACCTGGGCAGCCGCGGGCCGCGGACGGAGCGGGCAAAGGCGGTCTTCGAGCGGATCATGGCGGACGAGGCCTCGTTTTTGACCGCCTACGACGCGAACACGAACGGCATCCGTGAGCAGATCGACGCGTACACTGGGCCGGAGGGGATGAACCGGGTCAATTCGCCGCGCCTGCAAGCGCTGCGGGCCGCCTTCTTCCCCTTTGCCGTGCCCGTACCGTCGTTCCAGTTTCCGGCGTTCAAAACCGCGATCGAGGGCGCTTCGGCCGATCTGGACGAGTCGGACCGGGAGGCGGTCGACCGCTCGAACGATTGGCAGCGGCTGATCAACCAGCACGTCACCACCGAGGCGCAGCGGGACGAGATCCGGGCGATCATCGCCGGCCGGGGCGGCTTATCGTCGCTGGTGACGAACCTGATCGACCTGGCCGGCTTCATCGCCACCTGGGAGGAGATCGTCGCGTTCCACACCGGGGCCGGGTTCGCGGATGTTGGGTCGGACACCGAAGCGCGCTACCGGCACGGCGCGATCCAGTTCGCCGTCAAAGCCGGGTTGCCGGGAGAGCAGACGAACAACGGGCTGGTGATCTTCCTGCGCGGTTCGGTGCTGCGCGGCGGCGCGCTGGTCTCGACGCAGGAGATTCGGCCCTTCCCGGCGCGCTGTTGCCGCGCGCCGGCCCGCCTCTCCGCCGCCGCGCCGGCGACGATGCCCGCGGAGGGCGATACCCTGACGGTGCGGCTCGAGATCTTGGGCGCGGACCGGGCGACGGTCCTCGACACCAGGGATACCGTGCTGACGGTGCAGAGCGATCAGCCCTTCACCCAGGCGCAGGCGGAAGCGGCGGCGGTCGAGGACGACGCGTTCCTGCACGACGTCAGCCCGACCGGGTTGCTGGGCCAGATGATCGCGATGGGCGGCGTCGCCAAGAACGTGGCCGACGCGATCGCCGGCAACGTGATCAAGCTGCGGCCGCTGACGGTGCGCCACGACTCGGCGGCCTTCGTCGCCGCCGTCGGCGGCGGGGCCGACCCGAGCAAGCACGGCTTCTTCATCGGCACGAGCTACGGGCCAGCGCCCGACCCGGCGCGCAGCTTCGTCGACGCGGCGACGCTCGGCGGGCGGAATGAGGCGTTCAAAGACCTGGTCGTCAAGCGCACCTTCGACGCCGCGGCCGGGGCGGCGGGCAAAGTGCCGGACGAGAAGGTCATCGCGACGTTGGTCCACGAGGGGGTGCATTCGCTCGACGCCCAATTCTGGTTCTCGGCGAGCGCCGACATCGAGAACTACAAGACGGAGTTCCGCGCCTACTGGATGGACGGCGGTTTCGGTCCACCCGACCAGGCGACCTGCCCCGCCGACGCCGACGGCTGCTTCTCGGCGGAGGTCGATCCGAGCATGCCGGCGCCGGGTCCGAAGTCGCCCAGGGCGCGCAAGATCTTCGACCACCTCTACGAGCGGTACGAGTTCGTGAAGCCGGCCTACGACAACAACGTCGACGGTTTCCGCGACAAGGTGGACAACTACGTGGCGCCGGACGGGATCAACCTGCTCGTCTCGATGCGGTTGGAAAACCTTCGTATGCTGATCGACGGTTGGCCAGGGACAGGATTTGCGGTCTTCCGCGCGGCCGTCCTGGTGCAGGCCGCCGCGTTGACGGCCGAAGAGAAATGGGAGATCCACGGCAACCGCGCCTGGCGCGATTTAGTCGAACGGAAGGTGCGCAACCCCGCCCAGCGGGCGCGGATCAAAGCGGACCTCGGCATCCCCATCCAGGCGGAAGAAAGCGAGAGCACAGTTGGAAGCGAGAGCCAATCCGGAGAACTTGTGGGAACGCCAACCGGCGCCGGCGGCCGGCATATCGATTGAGGTGTACGGGAGGTGGCCGCTCGACCTTAGCGAGATTCCGGGCGGCACGATCGTCTCCCAGCGGCTGCCGAACGGCGCGGGCTACGTCTTTGTCCGCTCCGGTCCCGGCCAGACGATCGAGATGCTCCGTGCCTTCATGGCCGACCTGCACACGACGGTGACGACCGTCGAGGAGACCGCGACGACCCTCGCCGGCCACCCCGCCCGCCGCGCGATCTTCGCCCTCCAGTATCGCGGCGGCCGCACCGACGTCGACCACTCCGGGCACCAACCGATGGCCCCGGTTACCACCGACACCGTCATCGTGCTCGAGTTTCAGCCCGGCGACGTACCGGTCCTGGTCGGCTACCGCCTGAAGGAGGGTGTTGATCCCGCCGACCGCGCCCTGGTCGAGCGGTTCGTGGGCAGCGTGCGGGTTGAAGCGGCGGATGATTAGGGCGACTGGCGCATGGTAGGATCGAGTCATGATTAAGGATCAGACGATGTTCGACCGGCAGGACTTCGAAACGCGCGTCACCCGCAATCCGGCGGTTCTGGGCGGCAAGCCCATCATCCGCGGGACGCGTATCCCTGTCTCCCTCGTTACCGATTGGCTCGGTGCCGGTGTCTCCATTGAGCAGATTCTTGAGGACTATCCCAACCTCGCCCGCGAAGACATCGAGGCGGCGGCAGCCTATAGGCAATTCGAACAGGCGCGGACGGAGGTTCGTTCCTGGTAGGCTTGCCCGTGCCGAAATACCTGCTCGATGCGAACCTTTCCCCAAAAATCGGGCGTTTCCCTTCTTTTCGACGACATGGCCAGCTTCTCCGGCGAATCGGTCCCGCCTACGGCCTGTCCGCTCCTCGTCATTCCGATCGCGGTGAGGAATCTCGACTTCATAAGACGAACGGGACGATTCCGCGCCGCGGCTCGGAATGACGGAGGGCGGTATGGAAGCCACGACGCCGTCCTTGACGGGCCTTACCCCGCCTCGTCGCTGAAGTCGGCGGAGAGCCAGCGGTCGGGGCGGACGGTGAAGAGGACGAAGCCGGGGCCGGGGTGGGCGAGCTCGGCTTGGACGAACCCCTGGGCGTACTCCTCGGGCAGGTAGCGGCGGGCGATGGCGAGGACCTGCTCGGCGGAGGGCGGCTGGTCGATCTGGACGACGGCGCCTTCGACGGTGACATACTTGTAGGGGAACTCCGGGTGTTGCACGCAGAAGCTCACGATGCCCGCGTTGCGGATGAGCATTGTCTTGCGGGCCTTCCGGCCCCGCGTTCCGGTGAAGAAGGTAATGTGGCCGCCCGGTTGGTAGTGGTACCAGGTCGGGGCGGTCAGCGGCGGCCGGTCGTCGCCGCTGGCGACGCTCAGCACGCCGACGCGCGGTTCGGCGAGGAAAGCTTCGCGCTCCTCCTCGGTCATTGGTCTGGGCATGGGTCCTCCTTGGATCTCATAGGCGTGCGCGCGAGAAGCGCCAGCGGGTCGGGCGGAACGACTCGTCCTTGCCGAAGGCGAAGACCGTCGTCAGCGTGACTTCGTAGACGTCGTATGGGGGCGGACCCGCGGTCGGCGCGCCGTCGGCGAAAAAGGCGCCGTCGCGTACGGCGACGTGCCAGTCGTATTTCGCCGCGTACCGATCGGCCACGCGCCGCGGCGTGGCCTCGTCACGCACGATCGCCGCCTCGCCGTCCACCACCAGATCGCTATCGTGGCTGGTGGCCGTGATGACACAACGCGGGTCGCGCGCAAGATTGCGCGCCTTGCGGGAGGCGGCGTTGGCAACAAAGTACAGCGCGCCGTCCAGCCAGATCGCCAGAATCGGCCTGACGTGCGGCCGGCCGTCCGGCCGCGCCGTCGCCAGCCAGAACGACCCCGCCGCCTCGAGGCGGTCGCGCGCCTCCGCCCACGGTGTCGGACTCGCATCCTCGGCCAGAAGCGGCCGCGCGGCTACCGGCTCCTTCTCAGCCATCTCATCGCTCCGTTCCGACTTTGGCCTGGACCTGGCCCGCTGACCGGTACGCCTCCAGGCGCTCGGCCAGTTCCATCGGGCGGCTGAGCGCGGGGCAGTGCCCACTCTCGATCTCGTCGGGGATGATGCCCAGGCGTTCCCGCACGACCCGGCGCGTCCATGCGGCGGGGAAAACGCGGTCGTCGCAGCACAGCAGGTACTTCGTCGGCACGACCGGCCATGCCGCGAGCGGCCACGGTTCCTGCCACGGGGTCTCTGCCTGCTTCCGCCCTTTTGCCAACGCCTCCGCCGCCAGGTCCGGCGCGACGTCGTGGTAGAAGACGGTGAGATCGCTGCCGTCCTCTTGCTCCTCCTGCTG
Organism: Thermomicrobiales bacterium; assembly: GCA_050696075.1. GTDB lineage: Bacteria > Chloroflexota > Chloroflexia > Thermomicrobiales > UBA6265 > JBOGUF01. Next base: position 17,290 of record JBOGUF010000175.1, read on the forward strand.
GTAGCCAGTATTGGCGAACATCTCCCGCGCCGACTCGCCCGGCGCCGGAACCATCCCCGCCACCAGCACCAGCAGGTCCACCGGCGCCCGATCACAGACGATCGGCGCCGTGTAGCCACCGAACGATTGGGCCACGACGACCAGGTCGGTGCGGTCGCCGATGGCGTCGACCACCGTGTCGGCGTACACCGACAGTCCGGCCGACTCGTCGTCGCACGGCAGGTCCACCGCCACAACGTCGTGGCCCCGCTGACGCAACTCGTCAGCCACCAGGTGCCAGTACCAGGCGACGTCGCCGGCGCCGTGGATCAATGCATAGGTCGTCATCGTCAACTTGCCTTCCAACGTCTCGCCATCAGCTATTCGGGTATGGGCGCTCTGGTGCTTCTCCTCGTGTTGTCCGCGCGTTTGCCGTGCTCGGCGCGGTCATTGAGCATCGAGGTCCTCAATGGGGCGCACTTCGATGCTCCCCAGGCGCGCGGGCGGCATCTTCGATGCCACCCGGATGGCATCGTTCAGGTCACTCGCGTCGATCAGGTAGAACCCGCCCAACTGTTCCTTCGTCTCGGCGAAGGGACCATCGGTGATGGAGACCTTGCCGTTGCGGACCCGAATCGTCGTGGCCGCCGCGACGGGTTGCAGAGGTGACGCGTCGATGTAATGACCACTCTGCCGCAGCTCCTCGCGGTAGGCAAGCACCTCCTCCATGATGGCGTCGTACTCGCGCGCGGGCAGCGCGTCCAGCTCCTTCTCGTCGTGGTAGACCAGGCACAGGTATTTCAAAGCCTCCTCCGAACCGTGGTACAGCGACTGTCGCATGAGGTAGTCGTTCGGGGGCGGCCGAAATCGACACCCGATCCGCCGGCGTATTCGCGCGGTGATCGGGTGTGTGGTTCAGTCACGGCGGCGTCAGCTGCCGAATCGTTGCGCGGCGCGCGCCGTCGCTTTTGCGGCTTCGTCCTGCCGATTCTTCGGCGTCGCGCTCGATTCGAGCGAACCAAGCAGCCGCGCCGCGATCCTGGCGATGTCGTCGACCGCCGCGGCGAAGGCGGCCTCGTTCGCCCTGGACGGTTTGGTAAAACCGCTGATCTTGCGGACGAACTGCACCGACGCGGCGCGAATCTCGTCGTCGGTCGCCGGCGGTTCGAAGTTGAAGAGCGGCCTGATGTTCCTGCACATAGCGACGTTGCTCCACCCCGCGTCGAACAAAAACGCCCACTCCCATCATAGGAGTGGGCGTGCATCGGGTATCAATTCTTACATAGTGGCCAGCAACTCGGCCAGGCGGTCCATCGACTCGGCCGCCCCGGCCTCCATGCCGGAACTGAGCATCCCGTCGCGATCCTCGACCGAATCGTAGTGGCTCGTATTCGTCAGCGTCGTCTTGCCGTCGGCCTCTTCAAGCGTGATCGTATCGACCGCGATATGGCCCGGCATCATCTCGAACTCAAAGGTGTAGACCAACCGCTCCGGCGGCACGACCTCGCGATACTCGCCGTTGAACGCGTACTCGGCGCCGTCCGCTTCCCGCTGGATATACCGCCACTTGCCACCGGGTCGCACGTCCATCGTGTCGACGATGGTCGTGCTGCCGCGCGGTCCCCACCACTTCGGAATGAGATCGGGATCGGTGTACGCCTGGTAGACGAGGTCGCGCGGCGCGTCGAAGACGCGGGTGAAGACGATCTCGCGATCGCTCGGTGTGGAGATCGTGTAGTTCTTCGTCGTCATACCTGCTCCTGCTCCTTCCCTTCTGCTTCTGTTTGCAGCTCGCGGAGGTACTCCTCCAAACGGTCGTACCGCTCTTCCCAGAACCGGCGATAAAAGGTGATCCAGTCGGCTGCCTCCTTGAGCGGCCCGGCCTCGAGCCGGCAGGGCCGCCATTGCGCGTGGCGGCCACGCGTGATCAACCCGGCGCGCTCCAGCACCTTGAGGTGCTTCGAGACCGCGGGGAGACTCATGTTGAACGGCTCGGCCAACTCGGTGACCGAGGCCTCGCCCTGGCTCAAGCGCGCGAGGATCGCGCGCCGGGTAGGATCGGCAAGGGCGGCGAAGGTGGTGCTGAGGTGATCGGACGCCATCGTGTAGTGAACCTCTTGGATAAATAACCCATTGGTTTAATACACCCACCGGCATCGCCTTGTCAAGCGGGACCAATCTTGCACGTATGCTATGGAGATGCCATGGCACTCACTTGGCGACGCGGAACCGCAGGTGCGTGACGCCGGGGGATTCAGACACCCGCGAGGTCTCCAGTTCCATAGGTGCGTCGCCCAACTGGTCGAATAGTCGGGTGCCGTCGCCGAGGAGGACGGAGCGCAGGTCAATCTCCAGTTCGTCCACCAGTCCGGCGTTGATGCACTGCTGAACGGTGCTGGCGCCGCCAATCACCGTGACGTCTTTGTCGCCCGCGGCCGCCTTGGCTTGGGCGATGGCGCTTTCGATCCCGTCGGTGACGAAGGTGAACGACAGCTTGTCGTTCTCTCCCTTGGCCACCTGATCAGGCGCGCGGTGCGTGAGGACGAAGATCGGCGTCTGGAACTCGTACCCCGTGAAGTCGCCATCGCCCATGTCGTAGGATCGCCGGCCCATCACCACGGCTCCCGTGCGCTCCATTGCCTCCTGCACCTCGTCGGTTTCTCGCAGCGCTTCCATATCTGGATAGAGACGGCTCACGTCGCCGTTCCGGTCATTGATAAAGCCGTCCAGCGACATTGTCATGCCAGCGATCACCCGTGCCATACAACCTCCTTCGTGTTAGCGCTTGACGGCCATTGCTTGAGAGCGAGGGTGTACACTCCGCCACTCGTATTGTCCACGCAAGGAGAGGACGACGCATGGACTGGAAGCTGGAACTGATCACGATTCCCGTCTCGGACGTGGACCGCGCCAAGGCCTTCTACGTCGAGCAGGTCGGTTTCAACGCCGACCACGATCACCGGATCAGTGACGACCTCCGCTTTGTGCAACTCACCCCGCCGGGGTCGGCCTGCTCGATCGCCTTTGGGATCGGCCTCACCGATGCGGAGCCTGGCTCCGTCAAGGGGGTGCAAATCGTCGTCTCCGACGTGGCGGCGGCGCGGGCGGAGTTGGTCGAGCGCGGCGTCGACGTCGGCGAGGTTCAAGCATTTCCCTGGGGCAAGTTCGTCTTCTTCAGCGACCCCGACGGTAACGCCTGGGCCGTGCAGCAGTTGCCGGATCGGACGTAGGTCGCTAGTGATGGCTCCGCGTGACGCCGTCGCCCCCTCCGCCCGACGTGTGCCGCAAGATAGCGGAGATGACCGTGTCCCAAACCGCCCGCGGCAACTCGTGGCCCATCTCGTCCAACGCAAGCAACCGGGCGCCGGGGATCTCCTGCGCCAACGCAACGCCGTGCCCAGGGGGAAAGACGGGATCCCTGGCGCCGTGAATGACGAGCGTCGGGGCGCGGATCTCGCCGACGTGACCGAGGATCGGATCGCCGCCGTCGATGGCAAAGTGGTTGAGTTGGTTCGACGCGACGTTGACGGTGCGATCGACGTCGCGACCGGCAAAATCGCGCGCGGCCGCGTCGTCGAAGTCGGGCGATTCCCCCGACATCATGCGCATGGCAGCGACGATGAAGTCGATCACCGCCGCCCGATCCGTCCAATCGGGGCTCTGCGCGCCGCTGGCGTAGGCCAGAAACGCCTCCGACATCGACGGCAGTTCGGGGCCGTCAGGGCGGGGTGCGAAGGGACTCGTCGCCAGCAGCATGAGTGATGCGACGCGGTCGGGATGCTCCAGCGCCACGAGTTGGGCAATCCCGCCGCCCATCGACAGGCCCACGAAGTGCGCGCCACCCAGGCTGAGAGCGTCGAGCAGGCCGACCGAGTCCTCCGCCAGGTCGCGAAACGTGTACGGCGGCGCTCCCGGCGCGTAGCTGACCGAGCGGCCGGTGTCGCGATGGTCGTAGCGGATAACGAACCGGGAGCCAGCCGCGAGGCGCTCGCAGAACTCGTCCTCCCACCCGAGCATCGAGCCGGCTGCACCGGCGATGAGCAGGATCGCGGGGTCGGCGGGATCACCGAAGGTTTGGGCGCAGAGGTCGACTCCATTGGCCCGGACCATCTGCTCGCCAATGCTTCTTGTCATCGTCATTACTCCAGCAGGCGCCCGCGACGCCTCAGTCGTCGATCGCCGCGTAGGCGGTGGTCCTGAAGTCGCGCCAGATCGCGGGACCACTCGCGGACAGCGTCGAGAACCGGGTGCATTGGGTCATCAGGATGGCGACCACCTCCTCCCGCGGGTCGGAGAACCAGGTTAATTCCAGACCGCCGGCCCAACCGACCTGGCCGGGGTTCGCCGCGATGTCGTCGCGCCGGGTGACGACGCCCATACCGAATCCCCAGCCGTGCCCTTCGCTCAGGATCGGCCCGGCGGTGGCCCGTTGCTCTGCCGTCAAATGGTCCATCGTCATCAGCTCGACGACCGGTCGGGAGAGGATCCGTGCGTTCCCGTGCTGCCCCTGGCTGAGAAGCATCTGCCCGAAGGACAGGTAGTCGTCGATCGTCGAGACGAGTCCCGCGGCCCCGGAGGGAAAGGCGGGCGGGCGGCCCCATTGACTCGCCTCGGCCGCGTCGAAGACGGTCAGCTCACCGGTTGCGATATCTTCCCAGTAGTCGGTCGTGAAGCGGTCGAGCTTTTCCGCCGGCACGCTGAAGGCGGTGTCCTTCATGCCGAGCGGGTCGAAGATGCGCTCCCGGAGCACGGTCTCCAACGGCTGACCGGTGACGCGGGCGATCAAGACGCCGAGCACGTCCGACCCCGTGTTGTAGATCCACCGCTCGCCCGGCTGGGCCATCAGCGGCAACGTTCCCAGGCGGCGCATCCATTCGTCCGGTTCAGGCGGCGTCGACATGCCCGGCGGCCCCTGGCCCAGCTCCAGCTCGTGGGCGGCCCGCATGATCGGATAGGCGTCCTCGGGAGGCAGCAGCAGGCCGAACCCCATACGGAAGGTGAGCAGGTCGCGCGGCGTGATCGGCCGTTGCGCCGGCACGGTCTCGTCGAGCGGCCCGTCGAGCCGTTGCAGTACCCGGCGGTCCGCCAGTTCGGGCAACATGGCGTCGACCGGATCGTCCAGCCGCAACCGGCACTCCTCCACCAGGGTCATCGTCGCCGCGGCCACGATCGGCTTGGTCAGCGAGAAGATGCGGAAGATCGTCTCCCGCCGCATCGGCGCACCAGCGATCGCCTGCCGGCCGATCGCTTCGACGTGGACCGCGCCCCGCCGGCTCACCGCCGCCACCAGCCCCGGCACCGCGCCGCGATCGACGTGGCCCGCCAGCACGTCGCGCATGCGGCCGAGTCGTTCCGTAGAGAACCCGTCACTGCTCATTGCTATGCTCCTCAAACCACCCTCAATTGCGCTGCCGCCCACCGATCAGGACGCGGGCGGCAGCGATCCGATCATGCCTCGCAAGCTGCTGTCCCAGCCGTGGAGGTCGCCGAAGTCGTCGTAAAACGCGATCAGGACCAGCGCCACCTGGAGCGCCCGAAGTTCCATGCATCGCGCCAGCATCTCGGGGTCGGGCCGGTGGTGCATGGCGACGGCGTCGGCGTCCATCACCGTTGCCATACCCCATTCGACCGGGCCGCGCCAGACATCCTCGAAGTCGATCCAGACTAGGCCATCGCGGGTGGCGATCAAGTTGCCGGCGTGAACGTCGCCGTGCAACGGTTGCACGTCGTCGCCTGGCGTCTCCCAAAGCGGGCGGAGCCGCTCGGCCGCCGCCCGTAACCGGCCGACCTCCGTCTCGCTCAGGATCTTGCCGGCCTGATCAAGGAACTCCAGCGCACGCGGAATGTCGTTGGCGCCAAGCATCGGGAGCTCACCGGGGTACGTGCGAAGGACGGCGTGCAGATCGACCAGCATTGCCGCGCGGTCGGCCGCGGTCACGGTCCGGTCCGGATCGGGCTCGACGTAGGTCCAAAAGCTGATCGGGAAGCCGTCGGCTTCGTGCGGGCCGGGCGGCAGTTCGCGGCTCGGTCCGGCGACAGGCACCCCCTGCTGTTCCAGGTAGGCCGTCACCTCGATCTCGCGCGCGAGCCAGTCCGCAATCGGCGAGCGCAACGTCGGCATGCAGGTCGCCACCCGCGCCACCACCGGCGCCGGCCGCAAATGCACCATCAGCGAGAAGAGGTCGTTGAGCACCGCCGGGTTTTCAACGCGGAGGCCATGCGCGCGGGCCAGGGCGACTGCCGATTCGACGCGGCACCGTGAGCGTTCCTCGCGTCGCTGGCGCTTGTCGTCGTTGGGTGTCGTCACGCCGCTGTCCGGCACGTCAGTCTCCCTGGATTACGGACAAGATGTTGCCGGCTGGGTCTGTGAACCAGGCGATCAAGGGACCTCCCCCTCGGAAGATGCCCTTTTCGTCCTGCTCGAAGCCGTCGTATCGCTCGAAGGAAATGCCCCGCGCGGTCAACCCGTCGACGGCTTGTTCGACGTCGCTCACCGGGAAATTGAGAATCGTGAACGATGCCGGGGTGTGATCGTCCTTGGGGTAGACCAGGATGTCGTGGTCGCCGGCGATGTGGAGCGTCAGCACGTCGTTGTTCTCGGACACCCGCAAGCCGAGCGTCTCGCTGTAGAACGCCTTTGCTTTCGGAATATCGTCGACCGCGAAGCCGCTGAACGCCTTGGTGTTCGTAAACATGGTTGCCCCTTTCTGCTAACCAATGGGACGGTCCGCCCCCCTTAGCTGCTGGCATACGCTTTCGTGACGATCCCGCCGATCTTATCGGCGGTGTCAAAGGTGGCGGCAAGCCGGTTCTTGGTCAGCGCGAAGGTCGTGCCGGTCTTGACGTCAGCGTTGGCAACGCTGCCGCCCACACCGCCGACCCCGAAGACGTGCTGGGTTTCGCGCGCGTTCGCCAGGGACTGGCCGATGGAGTAGCCGAGCCCCCAGGACGTTGGGAAGCCGAAGACCTGATCGACGCCCGACTTCGCCACGGCGGAGACCTCGCGCAGCCGTTCCGGCGAGATCAGGCGAACGCCGTCCACCTCGCCCAGCAGCGCGGCGTACATGCGGGCCACGCCGCGGGCGGTCACGGTGCCGCCCGCGGGGATGTTGGCGCTGCGCACGTCGGCACGATTGGTCGCCGGCGCGTCGACATCCGGCCCCAGCTTGAGGATCGGCGAATCCGGGGGCACATCGGCAAACATCTCCTGGTTGCCCTCGGTTTCCTCCAGTTGGGCGAGCCTGCCCTGCTCGGATGCCGGCACGGCGAAGAAGAGCTCGTTGGCGACGCCGAGCGGCTCAGCCACCTCTTCCCGCAGCACCTCCGAGATCGGTTTGCCGGTGACGCGGCGAATGATTTCGCCGACGATGTAGCCCCACGTTATGGCGTGGTAGCCGATCTTGGCGCCCGGTTCCCACCACGGCTTCTCGTCGGCGACGATGGCGACCATCTTCTCCCAGTCGCAGAGATCGTCGACTGTCAGCCCGGGCGGCAGGCCCGGCACGCCGGCCGACTGGCTCAGCGCGTGCCGTACGGTCGCGGTCTCCTTGCCGTGGGCGCCGAATTCCGGCCACAACTCCACGATCGGCGTGTCGTAGTCGATGAGACCGCGCTCGGCGAGGACGTGGACCACCGTCGCGGCCACCCCTTTGCCGATCGAGTAGCTGAAGAACGGCGTGTCGGATGCGACCAGGCGGCCAGTTGCCGGGTCGGCGACGCCCGCGACGGCATCGACGACCAATTTGCCGTGCTGATAAACGGCGACTTGTAAACCGCGCTCGGCGCCGGACTCGACCAGTTGGTCGATGGCCTGCTGGACCTGCTGCTGAAGGTCGTTGCTCATGATCCTTTCCCTTCTCGATAGTCGATTGATCGATCGCTTCGACCGAATCGGGATCGATTGCCCGTCCCACCAGGTAGTCGTGCGGAGGAACCCACAATCGCCAGAGGTGCTATTCCACCCTCTCCGCGCTGTCGTCAGTAGCCCGGTGGTCGTTGGAATCCGCCGCTTATCCGCGAGAGGGCGGTTGCGATCGCCAGTAGGCGCGATTCATCCCAGCGCTTCCCGACGATCTGCACCCCGATGGGTAAGCCGTCACGATCCCGCGTATACGGCAGCACGACGGCCGGGTGGCCGGTATAGTTGAATACCGTCGCATGGGCACTCACCATCCAATAGACCTCGTCTCGGCCGTCAACGGGCAAAGGCGATCCCGGTTCGCAATGGGAAAACGCGGTGGTCATGGACGGTGGGCAGAGGAGCACATCCCACTTTTCGAGGAAGTGCTCCCAGGCGACAATGGACTGGTCGCGTCGATGCAGCGCCGTCATGTACTGGGCGAGGGTCGTCGGCGGCGTGTTCCCTTCGGGTTGGAATGCGCCGACCATCATTCCGATCAGTTCACCGGCCTGTGATAGCTCCTGGTTGCAATCCACCTCCGGCAGCGCCGCTTCCTCGACCCTTGCGCCGAAGCGACCGAGTTCTTGTGCCAGGTGTTCCACCGCATCGCGAACATCCGCTGCGACCGGCAGGCCCGGAAAGGTCGGGACAACCGCGATTCTCAGATCCTTGAGGGCGAGATTGGGCAGGTCGTCAACCGGCACAGGCTGGACATCGGTATCGCGTCCGTCCGGCCCCGCGATGATCGAGTAGAGCAGCGCCAGATCCTCGACGGTGCGCGCCATTGGCCCAATGGAGGACATGATGCGGACGGGTCGAGGTGTACCGTGAGGATCGGGGACGAGTCCGACTAATGAGACGCGACGTTCGGTTGGCTTCAGACCGCACAGGCCGCAAAAATGGGCCGGGATGCGTATCGAGCCGGACAGATCGGTGGCGATTTCGAACGGTGTCATCCCGGAAGCCAGCGCCGCCGCCGCGCCGCCGCTGGAACCGCCCGGCGTCCGATCCACATTCCACGGGTTATTGGTGCGGCCGAAGATGGGATTGCTGGTCTGATAATCGCCCAGCAACATGGCGACGTTCGTCTTGCCGATGAGCGTGCCGCCCGCTGCCTTCAGGCGGGCCGTGACCGTGCCATCTTCCCGAGGGACGTGATCCAGCGGCGGAAACCCGACGGTGGAGCGCAACCCTGCCGTCGCATGGGCATCCTTCAGCGTAAATGGCACGCCATGGAGCGGCCCCCATACCTCGCCACGTCGCAACGCGTCGTCCGCGGTCCGCGCCCGCTCGCGTGCCCCCTCGACGTCCATGATGACGACGGCATTCAGCGCGGGATTGTGGCGATCGATCTGCGCCAAGTGGGTCTCCAGCGCTTCGGTCGCCGACACGCGGCCGGCCCGGATCGCGGCCGCCCATTGCGTCGCACTGGAAAAGTGCATGCTCTCCATCATGGTCGTTCCCGTTTAGGTCTGAACCGCGGTCCACGCGACCCGCGGCGCCTCAGTCGTCGATCGCCTGGTAGGCCGAGGTCCAGAAGTCGGAGAAGAGGACCGGACCGCTGGGATCATCCAGGAGGCGCTAGGTCATCAAGATGCCGATCAGCTCCTCGGTTGGGTCCGTGTACCCGGACGTGCCGTAGCCGCCGTCCCAGCCGAACCGCCCGGGTACGTCCGCCAAGCTGTCGCGCCGCGTGACGACGGCTATGCCGAATCCCCAGCCGCGGTTGTCCCAGAAGCCGGGGAAGAAGTCGGAGGCCGCCTTCTGCTCGGGGGTGATATGGTCGATCGTCATCAGCTCGACCGACGGCCGCGACAGGATGCGTTCGCTGCCGTGCGTCCCCTTGTGCAGCATCATCTGGCAAAGGGCGAGGTAGTCGTCGGCCGTCGAGACCAACCCGCCGGCGCCGGACTCGAATGCGGGCGGACTGGCAAACCGGCCGCCGCGGGCTTCGTCGAAGACTGCCAGCCCGCCGGTTTCGGGATTGGTCTGGTAAAAGGTCGCCAGCCGGTCGATCTTGTCCTCAGGTACGCTGAAGGCGGTGTCCTTCATGCCGAGCGGCACGAAGAGGCGCTCGCGCAGGAACGTTTCCAGCGTCTGGCCGGAGGCGCGCGCGATCAGCACGCCCAGGATGTCGGAGCCGCTGTTGTACAGCCACTGCTCGCCCGGCTGATGCAGCAGCGGCAAACTGCCGTAGCGCCGCATCAACTCGTCGGGCGCATGCGTCGGCAGGTCCGCTCCAGGAGAAACCCCCGCCTCGTCCATCGCCTGCTGGATGGGATATTGGCCGGGAGGCGCCATCACCGCCCCGTGGCCCAGCCGAAAGGTCAGCACGTCGCGCACGGTGATCGGCCGGTTGGCGGGCACGGTGTCGTCGAGCGGGCTGTCGATGGCGCGCAGGACTTGGCGGTCCGCCAGTTCCGGCAGCAGCCCCTCGACCGGATCGTCTAGCCGCAGCCGGCACTCCTCCACCAGGATCATCGCCGCCGCGGCCGTGATCGGTTTGGTCAATGACGCGATGCGGAAGATCGTGTCGCGCCGCATCGGGGCACTGCCACCGACGGCCATCGTGCCGATCGCGTCGACGTGGACCTCGCCCCGCCGGCTGACCAGCGTCACCAATCCGGGCACCGTGCCCTGTTCGATGTGACCGGCCATCACGTCGTGCATGCGGCCGAGCCGCGCCGTGGACAATCCTCCGCTGGACATCGATTGCTCCCTCCGTCCTGTCTCCATCGACGCCGATGGCCGTGTTGGCGCGGCCGCCGGCGACCGCGCGACCGCGGTCGTTGGTACGGCCAGCGCCGCGGATGCTGCCGCGGTTTTCAACAACCGTCGGCGGTCGAGTTCCATGCTCATCACTTTTCATACGCGGGCTGACTACTCGGATACCGACTGGCGCCGCAGCTCCGCGCCCAGCGCGTCCAGCAGAGACCCCGTACCCTGCTCGCGCGAGGCCGGATCATCGTGGCCGTCGAGGAAGGCGCCCTGCTCGGTGAGGATCAGCCGCGTGCCGGCGCCCGCGGACTTGAACTCGACCGTCGCCAGTGAGACCGATATCCGCGTCTCGTCCAGATGCATGTCATAGGCGTAGACGATGCGCTGGTCCGGTACGATGTCCTGGTAGCGGGCGTCGAAGGCATAGATCGGACCGCCCGGCGGGCCGCCGCGGTTGATCTCCCGCCCGCCGACCCGGAAGTCGAGCTCAAACTCGCCGGGTCCCCACTCGTCGGGACCCGCGAACCAGCGGGCCTTAACCGCGGGGTCGGCCCAGGCGGTGAACACTCGCGCCGGCGCGGCGTCGTAGGTGCGCTCGACGACGAAAGTGGCGTGCGTCACGGATCGTTCAGCCATGCATCTCTCCTTTCAGTTCAGTTTGGTTCAGTTTGGTTCTTCGGGGTGTTCACCGAGATAGTCGCCAAGGCGGTCGAGGCGGCGCTCCCAGCTCGTCCGCCGCTCGCTAATCCAACCTTCGACGATCCGCAGCGCTGCCGGCTCGATGCGGCAGGTGCGCACCCGTCCCATCTTTTCGGACTGGACAAGCCCGCTTGCTTCGAGCACCTTCAGGTGCTGCATCACCGCCGGCAGCGACATGGCGAGCGGACGAGCGAGCTCGCTGACCGTTACCGGTCCGCGGCTCAACCGTTCGACCATGACCCGCCGGGTTGGGTCCGCGAGCGCGTGGAACATGAGATCGAGCGCGGGCGAATAGTCAAGCATAGCATTAAGTATACCATCCGGGTGGCATCGGTCAAGGACGGCACGTCCACATTTCGTCGCCCTCGTTGCCGCGGCCAGGACCACACGATGAATGATGCATGTAGACTCTCGATGTGAAAATTTGCGCCACAAGGAAAGGACGCAGCATGGATTGGAAGCTTGAGTTGATCACGATCCCGGTCTCGGACGTCGATCGCGCGAAGACCTTCTACACGGAGCAGGCCGGCTTCAATGCGGACCATGATCACCGCATTGGCGACGAGCTTCGCTTCGTGCAGTTGACGCCTCCGGGGTCGGCCTGCTCGATCGCCCTGGGGACGGGACTCACGGATGCGCCTCCCGGCTCCGCGGCCGGCTTGCAAATGGTCGTCTCCGACGTGGCGGCAGCGCGGGCGGAACTCGTCGCGCGGGGGGTCGAGGTCAGCGAGATCCAGACGTTCGACTGGGGCTCGTTCGTCTTCTTCGCCGATCCCGACGGCAACCGCTGGGCCGTGCAACAACTGCCTGCTCGTTCATAGCTGGAGCGACGAATCCGCTTGGCGCCGTCACTCTAGCGAAAGAACAATCAGAGACCAGCTCCGCCTCCTGGCAGCGGTGGGCGAGGTGGAGACTCGCCGTCTCGACCAGCTTGCGCTCCGAGCGGAGGCCCTCGAAGAACATCACAAGCTGCAGCTTGATGAAGACGATCCTGCGCTCGGCTAGGAGCGTCGCCGTCTCGATCAGGTGCTTGAAGGAGCGGCCAAGGCGGTCGAGGCGCCAGACGACGAGGGTGTTGCCGGCATGGTTAGCGGCGACAATGCGAATCTTACTGGGAAGGATTCACCACCTCGCCCATGCTGGTCATATAGGCGTCCACGAGCTCCTGCTTTTCGCGTTCTGGCACCTTGAAGTGGTCGAGCGCGCGGACGATTTCCACGCCGACCTCCTCGAACTCTTCGGTTGTGAGGTGGAAGTCCTGGTGGGCTTCGTCCAGCGGCTTGCCGGTGTATGCGATGGGTCCGCCGGCCTTTGCGATGATCCAGACGGTTCGCATGAACTTCAGGCCCGGCAACCGGCTCGCTGCGTCCGTTTCGTTCCACGCCTTCAGGGCGGGGTTGACGTTGAGTTTCGGGTTCGTGATGATCTCGTCGCTGAAGCGGTCAACGACTGCGGCGATGGCGAAGGCGCCGCCAAGCCGTTCGTACAGGCTCTCGTCCGTCGTCGTTGGTTCTGTTGCCTCAGGGGTCTCCTCAGCGGCCGCTGGCAGCACGCCGCGCGCCGTGGCGGCGCCCGCGAGGGCGCCCGCGCCCTTGGCCACCGTCCGTCGGTTCACCCGCTTGTCCATCTCATCCTCCTCGGATCGGTTCACCCGGCGGCAGCATGGACCCGGCCATCGTGTCTATCCCCCGCGCGGGCCTACGAATTGTCTCGGCGTGCCTGCATTGTGGTTATCCCACCTCCGTTTCCGGCGGCTCCTCCGCCCACCACACCCAGCGCGATCCGTCGTCGTGCTCCGGCCAGGGGGGAAGATCGCCTGCTGCCTCGAGCCGCGCCCGCGCCATGCGCGTGGCCGCCGCGAAGAGGTAGTGGAGCAGCGCCTCGAAGGTCTCCTCCCGCGCGGGCAGGCTGGTGCGCTGGAATGCCTCCGCCAAAGACGCCTGTCCGTCCCGAAAGAGACCGGCGAACGCGTCGGCGAGCTCGTCCAGGGTGGGCTGGAGCGCGGCCTGATCGGCGGCGAGCACGACCGGGAAGTTGGGGCGGTAGAAGCGTTCGAGAGCCGACCGGCGCCCACCCTCGGGCACGGCCACCTCGCGGATCAGCTCGCTGGCGCGCAGCTCCGCCACGTGGCGGTGGACGGCCGGCGCGGAGAGGCGGAGAACCTGCGCCAGCTGCGCGGTGGTGCGGGGCTGGCGGTAGAGGGCATTGAGGATCAGCTCCTTCGTGCCGTTGTTCAGCTTGTGCTGCTGGGAGATTGCCACCCAGGGATCCTCCGCGACGGGGGCGGCGGAAGTGCAGGTGCAGGCAAAGCGGAGAACCTGTGCACCGTCGCCCGGTGGGGAAGGCCGGTCGGTCATGCGGCAACGCCTTCTGCGAAGCGCGCCACGGCCGACCGCCGGTGTCCAAGAATAGCATTCACGCGAATGTTAATCAATGGGGCGGGACGTACCTGGCCTGTGACGCGCTGGCGGTCATTTGGGCTACGCCGGAGCGCTTGCCGAGCTGGGCTTGCGCGCGTAAGCCCCACCTCGCCCACTGCAGGCCGAATGCCAGCACTAGGTCGGGGTTGCAGCATGGAACCGACTCCGTGGCCTGTCAAGCGGACACTCGGGGGAGGGTCGGGCCGACAAGAGGCCAGCTCGTTAAATAACTCCTCAGGTCGACCGTCCGAGCCCTTACCGCGGGCTGAGGTCTTCTTCGACGCGGCTGTCCGCTTCCTCGATTTTCAGGTCAGCACGTTCGATGCGTTGGATTCCAGAACGGCCGGCGCGTTTAGTATCGGCAGTACCGTGCTGCCGATCACGTTTGGGCTGCTGAGTATCTCCAGGCAAAGCCTGGAGTCCGCCGCCCTGCTCCTCTTAGGCTTGGCCGTGGTCGCCTATATGGTGCTGCTGATCTTTGCCTGGCAAGCGTCGAAGATACGGGCGATGGAATATCGCCCGCAAATGCGGAAGTTGGCAGAGAACACCCAGGAGTATGGCGGAGTCGCAATGCGACGATGGGTTGCCGAAGAGTACGCTGCGTCAACCGACCTCAACTCGATTGCGTTGACCCGCCAAGCCCGGTATGTCGGCGTGGCGACCGATGCGCTCTTTGCCGAGGGCTCTCTGATCGCGACAGCAGCGATCGTGATTGTGTGGTGAGCCTATTGCGACCGCACGTCTCGCGGTGGGGGCAGGGGATTTGGACCGCGGACCACGATGTTCGAGGGACCTGGAGGCGGTAGCGGTCTTGGTGCTGCAATTGGTCCTGTAGACGGTTGTGTCAAGATGTATGCTCCTCTTGCTTCTCGTATCACTATACGTCAAGTGTCAAGGACGGGTTCTCAATGATTTCCTGCCAACTCGATGCCGAACTGCTAGCGGAGTGACGTCCACTGACCGTCCCCGACGCGACTCAATCGGCGATCGCCTGGTAAGCCGAGGTCCAGAAATCAAGATCGATCCTCGGGGAGAAGGGGCCGGCCAGGCGCTGGGTCATGAGGATGCCGATCAGCTCCTCCGCGGGGTCCGCATACCAGGAGGTGCCCAACCCGCCGTCCCAGCCGTACCGGCCGGGAACCGCCGACAGTTCGTCGCGTTTGGTGATGACGGAGACGCCGAACCCCCAGCCGCGGTTCTCCCCGAGAAAGATCTCGGACCCCGCTTTCTGTCCCGGTAGCAGTTGGTTGGTCGTCATCAGCTCGACCGACGGCCGCGACAAGATGCGCTCACTCCCGTGCGTGCCCTTACTCAGCATCATCTGGCCGAAGACCACATAGTCGTCGACGGTCGAGACCAATCCTCCGGCAGCGTCCGGAAACGCGGGCGGATAGCACCACTGGCTGTCATGGATACCGTATCCTTGCGGGCAACACGCCTATCCGTTGCCCCAGTCGTACCGAGTCCGCCCCAGGTTCCAGGCCGCTCGACCCGGTACGCTTCCAGTCGCTCGGCCAGTTCCCGCGGGCGGCTGAGCACTACGCACCGGCCCCCGGCATGGGCGTGTCCAGGAATGGCGTGATGATCGGCAGCAGCAGATCGGCGCGGAACGGAACCGCCGAGTGCGCCGTTTGCGGGAGCACGGCGAATGCGGACGTCGGCAGCGGGGCGACGTCGCCGGGGACGCCGCCGCCAAACAGCGCGAACAGTTCGAGCGCGTGTGCCGGAAGAACGCTGTCCGAATCGCCGTAGATGAACAGCGCGGGCGCCGTGATCGCCCGCACGTCCTCGGTCCAGTCGTAATCCTGCAGCATCAACTGTCCGATCTTATCGACCAGCGTCGGCCAATCGTCGGGACGCGGCGCGACGCGAAGGAACTCTTCGTAGAACGGGGTGCCAGTCATCAGGTCGGCTGTCTCGGCGCTCAGCGTCGCCATGGCATCGAGGATCTCCTGATACCACCCGTTGCGCCGGAACGGGGTCGAGGCGATCACCAGCTTGCGCACCAGTTCCGAGCGCCGGATGGCAACTTGCAGCGAGACGCCGCCGCCAAGCGAATAGCCGAAGAGATCGACCTGCTCATGTCCGAGGTGTTCGATCAGAGCGGCGATATCGTCCGCCATCGCCTCGAAGCTCAACGGGCGGTCGATGTCCGCCGTGCGCCCATGGGCTTGGAGATCGACCGCGATCACCTGCCGGCTCTGAGCTAGGGTCGGCGTCACCATCCCGAACATGGTGGTTGTTCCGAAGCCGCCATGTAGCACGATCAACGGGTCTCCCGTGCCGGAGACCTCGTAATAGAGTTCGATCCCGTTCACCGACGCAAAGCCGCCCTCGGCCATCGCCGGCGACGCCTCAGGGGCCTGGGCACTGGCCCGGCCCGCCGGCAGTCCGGCCGTGGCCACCGCCGCGGGGATGGCGAATCCCAATGCCGAGCGGCGGAGCAAGCTCCGGCGATCGAGGCGCGCCGTCGCGAGGGCAGTCGGCTTGGCGTCATGAGTCGTTCCGTTGGGCATGGACATCAGAGGCTCCCTTGGTTCTCAGCGATGTGGCGATCGTGCCGGAGAACGGTGGATCGCTACGTCTGTTTCTGGACGGGCCGGTACTTGAGGTGCGTCACCGTCGGCGAGTCGATCACTCGGACGCGCTCCAGGGCGACCTGATCGGCGTCGAGCTGCTCGAACAAGCGCACGCCGCCGCCGAGCAAGATCGGCACGAGGTGAATCTGCAACTCGTCGAGCAGCCCGGCGCGCAAGAATTGCTGAATGACGTTGGCCCCGCCCGCCACCGAAACGTCCTTGCCGCCCGCGGCGGCCTTCGCCTGGGCGAGGGCGCGGTCGACGCCGTCCGTGACGAAGGTGAAGGTCGTTCCCCCATCCTTCTCCAGCGGTTCGCGCGCCTCGTGGGTCAGGACAAAGACCGGCGTGTGGAAGGGAGGCGTCTCGCCCCACCCGTCCGCGTTCTGGAACATGCGTTTGCCTAAAACGACGGCCCCGACGTTCGTGTTCGTCTCTGCCAGCACATCGGCGTCGAGACCGGTCTTGCCGCCTTCTAGGCCGTGCGGCTTGCGCCAGCTCTCGAGGTCGAACACCCATTCATGGAGCCGCTCGCCGCCAGCGCCCATGGGCAGTTCAGGGCCATCGTTCGGCCCGGCAATATATCCGTCCAGCGACATCGATACGTGTGCTCTCACGTTTGCCATCTGCTTACTCTTTCTCGCGTATGCTGTCTTTCGCCGTCGGCGCGTTGCCGTGCGTCGACCCACGCGGCGACTTACTTGCTTGCCGGCTGGTAGGTCAGATTGAGGACGCCCGTGCTGAAGGTCTTGGCGTCGACGAGTTGCAAACCCTGTTGGTCGGTCCCATCCGGAAAGAGGCGCTTGCCGTTGCCCACGACGATCGGGTGGACCAGGAGATTGAGCTCGTCGAGGAGGCCGTCACGCAACAGCGATCGGATGAGGGCGCCGCTGCCGGTGATCCCGATGTTCTTGCCGGGTTGCTGCTTCAGCTTCGTGATTTCCTCCACCACATTGCTTGTGATCAGCGTCGAGTTCTGCCACTCGACGGTGTCGAGGGTGGTGGAAACGACGACTTTGGGCGTGTTGTTCATGTAGTCGGCGATATCGATGTCGTCATTGGACTGGTTCGGCCAGAAGCCGGCAAACTCCTGGTAGGTGACCCGCCCCAATAACATCGTGTCCGCCGCGGCCATCTTCGAATCGACCGCCTCCCCCATCTCGTCGTTGAAGTAGGGGAAGTGCCACTTGTCCGGCGACTCGTAGACGCCGTCCAGCGAAATAAACAACCCCGCGACGATCTTGCGCATGGTGACGTATCTCCTTTGCCGCCTTCACGGCAATTGCTAGTTGACCACGGGCAGCGGTTTGCCCGTTCCGCCAGATAGTCGTTCGGCGAAGCCCAGAATCGACAATCCCCAGATAAACTCGCGAACTCCGCGTTTGTCACATCAGGCGGGCAAAGCGAAGCCCCACTCCCGACCGAAGGAGCGGGGCTTCACCAGCCCAGCCACGGCGTCGTTACGCGGTCTCGACCCGTTGGCGCGACTCCTCCGGCAGGCCCGCCAACTCGACGACCGGCCGGACTTCGATGGTGCCCCGGCGCGCGCCGGGGATCCGCCCCGCCACCTCGACCGCCTCGTCGAGATTATCGGCGTCGATCAGATAGTAGCCGCCCAACTGTTCCCGCGTTTCCGCGAACGGCCCGTCGGTCACCAATCGCTTGCCCTCGCGGACGCGGACGCTGGTCGCCGCCGACGTCGGCTGCAACGGGGCGCTGGCCACAAACTGCCCGGCCGCATTGAGTTCGTGCGCCAGGTCCACGGACTCCCCGTAGCACTGCTCACGCACGGCGTCGTCCAGAGTCTGTTCGTCCTGGTAGATCAGCAACATGTATCGCACGCGTTTACCTCCAATACCGCCAAACCGACCCTAGCCGCCGGCCATGGCTCCAATGATCACAAACGGCTCCTTCCCCGTCGCGACCGCGTCGGGGAGCGGATCGTCCGGCGACTCGTGGGAAAGATCTTGCTCGCAGGCAAAGAACCGCACCAATGGCCGGCGCCGCGGCGTGACGTGGTCGCGGATCGTCCCGCGCAGCACCGGATAGGCCGCCTCGAGCGCGTCGAGGATCGCGCGCTGGGTCACGGAACCCGTGACCTGAAGCTCCACCTCTCTGCCGACCCGCGCTAGGGTCCGCAGATGTGGGGGAAGAATAACGCGGATCATGACAGCGTTTGCACTTCGACGGAGACGACGGCCGGCAGATCGCGGACGATGGGCGCCCAGGAGTCGCCGGCGTCGGCCGACGCGTAGACCTGCCCGCCCGTGGTCCCGAAATAGACGCCGCAGGACTCGAGCTTGTCGACCGCCATCGAATCGCGCAAGACGTTGACGTAGCAGTCGCTTTGCGGCAGACCCTCCGTGAGCGCTTCCCACTCGTTGCCGCCGGTCCGGCTGCGGTAGACGCGCAGCTTCCCATCGGGCGGGAAATGCTCGGAGTCGCTCTTGTTGGGGACGACGTAGATCGTCTCCGGCTCGTGTGCGTGAACGGCGATCGGAAATCCGAAGTCGGATGGCAGGTTGCCGCTCACCTCGTGCCACGACTCGCCGGCGTTGTCGCTGCGCATCACGTCCCAGTGCTTCTGCATGAAGAGGACGTCCGGCCGCGACGGGTGCATCGCGACGTTGTGAACGCAGTGGCCGACATCGGCGTCCGGGTCGGGAAGCTCGTAGTCGGACCGCAG
Source organism: Thermomicrobiales bacterium (assembly GCA_050696075.1). Taxonomy (GTDB): domain Bacteria; phylum Chloroflexota; class Chloroflexia; order Thermomicrobiales; family UBA6265; genus JBOGUF01. The sequence continues at coordinate 36,268 of JBOGUF010000175.1, forward strand.
GCCGCGGTTGATCGGCAGCCAGGTCGTGCCGCCATCGTCGGTGCGGAACGCCCCCGCGGCCGAGATGGCGATGACGATCCGGTCGGGATTGCTCGGGTCGAGGATGATCGTGTGGAGGCACATCCCCCCGGCGCCCGGCTGCCAGAGGTGCCCTTTCACGTCACGCAGCGCGGAGAGTTCCTGCCAGGTCGTCCCGCCGTCAGTCGACCGGAACAGGGCGGCGTCTTCCACCCCCGCATAAACCGTATCAGGATCGGTGAGCGACGGCTCAAGATGCCAGACGCGCTTGAACTCCCAAGGGTGCTGCGTGCCGTCGTACCACTGATGCGTGCCGGGCACCCCGTTGTAGGCGAACTCGTTCCCGACCGGCTCCCACGTTTTGCCGCCGTCGTCGGAGCGCTGGATCAGTTGCCCGAACCACCCGCTCGACTGCGACGCATAGAGCCGGTTCGGGTCCGCGGGCGACCCCTTGAGGTGGTACATCTCCCAGCCCGCGAAGTGGGGGCCGCAGACATCCCACGTTGCGCGCTTCTCGTCCGACGTCAAAATGAACGCGCCCTTCCGCGTCCCGACCAGTACCCGTACTCCGCTCATCGAAACTCCTTGGCCTGGGGCGACCTCATAGTGTACGTACATAGTACTGGTGTTCGACGTTCGATGCAAGAGGGGTGACGTTAAGAGATTTCAGGTGTGCCACCCGGGCACGATTCTACCAGAACATACGTTCTTGTCAAGTGCGACGATTGACGAGCGGCGGGCCGCGGTTTGCGACCGTCAGTCTTCGAGCCACTCGGTTACGAAGCGGTCGCTCATGTGGATGTCGAGCTGGCGCAGCGGGCCGCTGCCGGAGTTGATGAATTTGTGCGGGACGCCGGCCGGGGCGATCAGAATCTGGCCGCCGGTCGCTTCCATCACGGCATCGCCAACGGTAAAGGTGGCCCGTCCTTCCTGCACCACGAAGATCTCCGCGTAGGGGTGCCGGTGCAGCTTCGGACCACTCCCTGGCGGCGCGTCGACAAAGATGAGCGACGCGGGCACATCCCCGTACAGATACCCCTCGAGTTCGTGCGAGCTTCCAGCGTAGGGCAAATCGTCGCGATTGATGACAGACATCCTGATGACTCCTCAGCGGGTTCCTTCACGCGGAATCGACCACGGCGCCGCACCGGCTATGGGCGACGCTCGTCTCGCCTGCCGGCGAACGAGAGACCGCGCCCGTCGAGCGCGCGGCGGAGCATTTCGATCCCCTTCGGTCCCATCCCGTGGAGTTGGAGAATCTCAGCAGCGCTGACCCCGGCGATCTGTTCGAGTCGCACGTAACCGGCCGCCAAGAGCGCCTGGCGTGCCGGGTTGGACAATGTGTGCGGTAGGTCGATTTCCGGCTGATCACCCGGCTCGTTCGTCATCATGGCTCGTCCTCGTGCCGAATCGCATCGTCGCGTTGAGCTACGCGGCAAACTCGACGATCGGGCGCACTTCGACCTTTCCGTAGGTCGCCGTCGGAATCCGTTGTGCCCACGCGGCGGCGTCCTCGGCGCTGGCGACGTCGATGACCCAGACGCCGGATATGACGTTGCCAACGCCCACCACGGGACCATCCTCCGTGGCGGCCTGGCCATCGCGCACGCTGACGGTTTGTGCCCGCGCCGCTGGCTGAAATCCCGCCTCGTAGACGTGGATGCCCGCCTCATTGACGTCCTTCTCGAAGGCGAGCCAGTCGGCGACCTCCCCCTCCGTGGGTCCGGCCTGGGCGGGGTCGTAGTAGTAGAGCAGCGCGACCTTCACGGTGATTCCTCCAGGTGACGGGGGTGAATCCGGTTGAACGCGTCCGTCATGCTGAGGCGACGCCTCAGCATGACGGGCGGCAATGACGCTCTAAGGAGTGGGGGTAGCCGCTTCCGCCTCCGCCTCGTCCAGAAACGCCGGAATCATCGCCAGCAGCCAGTCGGTGCGGTCCAGCATGCCGAAGCCCGGCGGAATGAAGTGGGTCGTTCCCGGCAGGATCGCCAGCCGCGCCTTCGAGAGGCCGGAGAGGTCGCCCATCCCGCCACCCCCGAGCAGCCGGAACAGTTCGACGGCGCTTTCGGCCTGGATGGCGTCGGCGTCCCCGATGATGATCATGGTCGGCGCCGTGATCCCCTGGACGTCCGCGCTCCAGTCGAACGGATTCGAGTCGAGCCCCTTGATCTGCTCGACCAGTCGAGGAAAGTCGGCGGGGTTCGGCGCGATCGCCTCGTATTCGCTCAACATCGGCGTCCCGGCGAACATCTCTGGCGACATGTTCGGTGCCATGTCGAGCAACACCGGCTGCGCCCCATGGAGGGTGTGCGAGCACGAGATCGAGACGAGTTTGCGCACGACCTCCGGGTGGCGGATGGCGGCCTGGAGAGCGGCGGAACCTCCCATGCTGTAGCCGACGAAGTCGGCTTTCGCCACGCCGAGGTGTCCGAGCAGAGCGGCGGCGGCGTCGCCCAACCCTTCGTAGGTGAGCGGGCGGTCGACGTCGGCGGTCCGGCCGTGCGCCTGGAGATCTGGGACGATCACCTGGCGGGTCGCGGCCAAGCCCGGCAGGATGGGTCCCATCGTGCCGGTCGATTGGAACGCGCCGTGCAGCAGCAGCACCGGCGTGCCGGTCTGATTCGCGCCATGGATCTCGTAGTACATATTGAGACCGTGGACCGGGGCGTAGCCGGTCCGCGGGGTTGACTGGTCCATGTCATCTCCTCCTTCCGCGGCGGGAGTCGCCGCGCCCGATTCGGTCTGCGCGTAGCCAAGTGTCCGCGATGCCAGGGCGGCCGCGACAGTCGCGACGGTCGCCAGCAATGTCCTTCGCTTCATGTCAATGCACCTTGTCCCTCAACGCGGAAATCGGTTCGTCCCGGCGGAACCAACAGCCGCTACGCGGCCATAAGAATAAACTCGTTGCCATCCAGATCGTTAAACCAGGTCGCTTTCGCCCCCCCCGGTATGTCGGTGACCGGTTGCTTGAACGTCACGCCGCGCTCGACCAGAAAGTCATAGGTGGCGTCGATATCGGGGGTGATGAGGGAGATTCCGGTCTCCTTCGCCGGCAGGTCGTTCGGGCCGAACCAGCTCGGATGCGCCAGCACGAACTGAATGTCGGCTTCCGGCGGCATGACCGCCAGAAAGCGGATCTCCTTGCTCACCATGGCGTCCATCGCCACGTCCCAGCCGAGGGTGTTCACGTAGAAGTCGAGCGCCGCATCTTGATCGGCAACAACGATCGTCGTCGAGTGATTGTGATTGTGCGAGAACATTGCTTCCTCCGCCATCCGTGGTGTTGGGCCGTCAAGGCTTTCCCGTTCGACCGTACCCTGTCCGTGTTGTCCGATCACAGGCCAGTGACAATAGATAGTCGTTCGGCGGAGGCCAAAATCGACAATGGGTTGCCGCGTGCGAGCATCTGGTCGGATGTTCAGTTTGAACCTGTTATGCCCTTGCCCGGGCCAGGCGCTTTCGCCGGCTGGCCCACGCCGACGGGGCGCCTGCTCACGACTATCGCGTCGTCCTGCTTCCCGCCACGGGTCCAAACCGGGCCTTCGGCCCCCCTGGGAATGAATATTGCTGGGCGGCATGCCAGCGGTGGCATCATCCATTGGTGTCGGGTCGACCTGCCGCGGGTAGACCTGGTTCGGAGAAGGAGAACGGCGATGTCATACCATCTCAGCGGCCCCAACCTTCGGTCGCCGGAGGGCGACGCCCGCCTCGACCTGACCGACGTCTTCGCGTTCCTGGCTCCGAACGACCCGAATCGGTGCGTCCTCATCATGGACGTGAACCCGTTCGCGCCCACCCAGGGTGCGGAGTTCCATCCGGACGCCGTCTACCGCCTGAACGTCGACAACGACGGGAACGCGGTGTCCGACGTGGCCCTCAGCGTCGTCTTCTCCCAGCCGCGGGACGGGCAGCAGACCGCCACCGTCTACCTCGCGACCGGCGAGCAGGCGCGCCAGGCTGAAGCCGCCGGCGAGTCGATCATCGAGGGGGCGCCGGTGAGTTTCGGCACCGAGCCGCGGATCGTCGAGGCGGGGCCGTATCGGTTCTTCGCGGGTCTCCGCAGCGATCCCTTCTTTGCCGACCTGGACGGTATCGTGCATGAGTTCCAATGGACGGGCGTCGACAGCATGGCCGACAAAAACGTCTTCGGCGTCGTCCTGGAGATGCCGAATGCGATCCTCGGGTCCGATCCGCCCATCGGGGTCTGGGCGCGCATAAGCCTGCATCGGAACGGCGGCCTCGTCTCAATCGACCGCGGCGCGCACCCGTCCCTCACGGCCTACTTCAACCCCGAGGACGCCAAGGACGAGTACAACCGGCGGGAGCCGGCTCAGGACCGGGATAACTACCTTGCCGCGTGGAGCACGGTGCTTCAGCACACCGGCGGGTACACGTCGGACGAGGCCGCCACCGCGCTCGAACAGGTGCTGCCCGATGTCCTACGGTTCGACCGCTCCCAGCCCGCCGCCTATCCCAATGGCCGCCGCCTCAGCGACGACGTCACCGACGCGCGGCTCTCGTTCGTCACCAAGGGCAAGATCCCCGGGGACAACATCGGGCCGCACACCGACCTCCTCTCGGATTTCCCGTACCTCGGGACACCGCACCCGGTCGCCACCCCGTCGGACCAGCCCGCCGCGTAGGGATCACAACCGTTCACCGCACGAATGCTGAAGGCCACCTCGCTCGCGGGTCAGGGGGAGGCCGGCCGTGAGTCATGGATCGTAGGCCGTGCGTCGTCAGCGGCCGATGGGGCGGGCGTTGACGCCGGCGAGCGTGACGTCGGCGTCGAGGAGGGTCGGGCTGTGGAGCAGGGCCTCGGTCACCATCCGCTCGGCGTCGACGATCTGCGCCACGGCGCACTCGCGCACGCATCGGGGATCCCCGCTCGCGAAGGCGTCGATCAACTCCTCGTGCATGTGTTTGAGCTGAAACCCTGGGCTCTGAAACCGGAACCCGAACACGTAGAGCCGCTCGCTGTCGGTCAGCAGTTGGGTCATGGTCTTTGCGAGGCGGGCGTTGCCGGAGGCTTGGGCACTTGCCAGGTGAAACGCGGTGTTGAGCAAGAATGCGGCTACCGGATCGTCCAAGTAGCAGGCGTCGTAGCGGGCCTGGATCTCGCGCAAGTGCGCCAGATCGATCCGCCCAATGGCCAATTCGGCGCCGGCCGGCTCGAGGATGAGGCGTAAGCCGAAGAGGTCCCGGACGTCGCGCAGCGTGATCGGCGAGACGCGGTAGCCATGTCGACGGATCGGTTGGACCAGCCCATCTTGGGCGAGACGCTGAAGTGCCTCGCGCACCGGCGTCTTCCCGATGCCGTGCGCCTCGACAAGCAAGCCCTCGGTGAACTGTTGACCCGGCGCCAGCTCGCACTCGATGATGCGGCGCCGGATCCGCGCGTACGCTTCCTCCGCCAGCGAACGCCCTCCTGCCGCCGGCCGGCCGCGGCCATTGTCCAGCGCCACCGTTCGTGTCCCGTCACCCACGTGAGCCACGTCCTTTCATCCCCCGAAGGCGTTCGGCGACCTGCCCCTACACGATGGTATCCCCCTAACGCCTAACGCCTCACCTCTAACGCCTCAAAACCGCCCCGTCCGCGGCGGATCGACCACGTTGCGCAGCCCGTCTCCGAGCACGTTGTAAATGAGGACGGTCGCCACGATCAAGAGACCGGGAAAGGTCGTGATCCACCAGGCGGTGTCGAGGAACGTCCGGCCGTCGGCGACCATGTTGCCCCAGGTCGGCGTCGGCGGCGTCACCCCCAGCCCGAAGTAGCTGAGCCCGGCTTCAACCAGGATCACGATCGCCACCCGCAGCGTCGACGCCACGAGCAGGAGCGGCGCCAGGTGCGGCAGGATGTGGACGAAGAGGATCCGGCGGTCGGTTGCCCCGCCGACCCGCGCCGCCAGCACGAACTCGCGCGACGAGAGCGAGAGCACCTCGGCGCGGGCGAGCCGGGCCGTCTCCGGCCAGGCCGCCAGCCCGAGGAACAAGATCAGCAGCCCGACGCTCGAGCCGTAGATGGCGACAACCGTGATCAGCAGGATGAAGGTCGGGAAGGCCAGCACGACGTCGGCGACGCGCATGATCAGGTTGTCGAGCCAGCCGCCGAACCAACCCGAGACCAACCCGACCAGCGCGCCGATCACGACGCTCACGAACGTCGCCACCAGGCTGACCGCGAGTGACACCCGCGCCCCGTAGATCGCGCGGCTGAGGATGTCGCGGCCCAGACCGTCCGTGCCCATCGGATGGTCCAGGCTTGGCCCCTGCAAGCGGTCGATCAGCACCTGCCGGTTCGGGTCGTCGGGCGCGACCAGCGGGGCCGCCAGGGCGATGAGATAGAGCGTCAGCAGCAATCCCCCACCGAGGATCACCCGCCGCTCGCCCAGCAGCCGGCGCCACCCCGACCGCGAGTGCGACGGCCGGACCAGGGCGGGCCCGGCCCTCTCCCCGCCGCGCGGCCATCGAGGCGAGGTCACCGAAGCCGGCTCCGCCATCTACCGGTACCGGATGCGCGGATCGGCCGCGGCGTACCCGACGTCGGCCAGCAGGTTGCCGACGAGGACGGCCACGGCCCCCAGCAGGTTGACCGTCAGCAGCACCGGGTAGTCGCGGCTGGCGACGGCGTCGAGCGCCAGCCGGCCGACGCCGGGGAGGGCGAAGATCGTCTCGACGACGACCGCCCCCCCCAGCAGGACCGGCAGGTAGAAGCCGAGCAAGGTGATCACCGGCAGCAGCGAGTTGCGCAGCGCGTGCCGGGCGACGACCGCCCGCTCCCGCAGCCCCTTCGCTCGTGCCACCCGCACGTAGTCCTGGCCGAGCGCCTCGAGCATGGCCGACCTCGTGTAGCGCGCCACCCCCGCCATCAGGCCGGTCCCCAGGACCACCGTCGGCAAGACGAGGTGCGGCGCCATCTCGAGCGGGTTCCACCCGCTCGTGCCGGCGGGCCGGCTGCCGCTCGCCGGCAGCCAGTCCAGCCGCGCGGCGAAGACGCTGATCAGGGTCAACGCCAGCCAGAAGTCGGGCACGGCGAACCCGAAGAGCGAGACGAGCGTTCCGGCGTCGTCGACCCGGCCGTGCGGGCGCAACGACTGGACGATGCCGCTCGTTAGGCCGAACGCAAGGCCGAAGCAAAGCGCAAGCCCGCCCAGCGTCAGCGTCGTCGGCAGCCGCTCCCGGATCTCCTCCAGGACGGGCCGATTCGTCCGGTAGGAGCGCAGGTCGCCGGTCGCCAGACCGCGCATCGTCTTGACGTACTGGATCGGCAGCGGGTTGTTCAGCCCCAACCGCTCGCGCGCCGTGGCCAGTTGCTCGGCCGTGACCCGCTCGGGGTCGGCAAGCAGCCGCGCGGGGTCGCCCGGCGCGAAGCGGACGATGGCGAAGGAGATGATCGAGATCCCGAACAGCAGCGGGATCATCAGCAGCACCCGCCGCACGATGTAGCGGCTCATCCCACCATCCGCTCCCCGTCAGGGGGCAGGAGTCAGGAGTCGGGGGGCAGGGAGAGGACGGCGCTTCGTCCCCGACCCCTAGCTCCTGACTCCTGCCCCCTCGTTAGGCACCCACTCCCCACTCCGGCGCGCGGGCATAAAGCTCGGATTGGGTCTGCACCTCCGGCACGACGAACTCCCCGCCGACGACGAGCAGGTCCTGCAGCCGCCAGAGGTAGGCGTGGACCGGCTCGCCCTCGGCGATCATCTGGATCTGGTCGTAGATCGCCTTCTCTTCCTCCCGGTCGAGCGCGACGCGCGCCTGCTGGAAGAGCGCGTTGACCTCCTCGTTGTTGAAGCCGGTGGCGTCGGTCGGCCGCGGGCTCTCGAAATGTCCCTGCAAGTCCTGCCGCGGATCGACGATGAAGTTGAACCAGCCGCCGATCGTCGCCTGGTACTCGCCGACCACTTGCTGCTCGATCCAGGTGGCGAATTCCAGCTCGTTGACCTCGTACCGGATGCCGACCGCCTCGAGGAACGGCTGGACCGCGATCGCCCAGTCGCGGGTGCGGGGGTAGGCGATCAACGCGAACGTGAACTCCTGCCCATCCTTCGTCCGGACGCCGTCCGGCCCCGCCTGCCAGCCCGCCTCGTCCAGCAACGCATTCGCCCGCTCGACATCGTACTCGAACCGGGGAATGCTGGGATTGTAGACCCACGAGAGGGGCGACGCGATGCTGTGGTTCCCCTCGGCCCGGCCCCGAAAGATCGTCTCAATGATCGTTGCCCGGTCGACGGCGTGGCTGATTGCCTGGCGGACGCGTGGATCGGAGAAGAGCGGGTTGGTGAGGTCGAATCGGAAGAACCAGCCGGCCGTGCCGGCGATCTCTTGCGTCTGGAAGGCGTCGTCGGCGGCAAACGCGTCGTACTGATCGGCCGAGACGAAGGCCAGGTGCAGCCCGCCCGATTGCAAATCGGCGATCTGCGTCACCGGATCGGGAATCGTGCGGGTGATGACCGCGTCCAGCTTCGGCCGTCCGGCGAAGCACTCAGGGAAGGCACGGAAGGTGATCCCATCGCCCGACCGCCACTCTTCGACCATGAACGGGCCGGTGTAGATCGGCTGCTGAGCGAAGGGATTCAGCGCCGCGTCGGCCGGCGGCACGCCTTCGAGCACGTGGCGCGGCAGCAACTGCTGCGTGGCGACGTTCTCGAGGAAGGTGGCCGCCGGCTCGGTCAGGACGAACTGGACCGTCGTCTCATCGACCGCCGTGATGCCGCTGATCGCCTCCGCTTGCCCCTCCTTGTAAGCGGTGGCGCCCTCGATGCTCGCCAGGTTGGGGTCGAGCGGGCCGGGCCATTCTGGGTGCGACCAGAGCCCGAAGCTGAAGATCACGTCCTCGACCGTGAAGGGCTGGCCGTCCTGCCAGAGCACCCCGTCGCGCAGGGTGAAGGTGTAGGTCAGACCGTCGTCGGAGACTTGCCACGACGCCGCCAGGTCGGGTACGGCCTCCATGCTCGGCTGGTCGAGCTTGGCGAGACCGTTGGCGATGAAGCGCATGATGTTGCCGCCGGTCGCTGAACTGATCGCGCCCGAAAGCAGCGAGTCCGGCTCGCCGAGGCTGATGATCATCTTGCCGCCCTCGCCGGCCGTACTCTGTGCGGCCGCCTGGTCCGGCTGCGCGGCCAGGGTCAGCGGCGCAACGCCGAGGGCGAGCGAACGACCGAGGAACGTTCGGCGATTCTGGCGTCCGCGTGGGGCCATCCCATGCCTCCTTTCGAGACCCGACACAAGCTCAGTGTTTCAGATGCCGTTGAGATGCTCGTCGAGAAACGTTCGTATCCTCGGCCAGGCGTCGGCCCGGGCGTCGGCCGATCCCTTCGCCGTGCCGCCGTAGGCGAAGAGCCGTTTCGAAACCGGGTGAAAACCGGCGGTCACCGTCGTCGGCACCCATGGCTGTCCGATGATGTGGCCGGCGCCGTCGTAAGCCACATGCTGGTCCGGGTAGGGGTGACGGTGCTCCGTCAAGCGCGCCATCACCAGCTCGGAGAAGCGCGTCGACGGCCACATCGCGTCCTCCCTGCCGGAGATCAGGAGTACCGGTCCGTTGATCCGCTCGACCGGAATCGCCGCCTCCCGCGCTAGATCCGGCTCCTCTTCCAGGATCCGCACGAATTCCGGCGTCAACGCGAACGGCGTTCCATCGTCCGGCTGCTCCTCCCCGCTCTGTCTGGCCCGTGATCGCGAATAGAGGAAGGGAACGCCTGCGCCACCCTGGGTCCAGGCCGGTTGCCCAAAAGCCGATTCGTCGGCGCCGATTCCGCTGAATACGATCCCGCTCGGCACGTTGGCAACCACCGCCTTGAACTGCGGGAAGCGCGAGCCGAGCAACAGCGACAACTCTCCGCCCCGCGAGGCGCCGCTGACGGCCAATCGATCGCCGTCGACCTCCGGCCGCGCCAGAAGCCAGGCGATCGCCCGCCCGAAATATTCCAGCGGGATACGCACCAGATCGGCCGGCAGGTCTCCGGCCCGGAAATATGCCAGCGCCAGCGCGGCGACGCCGTGTGCGGCATACAGTGCCGCCGCCGGCTCCGACAGACCGCCGCCCGACCCACTGAGCAAGATGATGGCCGGGAACGGCCCCGCACCCGCCGGCACGAAGCAAACGCCAAAGAGTCCCTCGTCGCGCACCTCGATCCGGCGCACGCCGTCCGCAAGATACCGCCGGATCAGACGCGCCTCCGCGACCGTCTGCCCGTCAATCTCCGCGGCGAGCTCGACCGTCTTCGGCTCGATACTCGTCGGCCAAAACGTCGAATGCGGCGCCGGCCCGGTCGGCGTCATCGACCAGAGGAATCCCATCGGCTCCACGCCCGCGTACGAGCCGGACTCCGGCGCCCGCCTCGCCAGATCGACGGCGCCGCCTTCGTCCGCCCGAAAGACGTTCGCTGCCTCCCACCAATTGCCGAGGTCGTCACGCAACCGCGACCACACGGTCGCCCGTGCCCCCGGCTCAAGCCCCGCGAGCCGCACATGCACAGCCTCATCGGCCAGTGTCGCGTTCGCCGTCCCCTCAAATCGTGCCACCCGCACCGCCTCTCTCCCCATCCGTTCTCCGAACGCCGAACGCCGAACGCCGAACGCCCATCAAGTAATGGAAGCACCTCATGCATCAAACGCGTCAACTGCCCCATTTGGTCCCAGCCGGCGACGCGCAGCGTCACCTCGTCGAAACCGACCGCTTTCATGACCCGCAGCCGCTCGGCGCATTCCCCCGGCGACCCGGTCGCGGTCCAGCCGTCGATCGTCTCAGGCGGGAAGTCGGTCGTGTAGTAGGTGTCGAGGAACTTCTTGGCCTCGGCCAGCGCCGCCGGCTTGTCCTCGTTGATGTTGACGTTGTGGTAGAGGTGCGTCTCGAATGTGGCGGGGTCGCGGCCCCGCTCGCGGGCATAGTCGCGCAAATACCCGATCCGCCACTGCAGATCGTCGGGATCGTAGAGCGACGTTTCCCAGCCGTCGGCGTGATTGACGACCCGTCGCAGGGTGCGCTCGATCAGCTCGCGGTCGCCCTCGTAGCCGAAGCCGCTGCGCCCCGCGTTGTTGGCGATCCAGATCGGCGGCCGTGGTTTCGCCGCCGGCTTCGGCTCGATCGTGATCCCCTCGCAGCGGTAGTGCTCCCCCTCGAAGGTAACATCGTCTTCGGTCCAGAGCAGCTTGATCAGCTTGATCCACTCGATCATCCGCCGCACGCGATCGGTCGATTGCAGGTTGTAAAGTTGCCCTTCGATACGCCCGCCCTCCTGCGGGATGATGCCGGTGCAAACGCAGAGGACCGTCCGCCCCTCGGCCAGCAAATCGAGACTGGCCCATTGGTAGGCGAGCAGGACCGGATCGCGCAGGGGAAAGCTGGCCATGCAGGCCGGACCGAGTCGCACCCTCTTCGTCCGCGCGGCGATACCGGCCAGCAGGGCGATCGACTCCATCCGCGGCTTACCGAGCAGGCTGTCGCCCACCCACACCGAGGCGAATTGCTCGGATTGGTCGGCGATTTCTGCCATTTGCAGCATCTGCTCCGACGTCGTCGCCCCGAAGAGCACGCCGCGGTTCGGCAAGGTCAGCCCGATCTTCATCGCTCCTGGCCCCTCCGCGCCCTTCCCAAGCGCATCATTCGTCACGCGTCGCGCGATCAAGTGGGCGGGCGCCGTCGGAGTCGCCGAGTTGCGAGCCATGAACCGTCGGCAATCGGTTCGCCACGCCAGGAACAGATCGAGCGAGCGAGAACGCCGGTAATTGATACACTACCACCGTGCTTGTAATATATCAATACCGGCCGGCAACGATTGCCAAGCCCCGGTGCCCGTCCGATCAGGCCGGTAGTTGGTCTAGTCGTCGCTCGAGGAATCGCCGCTCCGGTTCCTGTTTCGTCAGGGAGAGCGCCCGTTCGTAGGCCGCGCGGGCGTCGGCCGTGCGGCCCAAGCGCCGGCACAGGTCGGCCCGGGCCGCGTGCGCCAGGTAGTAATCGGCCAGGTCGCCACGCGCCAGGATGGCGTCGATCAGGGCCAGTCCCACCGCGGGGCCGTCGCGCATCGCCACCGCCACGGCCCGGTTCAACTCGACCACGGGGGATGACTCTGCCCGCGCCAGCACGTCGTAGAGCCCGACGATCTGGGCCCAATCCGTCACGGCGGCGGTGGGCGCCTCCGCGTGGACCGCCGCGATTGCGGCCTGGAGGGTGTAGGAGCCGAATCGGCGCGACGACAGCGCCCGTTCCACCAGCCGCGTCCCGTCCGCGGTCTGCTCCCGGTTCCAGCGCGCGCGGTCCTGCTCCGCCAGCAGAATCAGATCCCCGTCCGGCGAGGTCCGCGCCGCCCGGCGCGACTCGTGCAGCAGCATCAACGCCAGCAGCCCGACCGCCTCGGGCTCGGGCAACAACTCGATCAGGAGCCGCGCCAGGCGGATCGCCTCGCCCGAGAGAACGGACCGCGTCAGCGACGCACCCGATGAGGCGGAGTACCCCTCGGTGAAGACCAGGTAGATCACCTGGAGGACGGTCTCCAACCGCTCCGGCAGCTCGGCCGGCGACGGCACCTGATAGGGGATGCGCGCGTCGCGGATCTTCGCCTTGGCGCGCACGATGCGCTGGGCCAGCGTCGACGGCGCGGTCAGGAACGCCCGCGCGATCTCCTCGGTCGTCAGACCGCAGACTTCCCGCAGCGTCAGCGCCACGCGGGCCTCCGGCGCGAGGGCGGGGTGGCAGCAGGTGAAGATCAGGCGCAGCCGGTCGTCCTCGATCCCCTCGGCGTCCACCGCTTCGGCGAAGTTGGTCTCGGTGTCGAGTTGCTCGGCAAGCGTCGCCAGCGAGGCGTCGAAGCGAGCGCGCCGCCGCATGGCGTCGATCGCTTTGAAGCGGCCGGTCGAGACGAGCCAGGCCCGCGGATTGGCGGGCACGCCCTCCTTCGGCCATTGCTCCAACGCGGCCCGAAAGGCATCGTGCAGCGCGTCCTCGGCGCGGTCGAAGTCGCCGAGCAGGCGGACGAGGGTCGCAAAGACGCGACGCGACTCAGCCTGGTAGACCTCCTCCACCACGTGGTGCATCGGTTCGGCCGTTGTCTCACGAATCACGCGCACATGATCCTGGGTATGGTCGTCTCGTTCCCGCCGCCGGGCCATTCCCCGCGGCCGGTAATGGTAGTGCCCATGACGGGGCGTTGCACATCTCCACGTATCCAGGGCATTGACACCGCGCTCCTTCGGTGATATGGTTCTCTAGTGATGTAATGAACCATCGTGGTATCCGAGGCGCCAATGTTCGATGACCGCAGCCCGATCTACCGGCAGATCGCCAATCAGATCAAGGCCGACGTCCTCAGCGGGGCGCTGAAAGGAGACGAGCAAGTCTTGTCGACCAACCAATACGCCGCGTTCTACCGGATCAACCCCGCCACGGCCGCCAAGGCGTTCCAACACCTAGTGGACGAAGGGATCCTCTACAAAAAACGCGGCCTCGGCATGTTCGTCAGCCCGAATGCCCAAGCGGCGCTGCGAGCGCAACACCGGGCGCGCTTTTTCGCCGACGTCGTCGACCCGATGGTGGCCGAAGCAAAAACGATCGGCATCCCCCTGCGCGACGTCATCAGCCGGCTCGAATCCGTCGCCAACGAGGATGACCGATGACCCCGAGCATCGAGGTGGACAACCTCTCTCTACGCTACGGCGAGACGACCGCCCTGGACAACCTGTCGTTCCGCCTCGACGGCGGCCAGATCTACGGCCTGCTGGGACGAAACGGCGCGGGCAAGAGCAGCCTGCTGGCCGTGCTCGCCGCCTTCCGCCAGGCCACCGCCGGCGCGGTGCGGATCGATGGCCAACCGGTCTTCGAGAACCCCACCGTCACCCGCCAGATCTGCCTCATCCGCGAAACCGGCGACACGGTCGCCGGCGACGAATCGGTCGAGACCGCTCTCAGCTTCGCGGCGGAGATGCGGCCGCACTGGGACGCCGGCTATGCCGCCAAGCTCGTCGAGCGCTTCCAGCTCTCGCCGCGCCAAAAGGTAGGCGAACTCTCCAAGGGGAAGTAGTCCGCGCTCGGGGTCACCCTGGGACTCGCCAGCCGGGCGCCGGTGACGATGTTCGACGAGTCCTATATCGGCATGGATGCGCCCTCCCGCTACACGTTCTATGAGGAGCTGCTGGCGGACTTCATCGCCCATCCGCGCACCATCGTCGTCTCGACCCATTTGATCGAGGAGGTGGCGTCGCTCTTCGAGCAAGTCGTGATCATCGACAAAGGCCGGCTGGTCCTCCAAGAAGACGCCGAGGCACTGCGTGCGCGCGGCGCCGCGGTCATCGGACCGGCGGCGGCGGTCGATCAGTTCGTCACCGGCTTGACGGTGCTCAACGTCAAGCATCTCGGGCCGACCAAGTCGGCGATGGTCTACGGCGACCTCGACGACGCCCGCCGCCAGCAGGCGCGCGCCGCCGGGTTGGAGATCGGGCCAATTGCCCTCCAAGACCTCTTCGTCCACCTCACCGCACCGACAGGAGACGCCGCATGACGACCCTTTGGACCAAGCGGACGTGGGACTTCCCGCGCCGCATGCTCGGCGACCTCATTGGACTCACGCTCTTGTCGTGGGCCGGCTTTGTCGTCGTCATCGCCGCGATCATCGCCGGCATCGCCATCTTCGACACGGTCGACGAGAGCGTCTGGGAGAGCGTCGCCGGGGCTCCCCCGTGGTACACGGCGTTTATCGGGGGCTATGTGTTCCACGATCTGCTGCCCCTCTACGTCGCCCACGGGCAGACCCGGCGCGATTTCGCCGTCCAAGCCACGATCTTCACCGTCATCTTCGCCGCCGCGGCGGCCGTCCTGATGGCGGTGGGCTTCCTGCTCGAACGGGTGCTCTACCGCGTCGCCGACTGGCCGCAGGCGCTCAGCGGGGACCAACTCTATTCCTCACCCACCGACGTGCCGTTGATTCTCGTCGAGTTCTGGTTGGTCTTCCTGGTCTGGACCGCCGCCGGGGCGTTGATCGGCGCCGGGTTCTACCGCTCCAACGAAACAGGGTTGTTCACGCTCCTGCCGGCCACGGTCGTGATCGCGGCCATCGGCATCGCCGTCGGCTCCGACTGGGGACCGTTCGGGGCCCTGATCGACCGCGTCGTCGACGAGCCGGGGAACCTCCCGCTGGCGGCATCCATCGCCATCGGTCTTGGCGCCTTCGCGCTCACCCTGGCGACGACCTGGCCGCTCGTCCGCGACATCCCGATCCGCACCAAACAGTCCTGAACAGGAGCATCGCCATGATCGAAGCCCGCGCACTCACCAAATGCTACGGCGACACCGTCGCCGTCGATCAGCTTTCGTTCACCATCAGAGCAGGCGTCGTGACCGGGTTCCTCGGGCCGAACGGGGCGGGAAAGTCGACCACGATGCGGATGATCCTCGGCCTCGACAACCCCAGCGCGGGATCAGTGACGGTGAATGGCCGCTCGTACCGCGACCCCCCCGCGCCGATGCCCGAGGTGGGCGCGCTGCTCGACGCGAAGGCAATCCACGGCGGCCGCTCGGCCTCTCAGCACCTGCGCTGGCTGGCGAAGGCCGGCAGGATTCCGCCGCGGCGCGTCGACGAGGTGCTGGAGGTGGTCGGGCTGACGGAGGTTGCCGGGAAGCGCATTGGAGGGTTTTCGCTCGGCATGTCGCAGCGGCTGGGCATCGCCACGGCGTTGCTGGGCGATCCCCAAACGCTCCTCTTCGACGAGCCGGTCAACGGGCTCGACCCGGAGGGCATCCTCTGGATCCGCACCCTCTTCAAGCGCCTGGCCGCGGAGGGACGCACGATCGTCGTCTCCAGTCATCTCATGAGCGAAATGGAAGAGACGGCCGACCACGTGCTGGTGATCGGCAAGGGCCGGCTCATCGCGGACACCACCGTCGCCGCGTTCACGCGCCGCGGCGCCAGAGATCAGGTGAAGGTGGTCTCGCCGCGGGCAAACGAGCTTGCCCCGCTGTTGGAAGGAGCGGGCGCGGCGGTCGTGAAGGCGGCCGATGGCGCCATGATCGTCGTCGGGTTGGACGCGGCGCGGATCGGTGAGATCGCCGCGGCGAACGGCATTCCTCTGCACGAGCTGGCGCCACGACGCGCCCGCCTGGAGACGGCATTCATGGAACTGACCCGGGAGAGCGTCGACTACCAGGCGGCGATCCCGGACGCGCTGTCCGAATCCGCCCGCACCTAAGTTGGCAAGGAGACGCACCGCAATGACGTCCGCAACCGCGCGGGTATCCGCGACGCCGGCGACGCCGGCCCGGTTCATTGACACGCTCGCGTCCGAATGGACGAAGCTGACCTCGCTCCGCTCCACCACCATCACGCTCCTCCTCGGCGCGATCCTCTCGCTGGGAGGGACGGCGCTGATCGCCGCGGTCATCGGCAGCACCTGGGACGACTGGGGCGCGACCGATCGGGCGGAGTTCGACCCGATCCTGACCGCCTTCTTCGGCAGCATCTTCGGCGGCATCCTCTTCGTGGTGCTGGGGGTGAACGCCGTCGCCGCCGACTACGCCACGGGGATGATGCGCCTGACGCTGACGGCGACCCCGCGGCGCGGCCGGGTCCTCCTGGCAAAAGTCGCGATCGTCTCTCTGGTGACGCTGGGGGCCGGGGCGGTCGTCACCGTCGGGATGTTTCTGGTCGGTCAGGCGATCTTCGAATCGTACGGCCTGTCCCCGGCCGACCTGGGCGACCCCGACACCCGGCGCGCGATCGTTGGCGCGGCGCTGCTTGGCCCGGTCTTTCCCGTGATCGGCGCGGCGCTGGCGGTGCTGCTGCGAAGCACGGCGGGCGCGATCACGACGGTGCTGGCGCTCCTCTTTGCGCCAGCCATCTTCGGACCGCTGCTGCCCGCGTGGTGGCAGGAGAACGTCCTGGCCTACCTCGTCGGTCCGGCGACCGACAGCGTCGTCTTGTCGCACCTCTCCCCGGACGAGCGCATGTATCTCGACCCCAGCATCGCCCTCGCGGTCGTCGCGGCGTGGCTAGTGGCGTTCGTCGGCACGGCCTATCTCGCGCTCATCAAACGAGATGCGTGACCGCCTCGTTGGTTGGAGATGGATCTGCGCCGCAACTCCGCTCCCCATCGCCCGTAGGGCGATAACCCATCGGCGGTACGCCGATAACGAGCATGCCAGCCGAGAGGGTTTGCCACAACCAACCGGCCTGGTAACAAACGGCCCAACGACCGGCACGCCGGCATGCCGGGCTTCGCCCCAGGGGCGGCCGCGGGCGCCGCCCCTCCGAACGACGGGTCGCGTGCACAATGCACCACGGTCATCCTTGACAGATCCCCACTCGCGGCTACTCTCTGGTCTAGACCTCTGGAGATTAATGCCGCGACAGACCAGGCAGGGGATTAGCATGCAGATGCAAGGGCAGGCGCAATTCGAGCCGACGTTGCCGGGGCGCTACTTCTACGATCCCACCCTCTATGAGCGGGAGCAGGAGCGCATTTTTTCGCGCATGTGGGTCTGCGTGGGGCGGGCCGATGCGATCCCGGAGGCCGGCGACTTCCTGCTGGCCGACCTGGGACAGGAGAGCGTGCTGGTCGTGCGCGGGCGGGACGGCGCGATGAGCGCCTTCCTCAACGTCTGCCGGCACCGGGGGGCGCGGCTCCGCACCGATCCGTGCGGCCACATCGGCGGCGCCATCCAGTGCCGGTACCACGCCTGGTCGTATGGACTGGATGGCCGGCTGCTCGGCGCGCCGAATCTGGCCAAAGACGAACGGCTGGACCGCGATGCCTACGGGCTCTTCCCGGTTGCCTGCCACGTTTGGGAGGGGCTCATTTGGCTCAACCTGGCCGATGACCCCGCGCCGCTCGCCGATCAGATCGAGCCGCCGCTCGTGCAGCGCTTCGGCGACCTCGCCATCTTTCATCGGTACGGCGTGGGCGAGCTGCGGGTCGGCCGGCGGATCGAGTACGAGGTCGCGGCCAACTGGAAGCTGGTCGTCGAGAACTTCATGGAGTGCTACCACTGCGCCCCGGTCCACCCGGAGCTGACCCGGCTGCTGCCCGCCTTCCGCCAGGGCACCTCCTACCAGGGCATCCCCGGCGAGGGAACCGCGTTCGCCGGCGACGTCGAGGCCTTCACCCTCTCCGGCCAGGGCGACCGGCCGCGTTTGCCGGGTCTCCTACCAGAAGACGACCGCCTCTACTACGGCTTCGTCCTCTGGCCAAACGTCTTCATCAACCTCCTGCCCGACCACGTCATCCTGCACACCCTGCAACCGCTCGGCCCGGAACGCTCGCGCGTCGTCTGCGATTGGCTCTTCCACCCGGACGACCTGGCGCGGCCCACGTTCGACGCGACCGGCACGGTCGACATCTTCGACCTGGTCAACCGGCAGGACTGGGAAGTCTGCGAGTTGGCGCAGCTCGGGATGCGTTCGAAGGCGTACGCGCGGGGCGGCCTCTACGTCGACAACGAGCGGCATATCGCCGCCTTCCGGGATTTGGTGCTCGAGCGGCTCGGGGATTAGGCCGCGTTGGCACCCCGTCATGCTGAGGCAGCGAAGCATCCCCGCGCGAAGCGCACGTCCGGCATCCGACGGGGCGGCTGCGCCGGGGGCTGCCCGTCGGTGCCTCAGGGCGTGCCGCGGCGTCGACTCAGCAGGACGGAGCTTGGCACACGCCGCCTAGCCCGGATTATTCATGAAGTGACAACGGGGCACCGATTTGGTACAGGTGTGGTTGTCTGACCCGCCTGACCAAAGGAGTGCCCCGTGATGCGTGAGTCTGCCACAGGATCGCTTCGGTTTGCCGACCTCGGTCCCGTGCCGCTGGAGGTTGATTTCCTGGGCGGCCGGCTCACGAGCGATGGTGGGCTGGCCTGGGTCGCCGAGGCCGATGCGGCGTTGGGACTGACGGCCGCGCTTTCGGCGGTGATTCCGGACTGGCGCCGGCGGCGCGGGCGACATGACTTGGAAACGCTGGTGGCGCAGCGGGTCTATCAGATCGCGTGTGGCTACGAAGACCAGAACGACGCGGACAGCTTGCGTACGGATCCGCTGCTCAAGCAGGTCTGTGGGCGCTGGCCGGAGACGGATGCCGATCTGGCCAGTCAACCGACCTTCTCGCGCTTGGAGAACGCGGTCAGCCCCCGCACCTGTTACCGCCTCGCGGTCGCACTCGGCGAGGTCTACCTGCGGGAGCGGGACCGGGACGGCATCCCGACGCATCTGGTGCTTGATCTGGACGGCACCGACGACCCGACGCATGGCGACCAAGAAGGCAGCGCCTATCACGGCTACTACGGGCAGGACCAGTACTTCCCGCTGCTGGTCTTCGATGGCGACACCGACCAGCTCATCACCGCGGTGCTGCGGCCGGGCACAGTCCATGCCAGCCATGGGGTGGTGGCTATCCTCAAGCGCATCGTGCGCGCCGTCCGCGCCCGCTGGCCGGACGTGACCATCGAGGTGCGCGCCGACAGCGGCTTCGCGATCCCGGCGCTCTACGCCTACTGCGAGCAGGAAGCCATCACCTACCCCATCGGGCTGGTGCCCAATCCGCGCCTTGCGACGGCAGTCGCCGAGCTGCAGGGGCAGGCCCAGCGCCAATCGATCGCGGCGGATGGGCAGAAGGTGCGCCTGGTGGGGGAAACGCGCTACCAGGCCGGGTCCTGGCCCGCTCCCCGCCGGGTGGTCATGAAAGCCGAGATCCTGCCCAA
Source organism: Thermomicrobiales bacterium (assembly GCA_050696075.1). Taxonomy (GTDB): domain Bacteria; phylum Chloroflexota; class Chloroflexia; order Thermomicrobiales; family UBA6265; genus JBOGUF01. The sequence continues at coordinate 55,952 of JBOGUF010000175.1, forward strand.
AGGCCCCAACACCCGTTTCGTGGTGACCACCCGCGCGGACGCGCCGGAGCAGGTCTACGCCTGGTACACGGATCGCGGGGAGAGCGAGAACTGGATCAAGGATCTGAAGCGCGGCTGCTTCGCCGACCGGCTCAGTTGCCATTGCTTCTGGGCCAACCAGTTCCGACTGCTGCTGCATGCGGCGGCCTACTGGCTGCTCGACACCCCGCGGCGCTGGCTGCGCTCCGTCGGCGTGCCCCGGATGACGCTGGAGACGGTGCGATTGCAGCTGATCCAGATCGGCGGCTGGGTGCGTGAGGGGTGCAACCGGGTGCGCTTACGCCTCGCCTCCAGTCATCCCAGTGAGGCCTGGTGGCGTGCCCTGGCGGCACGCCCCACGCCTTCATGAATAATCCGGGTTAGCGCTCATCTCTCATCTCCTGACGACCCACGAATTCGGGCCGGATTCCGCCGGGGAACATCCCCGTTCAGACAGAGAGACGGAGACGATGCCAAAAAGACGCACATATCTGGACGCGGATATGACGGTCCTTGCAGGGCGGCCGGCGCGGCGCGTGGTCAGGCGGCCGGCGCTTCGGCGACGATGCGCGTACCTTGAAGGGTCATGGGGAAGGTCGCCAGCGTGTTGCCCGCGGGGTCGGCGATGGTCGCGACGATTTCGCCGCCCAGCGTCTGTCCGCCGGAGCCGAGCGTGATGGAGGCGCGGTAGGTCACGGCGGCGAAGAGGTTCCCCTGCCCGTCGGACCCCAAACCGATGCAGGTGACGATCGCCGTCTCGGGGCCGGTGGCTTCCCACACCCCATGACCCGAACTGGTAAAGATGACGCCGGGCGCGCCCGGCGGCGTCACCACCGGATGCTCGGCGGCGACCATGGCGCCGTCGGCGCCGAAGGTGAAGAGGGCGCGGGTCGGCGGCCCGTCGGTTTCGAAGACGGTCGCGATCCAGGAGCCGACGAGGGAGGGGCGATGCATGACTGTGCCTTTCTTTGTCATCGACATGAACACCGGCCTAAGCGACGCCGCTATTTCGTTCCGATGGCGATGTGGACCTGGTTGCTGAGAACAGCAGGGCCATCACCACCGGATCGCTCGCGGAGCATCTGGTCCAGCGCCTGGCGGACAGCATCCTTCTGCTCCGCCGTCAGTTCGGCGACCAGCCCGGCTCCAATCGGATTACTGTGCACGACCCAGTTCCACATCTGTTGCGCCGATCGGAATGCGAGTTGCTCGCTCGTCGTCTCCGCGCGAATCTCTGTCAGGCCCGCTTCGGCCATGACGCCACCCAACTTCCCTGGGTCCGCTACCTGGAACGGCAGCGGCGGAGGATCCATGGGGAGACCGGTGAAACCGGGAATGGCGGCGCGCATGGCCCCCAGGAAGACGCCGAGGAATTCGACCTTCGGGGGCGGACCGAAGACGACGAGCAGCACCTGGCCACCGGGCTTGGTGACGCGGGCCAACTCGCTCAGCCCGCGTGGCAGGTCCGGAAAGAGCATGACGCCAAACTGCGATCCGGAGATGTTGAAGGTGTCGTCCGCCAGGTCAAGGGCGTGGCCGTCCATGACGCGGGCCTCCAGATTGGAGAGTCCTTCCGCCCGCGCCCGGTCTTGGAGCCGCGCGACCATGACCGGCGAGATGTCGGTGGCCACGACCCGCGCACCGAGGCGCGCCGCCGGAATGCTGAGGGCGCCGCTGCCGGCTGCCACGTCCAGCACCCGCATGTCGGGGCGAAGGCCGGCCAGGCGGAGCGCGTCCTCTGCCAGGGCCATATGGGAGGGTGTGACGAACTCGTCGTAGCCCGCCGCGATGGCGTCCCATGCGTCCCGCGTTTGAGTCATTTCCCGCGTCGTCATTGCTTCCTCCTTTGCGACAGATGCCGTCGCCTACGTCTGCGATAACGCGGTGAGGAACCGCGTAACCTCGCCCAGGAAAAAGTCCGGCGCCAGGTCAATCGCCAGGTGTCCCTGGTCCGGCAAGACCGCAAGTCGACCCCGCGGCAGCGCCGCCGCGACGGCCTCGGTCGCCGCCTGCAGGAAGGGCGGACTCTCGCTGCCCATCAGCAGCAAGGCCGGTGTCGTCTCTTCCGGCACCAGGGGCGGCCCGTCGCCATAGCGCTGGTAGGCGATGCGTGTCCCATCCGCCGAGGTTACGGATTGCATCGGGTCCTCCCCTGGCACATGTTCAGAAGCGGCCGCCTTGCCGGTGAGTCGGTCCCCGAGCAGCATCGCCGCCCCGACGAACGCGCCGCCGACCCTGAGCGCCCGCCGCCGGCTGATCGGTGCAGCAGTCATGGCTTCCTCCCGAACAACCCTCAATCAGTCACGACGGAGTTCGCGACTGCACGGGCCGGGTTCTCACGCGGCGCGGGCGGCGTGGGTTCGAGCGGCGATCGCCTTGACGACGTGCTCCGCGTCCCTCCCGATGCCGGGGAGGGTCGCCGACGACATGGCGTAGAGGAAGAGCAGACCGACGAAGTAGAGCCCCGGCTCGCTGGCCACGATCCCGCGCTGGTGCCTCGGCTCCTTTTCGTCCGCGAAGACGGGGAGATCGATCCACGAGAAGTCGGGCCGGAACCCCGTACACCAGATCACGTTGGCCACATCGAGAACCCGCTGGTCGTCCAGCATGGGAAGCCCGTTCCGCACGCCAACGGTTTTGGGCACGCGTTTGACGCCGGCGGCGGCGATGTCCTTCGGCTTGACCCGGGCCAGCGGCGCGCCATGAGCGAGGACCATCGGGCGCATCTTGCGCCCGATGGGCGTCTTCATCGTCAGCACGTGGACGAACATGAATCGGACCAGGGGGTGGAAGAGGTACCGTGTCGCCGCGGTCTCAAGGCGGAACGGGACGACGTGGGGATCGCGCCCCGAGAGCCACGTCGGATGGGCCGCCGCCACGTCGAGGGCGATCTCCGCCCCCGAGTTGCCCGTGCCCACGACCAGGACGCCGCCATCCTGAAGTTGGGAGGGGTTCCGGTAGGCGCCGGCATGCAGTTGGACGATGCCGGGATCGAGTTCGGCGGCGAACGGCGGCGTCCAGGGGACCTGATGCGTCGACATGGCCACGACCACATTGTCCGCCGCGAATCGCTGCTTGCCCGCCGTCAGGACGAACCCGTCCCCGTTGCGCGCAAGCCCGTCCACCTTGACGCCGGATCGCACCGGCAGCTCGAACCGTTGGGCGTAGGCTTCGAGGTAGTCGGCCACCTCGTCCTTCGTGGGAAACGAGTGACGCGGGGCCGGGAAGGGCATCCCGGGCAGCCCATCGTAGCTGGCCGGGGTGAAGAGACGGAGCGAGTCCCAGCGCTTCCGCCAGGCGTCGCCGATCCGTTCGTTCGCGTCGAGGATGACGAAGGGGAGACCGCGCCGCGCCAGATGATACCCGACCGCCAGCCCGGCCTGGCCGCCACCGACAACGACGGTCTCGAAACGCTCCGTGACGTCATTGACCGGCCGCTTGTTCTCAACCATCTCGATCATCGCTTAGCTCCCGTCCTGTCCCGGCGTCGGAATAACGCCAAGCTGCTGCAGCAGGCCCAAGTCGTCTGAGTTCACCCAGCACTCCACGATCTTGCCGTCGGCGATGCGGTCGATGTCGATGCCCGTCATGCTTCCCCGCTTGCCGGTGGGGGGAATGCCCTGGAACGCGCCGGTGTGCGTCGCGCGGGCGGTCCAGCGGGTCACCACCTTGTCCCCGTCGGCGATCTGGTCCTCAATCGTGATGTGGAGGTCGGGGAACGCCCCGCGCAGCGCGGCGACGTACTGCTTCGCGCCCTCAGGCCCGTGAATCTCCTCGGATGGCAGATGGATGACGAAGTCGCTGGCGGCGACCTCGTCGACGACGGCCAGGTTCCCCCGGTTGTAGATCTCCTCGATGCCACGACGCACCAGCATCTTGTTCTGCTCTGGCTCAGACATGGGATTGCTCCTTTCTCTCTGCTCTATCCGCGGTTCGCTTGACCCAGTGCCACCGTACGGCGATGAACGGGTGACGTCATGCCCCGAACGGGGTAGGCGAGCGGGGTATTTTCGTGGCCCGCGGAAGAGGTCGGGGACGACCGCAGGCGCATATCTGCATCGTAGCGGGGGCGCACGATGCGGAGGCCGCCGCGGTGGCTGCTCGGCGGCCTCCGTCTCGGCGCGGCGTGAGGGCTACGCGGCCGGCGCTTCGGCGACGATGCGGGTGCCCTCGAACACCACCGGTTGGATCATCACCGTGTTTCCGGCTGGATCGGCGAAAGTCCGCGTGCCGTCACCGCTGAATGTCTGGCCGCCGGCGCCGAGCGTCCCGTTCGCGCGCACGGTCACGGTAAAGAGTTGGTTGCCCTGTCCGTCGGCCACCAGCACGACGAAGGTCATGATCCCGGTGTTCGGCCCGGTGGCCTGCCACGCGCCGTGCCCCGCGCTGGTGAAGATCACGCCGCCGGGTCCACCCGGCATCGGTGGAAACACCGGCCGGGGTGAGGTCAGCACGGTGCCGTCGGCCCCGAACGTGCCGAGCGACAGTTCCGGCGGCTCGTCGGGTGACACCGCCATGACCCGCCATGAGCCGGCAAAGCCTGCTTGCCGTGACATGAGTATCCTCCTTCTGTGATTCAGACGCGACCCATGAGGTGAGGCCCATGCGCAGGGCCAAAAAATGACACGCGCGCTCCCCGGCAACCGCGGATCAGATCGCCAGCTTGGCCTCCGGGATGTGCTCGCCACACGACCGGCGTCGAACGCTGCCTACGGCAGGCGGCGCATGGCGCCCCGGTGCAAACTGATTCTGCGCTGCCGCACCGCGACGCGCATGCGCAGAAATTGACCAATTCGGGAACGCGTCGTGCGGGTGGGTTGGGTCGAAATTACGTACGTGGGAACAGGAGCTCAGTCGAGCCCGTGCTCGGCGGCGACGGCGGCGGCTTCGCGGCGGGAGTGGACGCCGAGCTTGGCGAAGATGCCGGCGACGTGGCGGGCGACGGTGCGCGGGCTGATGAAGAGGGCCTCGCCGATCTCCCGGTCGGTGGAGCGGCGGGCGAGCAGTCGCAGCACCTCACGCTCCCGGAGGGTCAGGCCGAACGGCGGCGGGGCCGCGGGCGGGGCCGACTCAACCGCGACGGTGAGCGCGGGCGCCGCCTCGTTCGCCACCGCGCCGGCTTCGGCGATCGCCTGCTCAAGCGGCATCACCCGGCCCTCGGCCCAGGCAGCGGCAAACCGGTCCGGTCCGAGGGCAGCGTGGACTCCGGCGACGACCGGCTCGTGCTCAAGCAACTCGTGCGCGAAATGGGGGAACCCCATCGTCTCCCGCAGGGCCGCCGCCGCGCCCAAGACGCGAGCCGCCGGCTCTGGACACCTCCAGGCCGCGATCAGCGCCCCGACCGCCTCCAACCACACGGCCAATCCTCGTCGGTCGCCGAGTTCCTGCCGTAAGGGCAGCGATTCCTGGTGGACGGACCACGAGCGCGCGCGGTCGCCTCGGCGGCGGGCGCACTTGCCGACGTGGTCCAGCGCGATCGCCATGCCGCGCTTATCGGCAAGCGCGCGGAAGACGTCCAGCGCCTGGAGAGCGAGCGTTTCTGCTTGCTCGATGTCATCCTGGCAGTAGACCGCGACACTGAGGTTGTCGATCGCGCTGGCCGCGCCGCGCCGGTTGCCAAGGGTCTCGAAAACCGCCCTCGACTCCGCGAAGAGGGCACCGGCGTGATCGAACGCCCCGGCTTCCATGGTCACTACCGCGAGGTTGTTGAGCGATCCGGCGATGCCGTCCGCGTCGCCGATCGCCCGGTTGCAGGCCAGCGCATCTTCCAACAGGAACCGCGCCCGGCCATAGTCGGTCTCGCGATGGGCGATCCACCCGAGCAAGCCGAATGCCTTGGCCATGCCGAGCCGATCGTCTTGATCCCGCGCGATCGCCAGGCTGGCCTCCCCGTGTGCAGCGGCTGCTCGTTGATCGCCCTGTTCCAAGGCCAGCCACCCCGCGCCATACAGGGCTTTGGCCCGCAACGCGGCCAAGGAGGTCTCGCCGCGCGCACGCTCCGCGGCGCCGTCCAGCCACTCGCGCCCTTCGCTAAAGTGCCCCCGGATCTGCCAGTATCGCCACAACGCCGCCGTGAGCCGGAGGAACTGGTCCTCCTTCCCGGCGACGTCGAGCCAGCCGAGCGCCGCTCGGATATTGGCGTGTTCCTGCTCCAGCCGATCCAGCCACGCACCTTGCTGTGGCCCGGTCAATTCTTGGGCGGCCTGCTCCGCGAACTCGAGGAAGTAGGCTGCATGCCGTCCTCGGGCGTGGCCTCCTTCGCCGCTCGTCTCCAGTCGCTCCAGCGCAAACTCCCGGATCGTCTCGAGCATATCGAAGCGAACCTCGCCGTCGGCCAGTTCTTGGCGGCGGATCAGGTGGTGATCGACGAGGGAAGCAACCCCGTCCAGGGTGTCGGTGTCGAAGCCGCCGCCGGCGTTGATAGCCTCCGCGGCTTCCAGGGTCCAACCGCCGACGAAGACGGCCAACCGGCGAAAGTGCGCCTGCTCCTCGGCGGTCAGGAGGTCGTGGCTCCAGGCGATCGTGTCGCGCATCGTGCGGAGGCGGGCGGGCTGGTCGCGCGGGCCGCCGGTCAGCACCTGGAGGCGATTGGATAGGCGGGCGAGGAGCGCCGGCGGGGCAAGGACCTTGACGCGGGCGGCGGCGAGCTCGATGGCCAGGGGGAGCCCATCGAGCCGGTAGCAAATCTCGGCGATGGCCGCCGCGTTTTCGGCGGTGAGGCTGAAGTCCGGCCGGACGGCGCGGACCCGCGCCAGGAAGAGAGCCACCGCCTCGCACTCGTCGAGGTCCGCGACCGGCGTCGGGTGGTGGAGGTCGGGCAGGGCCAGCGGCGGAACCTCAAACTCGTGCTCGCCGGAGAGGCGCAGCGTGGCGCGGCTGGTGGCCAGCACCTTCAGCGCCGGGCAGGCGGCCAGGAGGTCGACTACGAAGGGCGCGGCGTCGAGGAGCTGCTCCAGGTTGTCGAGCAGGAGGAGGGCTTCCTTGTGGCGGAGATGCTCGACGAGGCCCTCGAGGAAGGGGCGTTTGCTCGTCTCGCGCACGCCGACGACTCGGGCAACGGCCGAAGGAACGAGCGCGGGATCGGTGATGGCGGCCAGCGAGGCCACGGAGATGCCGTCGGAAAAGGTGTCGCCAAGCCCGGCCGCCGCCGCCAGCGCAAGTCGCGTCTTGCCGACGCCGCCCGGACCGGTCAGTGTCAGGAGGCGGACATCGTCGCGGCGCAGCCGTTCCCGGACCGCCGCCACCTCCCGCTCCCGACCAACGAGGGGAGTCAGGGGTGCGGGTAGGGCGACAATGACCTCGCGCTCCAAGGGGATGAGGGGCGTGAGGGGTGTGGGACGGCTTCGGGATCGATCGGCAGGCGACGTAGTCGACATTGCGCGGTCCGATCAATCGCCGGCGGGTTCCGGCCGTAACGCTGATGCCTGACTCATGATTATGGAGTCGTGCGCGCTTGTCAAATGCGGGCCGGCGGCCGTATCGGGATACGGC
>JBOGUF010000176.1:0-33623 GCA_050696075.1 Thermomicrobiales bacterium
CATCGAAGAGGGATCATTATGGTAATTAAGGCGCCAAAAACTACGGATGAGCTTGAGATCCCGGAAATCGTCTATGTCAGTCCCGAAGATGGCCGGCAAATGTTCGACCAAGCCGCAAGAGAATGGGTGGGAATGAGTGGCGAAGAATTTATCCGACGCTGGGAGGCTGGCGAATTCGCACATATCCCTGACGACGAGGCTCACCGGCATTACGTCGATCTTGTCGTGCTGATTCCCTTTGCCCGCCAGGACACCTAGCAGACTTCGCATCAGGACGGCGCGCCAACAATGACGCATCGCTAACGAGCCAACTGGGCACAGATTCTCGATGCCGAATGGCCCGCGGTTCCCCATGTCGAATAGATCTTTGTTGGTTGGTCGGTCGATTAGCTTGCCGCCAACTCCTCGATCCAATCGCGCGTCAAGAAGAGCCAGAAGGCCAACCCGGCGTATTGGCCGTACGGGGCGAACCGTTCGGTGATCTCGGCGTCGGTTACGAAGTCCAGGCCCATCAGGCGGGCGTACTTGGGGCGGGTCCAGGCGTCGAAGATGAGGAGCGAGGAGCGACCGATCATCAGCATGATATGGGCGGCGGCGTAAGGGCCGACGCCGGGGAGGGCGAGGAGGCGCTGGGCCAGGTCCCTGTCCGGAAGTTCGGCGGGCGTTGCCCGTCCGAGCGATTCGAGGTCGAGTTCGCCGGCGGCGACGGTCCGCGCGAGGTCGCGGAGGTAGCGGCTTCGGTAACCGGCGCGGACGACGTCGCGGAAGAACGATTCGTCGACCGCGGCCATCGCCTCCGGCGTAGGGAAGGCGCGTCCCGAGGGTCCGGCAGCGGGCGCAATTGGCGCCGGGTCGCCGAGATTGGCGACGAGGGCGGCGACCATGCGTTCGGTGGCCGACCAGGCGCAGTTCGTGGTGCAGATCGTCTTGACGACGTCCTCGAAGAGAGTAGCGCCGCGCGTCATGCGCCCCGCGCCGTGTGTTGCCCAGGCGAGATCCGGGTCGTTTGCGGCAAGGGCATAGAACGAGGAGAGGTCCTGGTCGAGGCGGAGGATGTGGCGGGCGGCCGCGAGCGCCGCATCGTGCGCCGCCGCTCCTGCCGGCAAGCCGACTGCCTGAAGCCGGCCGTATCCCGGCCGCCCGGCCGAGATGGTCAGCGTGCGCGGCCCGATCCCGGCGAGCGAAGTCGTCACCGTCAGCGTCCGCGCCGATTCGTCGACGAACATCGGCGGCAGGCTGGCGACGCCGTGGGAGTTGATCGTCCGCCAGAGGTCGACCGGCTCGCCGCCGGCGCCTACGAGCGGGAATGCGATCGTTACCGCATCCGAGGTCATGGCGCGCTCGTGCTCCTTCGCAACGGTGATCCGACGGTGATCCTTCAGAGCCGTCACCGATATGACGCCGGAGGCGCCCCGTCGTCAAAGCCCGATTCGTCAGCGCTCCGGAAAAAGGTCCGGCCGTTGCGGGACGTAGCGGCGGATGGCTTCGGGGTAGAGGCGACATTCCGTCTCGAAGACGCGCGCGCCGAGCGTGGTCGGCGTGTCACCGGGTAGGATCGGCACCGTCAGCTTCATCACCACGGGGCCGGCATCGTAGTCGGCGTCGACGACGTGGACCGTCGCGCCCGACTCGGTCGCGCCGCTGGCGAGGACGGCGGCGTGGACGCGCTCGCCGTAGAAGCCGCGGCCAGCCGCGAAGGCGCTCGCCTCTGGCAAGAGGGCGGGGTGGATGTTGAGGATGCGCCCCTCCCATTCCGGTGGGACGATCAGTTTACGCAGAAACCCGGCGAAGAGGATCAGATCGGGCTGGTAGGGTGCGATGGCCGCGTGGACCGCGTCGCTGTAGGCCGCGTCGTCGGCGAACTCCTTGCGTCGCAGGGTGACGTGGGGAATATTTGCCTGCTCGGCGATGGTCAGTCCGCGCACGCCCGGCACCGAACTGACGACGACCGATACGCGCGCCGCGAGTTCGCCCGCTTCGATCACGCTAAGGAGGTTTTCCAGGGTGCGGCCGGTGCCGGAGAGGAGGACGGCGAGCGAGAGGGTGCGGGTGGTGGCTGCCGGATGCGTCCGGGCCGGGGTCGTGAACCGGCCGCTCACTGTTTCGACTCTGGCGCGGCGACCCGGTCGAGCCAATCGAGCGCCGCCCGCGTTTGGGCCAGCCGAAGTGCGGTGACGTGGTGCATAAACTCGGCGTCGGCGGCGTTCTCCGGCGCGGGGGCGATGGTCTGTTTGGCCAGGGAGTCTTCCAAGCCGCGCAGCGTTTCACGTTGCTCCGCGATCAAGTGCGCGGCGAGGGACGGATCGAGGCGGCGGGCGAAAAAGAGCTTGACGAGGAACTCAAGGCGAATTTCCCGCGTGCGCGTCACCGGTTCCCGGAGCCATCGCTCGAGTTCTTGGCGGCCGGCGGGGGTGACGCGATACACCTGGCGCGGGGGCCGAGAACCCTGAGGCTCGACCGTCGACGTGACCCAGCCGGCGCGGGCGAGTTTCTTGAGGTGGTGGTAGAGCATGCCTGGTTCGAGGCGGAGGACGCCGCCCAGCGGTTGGCCCTCGCCGAAGTGGCGGGCGAGGTCGTAGCCGTGCCCCGCCCCGTTGTCGAGCAGCAGGAGACCAAGGATCGCGTGCTCGGCCGGCATTTCCGGCGGCGCTGCCCGTTGTTGGCCCGCTTGGCCTGGTTGGGTTGGTTGTCGACTCGCCGTCATCGGTGGGTGCCTCTCGCACTGCTAACGGTACCGGCACCGGCCGTTGCGCGCAACGAGGAGTTGGGCGATCAGGCAGTACAATCGAGGCGGAAGGCGGAAGGCGGCGAGGCGAGGGGATAAACGGTTGGGCATGGATGCGGCGGCGAATGAGATGGTGGTGGGTGTGGACGAGATCATGACGCGGGTTGTGGTGACGATCACGGCCGGGGCGGCGGTGGCCGACGCGGCGGCGGCGTTGGATGCTCATAAGGTCAGCGGCATGCCGGTGCTGGACGAGGACGGGGCGCTGGTCGGCATGATCAGCGAGTACGACGTCATCAGCAAGCGGGGCAAGACGGTCGCCGACATCATGAGCCGGGGGGTGATTAGCGTCGGCGAGGATGCGAACGCCGAGCAGGTCGCCGACGTCATCGGTATGCACGGCATCCGGCGGGTGCCGGTGGTGCGCGACGGTCGCTTGGTGGGCATCGTCAGCCGGGCCGATTTGATGCGACTCTCCGCCAGCATGCGCTGGACCTGTGCCGACTGCGGCGCGGTCGAGCGCGGCATCCGCCGGCCGGATCGCTGCGTCGAATGCGGCAGTACCGATTTGTTGCTGACGAGGCGTTAGGCGTTAGGCGTTAGGCGTTAGGGCCTGTTGCCAAGCCCCGTCATGCTGAGTAGTCTGTCGCGGCCAAGCCGTCATGCTGACCAACGGGAAGCATCCCCGCGCGAAGCGCGGCGGCGGCACGCGGGACCGGCTTCGCCGGGGGATGCTTCGCTGCCTCAGCATGACGACGGGGCGTCCGCCGCCGCCGGATGACGGCGTGCCAACAGGAGTTAGGCGTTAGGGATTGGGGTGTGGGTGATGGAAGAGATCGATCCGACGGCCATTCCAATCGGGACAATGGTGATCGGTGCCGATGGCACGATACTGGGCTCGGTGCATCTGGCCCACGCGCATTACGTCTTGGTCGATCAACCGGACGATCCGCACGCCAGCCTGACCGTTCCCACCCATGCCATCGCGCGCTTCGAGGGACAGCTCTATCTCTCGGTCAATCGCGAGGCGCTGAGCGTCGTTGACCACGACGAGTCGGCGGGGCACCGGCTCGAAGGGGAATAGCCGGCTGGGCTTGGTTATCCTGAGCGCCTCGCTTCGCCATCCTGGCAATCCGTTTTCGTCCTCCTGAGGTTGCCGCGTGTATGGTTTAGTTATAAACTATCTCCAATGCGCTTCACCAGCGAGGCAGGATGAGGCATGCGGCGTGCGGTGGATCGATTGAGGACTTGAGCTGAAAGGAGAAGCGGCATGACGCTCCAGCTTACCGGACTCCATCATTTGACGGCGGTGACCACGGACGCGCTTGACAACGTTGCCTTCTACACCGACGTTCTCGGGCTGCGACTGGTCAAGAAGACGGTCAACCAGGACGACGTCTCCGCCTACCATCTCTTCTACGGCGACGAGCTAGGGCGGCCCGGCACCGAGATGACCTTCTTCGACTGGGCGCGGATGGCGCCCAACCGGCCCGGTCGCGGCGAGATCGTCGAGGTGGCGTTGCGCGTGCCAAGCGAGGCGGCGCTGTCGTGGTGGGCGGCACGCTTCGACGAGCGCGGCGTGCCACACGGGGCGATTGAGGAGCGGGCCGGGCAGGCGTCGCTGCCGTTCACCGACCGCGAGGGTCAGCGCCTACGTCTGATCGACGACAGCGGCGGGGCGATCGCGGGCGGCACGCCCTGGATCGAGAGTCCGGTTCCGGTCGCGCACGGCATCCGGGGCTTGGGCGCCGTCACGCTGACAGTCGGGCAGGCAGAACCGACCGCGGCCGTCTTGACTCGGGCCATGGGATTTACACGGACCGGCGAGTGGGTTGACCCACGCGATGCCGCCCGCCGGTTGCTGATCTTTGAGACGGGCGCGGGCGGCCCCGGCGCCACCGTCTGGCTGGAGGTCCGGCCTGACGTGCCGCCTGCCCGTCTGGGCAGCGGCGGGGTCCACCACGTCGCCTTCCGCACGCCGACCGACGAAACGCACCGGGCCTGGCAGGAGCGGCTGAGTGAGATCGGGCTAGGCGTCACGCCGGTAATCGACCGGTATTACTTCCGCTCGATCTACTTCCGGGAGCCGGGCGGTATCCTCTTCGAGATCGCCACCGACGGTCCAGGATTTGCCACCGACGAGGACGCGGCGCACCTGGGCGAGCGCCTGGCGCTGCCACCCTTCCTGGAGCCGCACCGCGCGCGGATCGAAGCCGGGTTGCGGCCATTGCCGACCGCCCGCGCCGCCGAGGAGGTCGCGCGGGCATGAGCCTGAGCCTGAGCCTGCACCAAGGGCAGCCGGTACTCGCCGCCGGCGTGCCGCTCGACGAAGCGCGCGCGGCGATGATTCTGGTCCACGGCCGCGGCGCGAGCGCGGCGAGCATCCTGGATTTGGCGCGAGCGATTGACCAGCCGGGATTCGCCTATCTCGCCCCGCAAGCGCATGGCAACACCTGGTATCCGCATCGCTTCCTCGAACCGCTCGCGCGGAACGAGCCGCACCTCTCGTCGGCGCTAGCGGTGATCGACGGATTAGTAGCGCGTATCAATGATGCCGGCGTGTCGTCCGAACGAGTCGTTCTGCTCGGGTTCTCCCAAGGTGCCTGCCTGGCCCTCGAGTTCGCGGCGCGGCATGCTCGGCGTTGGGGCGGGGCTATCGGTCTCTCGGGTGGATTGATTGGGACAGGGGAGCGGCCCGGCTACGACCCGCCCGATGACAAGCGGTTCGACTACGACGGTTCGCTGGACGGTGCGCCCGTCTTCCTCGGGTGCAGCGACGTCGACGCGCATATCCCGCCGCGTCGTGTCCAACAGAGCACGGAGGTGTTGCGCGCCCTTGGCGGCGACGTCACCGAGCGCATCTACCCCGGCATGGGGCACACGATCAACGCGGACGAAGTCCGATTTGTGCGGGACATGGTGCCCGCGGTCCCTGAGGCGGAGCCGTAAATCGCGCGCGCCGATCGTGGCGCCCAGGCCGACAGTCGAGAGGAGCGGATCATCGCACTCATCGCCCGGACGCCATGCGACGAGGGAGTGATCGCCGGGCAGCCGGACGAAGGCGTCGAGGGGTGCTCGCCGTACGTGGGGCGCTGGGTGTTGGCGGCGACGATTCTCGGCTCGAGCATGGCGTTTATCGACGGCACGGTCGTCAACGTGGCGCTCCCGGCGTTGCAACGGGACCTCGACGCGACCGCCTCGGCCGTGCAATGGGTGGTGGAGTCGTATGCGCTCTTCCTGGCGGCGTTGATCCTGGTCGGCGGCTCGTTGGGAGATCGGTTTGGACGCCGCCGGGTCTTCGCGCTGGGGGTGATGCTGTTCGCCGCCGCATCTGTCTGGTGCGGATTGGCGCCGGACGTCAATCAGTTGATCGTCGCGCGGGCGGTGCAGGGCGTCGGCGGCGCGCTGCTGGTGCCCGGCAGCTTGGCGATCATCAGCGCCTCCTTCGTCGACGAGCAACGGGGCCGGGCAATCGGGACGTGGTCGGGCTTTACGGCGATCACGTCGGCGCTGGGGCCGGTCCTCGGCGGTTGGCTGGTCGATCAGGCGTCGTGGCGCTGGGTCTTCTTCATCAACGTGCCGATGGCGGCCGTGGTGCTCGTGATTGTCCGGGCGCGGGTGCCCGAGAGCCGCGATGAGAACGCGGGCAATAGTCTCGATTGGCTGGGTGCGGCGCTGGCGACGGTCGGTCTGGGAGGGCTGGTCTTTGGGCTAATCGAGGCCGCCGCTCGCGGCTGGGGTGATCCGCTGGTTCTGACCGCGCTCGTCGTGGGTGTCGCTGCTTTGGCCGGTTTCGTCGTGGTCGAGGCGCGCGGTCGGGCGCCGATGATGCCGCTCGGGTTGTTCCGCTCCCGCACGTTCGGCGGGGCCAACCTGCTGACGCTGTTGCTCTATGCCGCGCTCGGCGGGGCGCTCTATTTCGTTCCGTTCAATCTGATCCAAGTTCGCGGCTACAGCGCGACCGAAGCCGGGGCCGCGTTGCTGCCGATGATCCTGATCTTGTTCGGTCTCTCGCGGTGGGCCGGTGGATTGGTGCCGCATTTTGGGGCGAAATTGCCGCTCGTTATCGGGCCGCTGATCGCCGGCGCCGGATTCGCGCTCTTCGCCATGCCGGGGACCGGCGGCTCCTATTGGGCGACCTTCTTCCCCGCGGTGGTGGTCCTCGGTATCGGCATGACGATCACCGTGGCGCCGCTGACGACGACCGTGATGGGAGCGGTGGAGGAGCGCCATTCCGGTCTCGCCTCAGGCATCAATAATGCTGTCGCGCGCGCGGGTGGATTGCTGGCGATTGCCGTCTTCGGCATCGTGGTGGCGAGCGCGTTTGACCGCACGTTGGCTGATCGACTCGATGGGATCGGATTGCAGCCGGGACCGCGCCGCGCCATCGAGGACCAGCGCGACCAGCTCGCCGTGGCTGAACCGCCCGCGGGGCTGGATGCTGCCGCCGCGGCCGACGTCGAGCGCGCCATCGACGAGGCGTACGTCGCCGGCTTCCGAGTCGTTATGCTCGCCGCCGCCGGTATGGCCGTCGCCAGCGCGGGAGCGGCGTGGCGTACGACAGCGGATGCAGATGTGGAGGCGGCAGATCATTTCGCGGCAAAGGAGTCAAACTAATGGCAACGGCCTGCACCCATCTCGATCAGATTCGTGAGGTTACACCCGGCACGCCGGAGGGCTGCGAGGAGTGCCTGCTATCGGGCGATCACTGGGTTCACTTACGCATCTGCCTCACATGCGGCCACATCGGTTGCTGCGACTCCTCGACGAACAAGCACGCGACGAAGCACTTCCACGCCACCGATCATCCAATCGTCCAGTCTTTCCAACCGGGAGAGGACTGGCGCTGGTGCTACGTGGATGAGACATTTGCCTAATCGAATCCCGTGAGGGCCGAAGGAGCGATCGTGAAAGGCCCGGCGTTTCTCTTCGATCTCGACGGCACGCTGGTCGACAACGCCGTGGTCATCATGCGCGATCAGGTGGCGCACGCGAAGCCGGATCCCGATCCGTTTCTCGCCGCGGCGGCGCGGCGCGCTCGCGCGCTCGGCGTCGTCCCCCTCTCCGGCGGCTATGGTCAGGACGAGTCGCAAGCCGCCGGGGCATATCGAGTCTACGCCGACCCGGCTGACCTGCTCCGTCACCTCGACGAGATCGGCGTCCGCGGAGCTGTCTGAGTTCCGGCAGGCCCCGGCCTTCTGTCCCCGATTATCAGCCGAATCGCCATCCGCCATACCGCTTGGCACGTAGGAAACACAGGCGGCCTTGCTTGAGTGGCCGCCACACCCATGTGTTCCAGGTGCGGAGGAGGGAGTACGCGATGAAGCGATGGCTGGTCGTTTTGATCCCGATGCTGCTGGTTGCCGCTTCGGCGGTCACGTTTGCCCAGGACAGCCCGACGGTGCAAACGGCGGAGGATCCGACACTCGGGACGTTCCTGACCGATGCGAACGGCATGACGCTCTACATGTTCACCCCGGACTCGCCGAACGAGAGCGTTTGCTACGACCAATGCGCCGAGAACTGGCCGATCTTCTCGGTCGAGGGCGAGCTGACGCTGCCAGAAGGGGTCGAGGGGACGCTCGGCACGATCGAGCGGACCGACGGAACCACCCAGGTTACGTACAACGAGATGCCGCTCTACTACTGGATCAATGACGCGCAGCCGGGCGACACCACCGGTCAGGGCGTGGGCGCCGTCTGGTTCATCGTCGCGCCCGGCGCCACCTTTAGTGACTACGGCGTGACGGCCGCTTCGGCTGCTGCCTCGCCGGTCGCCTCGCCGGTCGCGGAGGCGGGCACCACGGTGTTGGTGCGGCGGAGTCAGGACCTCGGGACGTTCCTTGTCGACGCCAACGGTATGACGCTCTACCTCTTCACCAACGACACGACGCCGGGCGAGAGCGCGTGTTATGACCAATGCGCGGAGAATTGGCCGCCGCTGCTCGCCGTTGAGCCGCTGCAGCTGGCTCCTGGCATCCCCGGTTCCCTCGGCGCCATCACGCGGACCGACGGCACGATGCACGTGACCTACGACGATATGCCGTTGTACTACTTCGCGGAGGACGCGGAGGCGGGCGACACAAACGGGCAGGGGCGCGGCGACGTCTGGTTCGTCGTCACCGTCGGGGCCGACACCGCGACCCCCGCGGCCGGCGTCAGCCCAGGGTATGGCGACTAGTAACGCCCACGGACACGCTGCACGGCCCCGGACGATTTCCGGGGCCTTGCAACGTCTCACCCTTCGTGTTCGGCTCGACACGCGCATCCACGGTATCGGCGCGAACACGATCATTCTGTTACGCTTTCCCCATAATCTGCTTTCATGACCACGGGATTGGCGTCACGACAATTGGGGAAGGCAATCGTGGACGAGATCCTCTCTGAGATCTTCTCGTCACGCGTGCGCGCCGCCGTCCTTGGCCACCTGCTGCCCCGCCCGCACCTTGCCTTCTCGCTGACCGATCTCTCTCGGTTGCTTGGGTTGCCGATCAGCAGCCTCCAACACGAGTGCTACAAACTCCAACGGATCGGCGTGTTGACCGGCCGGCGCGTGCGCAACGCGTACCTCTACCGGCCCGATCCGGCGTGCCCCGTGCATCGAACGCTGACCCGGTTGGTCGTGGTCGGACTTGGCGAGGCGGTGGCGCTGCGGGCCGGGCTCGAAGAGGTTCCCGGCTTGGAATTGGCGTTCCTTGGCCGGTCGTTGCCGCTCAATGGCGTCACGCCGCGGGCGCCCGCGCCACTGGTGCTGATAGGGGACGTGCCGTTGGAAGAGATCGACGCGGCGCAGGCGCGCGCGGCCCTGTTGCTCGGCGTGCCGCTCGATGCGGTGGAGGCGGTCTTTTACCGGTCCGGCGACTGGTCCGCGCGCATGCAGCAGGAGTCCGCGTACGTCGCCGCGTTGCTGGACGGGCCGCGCACGCATCTGGTGGGCGACGTCGCGCGTGTCTGGTAGTTGCTGGTGATCGGGCGCGTGGCGTTCGCGGTGGCGCGGAGCGACCTCAGCGGCGCTCTGGTGCGGTGGGTCTTCGGGCATGCGGCCGGCGTGCTCCCCGTGCGGTGCGTGCGCGAGACGGCACGCGTGGTCGCGTTTCATCATCCGCGCCCATCGGTCCCGACCCACATCGTGCTGGCGCCGCAGGTCGGCGTCCGCGGGGTGCTGGCCGTCGACGATCGGATCGTGCCGTTCGTGCACGAGGCTATGATGGTAGGGGACGAGATCGCGCGTCGTTTGGCCACGCCGCTGGCCCTCGTCGTGAATGGTGGGGCCAGTCAGGACGTGCAGCAGCTTCACTTGCATCTGCTCTCGGATCAGGGCGCCGGCTTGGTGGAGCGGGAAACGCACCTGGAGCTGCGCCCTGAAGGGTCGGATCGGGACCTGCGCGATCCGCTGGGCTGCTGGGAGGTGATCCGTGCCGCCCAGGAGGAGGTCGCTCGGCTCGATCTCGTCCGACCCGGATTTTCGCTGATCGTGGCTGGGTCGGTGGAGGGATTGGACCTCTCGCGCATGCACCTGGTCTCGGGGCCGCGGCGCGCATTGGGGGATGCGGCATGACACGAGGGACGCTGCTCGTCGGCCAATCGGGCGGGGCGACGGCCGTGATCAATGCGAGTCTTGCCGGGGTGGTCGAGGGCGCGCGCAGGGCCGGCTTCGGTCGCGTTCTCGGCATGCGGCACGCGATCGAGGGCCTGCTTGGGGACGACCTGATCGAACTCACGACGATGCCCCAGGCCACGCTCGACCGGCTGCGGCGCACGCCCTCGGCAGCGCTCGGCACGGGTCGCCATAAACCGCGGGACGAAGACCTCGACCGTGCCCTGAATCGACTGCGCACGCACGACGCGCGGGCGTTTGTCTACATTGGCGGCAACGATTCAGCCGACACCGCGCATCGGCTCCACGCACATGCGCGTGGCGTGGGGTACGAAATGGCGGTCGTCGCCGTGCCGAAGACGATCGACAACGACTTGCCGGAAACGGACCACTGCCCCGGCTACGGTTCGATTGCCCGCTATCTCGGCAACGCGACGCGCGACGCGACCTACGACACGATCGCCTCGCCGCGACTCTACCCGGTCAAGTTCATCGACGTGATGGGGCGCGACGCGGGATGGGTGCCCGCCGCCTGCGCGCTCGGCTTCGGCCCGGACGAAACCGACCTGCTGCCCCTGATCTACCTGCCGGAGCGGCCGCCTTCGGACGCTGAGGCGATGGTGGCCGAGATTGACGCGCGGGTGCGGGCGAGCGGCTGGGCGGTGGCTATTGTGCCCGAGACGCTCCGTGACGCGCGGGGGCGGCACCTCGGCGGCGACGCGCCGGACTACGTCGATCAGTTTGGACATCCCTACTATTCGGCCCCGGCGGCGGCGTTGACGCGGCTGGTTGCCGAACGCCTTGGCTACCGCGCGCGCTTCGACCGGCCCGGCACGGCGGCCCGGATGTCGATGGCCCTGGCGTCTTCGGTCGACCTCGACGAGGCGTACCGGCTCGGCGTTGACGCCGCCAGTCGTGCCGCCCGTGGGGAATCGGACGTCATGACGGCCCTGGCACGTCTTCCCGGCGAGCCATATTGCTGCGAGGTGACAGCCGTGCCGCTCGCGGCCGTCGCCAACCGCGTCCGCGCGCTGCCGGACGACTTCATTGGCGACGACAGCCGCTCGGTCACGCCGGCCTTCAGGGACTATGCCCTGCCCCTTCTCGGCCCGGACCCCTTCCCGCCCTATACCCGTCTGTAGCCCATCCTACATCGACGCGGATTGCCGCCGCCTGTTGTGGCAGGCATGGCACGGGCGATGCACCGAAACGGGGTGATCGGGGTCCGGCTGCCCCGATGGCGCCGTGGGAAGCCGAAACGCCAACGAGGAGGGAATATTCATGGATCGCACGACACAGCAGTGGAACATTCCGGAAGGCGCCGAGGTCTTTGGGGCCGAGGGCGACAAGGTCGGCAAGATCGTGGCGATTCAGCCGACGTACGTTGTGGTCGAGAAGGGGTTCTTCTTCCCGTCCGACTACTACATCCCGCAATCAGCGATCGCCAACTACGACGGCGAGAACGTCTATCTCTCGGTGACGAAGGACGAGGCCCTCAACCAGCAGTGGTCCGAGGCGCCGCTAGACTACCTCGACACCGAGTCGACGACGGCCATGACCGGTGGCGCCTACGCGGCCGGCACAACGGCCGGCGCCCATGACACGGGAACGACAAACTTCGACCACCGCACGGAGGGACGGATCGAACACCAGGACGAGGGCGACACGTTGCGTGTGCCCGTCCACGAGGAAGAGCTGGTGGCGACCAAGCGTCCGGTCGAGATGGGCGATGTCCAAATCGGCAAGGATGTAGTCGAAGAAGAGCGGACGATCGACGTGCCGGTGACCGAGGAGCGGGTGCGGGTAACCCGCCGCACGGTCGATCGGGACGCCGAGACCGGTCAACCGGGCCGTGCCACCGACGACCTGAGTGCTCGCGATACCGGGTACGAGGGCGAAGCGCCGTCGCGGTAGATAGCCCGCGGTGCGGCCGGCAAGGACACGGCCGCAACAAGCGGCAGGAACTGATCGAACAGCGCGGGGCGGTTCAACCGCCCCGCGCTGTTCGTGCACTAGGACGGGCTGGCGCAAAATCGCGCAAATCTAGGCGTTAAAAGGGTATTGACAAATCGTCACGGTGTCCGTATAGTAGAGACCTGCTCGAGGAGGAAGGGGTAAAACCCAACCAATTCGGCAGACAAACGCCGACGGGGGAAGCGCGCAAGCGCCGAACTCGTCGGCGTTTTGTGTTGTGCCCGCTTGCCGTTGCCTGATGGTGTGTTGGCGCCTCCCGTCATTCCGATCGCAAAGAGGCATGACGAGGGGAGGCGCAATGCATTCCCAGTATCTCACCCGCGATGCCGGGATTGGCCATAGAATGCGGCGACGATGTGAAACCGCGCGGAGATGGGGGGAAGGATGACGGAGCGGGTCCGGCTGGCGATCGTCGGGTGTGGCGGGATGGGGCGGCGGCACCTGGCGGGGCTGGCCGAATTGGCGGGCACCGAACACAGCACGATCGATTTGGTCGCGGTTTGCGACCTGAATGAGCGGAACGCGAAGGAATTGGCCGACGAGGCAGAGGGATTGCTCGGTCGCCGGCCGGCGGTCTTCACCGAACTGGGGCGCATGGCGCGGGAGGTCGATGGGATCGAGGCGGCGGACTGCACGACGGACACGGCCTCCCACCATCGTGTCGCCGCCGATTTGCTCGACCTGAGGTTGCATACGCTCTGCGAGAAGCCGCTGGCGTTGACCGTGCGCGGCTGTGACCACGTCATCGCGGCGGCGGAGCGGAGTGGCAAGATCCTCTCGGTCGCCGAAAACTATCGGCGGGACCCGATCAATCGTCTGGTGCGCGCCCTGCTCGACGACGGCGCCATCGGCGACCGGCAGTTCATCATGGAGACCGGGGTGCGCGGTCGCGATACCCTTTTCATCACCCCCTGGCGGCACCAGAAGCTGACTGGCTCCTTGACGCTCGACGCCGGGGTCCACAGCGCCGACATCCTCCAGTATTACTTCGGCGCCGCGGCGAGCGCCTACGGCCAGGTACGACTCTACGAGCCGACGCGCATCCGGCGTGGCACGGCCGGTCCCGGCGGCTTCTACGAGAAGTGGGCGGCGAACCTGCCGGCCGAAGTCGAGGCGACTGGTGAGGACGCGATGTTCGGCCTGATCACCTTCGAGAATGGCGCGCTCGGCCAGTGGGTCGACCACTATGCCGGCCACGGCGAGCCCTTTGGGCACCGGATGGTCTTCGGCAGGCGCGGTTCGATCGCCGCGCCGGGGGATCGCAACGGCAGGCCGGTGCGACTTGTCCTGGACGACGGCATGGACGTTGCCGACGAGCGGGTGCTTGACTTCGCCCCCAGCTACCGGCTCGACCCGGTCGCGTCGACCCTCTTCGGCGGCGAGCGGCCCTGGACCTACTCGTTCGACTTTCCCGCCACCGACCGAAAGATCATCGCCCTGGAGTATGCCGAATTCGCTGACTGCATCCGCGCCGGCACGCCCCCGGAGGTCGACGGCGCGATGGGCCGGCGCGACGTCGCGCTCGTCTACGCCCTTTTCGAGTCGGACGCGGCCGGGCGACCAGTGACGATCGCCGAAGTCGAATCCGGCGCGGTCAATGCCTACCAGCGGGAGATCGATGAGCATTTGGGACTAGGCGTGAGCCGTGAGCCGTGAGCCGTCAGCCGTGAGCCGTCAGCCCTTAGCCGTCAGCCGTTAGCCCTTAGCACTCCCTTCACTTCGAACCTCCTCCCGTCACTCCGAGCTTCGGCGTCCGTCGAGGAATCTGCCACTACTGAACGACATCGCTCAACAGAGCCAGATGCCTGGACAGGCTCGGCAAGACAAGGAATTGAGCGCGCGGCACATCGAAGCTAACGGCTGACGGCTGACGGCTAACGGCTCACGGCTCACGGCTCAGGAGATGACGATGTTCCTTTCGTACAGCACCTGGGGTATGCCGACGGTCCCGATCGACGTGGCGGTGGCGCATTGCGCGGGGCTTGGGTTCGACGGGCTGGAGTTGACCGTTATTCCGGGGTGGTCGACCGATGCGGCAGGATTAGACGCGGCGGCGCGGCGACGAATCCGGCGGCTCTACGACGACCACGGGATCGCGCTCCGCGGCCTCTCCGGCAATACGCCGCTGTTGACCGCCAATGCAGACGAGCACGCGGCCAACATGGATCGATTCCGGGGCTACCTCGACCTCGCCGCCGAGTTGCAACGGCCGGGCGAACGGCTAACCGTGACGACGACCTCGGGCGGGGCGCCGGAGGATTGGGATGCGGTCAAGGCGTCGCTGGCGGAGTGGTTTGGAGAACTCGCGGGGTATGCGCAACGGGTAGGTGTCGTCGTCGGGGTGGAGCCGCACGTCGGGGCGGCGCTGCATCACCCCGATCAGGTTATCTGGCTGGTGGAGCAGGTGAACTCACCGGCGCTGACGATCCATTTCGACATCAGCCACTTCAACGTCCAGGGCATGGATATGGAGGCCGTCGTCGCCCAACTCGCGCCGCACAGCCTGCACACCCACGTCAAGGACGAGCGCGGCATTGCCCCGGACCACGAGTTTCTGATCCCTGGCGAGGGAGAGATGGACTACCCGCGGTACCTGCGGGCAATGGACCGTGCTGGCTACGATGACCATATCGTGGTCGAGATTAGCATCATGGTCCAGCGCCGACCGGACTACGACCCACTGGCTGCCGCAATTCAGTCATACGAGGTGCTGTCACGGGCGTTCGTCGAGGCCGGAATTGATCGAGCGCCGGGATGAGTCGCGGGCCGGGCGAGTCACCGACTCGCCCAAGCCCAAGCCAGCCTCTGTAGTGATCTGCCTCAAACGATCTGAGTCAGCGCGAAGGCTTCCCTCAATGCCGTGATGGGGTCGCCCGTGGGGGTGAACTCCATGCCGACAGGGCCGGTGAAGCCGGTGGCGCGGATGGCGAGGTAGACCGCGGGGTAGTTGATCTCCTGGGAGTCGTCCGGCTCGTGGCGGCCGGGGTTGCCGGCGACGTGGTAGTGGCCGAAATGGGCGTGGTGCGCTTGGATGGTGCGGATGAGGTCGCCCTCCATGATCTGCATGTGGTAGATGTCGTAGAGGAGTTTTACGCGCGGGGAATCGACCCACTCGACGACCTTGACGCCCCAGGCGGTGCGGTCGCACTGATAGTCGGGGTGGTTCACTTTGCTGTTGAGGAGCTCAAGCGCGAGAGTGACGCCGGCATCCTCCGCCGCCTTCGCCACGCGGCGTAGCCCCTCGGCGGTGTTGTGGGCGCCGGTCTCGTCGTCGAGCCCGTCGCGATTGCCGCTGAAGCAGATGAGAGTGGGCATCTGCCATTGGTGGGCGATGGCCAGGTTGGCGTGGACTTCGCGCTCGATTCGGTCGTGATTCTCCCGCCGGTTGAGGCCGTTGCCCAAGGAGTCGTGCGCCCGCTCCGACGCGATCTCGAGCCCGGCGTCGGCGATTAGCGGCCAGAATTCCTCGCCCGCCATCTCGATCCCCGCGTAGCCGATCTCGGCCACCGTCTTGATCAGCGCCTCCGGCGTCTCGACGCCGCGCGCGAATCCCCACCAGGCCATCGTTGGCTTGAAGCCGGTCATGCATCGCCTCCGCACACGTGTCGATCACTGTTTCGCGGCGCCACTGTCGATTGGCTACGGCCGCGTCATTCAGGCGGGATCATAGCGGCAATGACCGGTGCGCACTGAAGGATGCAACGCGTCGCCGCACGCGCCAGTCCGTCATTCGTGGCACGCCCTCTGCTGTACGTTCCGTTGGTGGGGTGGCTCCCCACGCTACTCGGAAGCCGCGCGCTGATGGAAGGGGCGCGGCAGATTAGGAGGGGTACCATGGACCCGATGACCCAGCAGTGGCAGTTCGCCGTAGGGACAGAGGTGTTCGACGCCAACGGCGATAAGGTCGGCAAAGTCGAACACATCGGACCCGACTACATCATGGTCGAAAAGGGGTTCCTCTTCCACAAGGACCTCTATATCCCCAAGAGCGCCATCAGCAACTACGAGGGCGGGCAGATCTATCTCTCCGTCACGAACGACGAGGCGAAGAACCGGGGATGGGAGATGAAGCCCGGCGACATCGCCCCGACCGACACCACGGCCGATAGCACCTGGACCGGGACGCCGGGGGCGTAGGCGGCCAGGCGGCGAGGCGGCGAGGCGGCAAGGCGGCGACCGCTACCGCGCTTCGTCATTCCGAGCGACTCCCACTGTCAATCAGAGCAGCAGCGAGGAACCGTCCCGTCCTCTCGTGGACGGGACGGTTCCTCATCACATTCGAAATGACGAGGTAATCGCCTTGCCGTCTTGCCGCCTTGCCGCCTAGCTATCCTTGCCGTTCGTGCCGAGGGCGCTGGCCACCTGAAGCAGGACGTCGTCGATGTCGAACGGCTTGAGGATGACGCTGACCTGCTTCTCGGTCAGGTGGCCTTGGAGTTCGCGCACGAGGTCTACCGCCGCCGTGCAGACGATGACCGGAATCGAGGCCGTCTGTCGGTCGAATCGGAGTTTCTGCAGGAATTGCCACCCCCATTCCTCGCCGCCGATCAGGAAGTCGAGGATCATCAAATCGGGTTCGATCTGCTTGACCTCGTTCAGGTCGCGCAGGGCGTAGGAGTAGAGGGAGACGCGATAGCCCTCCTCTTCCAAGAGGTCGCGGAAGAGTTCTAGGATCTCTTCAGAGTCGTTGACGACGAGGATGTGCCCTTGTCGTGCGCGGGTCGCCATTCCCCTATCCCTTCTGGCAGACCGTGATGCCGACGTCAAATAGCCACACGGACTAGAACCAGCGACCTAGCAGCCGCTCCCCGTTCGGGTTCACGCCCCAGTGTATGCCGGATTGTATCCGACCTTGCCAACCAGCCTGGCACATTCCCGCGGTCTCCGACATCGAGGCCGCCGCACGAATGCCCGAAAACGTGGCAAACTGCGGCAACACCGCGACCGGCGAGCGGCCGGGCGAGCACGCCAGGAGTGGACAGCCCCGATGGTGCGTGAGGTCTTTCGATTGCGCAGGCGGGAGCGGAAGGCGAGCGTCGACGGCGTCATCCTCAGCGACCGGCAACACGAGCTGGTAGCCGAGGAGCTGGCGCTGCTCGAGCGCCTGTCCGCCATCCTCGACGAGTTCCCAGCTACGGCCGAGGACCGCGAGCAGCTTGAAGAAGCGGCGGAGCACCTGACCGCGCTCTTCATGCTCGTTATCGTCGGTGAGTTCAACTCCGGCAAGTCCGCCTTCATCAACGCCCTGGTCGGCGCCGAGGTGATGCCGGAGGGCGTTACCCCCACCACCGCCGTGATCAACCTCCTGCGCTACGGCGAGCAACAATCGGAGACGATGCTGCCGGACGGCATCATCGCCCGCACCTTCCCGGTCGATTTCCTCGAGGAGATCACCGTCGTCGACACGCCGGGAACGAATGCGATCATCCGGGAGCACGAGGCGCTGACCCAGCGATTCGTGCCCCGCGCCGACATTATCTTCTTCGTCACCTCCTCCGACCGCCCCTTTACCGAGAGCGAGCGGGCGTTCATGGAGGCGATTCGGGAGTGGGGCAAGAAGGTCGTCGTCATCGTCAACAAGGTCGATCTGGTCCGGGAAGAGGAAGACGTCGTCAAGATCGTCACCTTCGTCCAGGAGAACATCACCCGGCTCCTCGGATTTTCGCCTGAGGTTTTTCCCGTTTCGGCGCTCCTGGCGCAGCAGGCGAAGACGCTCGGGGAACGCAACCCGACCGAGCGGGCCCGGCTCTGGCGCGACAGCCGCTTCGAGGCGGTCGAGCGGTACGTGCTGGAAACACTCGACGAGGAGGGACGGATTCGACTGAAGCTCCTCTCGCCGCTCGGCATCGCGGAGCACCTTTCGGATCGCTACCTCAAAGGGACGCACGACCGGCTGACTGTCATTGCCGAGGATTTGACGACGATCGACAACATCGAGCGCCAGCTTGCCCTCTACCAGGAGGACATGCGCCGCCAGTTCGCTTACCACCTGACGCGGATCGAGAGCATCATCGCCAAGATGATCAATCGCGGCGACGACTTCTTCGAGGAGACGATCCGCATCGGGCGCGTCTTCGACCTGCTCAACACCGACAAGATCCGCGGCGAGTTCGAGCGGGAAGTGGTCGGCGACACTGAGCGCAAGATCGACGAGACGATCGACGAGTTGATCGACTGGATGGTCGAGCAGGATTTGCGGACATGGGAGGCGGTCAACGACTACATCGACCGCCGCCGCCTCTCGAAGTACGAGGACGAGCTGATCGGCGAGGTCGGCGGCCAGTTCCGGTACGATCGCCGGTCGATGCTGGAGTCGGTCTCGAAGCGGGCGGGGGAAGAGGTCGAGCGCTACAACCCGGAGCGGGAGGCGCACGAACTCTCCCTCTCCGTCCGCAACGCCGTGGCGCAGGTGGCGGTGGCGGAGGCCGGGGCGGTCGGGCTCGGCGCGCTCGTCGTCGCGGCGGCGAGCACGGCGGCGGTCGACGTCACCGGCATCCTGGCCGCCAGCGTCGTGGCCGGCATTGGTCTCTTCATTCTGCCGCGTCGCCGCAAGCAGGCGCGCTCCGAGTTTCGCAAGCGGTCGGAGGAGTTGGAGCGGCGGCTCATCGAGGTGATGAGCGAGCAGTTCGAGCATGAGCTGGCGCGTTCGGTTGCCCGCATTCGAGACGCGATCGCGCCGTACACGCGGTTTGTGCGCGCCGAGCAGGAGAAGCTGACGCGCATCGACGAGCAGCTTGGCGGTATACGCGACGAGCTACGGGTGTTGCGCCACCGCATCGGCGGCGATGAGCGGCTCGAGGCGCCGCCTGCCCCGGCGGCGCTCCCGGTCGGTGAAGGCGCAGAATCGACCTGAAGGTTCGGCCCAGCACGTTGACGTGCCAGGCGGCGCCTGCCACAATGCGTAGCGACATGTGATGCGATAAGTCGACACCGAAGGCGGCGCCAGGCATGGCAAGCACGCCGCACCCCGACGCGAACCGTGGTCCGGCGCCTCTGACGCCGATCCGCATCGGTGAGGTCGACGGCGCCGGCGATCTGCCCCTTCCTCTGAGCTCGCTGATTGGGCGTGCGCGGGAGATGGAAGCGGCGCGAGCGTTGCTGCTGGACGACGGCGTGCGCCTCCTCTCGCTGACCGGTCCGGGCGGCGTGGGCAAGACGCGCCTGGCCCTGGGACTGGCGCATGCGATGCGCGACGAGTTCGCCGACGGGGTCTGGTTCGTCCGCGCTGGCGCCGATCGGCGATCGCGCGCTCGTGCTGCCGACGATCGCGCGGGTGCTCCAGGTGCGGGAAACGAAGGAGCAGCCGCTGCTCGACCGGGTGCGCGCCTTCCTGCGCCCACGGCACGCGTTGCTGGTGCTCGACAACGTCGAGCACGTCGTTGCCGGCGCGACGGTGGCGACCGACCTGCTGACCTCGTGCCCCGAGCTGCGTATCCTCGCGACCAGTCGCGTGCGTTTGCGCCTCTCCGGGGAGCACAATTTGCCGATTCCCCCGCTGGCGCTGCCGGACCCGGCCGCATCGCCGGAGGTGGAGGAGCTCGAACGCTCCGCAGCGGTCGCGCTCTTCGTGGCCCGAGCGCGCGCCGTCCGCCCCGACTTCGCGCTGACTACGGCGAACGCACGGGCCGTGGCCGAGATCTGCCGCCGCCTCGACGGGCTGCCGCTCGCCATCGAGCTGGCGGCGGCCCGCATCGGCCATCTGCCGCCGGCCGCCCTGCTGTCGCTGTTGGAACGCTGCTTACCGATCCTGACCGGCGGCCCTCGCGATCTTCCCGCCCGGCTCCAGACCATGCGGAACGCCATCGCCTGGAGCTACGACCTCCTCTCCCCCGACGAGCAAATCCTCTTTCGCCACCTCGCCGTCTTCACTGGCGGCTTTTCGCTGGAGACCGCCGAACTCGTAGGCGGCGAGGCGGCGAGACGGCGAGGCGGCGAGAGAACGGACGACAGCTTCTTGCCGCCTTCCCGCCTTCCCGCCTCGCCGCCTTCCGTCCTCGATCTCCTTGCTTCGCTCGTCGACAAGAGCCTGGTGCAGCAGGTCGAGGGAACGTGCAGCGACGCGCGGTATCGGATGCTGGAGACGATCCGGGAGTATGGGTGGGAGCGGCTGGCCGATTGTGGCGAGGAGGACGCGACCCGGCGGCGGCATGCGGCGCAGTTCCTGGCCCTGGCGGAGCGGGCCGAGCCAGGGCTGACGGGACCGGAGCAGGCGGACTGGCTCGATCCCCGGCGACCACGCCTGCCAGCAAAACAGTGACTGCCTGAGCGGGTTCTGCGGACCAGACGGGCTATGCGGGTTCGCGGACCACTGCTTCAACGGGGTCCAGGATGGCGGCGAGACCGGGCTCGACTGCGGTGGTGGGGGGTGCCGCCAGTGCGACGGCCAGGCGTGTCTCAGCAACGTCGATTGCGGCAGCGGGGTCTGTCGGAGCGGGATCTGCCAGGTGCCGACCTGCTCGGACGGCGTGGTGAACGGCGACGAGTCGGACGTGGACTGCGGCGGCGCCGACTGCCCGCCCTGCGCCGACGAGCTGCAATGCTTCGACGACAGCGACTGCGAGAGCGGTTTCTGCAATCCCTTCAACGTCTGCCGGCAACAGACATGCACCGACGACATCCACAACGGCGCCGAGACCGACGTCGACTGTGGCGGTCCCGACTGCCCGCCCTGCGCCAACGGGCTGAACTGTTTCATCGACGCCGACTGCCAGAGCGACTTCTGCGACCTCACCGACAACACCTGCCGCTCCGCCGCCAACTGCTTCGACGGGATCCACAACGGCGACGAGCCCGACGTCGACTGCGGCGGTCCGACGCGGTGCCCGCGGTGCGCCAACGGCCGGGCCTGCTTCGTCGACGCCGACTGCGAGAGCAACTTCTGCAATTTCTCCGCGGGCGCTGTCTGCGACGACCCGAGTTGCTCCGACGAGATCCAGAACGGGCTGGAGACCGACATGGACTGCGGTGGGCCGGAGTGCCCGCCGTGCGACAATCGCCTGGGCTGTCGCGACGACGATGACCGCGTGAGCGGCTTCTGCTTCACTGAACTCCCCGACTTCTGCCGGGAGCCATATGCCGGTGGGACAGATCCGTGCGGGTTTGACCAGTGTTGCACCGGCAGCGAGGTCTGCTGCCGCGGCTTCGACTGTTGCGAGGCCGACGAGTTCTGCTGCGTCCCATCGACCGGGGGCCTGCCCTTCTGCGTTGGCAGTCCCGAGATGTGCGGGGGGATTATCAGCCCCCCCAATAGGTAGCCCTGTTCACTCGCGGCTCAGGCGGTGGTGGATATCGCTTCGCTCCATGAATGGTTCGAAGCCACCGCACGCCGTGTCGGACGGCAGTCTCAACCCTCCACCGGCTTCTGCAGCGAGCGCGAGGCCATCGTGACCGCCGGCAGCTCACGGACTGCGCCGACCGCCCCGATCAACGTGTGCCGATCCGCATCCATCAGCGTCTCCAGGTCGCCGCCCTCGAAGTAGACCAGGGCTTTCAGGCTCTCGCTCGGCTGGAAGGTCCGCCCGTACATCGCACGGGCGCTCGATAGACCCTTCGCGAGGTCTACGCCGGCGCGAACCATCGCGGCGACATCGCGGTAGTCCTTCGCCTCGACGCGTTGGAGGATGACTTTCAGCTTGGTTGCCATCAGGTCGTCCAGGGACGCGACCTGCATCACGCCGTCGCTCGTCATGCGCGGTTCGCCGACGCGCCCGAACCCGATCGGGCCGAAGAAGGAGACGCGGACTTCCTCCGTGGGTGTCGCCGCGGACGGGACCAGGACGGTGAAGGCGTCCGACCGGTCCTGGAGCATGGTCGAGCGCCCGATGAAGGGGAACGACGTGCGCAGGCGATCACGGTTCAAGGAGTGCTCGCTGAAGAAGTCGAAATCGACGGACGGGCGATGCCCAAGGTGAAGGGCGATCGCTGTGCCGCCGTAGAGCACGAAACCGAGGGAGGTGGCCGCCCGCAACTCCGGCCAGAGCCGTTGCTGGGCCGACGGCAGCACGTCCAACCGCGGGTGAAAGCCTTCGGTCATCTGATGATCCGCTCGGGCAATGCGGGAACCTCGCCGAGCTTTGCCAGACCGAGACGGTAGTGCCAGTAGGCCCACGAGCGCGCGTCGAACTGCCCGGCCTCGGCTTGGGCCAGCACCCTTCGGAGATACTCGTCGCCGACCTCTTCGGCGAGCGCCTGCACATCGTCGTAGTCGCCGATGCTCATGACCCGCGAGACGACGCGCTCCGGTATCTCGACGGCCTCGTCCGGCGTTTTCCACCAGACATACCGCTTCGCCAAGCGCGTGAACATGTCTCGATTCGGTGGCTGCATGGTTGACCACCAGACACGGGCGATGATGCGGCGAAGCGCGCCGAGACGCCCTATGCGGTGACCGTGCCAAGGGTGGAGCCCTGGTTGCAGCGGTCCCGGAAGTCATTATAAGGGGAAGGCGACGATGACGGCCGCGGCCCCGACTGTCCGCGGTGCGCGGACGGCCGCGGCTGCTTCGACGACTCGGACTGCCAGAGCAACTTCTGCAACTGCAACTTCTTTTTTGACGACGACTGGGTGAGCGGCGGCTGCGTGCCCCCGGTGGACTTGGCCGCGGATTCAACTGTTGCGAGAGCAACGAGTTCCGTTGCGTCCCCTCGACGGGAGGACTCCCGCATTGCGTCGGCGCCCCGAGTTGTGCAATGGACCCGTCGGTCGCCCATAGGCCGCTTGCCGAGTTCCGCACGATGCGCAAGGTCGAGGCAGCGTTGGCGTGCGACCTATTGACATTGTTCGGTCTGGAACCGGAGGGATGATCGTCTACCGGCTGAGGTCGGCGAGGTACGCGGCGGGTGTGAGGAATGTCATGCCGGCGCAACGAGCGGCCTCTGGGGTGAAGTGACGCGTGTTGCCGCTCACGATGCAATCAACGCGACTCTGGAGAGCGGCCGCAAGGATCGGCGCATCCTTCGGATGGATGCAGCGCAGGGCGGCATCAAATGCCTCTGGCGTGGGATCGTCGCAGACTTCGGGAGGCGCATTGGTGAGGAATACGCCGACCACGGGGAGAATCGCGGGGTGTTTGCGCCGAATGGTTCGCACGAGTTCGTCGAGAACCAGGCGAGAGACCACGATCGTGATCTCCCCTGCCACATGGCGCTCAAGAATTGCCGAAGGAGGGCCAGAACCACGCAGACCGGAAAAGATGACGTTGGTGTCGAGGAACGGCCGCAGCCTAGGCTGCTCCATAGCGGGCTCGGATCAGTTCCTCGCGAACATGCCGACCTTCGGCTTGCAGTTCTTCTTCCGAGATGCCTGCGTCGGCGAAGGCGGCCTGAATGTCCCGCAGCGCCTGGAGCGCGACAGATTTGCGCGGAGTCATGACCAATGAGTGATTATCGATCGAGACGGAGAGTCGATCCCCTTCCCGCACCCCCAGCGCCTCACAAATCCACGGAGGAAGCGTCACCTGACGACGTGGCCGGAGGACGATCTCCCGCTCGGCTGATTCATTAGCATCGTTGGCGTTCATCGTTGTACTCGCATACCAGTTTCTGATTTCCAATTTCGGATCACATGATACCACGGCGCGATGCCGGCGCGTCGTCGCTGTCCGGGAAGCCCTAGCTGGTCGGGTTCGATCCATGGCCGACGTGGACAGCGGCGGCGAGGGGGCGGCCGATGATGTGCTCTTGGTCGCCGACGCGGATTCTGAGGGGGCCTTCGAAGGGGAGGCGCTCGACGACCGTGACGACGACGCCGGGGTAGAGGCCTAAACCGCCGAGGTAGCGGAGCTGATCAGGGTCGCGGTCGGAGACGCGCATTACCGTGCCGCCGTCGCCCGGCTCCAGGTCGAGCAGCAGCGTTCCGGAGACGGGCGCGATTTCGCCTTCCCGGCTGGGGATGGGGTCGCCGTGCGGATCGACGGTGGGGAAGCCGAGGGCGGAGTCCATCCGCGCCTCGAGCTCATCGCTGACGTGGTGCTCGAGCCGTTCGGCTTCCGCGTGGACCTCGTCCCAGGCGAAGCCAAGGGTTTCGGCCAGGTAGAGCTCCAACAACCGGTGGTGGCGGATCACTTCGAGGGCGATCTTGCGGCCTGTTTCGGTCAGCTCGACGCCGTGGTAGCGCGTGTGGCGCAGGAGGCGCATCTCGTCGAGCCGCTTGACCATATTGGTCACCGACGGCCCGGTGACGCTCAACTCGTCGGCAAGCCGCTGAGTCGTCACCTGGCCCTGGTGCTCCTGGAGGCGGTAGATCGCCTTCAGGTAGTCCTCCATGGCGTGGGAGACGTGCGGCAGTGCCGGCATCTCTTCGCGGGGGGTCTGACCGGTCTGCTTGGTCGGCATGGGCTGTCACCTGGCTCCAGCATCGTCGCCGGCTGGGTGAGGGCGTGGCGCCACCGGGGTCGTCTCCTCATCGCTGGCCGGATCGACGGCGATCCGGGGGGTACTGTCGCGGGCGGGGTCGTGTGCTGTCAAGGCAATGTGCGGGCGGGCTGGGGCAGGGCGTGGGCGCAGGCGATGCAGGAGGTCGGCGGCGGTGGCTTGGTCGAGGTGGCGGAGGCGGATCAGGCCGCCCGCGCCGCCCGACGCGACGGCGGTCTGGAAGGTGGCGAGCGCCGCCCGCCGTTGGAACCGGTCCTGGCTGACCGCGCGCAGTTGCAGTCGCCGCCGCTCGGCGATCGCCGTCACGCGCGCCACTGAACGCTCGCGCACGATCAGGTGGTCGCCGTCGTCGAGCGCCCAACCGGCGTCGTGGTAGCGCCAGGGTCCGAAGATGACGCCGACGAGGACGAGCACGAATCCCGCGAGGCCCCACCACCAGGGGATGCCTGGGATGAAGGCCGCGACGACGACGGCGATGACCGGGATCGGCAGATTCGGCAGGATTTCGGAGGAGATGTAGCGCCGGCGGGCGCGAGCGGGTGGACGCGTCAGGGTGACGTGGGTGAGGTCGACCGCGTGGCTTGGACAGGCGCGCGTAAGGAGGTCGTGCAGCTCCCTGAGATGGATGATGGGGGCGAGGACGCCCGACTCGGCGGTGTCTTTGCCGTAGCCGGCGCTCTCGATCCGGACCGAAGCGAGACCGAGGGGCTGGCGCAGCATCCCCTCGCTGATCGTCACCGCCTGCACGCGCGCCAGGGGGATGGTGCTACGGCGCCGTTCGAGCAGGCCGTGGCTGATGAGGAGGCGGTCGCCGTCGCGTCGCAGTTCGAATCGGCCGAAGGTCAGCGCCATGCTTCCGATCGCCAGCAACCAGGCGCCGGCGGCGGCTACGGTGAGGAGCACGACAATGCCCTGGAACGAGGCGTCGCTGCCGGCGCTGACGACGCGCCCCCAGACACGCTCGCCGAGGATGTCGTCGGCGAATTGGAAGGCGCCGGCGAGAATGGCGAGGGCGGGACCGATCCGGCCGGAGGTCGCGCCCGCCGCCAGGAGGCGGCCGGTCGTCAGGCGCAGGATCGGCTCCGCTGGGCTTGGTTGTGCAATGTCAGCGGTGGGGTCGGCGTCGGACGGGCGGCGCGCGGCCAGGAGGTGCGCGCGCAGGTCAGCCGCTTCGGCGCGGGAGAGCGCGTCGAGGGTGACGTCGCTGCCGGCGCTGCCGCCGGCCGCGGTCTCGACCTTGACGCGGACGACACCGAGCAGGCGCTCGAGGACGCCTTCGTTGACGTCGACGGCATGGATGCGTTCGAGCGGCAGGGCCCGTTCGGTGCGCGAGAGGACGCCGGAATGGACGCGCAACTCGCGCGCGGTAACTTCGTAGGTGAAGCGCCACCAGGCGACGGCGCGCGTCGCGATGCCGACGACGATGATGCCGATGATGCCGACGTAGCTCAGGACCTCCATGAACCCGCCGCCGGAGACGAAGACGATGATCAGCGGGATCGCCAGGTTCCGCAGCGTCGCGAGCGCGCTGGTGACGATGTAGGCCGGGTGGAGACGTTTGGTCATCAACGCCTCAGAGTTCTTCCTGCACGTGCGCCAGGGAGGCGATGCGGTCGCGGACGGTGACGGCGACGTCGAGCGCCAGGGCGGGGATCTCGCGGGAGCCGGCGGCGGTGTAGAGGACGACGCTGGCGAGGCCGAACCGGCGCTCGAGCGGACCGCGCTTCGTGTCGACGTGCTGGATGCGAACCATCGGCACGAGCGTGCGCGTATTCGTCCACCAACCGTGCTGGAGATCGACTTCCAGGTCGCGCACCTCGTAGCGCCAGTGCCGCCACCGGAGCGCCGGCGCCCAGATCGCGGAGGGGATGGCGATCGCCAGGACGACGACGATGGGCAGCACGACCAGCCAGGGGGAGAAATCTTGCCAATAGAGCACGCCGCCGGCGCCGGCCGCGACGGCGGCGAAGATCGCGCCGTCGATCGCGGCGGTGGTGCGCCAGAGGGTGAGGGCGCGCGGATCGAGCCGCTCTCGCGGCGGTTCCTGCCCGATTGCCAACGTCTCCACCGCGCTCGCCATGACGGAGACCCCGCTCCTCGCTTCTCGCTCGTAGCTGCTCGATCCTAGCCACTTGGGCGATTGTGCCACTGACGTTGAATGGCGCACAATCGCCATTATGACCGGCAGGTCGGAGTCTACGACCTAATGCAGCGATGGAGAAGTGAAGCAATGCCATTCGAAGAAGAGCAGCAGCCCGGACCGAACGGCGCGACCGAAGCGGCGGTCCCGGCGGGGCCGAAGACGATTGCCGTGATCTTTCCCCATCCCGACGACGCGGAGTTTCTCTGTGGCGGCGCCGTCGCCCGGTGGGTGGCCGAGGGGCACGAGGTGACCTACGTTCTGCTGACGAGCGGTGACAAAGGGAGCGACAACCGTGAGCTCACCACCGAACAGCTCATCGCCACCCGCGAGGCGGAGCAGCGCGCCGCCTGCGCCGTCCTCGGCGTCAAGGAGGTCGTCTTTCTGCATCATGAGGACGCGATGCTGGTCAACGACATCACCTTGCGGCGGGAGTTGACCCGCGTGATTCGCCGTCTGAAGCCGGACGTCGTGGTCACGTTCGACCCGACGGTGCGGTGGGCGAGCAAGAACTACTTCAACCACCCGGACCACCGGGTCACCGGCGACGTCACCATCGACGCCATTTACCCGGCCGCCCGCGATCGGCGTACCTTCCCGGAGCTCCTGGCCGAGGGTTTGGAGCCGCACAAGGTGAGCGAGGTCTACCTGGCCGGGACCAACTCCGCGGACCTCTACGTCGACATCTCCGACTACTTCGATATGAAGCTCAAGGCGCTGCGGGCGCACGTCAGCCAGTTCGGCGATTGGGACGTTGAGGATGCGGTCCGCGAGTGGGCGAGGGAGGGCGGTCAGCAGGCCGACCCGCCGGTGGAGTACGCGGAGGCGTTCCGGCACTTTGAGCTGGCATAGGTGGTTGGCGGCGCCCCGCGCTCCTGGACGTCAATCCTGGACGTCAATATGGTATAAATGATATGTGAACCCTGCCTCTGATCCGGCGCGCGACCGCGACGGGCGGTTGGCGTTGCCTTGTGCGGAGGAGACGATGGTGCGCGCGCCGTTACTCTACGAACGACTCGCCAGTCACGTGCTCGACGAAATCCGGGCCGGGCGCCTGCAACCCGGCGACCGCGTTCCCTCCGAGAAGGAGTTGGCCGCGCGCTTCGATGTCAGCCGCATCACCTCAAAAAGGGCCCTGGAGACACTCGACCAGGCGGGCGTCATCATCCGCATCCGGGGCAAGGGATCGTTCGTCGCCGCGGATCTGAGGCCGGGGGATGTCGCCCTCGCCGCACGTCATGGCGCGGCGCCGGTGGAGCAGACCGGGCGGCAGCCGGCCCGGGTCGGCTTTGTCCTGCCCGATCTCTCCGATGTCTACGGCGTCCGTCTGCTCGATGCCATTGAAGAGCGGTGTGGCGACCTTGGCTTTCACCTACTCCTGAAGCGGACCTACGGCTCGCGGGAGGTCGAGGAGCAGGCGATCCGCTCCTTTGTCGCCGCTGGCGTCGACGGCCTGATCGTTTTTCCGGTCCACGGTGAGTACTACAACGTCGACCTGTTACGGTTGGTCCTCGACGCATATCCCGTCGTCCTCGTCGACCGCCAGCTCCGCGGGATTGCGGCCAGCGCGGTCTACACGGACAACGTCGGCGCGGCGCGCATGCTGGCGGGATACCTGATCGACCGGGGGCATCGCAGGATCGCCTTTGTTTCGCCGCCGCCCGCCCATACCTCCAGCATTGAGGAGCGGATCGACGGGTATCGCGTCGCGCTCGTAGCCGCCGGTCTTCCGGTCGACGCCGACCTGATCGTTTCCGACCTCTGCAGCACGCTGCCCGGCGCGTTCCACCGCGCCAATATCGATGTCGACGAAGCGCGCCTACGCCGATTCCTCGACGAACACCGCGACGTTGGCGGCATCGTCGCGTGCGAGTACTTCTTGGCGCTTCTCCTCGACGACGTCGTGAAGCAACGAGGCACACCGGAGACAGGTTGGCCGGAGATCGTCTGCTTCGACTCACCGGAGTATCCGGTCGGACTGCCTCGCTTTACCTACATTCGCCAGGATGAGCGCGCGATGGGGCGGGCCGCCGTCGACGCCCTGGCGGAACGCTTCGCCGGCGGGGTCGCGTCCCGCCGGATGGTCATCGACTTCACCCTCGTCG
Organism: Thermomicrobiales bacterium; assembly: GCA_050696075.1. Lineage (GTDB taxonomy): Bacteria > Chloroflexota > Chloroflexia > Thermomicrobiales > UBA6265 > JBOGUF01. The sequence continues at coordinate 28,913 of JBOGUF010000176.1, forward strand.
AGGGCCAGGCGACCACAGCGTTTCCTGATCTATCTTGACATGTCTTTTAGGACATAGTAGGCTTCTCGTGTAAGTCAACATGTCATGTTGATGCCGGAGCCCAGTCGTGAGCCAGGCGACACGCACCCCGCCCACTGTTGGCGCCGCCGAACACACGGAGACGACCCGACTCCGCCGGCGCGGCCGGTTGGGCCGGGAGCAGGCGTTGTTGGGTCCGGTGTTCATCGCGCCGGCGATGATCCTCTTCTTCCTCTTTGTCCTCCTGCCCGCCGGAGCAGCCCTCGTCCTCAGCTTCCACGCCTATGACATTCTGAATCCGGCCGAGTGGGTCGGTCTGGCCAATTACCGGCGCCTGCTCGACGACACCATTTTTCATCGGGCATTACGCAATATCGTCGCCTATTGCGTCCTCTACGTGCCGACGACGATCGCGATCGCCCTTGCCGTTGCCCTCGCCCTTAATCGCCGCGCACCCGGCGTGCGTCTCTTCCGCATGATCTACTACATGCCGGTCGTCACTTCGCTCGTCGCCGCCTCGACCGTCTGGACCTGGCTGCTGCACAAGGACTTTGGGCCGATCAACCAGCTCCTCGGCTACGTCGGGATTGATGGCCCCGCCTGGTTAAGCGACTCCGACACCGCCTTGCTGGCAATCGTCCTCGTCACCGTCTGGCAAGGGATCGGCGGCAACATGGTCGTCTACCTTGCCGGTTTGAAGGGAGTTCCGACCTACCTTTACGAGGCGGCCCGGCTCGATGGCGCCGGTCCCTGGCAGACCTTCCGCGACATCACCTGGCCGTCGCTGCGCACGACCACCCTCTTCGTTGTGACCATGACGCTGATCGGCTCCTTCCAACTCTTCGATCAGGCCTACGTCATGACCCAGGGCGGTCCCGGCTATGCCACCACCACGCCTGTCTACGCCATCTACCAGTCCGGCTTCAACCGCCTGCAGATGGGGTATGCCTCGGCGCAGGCGTTCGTCCTCTTTCTCGTCATCCTGGCGGTGACCGTGATCAATCTGCGCGCCAACCGCGAGCACGTCGCGGTCTAGGAGGTGCCAATGCCACCGACCGTCGCCGCCCCTTCAGCCGCCCGTCAACCGGTGGCGATCTACCGGGTGCCGTCCCGGCGGCGGCGGTGGGCGCGTATTGCTGTGCGAGAAGGGCTCTACTACGGGCTTCTTTCAGCCTTCAGCGTCGTCATGCTGCTGCCGTTCCTTTGGATGCTGAGCACGTCGCTGAAGCTGGATGCCGAAATCTTGTCAGTCCCGATCCGCTGGCTGCCCCGCCGCGTCACCTTTGAGCACTACCGGGACGCCTTCAACACCGTCCCCTTCGGCCGCTACTTCCTCAACTCGCTGATCTTGGCGACGGCGGGGGTGGTGACCAATTGCACCCTCGGGTCGCTCGGCGGGTACGCCTACGCGCGGATGCGCTTTCGCGGCAACGTGTTGCTCTTCCGTTTGCTGCTGGCGGGCATGATGGTCCCGGGCGTCGTCACGCTCATCCCGACCTTCATCATCCTGCGCTCGTTTCCGTTGCTCGGCGGCAACGACTGGCTCGGGCGCGGTGGCGTCGGCCTGCTCAATACCTATTTGGCGGTCATCCTACCCGGTGCGGCCGGCGCGTTCGCGGTCTTCATGATGCGTCAGTTCTTCTTGACCCTGCCGAGCGAGTTGGGCGAAGCCGCCCGGCTCGACGGGGCGAGCGAGTTCCGCATCTATCGCCAGATATATCTCCCGCTCTGTAAGCCGGCGCTCGCGACCCTGGCCATCTTTACGTTCCAGGCCGGGTGGAACGCCTTTCTCTTCCCGCTGATCGTGCTGAATGATCCCGATCTGAGCACGGTCCAGATGGGGTTGGCCGCCTTCCAATTCAACTACGACACCGACTACGGGCCGCTGATGGCCGCGTCGGTGGTGACGGTGCTGCCGACCATCGCGCTCTACCTCTGGGCGCAGCGCTATTTCGCGGAAGGTCTCGCCTTTACCGGGAGCAAGTAGCCATGAGTACGCACCCGATCGCCTGGTCGCCGCTGACTCGCGCCTATTCCACGCGTGCCCGTTTGGGAGGCGCCGTCGCACTTGCCACGCTTGGGGTTGCCAGGCGCGGATTGGCGCCGGCAGTCGCCGCCGGGAAAACCGGACAGATGGGAGAGACGAGCGTGGATGTGACGACGGCGATCTGGCAGGCGCCGCCGGATCTGTCGTGGCAGCAGATGGCCGAGGCGGCTTGGACGTCGCTGCGGGACCGTTACTACCTGCCGGAGTTTGGTCTCTTTCGGGAGCACGACCAGCCGCGCGGAGAGGACAACGCGTTCTCCTACCTCTGGCCCTACTGCGGCGTGCTCTCGGCGGCGAACGCCCTGGCCGCGATGCCCGCCGGCGGGGAGGCGTATGCCGAGGACCTGCGGTCCCTGCTGACCAACCTGGAGCAGTACTGGGATCCGGATGGCCTGCCGCCGGCTTACGACTCCTACGTGGTCGAATTTGGCGGCGGGCAGAAATACTACGACGATAACGAGTGGCTCGGTCTCGACTTCGTCACGGCCTCTCGCACGCTCGGTGACACGTCCTACCTGGACAAGGCGGACGCGATGCTCGCCTTCGCCCTCAGCGGTTGGTCCGACGATCTGGACGGCGGCATCTGGTGGCGCGAGGGGGATCGGATGACGAAGAACACCTGCTCCAACGCGCCCGCTGCCGTCCTGGCCCTGATGCTTTACGAGGAGACTGGGGATAACGCCACCGTCGAGTGGGCCACGCGCATCCTCGACTGGACGGCGCAACTGAAGGATCCGGCCACCGGCGTCTATTTCGATCACCCGCGGGCCGACGGCACGGTCGATCGTCGCAAATTCACGTACAACGTCGGCACCCCGCTCCACGCCAACGCTCTGCTCTTCCGCATCACTGGGGAGGAACGCTATCTGATGGAGGCGCGCGCGCTCGCGGCGGCCAGCCTCGATTGGTTTGCCCCTGAGGCGACCGGCGTCGACGGAACCGACCTCCCCTTCTTCCCGAACACCCCCTGGTTCAATGCCGTGCTCTTCCGTGGGTACCTTGCGCTCGAAGCGGTCGATCCCGCACCGGACCGACGATACGCCGATGCGATGCTGGCCAACGTCGGCTACGCCTGGGAACACGCCCGCACCGACACCAATCTCTTCCTGGCGGATTGGAGCGGGCGCGTGCCGGACGACGACGGGTATCACTGGTTGCTCGATCAGGCGCCTATCGTCGAAATCTGTGCGCTGGCGGCCAGCCGCCGGGCAGAGATCGAGGGAAAGGAGGCTGGCGCCGCGGAGATGGACCGGCGCGGCAACCCGCCGCGGCTCGGGAAGCGTGAGATGGGGAGTCGGTGACATCCGGCCCGCCGATGACGGTGAGAGGAGGCGAACGCAATGCAGCGAATGGTTCGAAGGATGACCCAGGGAGTGCTGGTTGTACTCCTACTCGCGATTCTTGGGCAGGCCGCGGGTGCCGGCGCCCAGGATGACGTGACCACGTTGACGTTCTGGGGCGACTGGTCCGGCGAGGGCGAGACGCAGATTCAGGCGATGGTTGACGCCTTCAACGCCGCACACCCGAACATCCAAGTCGAGTACGTCGTCCAGGAGGACATGATCACCAAGTTCCTGACGGCGGCCACTGCCGGACAGACCCCCGACGTCATGCTCTGGGATCGCTGGCGGACCGCACTCTACGCCCCCAAGGGCGTGCTCGCTCCCATCGACGAGTACTTGGAACGGGATGGCATCGCGCGCGAGGACTTCTACGGCGAGGCGCTGCGGGAGCTGACGTGGGACGACCAGCTCTACGGCTTGCCGCTGACGGTCGATGCCCGTGCCCTCTTCTACAACGAGCAGCTCCTGGCGGAGGCGGGCGTCGAGCCTCCGACCACCTGGGCTGAGCTGGAAGCGGCGGCGGTCGCGCTGACCAAGCGGGACGGCGACACGCTGACTACCGCCGGGTTCGCCCTGAACGACGTCGGGCTCTTCAGCATGTATCTCCAGCAGGCGGGCGGCCAGATGGTCGCCGACGACTGTTCCGAGACGACCTTCAACTCGCCCGAAGGGCTGGCGGTGCTCGATCTCTGGCAGCGCATGATGGACCAGGGGGTCTATGAACTCGGCTTTGAGGAAGGGCTGGGTGAGGGACAGGACGCCTTCGTCACCGGCCGCGTGGCGATGCTCTACACCGGCCCCTGGATGATTACCACCTACCAAAAGTACGGCGCCGATCTCGACTTCGGCGTCGTCTCCCCGCCGTCCGGGCCGGACGGCGATCAAAGCAGCGTGATGGGCGGTTTCGGGCTGACGATCCCCGCCGCTTCCGAGAAGCAGGACGCCGCTTGGGAGTTCGTCAAGTGGTGGCTGGCCGAGCCGGCGAATGCCGTCACCTGGGGCCAGACCAGCTCCAACTTTCCCGGCAACACGGTCGCCATTCAGGACCGGGCCTTCTCCGAGGATCCGCTGCGGCAACCCTTCCTCGAAACGTTCGACTTTGCCAGGGTGCGTCCCCCCTGCGCCGGCTATTCGCCGATGGAGATCGACGGGCTGATCCCGAATCTCCAGCTCTTCATGGAGGGCAAGCAGTCGGCCCAAGAAACCCTGGACCGGGCACAGGAGGAAGGCGACCGCCTCCTCGCGGAGAACAACGTTTCCTGATGCGCTTGCGGCGGGTGGCGGGCGGCGAGCGGCTCACCGC
>JBOGUF010000177.1:0-3514 GCA_050696075.1 Thermomicrobiales bacterium
TGATAGCTGACGGCTGATAGCTGACGGCTGATAGCTGACGGCTGATAGCTCGTTAAAAGGTGCGGCCGCGCGGGTGGCTGGTTCCGCGCGGCCAACGCCTCGAGGAAGGGAAGGGATACCACCCGACGGCGTGGCTGGCGCCGTGGGGCGTCGTGGCTCCAGGTGAAGCGAATGCCTCGCCGGTGGGGCCCCGCCGGGTGCGCCGTATGGCGCCACCCGACCGTATCTCGATCCTACGCGCCCCGTGACTCCCCGGCATGCCCCGATTGGATACCACCATGGGCACCATCGGTTCCGGTAGCCCAGGCGACAGCCGTTGGGCGTTAGGCGTTAGGGGCTCCGTCGTCGTCTCCCCTAACGCCTAACGCCTCAGCCCTCACGCCTAGATGAGGCCGCGGCGGATCGATTCGGCGACGGCGTGGGCGCGGTCGACGGCGCCGAGTTTGGAGAAGATGACCTGGAGGCGCTTCTTGATCGCGATCTCGCTGCGACCCATGGCTACGCCGATCTCGCGGTTCGTCGAACCCTCGCCGGCGCGGCGCAAGATCTCCAGATCCTCAGGGGAGAGGTCGGCGTCGCGACGCGTCTGTTCCCGTGCCAACCCGCCGAAATCCTCCAGCACGCCGTCGAGCAGTTCCGGGCTGAGCTGGCGACGACCGCGGGTGCCGCTGCGAATGGCGGCGATCAATTGTTCCGGGGGCGTGCTCTTGAGGAGATACCCGTCGGCGCCGGCCTCCAGCGCCTGACGGACGTAAGCCTGGTCCCCGTAGGAGGTGAGGATGATGACGGCCGAGCGGATGCCTTGCTCGCGCAGACGGCGGGTGGCCTGGACGCCGCTGGCGCCCGGCATCCGCAGATCGAGCAGGATGACGTCCGGTTTCAGGGCGCGCGCCTGCTCCAACGCCGTGGCGGCGTCGTGGGCCTCGCCGGTGACGTCGATGTCGCCGGCCGTCGCCAGGACTTTGCGCAACCCCTCGACGACGACCGGGTGATCGTCGACGAGCAGGACAGAAATCACGCCCGTCTCACTTCTACCGGCTCGACCACACGCACCGCGTGTTCGGTCTGCTCCGATTGGGATGCGCCGTCCGACCGCGGCGCCATCGCTTCGATTTCCGGCTCGACCAACGGCCGCAAGTCGAGGTCGCTGTCGAGTCGCCGCTCAATGATGACGGCGGTGCCGCCGCCGGGGCGGGAAGCGATCTCCAGGGAGGCCCCGATGGCCGCCGCCCGCTCGCGCATGCTCAGTAAACCGAGCGCGGTCGGGCGCGCTGTCTGGTCCGGGTCGAAGCCGGAGCCATTATCGCGAATAGTGACGCGTAAGAGGTCGTCTGTCCACTCCATGCGGACGACCGCCTCGTCGGCGTCGGCGTGGCGCAGCGAGTTGTGGAGCGCCTCCTGGACGATGCGGTAGATCGCCAGCCGCGCCTCCGGCGAGAGGCGGCGCTCCTCGCCGAGCACGTCGAGACGGCACGGCAGGCCGTTGCGCACGATCTGGCCGACGTAGCGCTCGATGGCGGCGACGACGCCGAGGTCGTCGAGGTCGGGGGGGCGGAGGGCGAAGACGACGTCGTGCAGCTCGGCCATCGCCCGCTCGAGGAGCTCGGTGACGGCCCCCAACGCTTCCTCCTGGGCTCCCGCGCCATTGGCCGAGGCATCGTCGGTCGAGCCGGGATGACCGTGATGCCCGTTGCCGCCGGCGGAGAGGCGGATCGCCCGCGCCTGGTAGAGGGCGCCGGTGATCAGGGGAGAAACGGCGTCGTGGATCTCGGAGGCAATGCGGCGGCGCTCGTCCTCCTGGAGGCGCACGGTGCGGCGCAGCAGGTCGCGCAGGCGCTCGGCCTGCACTTCGACCTCGGCCCGCGCCCCTTCGAGGTCGCGCACCTGGGTCGTCAAGCGACCCGCCATGTCGCGAAACGCCGTGCTTAGGGTCGCGATCTCGCCCCGGCCGACCGGCTGCATCGGCTGGTCGAGGTCGCCGCTGGAAATGGCCGTCGCCTGACCGGTGAGTTGGCGCAAGGGACGAGCGGTCAACTCGCCGAAGATGACCGCGAGCACGAGGGTCAAGACGACGGCGGCGACGAGGGCGATCAGGCCGCGTTCGAGCAGGCTTTGGTTCGGCCCGTAGGTCGTCGGCGAGGGACTCGTGACCACGACGGCCCACTTCGCCGGTTCAAACTCGATCGGGGCGAAGACGGCGAGGCGTTCGGCGCCGTTCGGGTCCTCGTAGGATTGCCGGCCGCGCTCGCCGGCGACCGCCAGTTCGATCGGTTCGGCCAGGTCCTGGGCAAGGATCTGAGCTTCCGTCTCGTCGCGACGCTGGGCGACGACCAGATCGCCTGCCTCCGAAATGACGGCGATCGTCGTGTTGCTGGCGGCGACCTGGAAGGCCGGCGTCACACTCGAACCAAGCTGCTCGACCGAGAGGAAGGCGCCGACGGCCCCGATCGGCGATCCCTCCCCCGTCGTATCGTCTTCCGGGCGGACCGGAACGATCAGGGAAATGACCTCGGCGCCCGTCTCGGAATCGGGCACCGGCATCTTGTCGGAGACACCGGCTTCGCCATCGACGAGTGCAACGTTGAGCGCGTCAGTGTAGTAGCCACTCACGATCCGCGGATCGACGCTCCCGCCAAAAGCAACAACCCCTTTTTCGGCATCGACTAAGAACGCGCCGAGGACGGTCGGACGGTTGCGGATCAACTGGTTGAGCCGCTCCTGTGCCGGCGTGGCGGCCAAATCGCGGAACGGTTCGGATGTCGCGAGGTCATCGAGAACCGTTTGGTTCTCGGTGAGGGTCCGGGAGATGTTCTGGGCGACAACGGCGGCGACGGCGTCCTCGGTGTCGAGGAGTTGCTCGCGACTGTGCTCCAGGCTTTGATCGAGAACGAAGAGGACGACGCCCAACAGTGGCAGCAGGCACAACGAAGCGGCGGCGACGAACCGCGTACGCAGGGACCAGCGACGCGTCATCCCGCACCTCCGGGGTCCCGTCTCGTCCCGTGGGCCAATATTTCCATGGGCTTCGACACAACGTCAAATAGTCGTTCAGGCGCGGGTATCTTTACCATATACGAGCGGACCCGCGCTCGTATCCATCCGTATCCCGCTGATCCCGGGTTTGACGGCGTGTCGCCGCGGGACGCGTGCCAGGGACGAGGGCGGCAAGGGCGGCAAGGACGGCAAGGACGGCAAGGACGGCAAGGACGGCAAGGACGGCAAGGCGTAAGTAGACGACCCAAGGACTAACCGCGACGCCAAGCCCAAGGACGCGGCAATGACGTCATTCGCGGTCGCTGGCATCTTCTTCTGGGACAACGGAGAGGAGTTCGAAGGCGGTCCGACCGCGTTCGTTGAGTTCCGATACGGCGGCCACGGCCGCGGCCGCGTCCTGGGCCTCGACGTGGGTGGTCTCCTCCTCCTCGGCCGCGCGGTAGATGACGTGGTAACGCATCGCGATTCCTTTCGCTGATCGCCGAAACGAAACGGCCGCCCGGTCCGGTCTGGGTGCTGC
>JBOGUF010000178.1:0-4152 GCA_050696075.1 Thermomicrobiales bacterium
CGCCGGCGCCGCCTGGCTCAACCTGCTTCCAGGGTAGGGATCAACCTCCGGCCGGACATCGGCCGATGGGTAGCTTTCGGGTTTAGGCGGGGTTTACGAGGGCAAGATGCCCAAGCGGCGGGCGGTCACGATCGCCTCGGCCCGGTTGCGCGCCAGCAGTTTGCCGTAGATGTGGTTGAGGTGCGCCTTGACGGTGCCCAGCGCCACGTACAGCTCGTCCGCGATCTCCTGGTTGGAGCGTCCCGTTGCCAGCAATCCGAGGATTTGCCGTTCTCGCTCCGTCAACGGTTCGACCAACCCCGACGCACGCCCCGCGGCGTCATGACCGTTGCCGGATTCGCCGAATGCCGCCAGGAGCGACCGCGCCGCCTCGACCGGCAACGGCGACGCGCCGCCGTTGGATCGGCGGCTGGCCCGTAGCGCCTCGCGCAGCAGCGCCGCCATCGGCGCGCCCAGGTCGACGAACGTCCGCACGTACCCATCCGGCGCGGCCAACGCCACGGCGCGGCCGATCAACTCGCATGCCGCTTCGCGCTCGCCCCGCTCGTACCGTGCCAATGCCAGCAGCGCCTTGAGCGCCATCACGCGATGCGCGCGTCCACCGGCTTCCGCGGCGGCAAGCCGACGCTCGATCAGCGCGACCGCCTCATCCAACCGCCCGCGGGCAATCAGCACCCGCGCCAAGGTCGCGTAGTGTCCCTCATCTCCGGACGCCGGCTCGTCCGCGATCGTCATCCCCGCGTCGGACAGGAGACGTTCTGTCGCGACGATGTCTCCCTGCATCAGCGCCAGCCGCGCCTCCTCGGGGCCGGCCCACGGCCCGCCAATGAGGGTCACGCCCCGTCGCATGGTTGCCGCCGCCGCCGCGGGCTCGCCCATCGCCTGATAGACGCGCGCCAGCAGCAGATAGGCGTAGATCAGCGTCTTGGCGTCGCCGCTCCGGCGCCCCTCGGCCACCGCCTGCTCCAGATAGCGGCGGGCGGCGGCGATCTCGTTTTGCTCGTAGAGTGCCTCGGCCAGCCCAATGCGAAGGATTGCCACCGGAGCGCCGGCCGCTGGGCCGCGCTCGACGCGCTCCAACTCCTCCTCGAGGAGCAACCGCGCCTCGTGCAGCCGCCCATAGACACCCCGCATCTGTGCCAGATAATAGACGCCAAAGAGCGTCGCCCGCGTGTTGCCGGAGGCGCGACCGGCGGCGATCGCCTCCTCGAAGGCGGCGACCGCTTCGGCGCGCTGGCCGAGCACCATGCAGGCGTAGCCCAGGTTCAGTGCCACGTCGCTTCGCAACCGCCCGTGGTCGCCGGGAACCAGCGCCAGCGTTTCGCGCGCGTACCGGGCCGCCGCTTCGTGGTCCGAGCGACAGGCCGCGATGCGGCCGCGAATCGCCGCCGCCTCTCCGCGGAGGACGCCGAGGCCGTCCGGGTCGCTGGGGATCGGTGGCGCCGCGTCGTTGTCCGCCGGCGTGCCGGTTTCGAGCGCACGCTCGATCGCCGCCACGGCCGCATCCGCTTCCGCCAGTCGCCCACTCATCACCAGCGCCCAGACGCGGGAGCGCATCAGGCGCGGCCGGGCCTGCCAGGCTTCCGCTGGCAGCGTGTCGAGCATTTGCAGAAAGACGGCTACCTCGCCGTCCGTCCACAGTAGCCGATCCGCCGCGCGTTCCAGGATCGCCGCGGCCTGCCCGGCGTCGCCGCCTTGCATCGCGTGGCGCGCCCCATCTACTGGCGCGCCGTGCTCGTCATACCAGGTCGCCGCGCGTCGATGAAGCTCGTGCTCGTGGTCGGGATGATCCCGCCGCGGCCGAGCGCGCAAGAGGTCGGCGAACAAGCCGTGGTAACGGAACCATTCCCGCCGGTCGTCCAGCGGCATCAGAAACAGGTTGGCCCGCTCCAAGCGATCGATCATCTCATGCCCGTCGCCCCGGCCGGTGACCGCGTCGCAGAGTGACGCCGTCATCCGCTCGAGGACCGCCGTGTCGCGCAGGAAGTCGACGACCTCGGCCGGCTGCCGACTCAGCACCTCCTCGCCCAGATAGTCGGCGACGTCCCGATGGGTGCCCCCAAACCCGGCGACAAAGCTGTCGGCATCGGCCCGCCCCTCGAGCGAGAGCGCCGCCAGCCGCAGTCCTGCCACCCAGCCCTCGGTCCGCTCGACCAGGGCCGCAACCGCGTCATCGCCGATCCCCACCCCCGGCATCTCGGCAAAGAAGCGCCCGGCCTCCTCCCGGTCGAACGCCAGGTCGCCGGCGCGAATCTCGACCAGATCGCCCTGGGCGCGCAGGCGCGAGAGTCGCAACGGTGGGTCAACGCGACTCGCGATCACGACATGTAGCGCGGGGGGCAGCCGGTCGAGGAATCGTTCGAGCGCCTGGTAGGTTTCGGTGGCCTGAGCGATGTGGAGGTCTTCCAACACCAGCGCCGCGTCGTAGCGGAGTGCCGCGGCCGCGTCCAGCGCGGCGTCGACAACCTGCTCCATGGGCGGGCTCTGTTGCATCCTGAGCAGCGCCAGCGCGTCTTCGGCAACGCCGGGTTGGAGCCGGTCGAGCGCCGCGACGACGCGCCGCCAGAAGCGCAGCGGCACGTGGTCCGGCGCTTCCAGCGCCACCCATGCCACCGGCATCTCCGCCCGCGCCATCCACTCGGCCAGCGCCGTCGTCTTCCCCCACCCGGCCGGCGCCGCCAGCAACGTCAGCTTCCCCCGCGCCCCCCGATCGATCCGCTCCACCAACCGCGGCCGCGCCACTCCCCGCCGCAACCGCATCACCGCGCCCTCATCCCGCGCCGCCGGCCAGGCGACCACGGATTCGGCATATTCTGCTTGGGTTGCTGTCTGCATCGTGATCATTCCAGGTTAGGTAGGCGACAATGAACCGAGTATCACCTGCTATCGTACCCCGATTGCTTGTGGTCGCGCCTTCCGTCTTGCGCCCGCGGGCTCTGCAATGGATAGCTGAGAGCCGGCTTGTTCTGTTCATTTGGAGTCAGTACGATTGGAGTCAATACGATCCATGCGGCACAAATCGCGGTTCTTCGGAGCATCGAATTGACGAAACACATGACGCCTCACATGCGGGACCAAACCACGAAGAATATCGACTTGGCATTCCAGATGATCGAGGAAGCCATTGAGCGCCCGTCGCTGCTCGACGATATCCCCGACGGCGCGACGGTCGTCGTCATGCCGTCTGACGACCCCGAACTGCCTCAACAGAATCTGTCCCTACCGATGCGGCTGGCCGAGGCGGGGAAGACGGTTGTTCCGCATCACGCCGCCCTCCCCTGCCAGCCGCACCTTGCCCGTCTGCTCAAGCAGGCGAAGATCATCCCGGCGGCGGACAGGCCGGACGCACTCGAGACACCATCCGAGTTAACGGACGAAGTTGGCCATCTCATCGCGTGACGTTTGCCCGGCATTACCTGAGTGCAAGCTTTCCCCAACACATCCGCGCGTCCTACAATGAGCGCGGAGGTGTTCCCACACCGTGCAAACCGCCCGCGCCATCGACGAGCAGACACGCGCCCTGGACGAGGAAGGGCGATCCGTCGCGACAACCGCGACTGAATCGGTCGCGGCGTTGGCCGAACGGGTCGTCGCCAACGTCGAGCGGGTGATCGTCGGCAAGCGGGAGGTGATCGAACAGGTGCTCGTGGCGCTGCTCTGCGAGGGGCACGTCCTGATCGAGGACGTGCCGGGCGTCGGCAAGACAACCCTGGCACGCGCCGTCGCCCGCTCCATCGGCGGCGAGTTCCGGCGCATCCAGTTCACGCCGGACCTGTTGCCGACCGACGTCGGCGGTCTCACCTACTTCGACCAAAAACTCGGCGACTTCCGGTTCCGCCCCGGTCCGGTCTTCGCCAACGTCGTCCTCGCCGACGAGATCAACCGCGCCACGCCGCGCACCCAGGCGGCGCTCCTGGAAGCAATGGGCGAGTCGTCTGTCACCGCCGATGGCACGACGCACCGGCTCAAGCCGCCGTTCCTGCTCATTGCGACGCAAAATCCCATCGACCACGAGGGAACCTTTCCGCTGCCCGAAGCACAGCTTGACCGCTTCTTGATAAAGCTCTCGCTGGGGTACCCGTCGGCCGACGAAGAATCGCAAATGCTCGACATGCTGAAGCGCGAGCACCCGCTCGAGAAGCTGCAGTCCGT
>JBOGUF010000179.1:0-14243 GCA_050696075.1 Thermomicrobiales bacterium
GGCGGAGGTTGGCGGGAGAACCGGTCAGGTAGTTGTCGAGGACGGTGACGGCGTGGCCGGCGGCGAGCAGGCGGTCGACGAGGTGACTGCCGATGAACCCAGCCCCGCCAGTGACCAGAATGTGCACGGTCAAGCGCTCCTTACCATAGTCGAATGCAGTTTCGGAACTCCCCAACCGCAAACCGGTCAGGCACGAACATTCTCGCGTCCACCGAATGGCGCCGGTTGCGGGGAGCGTCCAGCGCGCGGCGCGGCAACCAGCGGGCGGTGGTCATGGTTGCGCGCACCGGCGAGCGACCGGATCGCGTGCGGTGTGATTACCGCCAGCAGCGCCGGCGTCAGCCAGATGTATCGGTCCCACAGGGCGTTGTGAAACACCCCCGCGACGAGGTAGCCGATGAAGCTGGCGCTGAATCCAATGAGCAGCATCGACGGGGGGTCCACGAACGGGCTTCGCGCCAGGAAGGCACGGATCGGCAGGTTCAGCAGCGCGACGATGATGATGGCGAACCCGGCGAGGCCGAAGATACCGGCCGCGGCCCAAACCTGGAGGTAGATATCGTGCGCGGCGAGGGCTTCCGCGAAGCCCGTGCCGGTAATGGGGTGCTCCATGATCCGCTCGAGGCCGAGGCGTAACTCCTCCCGCCGGGCGGCGTCGCTGCCCAGGACTCCCCGCGTCACCGTGCGATCGTCGCTTCCGATGAGCCTGGACACGGCGTTGCCCGCGGGCAGATCGACGAGGCCGCTGAAAATGAGGACGGCCGCCGCGATGGTCGCGGCGACAATGCCCCCAGCAATCGCCATGCGCCGGGTCAGGACCGCCATCGCGATCAGCACCAAGACGAAGGCGATGAGGCCGGCCCGAGACCCGCTGATGAGCAGCCCACCCACCAGGAGGGCGCACGCGGCGAGACCGAGCCAGCGCGCGAGTCCGCGGGACAGGAGCGTCAGGACGACCGCGGGGCCGATGGCGAGGGCGCAGGTGAGCGCGAGGTGGTTCGGATGGGTGGTCAGCCCATCGGCTCGCCCATCGTGGTAAAAGGTCCCCGACTCGCCGACGGCAACGACCGCGCTGGCCGTCACTGACGCGACCCACAGCCAAGCAATGCGGCGAATCTCGTCCACGCTGGGGTTCCACAACGCAAAGAGAATGGGAAGCAGGACCGAGGCGATCGAGAATCGCGTGAGTTGAGCGAGACTCAGCGCCGGGTCGCCGGAGACCGCCGTCCCGGCGAGTCCACCCAGCACGATCAGCAGCGTTCCTCCCGTCAGCCATTTCACCGCCGCCAGGCGCTGCTTGGCATGGAGGAGCAGCCCGGGGAGCAGAATCAGGCCGGCGGTGAACAAGAAGAAGTCGCTAAGCGCGACCGACGCGGACAGGCGGACGCTGTTCATGCCCAAGGTGGCAGCGGCGGCGGCGAGCGCCACCGCCGAGAGCCCACGCGTGCCGAACCGATGCACGACAAACAGCGCGACCAGGGCTGCCGCTGCCACGGCCACCAGCACACCGGTAGCCACCAACGATAGGCGGGTGACGAGCATCCCCGCCACGGCGGCGCCGCCAACCGCCGCCCCGAGCACGGCGCCGTGTGACGCCTTCGCGCTGGCCATCCGCCCAGGTCCACTTTGGAACGAGTGGGTCAGGCGCATCACGATGAGTTCCGAGGCGGCGCCCACGCTATGCGCGAGGGTCGTAGCCGGCGTAGAATCGCGCCCGGCAGCGCGAGGATCCGTTGCCGTGTGGTCCACGGCATGAAACCCCCGATCGCGTCGTAGACGCCTTCCTTCGCGGCACTCTGACGGACACCGGCCGGCAGACCGTATGCGCCGCGGGAATCAATCGGCGCCTGCTGGGTCGCCAGCGCGAGACGGTGATGCGATCCGCTGCCATCCAGGCCGGTGTTGACGACGAGCGTGCGCGGCGGAAAGAGAGCGAGCCCGCGATGGATGAAGACGCTGTAGTACCAGCGAATTGCCCAGGAGTCGAGCCCGCGCCGCATCTGGAGCGCCAGCAGCTTGCTGAAGGTGCACCGGCCGTCGAGATCGAACCGCTTCCGTTCGCGGCGGTCCCGCAGGAGGTCCTGCCAGCCGCGCGCGTCGGGGTCATAGAGATCCCAGGCGCGCTTCCAGGTGCCCCATCCCCACGAGTCCGTGATCGGCAGCAAGAGCGCCTCGCTGCTCTCACGCAGGGCGGGGACATCGTACATATGGCCGCACACTTGCATGACGCGGGGTTGGTCCTCGAACCGCCGCAACCCCTCGTTCAGGAAGTGCAGAAAGGTCGGGGCCACGACCAGATCGTCCTCGACGACGATGACCTTACCGTACCGGTCGCAGAGTTCTGTCACCCCGGCCACGATCGACGCGGCGAGTCCGAGATTGGTCTCCCGCTCAACGAACGTGGCGCGATCGCCCAGCAGGTCGCGGGCCATCGCGCGGGTTGCTTCGACCGCGGGCCAGTCGCGCTCCCGCCGCGGACCATCGGCATAGACGTAGAGCGGGCTGTCGGCAAAACCGGGGCACGCCGCCAGGCTCATGATCGTCTGGCGGGTGTGGTCGGCCCGCTTGTAGATGAAGAGGGCGATGGGCGCCCAGGTATCGAAGGATCCGTCTAACATCTTCCTCTCGATCACAACGCGCTCGCTCATCCGTCGCCGATCCATCGCGAAGCCCACGGCGTCCGGCGGGTGGCCAGGCGGGGCTCCGGCTCGCGGCCGGCGACGATGATCGCCGCCAGAACGATGAGACCGCACAGGGAGGCACTCAACAGGGCTACGGCGACTCCGGCCAGCTCCCACCGGGGCGTCAGCACGACGAGGGCGGGCACGAGCCAGATCCAGGAGGCGACCTCCGCGACCGTGATGGCGGTCGGGTTGCCCATCCCACGCAGCCCTTCCCCCAGGATGCGCCGCGCACCGCCGACGACCGAGCCGGCGAGCAAGATCTGGGCCGGAACGACGGCGTCGCGGAACTCGGCGCCGAAGAGCAGCGGCACCAGTTCGCGCGCGGCTGCCATGAGGACCGCCGCGATCAGGAGCGAGCAGCCGACGGTGGCCCAGAAGAAGCGCCACATCGAGCGGCGGGCCAGCCGGTCGTCCGGCTGGCTGGCGATGTACGGAAACGCCACGGTGCCGACGCTGCCGGCGACGAAGCGGGGAAGGTTGGTAAAGGCCAGCGAGGCGACGTAGAGCCCCAGGGCGGCGGGCGAAAGAAAGAGGCCGACGACGGCTTGGTCGAGCCGAAAGGTCTCCAGCGGCGAGGCGGAGCCGACGAACCCCTTGGCTCCAAACCGAAACAGGTCGGCGCGCGGCGGGATAGTGACAGGCTCCTGGCCGCGGGGCAGCCGGCGCAGCGTCAGCGCGATCGCGGCGATGGCCGTGACCAGATGTGCCGCCGCCCAGCCGACCGCGACGGCCGGCAGCCGGTCCTCGTCGAGGAGGAAGATCGGCGCCAGCGCCAGGCCATACAAGATGAGCGGGACGAGCCGCAGCGTGTTGATGGCGCCGAAATGCTGGAGTCCCTTGAGGATGGCCAGGCCGTAGTTGAAGGCGAGGTAGGCGGGAGTCACCGCCAGCGTCACTAATCCGGCGATCTGCACGGATCGGTCCTCGTCGCGCGCCAGCAGCCAGAACCCGGCAATATGCACGAGACAGCAGAAGAGCGTCTGGGTGGCGATCGGCCACGCCATCGTCCGCAGGATGCCGGCGGCGGAGCGGCGATCCCTGGCGATCCAATAGGTCAGGGCATCCTGCACGCCGAAGAGCCCGACCTGGGTGATGACCACGGGGAGCAAGGCGAAGAGGGCGAGGTGACCCCGGTTGGTCGGGCCGAGCAGGCGGACGGCGAGGACGCCGCTGATGACCAGGAGCGCCTGGGCCGCGAAGGCGGTCGCCAGGGAGCCGGTCGCCGAACCGGCGATGGCCGGGAGCCGGAGCCGGCCCCAAGCGCCGGCGGGCGCGGCGTCCCTGGGCGCGTTCAGCGCTGGCGGTTTCACGCGACCGCCTCGACATAGAGGGTCTCTGGGCGCCGTCCGTCGCTGTCGGGCGAGGGGCGCAGGGCTCCCTCGCCGAAGCACGAGCGTGCCACGCCGGTAAATCCGGTTTCCTTCAGCATCACCGCCAGGGTCTCGAAGTCGTAGACGGAGCGGTGGCCGTAGAAGTAGAAGATCTCGGCCAAGGCCAGGGCGCGGGTCGGCCGCCCCGGTCGGACCTGCTCGATGATCGGATCCTGCCCCAGGTAGGCACGAACGTAGCGATCGAGGTCGGGCACACCGATCCGAAAAATGCCGCCCGGCACGAGCACGCGCCGGCATTCCGCCAAGAGCGCCATTGCCCCGTCGAGCGGGATGTGCTCGAAGAGATGCTCCGAAAAGACCGCGCTTGCCGAATTGTCCGGGAAGGGCAGGCCACGGCGCAGGTCCCAGCGCAGGTCGAGTCGTCGTCCGGGGCGATTGAGATCGATATTGACCCACCCATCGAGGTATGAATCGGCGCAGCCAAGGTGGAGCTTGAGGGAGGCCGCGGCAGCGGCGAGCTTACGCGCCCGCCGCTGCTCAACCGGGGCGACGGCGGTGGTTAACCAGTTCTTGGCGAGTTCGCGCGCCGGACGACGCGCGGTCCAGGGCCGGTACTGGTCGTCTAGGTACTGAGCAATCATGCGCGTGGTGCTCCAGGTCCCGCATCGTGATCGGCCGCGGGTGCGCGGCCGGCCGTGATGATGTAGTGGGTCGCCAGGTTCTTGTGCTCGCCCCGGACGGCCCAATTCTCGTAGGCGAGGTAGAGTTTCTGGATTGGGGGCGAGAAACCGAAGTAGACGGCACCGATCGAGATTGGCACGATTTCGGTCGCGTGCCACGTCGCCAGCATCTGCCGCAACGCGCCGTTCCGGCAGCGGTCGTAGTGCGCGGTGAAGACGGTTTTCGGGTCGCGGTGCAGGAGCCGCTTCATGAGGAGCTTCCCGAGGCGATCGGGGATGAGGCGGTTGAGGATAGCAAAGGCCGCGAAGGAGCCGGAGAGGAGCGCGACGAAGCGCCCGCCCGGCGCGAGGTAGCGGTGGATATTGGCGATGGCGGTCTCCATCGGCTTGACATGTTCGAGCACCTGCCAACTGACGATCAAGTCGAATCGCCCGTCGAGGTCGGGGATGTGCGTCGTCACGTCCTTGGCCCAGGTCTCATCGTAGGAACCGGAGGGCGCCAGCGACAGCTCCGTCGCGGAGACGTCGAGGCCGACGTAGTGGCACCCGGGCGGGCGTCGATCCGGGCCGAGCATTGGCCGCCTCCCCGCGCCGATGTCGAGAATGCGGACGCCGGGCCGCAGGGCGCGCGCGACAAAGTCGTCAAACGGCTGGAAGGCGTTGCCGTGGTAGCGATCCGGGAGCCGGGAACCGCTTGTCGCCCCGCGCGTCCCGCCCTCCGCGGAGAGGGTGGCCATCAGTCCGCCCTCCGCGCGCCGGGGCCGTCCGGCGTCAAGAGCCAGTGGTCCTGGCCGATGTGCTCGAACCGGAAGGGGGGCAGCAGCCGTCGCGCCTCGGCCAGATCGTCGGCATTCATGAATTCGACGATCACCGCCGGCCGGTGGGTGGTAAGCAAGTTGACCCCGCCCCGGAGGACGTCGAGCTCGGCGAACTCGGCGTCGACCTTGACCACGTCGGGCGGGCCGAGGATCGCGCCGAGGTCGTCCAGGCCGCGGCAGGTCACCCGCTCGCCGTTGTCGCTTGCTGCCGTCGCCTCCCCGACCAGCGACCACATCACGGTCTCGGGATGGGCGTGCAGGAAGGCGTCCGCGCTCGTGGCGGCGACGGCTTCGGCGTGGATGCTGACGTTGCTCGCGGCGTTGGCGGCAATGGAGCGCGTGAGCCGCTCCCGATTGAGGGTCATCGGTTCGAAGGCATGCACCTGGCCGCCCGGACCGACGATGCGGCTGGCAAGGAGGCTGAAGAACCCGGTGTGGGCGCCGATGTCCCAGAATATTGCCCCCGGTCGAAGCAGCCTGGTGAGCGTCTCTTGGACATGCAGCTCGTGCAGCCCGGTCCAGTAGTACTTTTCGCGCCCCGGCAGAATGTAGAGGCGGACCCCTTTGGCCGGACCCGAGCGGACGGTGACGAGCACCTGGCGGTCGGGAACCAGGCGGTTGACGACCGGCCGCACGACCCTGGTCAGGCGCGAGTCATGGTGCAACTTGTTGACGATCGGGCGGGGGACCCAACCACTGACCGTGATGAGGAACTGCTCCAGACCCATACCGTTCTCCAATCGGGTGATTCCTCGTCGCAGTGTACCGCCTGGCCCGGCAACGCCACACCAGGGGGCGGCTAATTGGTGCGCAGCCATAGGCTCGATGGGAAGTGTCCCGGCGCGTCGTTCGAGGCGGCGAGCCCGTCGACGAGGGGGAGGGGGTGGTAGTCGGTCAGCAGGGCGGCGAGCGCATCCGGATGGTCGTGATGCAACGCCGAGAGGCAGGCGAGGACGCCGAGGCGATCGTTGTTAGTCAGCAGGGCGAGCAGCAGGGGCGTTTCTTGCCAGCCGAAGTAGTCGAGGAGCGCCGTGGGCGGGTAGAGGTAGGGCAGGCAGACGTCGTGGATGTGGATGACGACTCCCGACGGCAGGCGGGGGATGACGTCGAGGTAGATGCGCATCAATTCGGAGCCGACCTTGACGGCGTGGCTGGAGTCGATGAAGAGCAGGTCGCCGGATTGCAGTTGGGCGAAGACGGCGGACGGCACGGTCTGGCAGCGTTGCTCGACGTGAGTGACATCGGCGAGGGCGCGGAGCGCCGGCTTCGGGAAGGGTTCGATGCAGGTGATCCGCGACGGCGTCCGGCCCTCTCGCTCGTTGAGGGACGCGGCGTGGAGCATGCCGGCGGTGGAGGCCCCGCTGCCGATCTCGACGATGCGTGGCGGGGCGAGGGCGCGCACGATGCAGTGCACGACCTGCGATTCGATCGGACCGAATCCTGGGCCGTAGTGCTGCATCTCGCGGTGGAGGTGGAGCCCTGCCACCTCGTGGTAGTAGGGGCGGCAAATCTCGGCCAGCCAGGCCATCTGCGCGTCGAGGTCCCAGTGGATGCCGACGAGGGGAGCGCGCCCGACCCAGGCGTCCTTGTTCGCGCGCAGCCAGGCGTAGTCAGAAACAGGCGTGTAGTAATGCTTCGGCAGGAGGTGAACACCCAGCCGATCGAGCGCCATAAAGGTTCTGAACGAAAGCCCCTTCAGGCGGTCCTTGGCCGCCGATCGGCCCGCGCGCTGGTCCAGGGAGGCTTCGCCAATCACACGTGTCACCTATCTCCGCGACGGGCGAGGACTCATCTCCGCGCGCCGCTCAATGCGAGGCCGGCCGAAACCGGCAATTGGTCGGTGCCGAGTGCCTGGCGTACCTGTCCCTCGATCCAGTCGTAGGTCCGCACCAAGCCCTCCTCCAACGAGATCCGGGGCTCCCAGCCGAGCACCTCGCGGAGGCGCGTGTTGTCGGAGTTGCGACCCCGCACGCCCTGCGGGCCGGGCACATGCCGCTCGACGATCGGGATCTCGGCGATGTCGGCGATGATGCCGGCCAACTGGTTGATCGAGAGCATGCGGTCTTGGCCGAGGTTGAGCGGCTCGCGATAGTCCGAGCGCATCAACCGATAGATCCCTTCGACGCAATCGTCGACGTAGCAGAAGGAGCGGGTCTGCTCGCCGTCGCCCCAGATCTCGACCTCGGGGTTGCCGGTCAGCTTGGCGACGGCGATCTTGCGGCAGAGCGCGGCGGGGGCTTTTTCGCGTCCCCCGTTCCACGTCCCCAGCGGTCCGAAGATGTTGTGGAACCGCACGCAGCGGGTCTCGAAACCGTAGTCGTCCCAGTAGTGGCGGCAGAGGCGCTCGATCACCAGCTTTTCCCACCCGTAGGCGTCCTGCGGCTGGGCAGGGTAGGCGTCCTCCTCGCGCAAGGGTCTGACGTCGGTGTGGGTCTGGAGATATTCGGGGTAGATGCAGGCAGATGAGGTGAAAAGGTAGCGGCGGACGCCGTTGAGGCGCGCCGCCTCCAGCGTGTGCATATTGATCAAGGTGTTGTTGTGTAGGATCTCCGCGTGGTGGGCGGAGATGAAGCCCATGCCGCCCATGTCGGCGGCGAGCGCGTAGACCTCGTCGATGCCGCGGGTGGCCTGGAGGCAGTTACTCCAGCGGCGGAGATCGAGCAGCTCGAATTCGTCCGCGCGCGAGCGGCCGAACTCGGGGTGCTTGATATCGACGCCGCGGACCCAATAGCGGCGGTCCTTGAGATAGGAGACGAGATGGTTGCCGATGAACCCGCCGGCGCCGGTCACCACCACCCTGGTCTGCTCAGCCACCGTTGCCTCCCCGATTACTGACGTCCCGCCCGCGGGTGCGCTCGGCACTGATATTCCATGTCACACGCATCGGCTCAGCCGACTCGCCGCGCGAATTTGGGGCCGTGCTCCTGCACCGCGGCCGGCCATGCCAACGGGGGCTGGGCGAAGCGTGGGCCGGCGACTTCGAGCACGAACTGCTCAAGCCGCGCCAGGATCGCCCCGGCGGTAAGTTGGTCGTCGGCGTACGCCTGGCCCTGGCGTCCCAGGTGATTGGCGCGTCCCTGGTCGCTGGCGAGATCGCGGATGGCAGCCAAGAGCTGATCCGGTGCGCCGGCGGGAACGACGACGCCTGCTTGGGCCGTCCGTAACTCCGCCGCGGTTTCGCTCGCCTCGGCAACGGCGGCGACGACGGGGCGACCGGCCGCGAAGTATGAGGTCAGTTTCCCGGGCAACGACATGTCTTTGACCGTCGGGCGCTGATTGACGAGGAGGATGTCGGCGGCGGCGAGCAGGTCGGGAAACTCCTCCGCGGGCTGAGGCGGCAAGAACCGCACGTTGGGCAGGCCGTCCGCCATTTGCTGCAGGTGTGCCCGCTGATTGCCGTCGCCCATGAGCACGAAGAGGGTGCCCGGGTCGGAGGTCAGGGCGAGGCGGGCGCAGGCGATGACGTTTTCAAGACCCTGCTTGAGCCCCATGTTGCCGGCGTGGAGGCAGATCCAAGCGTCGAGCGGGAGACCGAAGCGCGCCCGCACGTCGGTGGGCGACCGGGACGGCCGGGCGATGTGCGTCCAGTTGCGGACGCGCCGGATGCGACCAGGCTCGACACCGATCTCCTCGAGATAGGGCCGGAAGCCCTCGGCGATGACGCCGACGAGGGATGCGCGACGGGCGACCGAGGCTTCGAGGGAGCGGGTGGCGCCGGCGACGCGGGCGCCGCCGGCGATGCCGCTCTGGACGGCGGCCTGGCCCATGAGATCTTGGAAGATGATGCCAAAGGGGACCTGGTAGCGTTGCGCGGCGAGGGCGGCGAGGGCGCCGCCGCTGAAACTGGGGATGATGCCCAGCACGACGTCTGGGCGCGGCATGCGGCGAGCGGATAGGGCGTGGGCGAGAAAGGTGGCTTCGTAGAGCGCGCGCCCTACAGCGGAGGGCTGCTCTGGCACGTGATGGCGAAAGCGGAGGACCTCGACGCCGTTGATCGTCTCCCGCTGGCGGAGCCGGCGGGCGTAGCCGTCGGCGACGTGCCATTGCGGGTAGTGGGGCATACCCGCGCAGACGGTCGTCTGCCAGCCGCGCTCGGCCAGATGCTCGGCGAGACCGGTCGTGTAGGGCGCGATCCCGGTCTGCTCGGGCCAGTAGTTGATGCCGAAAAGCGCAATTCGGCCGACGGTCAGCGCGCCCACGGCTACATCGCTCCTAATACGCGCCACGGCCGTTGAGCACGGCCGGGATGGTGCGGATGATGAGGATCAGGTCGAACCAGAAGCTCCGCCGGCGGATGTACTCCAGATCGAGCCGCACCCACTCTTCGAACCCAATCAGCGACCGCCCGGAGACCTGCCACAGGCAGGTCAGACCCGGCTTGACGGCGAGCCGGCCGTGGTGGTGCGGGGCATAGCGCGCCACCTCCTCCGGGAGCGGCGGGCGCGGACCGACGAGGCTCATCTCGCCGCGGATCACGTTGATGAGCTGCGGAAGTTCGTCAAGGCTAGACCGGCGCAACCACCGACCAAGCCGGGTCATGCGCGGATCGTCGTACAGCTTGAAAGCCGGACCGCTCACCTCGTTGCGGTCCATCAGGTACGGTTTGCTTTGGTCCGCGTCCGCCACCATCGAACGAAACTTGAGACAGGTAAAGGGGCGACCACCGCGACCGACGCGGACCTGACAAAAGAGGACCGGCCCCGACGACGTGGCGAGGATGATCCCGGCGAGCGCCAACCAGAGCGGCATCGTCAGCACGAGGACGACCGACGCGAAGAGGACGTCGAAGAGGCGCTTGACGAGGGCGTAACCGCGCGCGTCGATCAGAACGAGCGGCGACGAATCCGCGGCGCCGCTCCGCACCAGCGCAAGGGGGAACGGCTCGTCGATGGACTCCCCCGCGAGCCCAGCCGAAGGTTGCACGTTGATCCCTCCCGTCACCTGCCGTGGGAGACCGGTCTGGCGCGGGGCGGCCGCACGTGCCGCCCCTGCCCGCCACCGGCTTCATCCCTCTGCCCATCCCGTGACGTCGTCGGTCGGTCCGCCTCGGATCCCGGCGTAACGTCGTCGTGATCCTGGCGGAGAACCAGCGCCCTCGCTTCGTTGCGCACATGGGGACGGGAAACGAACCGGACCACGCTTCTCCCGACCCCGATGCTGGCGACACTGGCATATGTAGCTAATCTAACAGGTATTGTCACCCCCATCAAAGACCCATTTGGACTACTATTATCTCTCCAAACAGGCTATGCTGCTTAGAACCCATGATTGCTACGAGCGTTCTAGGAATGCCACAGGGGAGGGAGTCGGCATCGACATCGGGATTCGGCAGAAGAGGCGCGTACGCACGAGTGCATGTGGCCCCAGGGCTGCTTCGCCGTGGGACGCCGCCGCGATCGCGGCGGCGCGAACCCTGCCGATCTGCCCAGCCCGTCCGGGCCATCGCGGCTGGGGCCGGACCGGGCAATCCGCGCGAGGTGGGCAACCGTGTCGGTCACTGGCCGCGTTTGCAACGTGGAGCGGGCGACGACGACCTGGCGAGCCGCCGACCCTTGCACGGCAGACGCCAGAAGCTCTAAGGTGCTGCCGACACCAGCGGTGGCTACGGGGCCGACCGTCGCCCGAGCGCGCCAATGATTCGCGGAGGCATGGCGCGCTCGTCGAGGACCACGACTGCCACGACCAATGCCAACCCATCTTGACGATCCAACGACCCACGCGCGCCATGCCTTGCCCGAGGCCCAGGCGGGGACCGAGCCACTGGCGGCTGCCGGGGCAGGTCGGCGGGTGGACGAAGGCGG
Organism: Thermomicrobiales bacterium; assembly: GCA_050696075.1. Lineage (GTDB taxonomy): Bacteria > Chloroflexota > Chloroflexia > Thermomicrobiales > UBA6265 > JBOGUF01. The sequence continues at coordinate 11,315 of JBOGUF010000179.1, forward strand.
CAGCGTCGTTCCGGTCCCCAGCTCGGCCCATCTGACCGCGACCCGGCGCATTGCGCTCGTCCACGACTATCTGACGCAGTTCGGGGGGGCCGAACGGGTTCTGGAGGTCTTGCACGAGGTCTTCCCCGAGGGGCAGATCTTCACCTCGCTCGTCGATCGGTCCGCCCTCCCGCCGCGGGTGGCATCCTGGGACCTGCACGAGACGTGGCTGGCGCGGTTGCCGCGGGCGACCCGCGTCCACCGCGGGCTCATCCCGCTCTACCCGGCGGCATTTCGCGGGCTGGCGGAGGAGCTGGCGGAGGTCGACGTCATCCTCGCCGACTCCAGCGCCTGGGCCCACCACGTCGGCGCCCACGCGGAGACCGTGCTCATTTGCTACTGCCATAGCCCGGCCCGCTTCCTCTATGGCGACCGCGACTACCTCGCTCCGGCCAAGATTCCGCCGATCCTGGGACACGTCGCCTCGATCGTCTTCGCCGCGTTGCGCCGGACGGACCGGCGGGCGGCAGCCCGCGTCGATCGCTACGTGGCGAATTCGCGCAACGTGGCGGCCCGGATCCGAGCGATCTATGGCCGCGACGCGGCGATCGTCTACCCGCCCGTCGACGTCGACCGGTTTGCCGGTCCGGAGATTCCGCCGGAGCCGTGGTACCTCGTCGTCTCACGCCTGGTGCCCCACAAGCGCATCGACCTCGCCGTCGACGTCGCCACGCGCTACGGGTTGCCGCTGAAGGTGATCGGCGATGGCCGGACCTTGGCGAGGCTGCGCCGGCGGGCCGGCCCCACCGTGGAGTTCCTCGGCCGCATGGACGACGCCCAGGTCGTCGAGCACTACCGACGGGCGCGGGCGCTGATCCTCCCCGGCGCCGAGGATTTTGGTATGACCGCGGTGGAGGCGCAGGCGGCCGGGCGGCCGGTGATCGCCTACGGGGCCGGGGGCGCCCTGGAGTCGATCCTCGCGGGCGAAACCGGCGTCCTCTTCGGCTGCCAAACCGTGGAGTCGTTGATGGCGGCGATCGAGGATTTTGAAGCCCGCCACTGGGACGCGAACCGTTGTCGGACCAACGCCCTCCGCTTCGGCCGGGAGCGGTTCCTCCGCGAGATTGCCGCCGAGGTCGAGGCGGCCCTGGAAACGAGAGAGCTGAAGCGCGGTGCGATCGCGCGCTCGGCGGACTGATCGTGGCGGCGGTGTATGCTTCCGCCTTTACGCGCGCGAGGTCGATGGTCAGATGCGCTCGATGTTGGGACGACACGATGCGGTAGGCGTGGTGTTGAGCCGGAATGAAGTGTGGCTGTTGCTGCATGCCCTGGGCGCCGCCGCGCCGCCCGCGGTGGGACGGGACGGCGAGTCGCTCGAGCCGTGGGTCTTGGGCGATCTGCGGGAGAAGCTCCGTGACGTGCTGCAGCCCGACCCGGTGCGCGACGTCGATCAGCGACCGATCATCACCGTCGACTCCGATCTCGGGCGTGGCCTTGCGGCAGCCGGCATCAAACCGCTCGTGGTCGCCGACGGATACGACGTCGGTTCCCTCTTCGCCGCCTGCGCCGAGCGCGGGTGGGGGGCGGAGCTGAAGCTGCCGCGCGGGGCGAACCCCGCGACCCCGGCCACCGCGATCGTGCGCGCGCGCCGGGACCGGGGGCCGGGGGAGTCGGACGAGGCGACCTATATCGGCCTCGAGCGGGCGGTCGTCGCGCTGGCGCGGGCGCTCACGGGCGCCCTCGTCGGCGCGCGGGCGGAAGAAGACCTCGCCGCCGCCGGGGTCCTCTCGTCCGCGGCCGCCACGGCAGCGCCGGCGCCGGCGCCGGCGGATCGTTATGACGAGCACGTCATCTACGGCAACACGATTGGGTCGGAGATGAAGCAAGACGTGATTGCCCGGATGGCGCGCCAGGGCTGGGAACTCGTCCTCGACGAGGGGAAGGGTCCCAACGACCGGTTGGTGTTCCGTCGCCCACGCGCGACGTCACGGCACGACTAGAGCCTGGTTGTCCCCCGTCATGCCAATCGCCCTCTTCGTCATGCCGATCGCGGAGAGGCATCTCGCCCGCGGGACCGACGACGAGCGCGATTCCTCGTGACTTCGGCATGACGGAGGGCGGCGCCGGCAGGGAGGCCCGGGGTGACCCGTTTCGCGGTCGTTTGTTTGCTCCCGGCGCGGAATGCGGCGCGCGACCTGCCGGGGTTCTTCGCCTCGGCCGCGCGGGTTTGCGACGCGGTCGTCGCCCTCGACGACGGCAGCACGGACGAGACGGGGGCGTTGCTGCGCGACCAGCCGCTGGTGGCGACGCTCTTGACGAATCCGATCCGGCCGGACTATCGGACGTGGGACGACGCCGGGAATCGAAACCGGCTCCTGGAGGCCGCGGGCGCGCTCGACCCGACCTGGATCATCTCGCTCGACGCCGACGAGCGGATCGACGAGGCCGACGCGGCCGCCCTGCGGCAGTTTTTGGAGACCGACGCGCTGCCCGGCTGCGCCTACGGCTTCCGGCACGTGCCGATGCGTGGCGACGGCGAGCACTTCCTGCCGCGCTACCAGTGGGTTTACCGCCTCTTCGCCTACGAGCCGGGGCAGCGCTTTCCCGACCGCCGCCTCCACTTCCCACTGGTGCCGACGTCGATCCCGCGCGCCCTGTGGCTACGCACGACGCTGCGCATCCAGCACCTGGGCGGCATGACCGAGGAGCGGCGGGCGATCCGTTTCCAGAAGTATCTCGAAGCCGACCCGGCGCGGGAGTTCCAGACGGAATACGGCCACCTCCTTCACACCCCGGACCCGAGCGAGCTACGCCGTTGGGAGCCGCGGCCGGCGGGGCTGCCGGTCTTGCTCGGCGGCGAGGCGGCGAGGCGGCAAGGCGGCGAGGACGACTGGGGCGGCGAGGCGGCGAGGCGGCGAGGCAACAAGGAAAATGACGAGGACTCCTTGCC
>JBOGUF010000180.1:0-111070 GCA_050696075.1 Thermomicrobiales bacterium
GATATCCGCCGCGCCCCGTCGCGTGAACGGCGTCGTCCTGGGGTACACTCGAAGCGGCAATCGCCGACGTGAGGAGGACGCCATGCTCACCCGCCAGACAAACTACGAAAAGCTGGCCGCCGTCGACATGGAGAACCGTTGGGAAATCCATGAGGGCGTACCGCGGGAAAAACCGTCGATGAGCTATCGACACAGTTTTGCCATCGTCTACCTCAGACATCAGCTGCTTAACCAGCTTGACCAAGCCGACTATCAAGTGCGGATTAACCTCGGCCACGTCAGCCGGGGCGACGTCACCTACTACATTCCCGACATCTTCATCCTGCCTACCAGCATGATCGGGCCGGATCGCGATCGCCCTGATGTACTTGAAGTCTACGGAGATCCGCTACCGCTGATCGTCGAGGTTTGGTCACCCTCGACCGGCGGCTACGACCGCGACGTCAAGATTCCAGAGTACATGCGACGCGGCGACCTCGAAATCTGGCGCCTGCACCCCTTCGATCGCACGCTCACCGCCTGGCGCCGCCAGCCGGACGGGACCTACACCGAGTCGGTTTTTCACGGTGGCACGGTCCAACCCGTGGAACTTCCCGGCGTGACGATTGACCTGGACACGCTCTTTGATTGATCCGGCCCGTGTTTCATGGACGGAACGTACATAGCACCAGGTCATTCAGTGATTCTGACACCGCCGGACGCTTCTCCTCAAGTCTAGCGGTCGCTCGGTTTCACGGAATCGAGTAGGAACTGATGGCGAATGTTGGTCGCAACGCGCCCTGTCCCTGTGGCAGCCGCAAGAAGTTCAAATACTGCTGCGGACGAGATGGCCGTCCAGCAAAGCTAGCTCCACCCCCGAGCATCCCCCCGGATCTGACGTTGATGGACCCTCGCGCCATGGAACGGGGATTGTCCAACCTGGGCAAGCTGCTCGCGGAACGCGAATTTGCATCGGAGGAGGAGATCAACCCGTTCCTGGAGTCACTGCTCGCGGAGACGGGCGGGCAGATTCCCAAGCGCGCACCAACGACGAGTCTCGAACAGGCGCAGGATCTCATGTATGACGCCTGGGAGGCGACAGGATCGCGCCGGGCAAAGTTGGCGCGCCAAGCTCTCAAAATCTCACCCGACTGCGCCGACGCTTATGTGCTGCTCGCGGAAGAAACCGCGCGCACCCCGCAACAGGCGCTTGAGCTGTACCAGAAGGGAGTCGAAGCCGGGCAGCGCGCTTGGTCCACGGCACCTCGAAGAGGAGGTGGGACGCTTCTGGGGCATCACCGAGACACGGCCGTACATGCGGGCGCGGGATGGGCTGGCGCAGTGCCTGATCGCGCTGGGGCAGTGGCCGAACGCGATTGCACACTATCAAGAGATGCTGCGCCTGAACCCAGGGGACAACCAGGGTGTTAGGTACAGTCTGCTGACGCTCCTCATTGCCGCCGGTGAACTGGCGCACGCTGCCGATCTGCTCGACCAATATCCAGGAGACATCAGCGCCGTCTGGGCCTACGGCCGGGCACTCCTCACCTTTGCCCAGCACGGTGATAGCGATGCGTCGCGGACCGCGCTTCGCGCCGCGCGGGCGAGCAATCCGCACGTCTTGGGATTCCTTAACGGCACAAAACGGACCCCCGCGTACCGCCCTCCGTACTTCGGTATCGGCGACGAACCGGAGGCCATCTGGTATGCGCAAGATCATCGCTACGGATGGGTAGACACCCCAGGGGCACTCGACTGGCTGAAGCGGCCGCATGCGAACGAAATGGGAACCGGCCAAAGGAGCGAGGAGGAAGGACCGGGCATCTTTCTCAACCCATATCCTGACGTCGCCTTCTCGGGGTGTCCGCGGTGCGACACACCGACCAAGGTGCGCAAAGTCTTTCTCGTCATCACGATCGGCGCGGAGATCATCCTCGTCCTGAACAAGCCATGCCGGCTCTGCGTGCCATGCGACATGCTCATCGTGCGTCAGTATGAGCTCGAGGACTTGCTGGCCGTGGCGCTCGAGCCGCGTCATCCAGACGCCATCGGGCAGGATTACGCGATCCTGGGCACGCTGGACAAGGCGGACGGCCGCCGGGTCAAAGCGGGCGATTTCGACGCGCGTTGGGCGTTGGAACGGGTCAAAGTCGGACGCGATTTTGTGCTTGCCGAGCCGTCGGGGAGCTTCTGAGACCAGCCGGCGCTATCCCGACATCCTCTGGAAATCACCAGCAAAGTCCAGTGAGCGCAAATCCGGCTTTGGCCGATCGGCTCGGCTTCAGGACGCTACGTCCGGCGGCGACGCGAGCGCAGGGGGGCCGTGTGATGAGCGACTGCATTGTGCGCGGCCTCGGTTGGGACGGGCAGAAAGCGGCCATCGCGGCACGACGACACGGCGATAGCCACGGCGGCTTCGACCGAAAGCTTGTGTCCCGGTGAGACGAAGAGCGGCGCGTGACCGGTGCGGGTCCGCACGGCGGCTCCGATGACCTCTCCTTTGTCAATCAACGGCGACCATGCGCCGCACTCATCCGCTGGCTCTTCGTACTCGCCGACCAGACGCGACTTGGCGCAGCCGACAGTGGGCAGATCGACCACGACGCCGAGGTGTGAGGCGAGGCCGAAGCGCCGCGGGTGGGCGTACCCCTGACCATCGAAGAGGATAACGTCAGGCACGGTCTCTAGCCGTTTCAGCGCCGCGAAGATGGCGGGCGCCTCTCGGAAACTCAACAAGCCCGGCACGTACGGGAAGGAGAGCGGGTGCTCTCCGATCGCCGTCTCGACGTGCTCCAGCGACGGGTAGGCAAACGCAACGGCCGCCGCGTAACCAATCATGCCCTCCATTTGCTTGACATAGCCATTGTCGACCCCGGCGACGACCGCGATCTCACCGATCGCCACGACGTCCGTGAGTAGCACCCGGCCGGCCAGCTCGCCCTGTAGCCGCCGGGCCTCGCTGGGGCTGACGTCCCAGGCATGGATTCGGCTGAGGCTGATCATCGTGCAGGTGCGGCTACTTGAAGAGGTCCGCGATGGGCACACGGAAGCCGGGGAGGGCGTCGCCCGCGTCGAGCTCCTCGCCGACCCGGTAGACGCGCGTGCGACCGTCGCCCGTGTGAACCGTCACCGTCTCCCGGTTCGGATCGGCCACGAGAACGAGCAGTGCGCCGGCCTTGAGGTAGATCTCGACCTTTTGAGCGATCCGCCGCCTCGTGTTCGAAGGAGACAAGACCTCGACGACGACGTCCGGAGCGATCTGGGCGTACTGATCCCAGACTTCCTTTGGCGGAACACGTTCGGCGCGCATAAAGGCGACATCCGGAGCGATCACCGAGTCTGGATCACGCTCGAGGAAAAACCCACCTTCGGCAACTAGGACGCGGCCGGGAAAGGTGGTCGTTGAGTAGAGCACGAAGTGCTCGACAAATCGGCCGGCGACCAGCGCGTGGCGGAGTTTCGCGGGCGACACTTCGACCAACTCTCCTCGAATCAGCTCGAACGGTGCGTCCTCGTCCATGTCCATGAGATCGGCGGCCGTGATCAGCTTCGCCTTCGTGACCATCGAATCCGTTCCTCTCCGCGGGGCGGCATTACCCACCCAATCCTACCCCAAGCGCGCACTCCAGTGCCTGAACACTTCACGGCATGGCCCGCCGGTCTGCTATAGTCGAGCCATGAAAGTTGAGCATGTTCCAGCGGCGACGAGGGTGGTAGGCGCATGGCGGCTCTAGAGTTCTGGGCACGCATCAATCCGGATGGCACGTTGCCGGTTCCCGCTGAGGTGGCCGCGCAAATTCACGAGGAACGACCGGTCCGGGTGATCGTGCTTCTCACTGATCCGTCCAGCGAAGACGATGCGTGGGCGCGTCTGACGGTCGAACAGTTCCTGAACGGTTATGCCGAGGGCGACGCCGTCTATGACGCTGTATCTGCCGGGTGACCTGGTGCTCGTCGCGTTCCCCTACGCCGGAGATCAGCGGATCAAGCATCGCCCAGCCCTGGTCATCCTCGATACCGGCAATGCCGACGTCGTTGTCGCCAGGGTAACGACCCGGATCCACGAATCTCCCCACGACGTCACGATCTTGGAATGGGAGGCGGCGGGGTCATTGGCCTCCTCGGTCGTGCGTCTTCATAAGGTGGCAACGATCGAGAAGTCGCTTATCCGTCGCCGACTCGGGACGGTGCGGCCGGCAGACCGACGACACATTCATGCGGTTGTGCGCCAGTCGTACGGTGGATGGTGAAGATGAGAGGGTACTATACGTGACCTCTTCTTCTCGCCGGCACAGCCCATCACTCCCCACCGCGAAGGCCGAACGTCTGGCCGTGCGCAAGGCCGAGGTCGCCGCCCAGCACCGAGCGGCGGCAGAAAAGCAGGCCAAGCGCGGCAAGCGCGGCGCGCGGGAACGCGTGCTGGCGCTGCTCGACGAAGGGTCGTTCCAGGAGCTCGACGCCTTTGTGCAGCACCGGGCGACACAGTTCGGCATGGGCCGGAGCAAGCCGTTCGGCGACGGCGTCGTCACCGGGTTCGGGGAGATCGACGGGCGCAAGGTCGCGGTCTTCTCGCAGGACTTCACCGTCTTCGGCGGTTCGCTCGGCGAGGCGTTTGCGGAGAAAGTCGTTAAGTTGATGGATCTGGCCGAGCACTACGGTGTTCCGGTCATTGGCATCAACGACTCGGCCGGCGCCCGCATCCAAGAAGGGGTCGAGGGACTCGCCGGATACGGCGACGTCTTCTACCGTAACGTCCGCGCCTCTGGTGTCATTCCGCAAATCTCGATCATCGCCGGGCCGTGCGCCGGCGGGGCCGTCTACTCACCGGCGATGACAGACTTCGTCTTCATGGTCGCCGGCACGAGCCAAATGTTCATCACCGGCCCGGACGTAATCAAGACGGTCACTGGCGAAGAGGTGACGCACGAGGAACTCGGCGGGGCCGACACCCACAATCGCATCAGCGGCGTCGCCCACTTCGAGGCAACCGACGAGGAGGACCTTGTCGCACAGGTGCGGACGCTCCTCTCCTTCATCCCGTCCAACAACCTCGACGACCCACCCCGCTTCGACCCAACCGACGATCCCGACCGCGAAGACCCCGCCCTCGATACGCTCGTGCCTGAGCAGAGTGCAAAGCCGTACGATATGCACGACGTGCTCGCCGCGATCCTCGACGACGGCGACTTCTTCGAGGTGCAAGCCCAGCACGCGGGGAACATCCTCTGCGGCTTCGGCCGGCTCGACGGGCAGAGCATTGGCATCGTCGCCAACCAGCCAAAGGTTCTTGCCGGCACGCTCGACATCGACGCCAGCGTCAAGGCCGCGCGCTTCGTCCGCTTTTGCGACGCCTTCAACATCACGCTCGTGACCTTCGTCGATGTTCCCGGCTTCCTGCCGGGTGCCGAACAGGAGTACCGGGGGATCATCCGGCACGGCTCGAAGCTGCTCTATGCCTACGCCGAGGCGACGGTGCCGAAAGTGACCGTGATCACGCGCAAGGCGTACGGCGGGGCGTACGTGGTGATGTGCTCGAAGCACATCGGCGCCGACTTCAACGTCGCCTGGCCGACCGGGGAGATCGCGGTCATGGGACCGGAGGCGGCGGTCGGTCTCATCTTCCGCCGGGACCTCGCCCACGCTGACGATCCTACCGCCCGCCGCGAGGAGTTGGTGCGCGAGTATGAAGATCTCTTCGCCAGCCCATACCAGGCGGCCTCCCGCGGCTACATCGACGACGTCATCGAGCCGCGCCGCACCCGGCCGTGGCTGATCAAGGCGCTGGCGCTCGCCCGGAACAAGCGCGTAAACACGCCGGCCCGCAAGCACGGGAACATACCGCTATGACGGGCGGCGGGAGGCGGGAGGCGGACAACGAATCGGGCTGGAGCGATCACGACGTCATATCTATCGAGATCATCCCGGAGCCGACGGAAGGTGAGCGCGAAGCGGTCGTCGCCGCACTGACCATATGGCTTGAACACGCTCAGACGCGAATGGCCCCACGAGACCTCGTTTCGCGGTGGCACATGGCCATGCGTCGCGACGCGGTGCAGGGGATCGCACGCGGTCGGGCAATGGGCTGGGGGCAAAGGCGAAGCGGTTGGTCACGAGTGGGGAAGGGATAGGGACGTGGCGGACGAGGCATCTTCGCCGTCAAACGGCGACGGCGACCGGCGGCGGTTGCGCGATCTGGGGATCAGGGTCGGGCGATTGGAACCTGGGCGCTGGAACGCGATCACCGACGTCGCCGGGGTATCGGTCGGGCACACGACAATCATCCGGGGCGAAGGGCCGCTCGTCGTCGGCCAGGGTCCAGTGCGAACAGGGGTGACGGTCGTCGTGCCGCGCGCGGAGAACGTCGGCGCGGAACCGGTCTTCGCCGGGTATCACGTCCTCAACGGCAACGGCGAAATGACCGGGCTGCCCTGGATCGACGAAGCAGGACTGCTGGCAACGCCGGTCGGCATTACCAACACCCACAGCGTCGGCGTCGTGCGCGACGCGCTGATCGCCTACGACGTCGAGCGGCGCGGCGGAGACTGGCGGTTCCGTTGGAGCCTGCCGGTGGTCGCGGAAACCTGGGACGGTTTCCTCAACGATATCAATGGCATGCACGTCACGCCGGAGCACGTCTTCGCCGCGCTCGACGACGCCGCGAGCGGTCCGGTGACAGAGGGCGCTGTTGGCGGTGGGACCGGCATGGTTTGCCACGGCTTCAAGGGCGGCATCGGCACGGCCTCCCGCGCACTGCCGGCTGAGGCGGGCGGCTGGGTGGTGGGCGCGTTGGTGCAGGCCAACCACGGCCAGCGTGCGCTGTTTCGCGTCGATGGAGTACCGGTTGGACAGATGATCGGCCCGGACGAAGTGACGTTGCCGTGGGCGTCGCCTCCGACCGGCACTGGGTCGATCATCGTCATCATCGCCACCGACGCCCCGCTCCTCCCCAGTCAGTGCCGGCGGCTGGCACAGCGGGCGACGATTGCCCTTGCGCGCGTCGGCGGTCTGGGCGAGAACAGCAGCGGCGACATCTTCCTCGCCTTTGCCACGGGGAACCTCGGTCTCTCCTCCGAACGAGGAGACGTCGCCGCGATCAACGTGCGGATGGTGCCGCAGCCGGCCATGACCCCACTCTTCGAGGCCGTGGCCGAAGCGACCGAGGAAGCAATCCTCAACGCGCTCTGTATGGCCACGACCATGACCGGCATCAATGGGCACACCGCCCATGCGTTGCCGCTGGACCGCCTCCAAGCCATAATGGCTCGTCATCGGACAGGCCAGTGGCCCTCATGAAACGGACAGGCACGCGCCGTGGCGAGCCTGACGAGGTCGTTGCAGGTGGTCTTGATGCGCTCGTGAAGCGGCGGATCACTCACAGCGATCCCCGCCTCAGCCAGCTCGTCCTCATCCCGGACGACCACCGTCCCGTCGGGCAGCGCGACGAGGTCGACGTAGAGATCGTGCCAGGTTAGCGTGAACGGCTCGGTGGTGCGATCGAGCCGAGCCGGATAGGCCACGTTGGCGTACCAACCGCGGAGCATCCCCTCAGGACTGAACACCGAGAAGGCGTTGAACCAATCGACCGGTGAGAAGAACTCATGCATCGTGTCGCCGGGGAGCAGGAGCAGGCCATCGAGATCGTAGGCGCGGTGCGTCCAGGTGGCTATGACGGCAACCCATGGCCGCGGCACGCCGGCGTCGATCACCGTGCCCACGTAGCGCGCCGTCTCGCGCCCGTCCGGCGCCAGCTTGACCAGCGTCAGGTCCGTGTCGACTGAGAGGTCCGGCCAGGCGGTTTCGCCGCTCGACATTAATGGTTCGCACTCCGTTCTGCCGGCTTGGCGGTGGGCCGCGGCCGGATGATCGACAACACGTCCTTGGTCTTGAGGTTCAGAGTCTCGGGGTCGTCCGCCTCGACGTTAAGCCGCAGCAGCGGCTGCGTATTCGACGGACGGACATTGCACCACCACTCGGGGAAGCCGATGGTGATGCCGTCGAGGTGGTCGATCGTCGCGCCCTGGGCCTGGTAGACCACTTCGAGTTCGTCCATCACCGCCAGTTGGTCCGCGACCTCGGAGTTGATCTCGCCGGAGCGGAACCGGGTATCGAGCGGATCGAGGACCGCCGAGAGCTTTTCGCCCCGCTCCGAGACGAGTTGGAGGACGGTCAAGATGGCGATCATGCCGGAGTCGGCGTACCAGTTGTCGCGAAAATAGAAGTGCCCCGAGTGCTCGCCGCCGAAGATCGCGTCTTCTAGGCGCATCGTCGGTTTGATCAACGAATGGCCGACCCTTGTTCGCACTGCCTTGCCGCCCATCCGCTCGATTGTTTCAGGCACGGAGCGCGAGCAGATCAGGTTGTAGCAAATGGTCGAGCCGGAGTGCTGTTGCAGCATCGCCACCGCGACCATGAGGGTCGTCATGTCGCCGCCGACGAACTGCCCCCGCTCGTCGACGAGGAAGACGCGATCGGCGTCGCCGTCGAAGGCGGCGCCCAGGTCGCAGCCGTGCTTGCGCACCGCTTGTTGCAGGTCTTTGATATTCTCCGGCTCGATCGGGTTGGCAGGATGATTCGGAAAGGTTCCGTCGAGCTCAAAAAAGAGCGGCACGACCTCACACGGCAGTTTTTCGAAGACACGCGGCACGGTGGCGCCGGCCATGCCGTTGCCGGCGTCGATGGCGATCTTGAGGGGGCGGATCTTGGCGGGGTCGATCAGGCCCAGGACGTATTCGGCGTAGTCGTCGAGGAGGTCGCGCTCGGTCAGATCGCCCCGCCTATCTGGCAGCGCCGGGAAGTCGTTTGCCACGACCATGTCCCGGATTTGGCTCAACCCTTCGTCGAGTGAAACAGCCCGTGCCTCCTCCCGACAGACCTTGAAGCCGTTGTACTCGGGCGGGTTGTGAGAGGCGGTGACCATGACCCCGGCCGGATAGCCGTACTTGCCAACGGCGAAATAGAGCGCGTCGGTCGAGACGAGGCCAATGTCCGCGGCGTGAGCGCCCTGATCCCGCACGCCGTCGATCAGCGCCCCAGATAGCGACGCGCCAGACGTACGCATGTCGCGGCCGACCGCGACTTCGTCGGCCCCAAGCACGGCGACGACGCCCCGTCCAATCTTGTAGGCCACATCGGGCGTGAGCTCGTCCGGGACGACGCCACGAACGTCGTACGCCTTGAACAGCCCGGCGATGCGCATTGCGCCGGTGGCATCGGTCATTGGTTCGCTCCCCTTCTCCCTTGGCTACATGCCGCCAGGTCGCACGCTGCACTTTGCCGGATGGTGGCACGGCCGGCTGGTTGTCGCAAGGGTTGAGACCGCACGCGACTTGCCACGCCGCACGATTGACCGTGCCATGCAGCTTGTGCGCTCGCGCGGATTAGGTATTATCTGACCGGCGCGTTTATGGAAAGAGACGCCCAAGGAGGAATCTCGAACCGTGACCGACGACTCGACGCGGAGCGCACCCGTGGCGCCGCTCGAACCGACCGCCGCCGTCGATCTCCATTTGCACACGCTGGCCAGCGACGGCTTTTGGACGCCGGAAGCACTCATCGATCACCTCTGCCGTGAGGGATTTCGGGTGGTCTCGGTCTGCGACCACGACACCCAGCGTTCCGTCCTGGAAACGATGCGCCTCGGTCAAGCGCGCGGCATTTGCGTCATTCCCGGCGTCGAGGTGACCACGCGCTGGTCCGACCGCCAATGGCACATCCTGGTCTACGGCATCCGGCCCGATCGCGGCGACCCGGCATCGGCGGCATTTCGGGCCGTGATGGAGGAACTCGACCACGACTTGCAGGCGATGGCGGAAGACGCCCGCCGCCGGCTCGTCGACTCCGGGCGGTTTCTGCCGTCGCTCCCCGAGATCGTGGCCGGGCGACCGATGTGGCCGTTCCACGTCCTCTCGGCGGCAATCAAAGATGGGATCGTTAAGAACCTGACCGAGGCGGCGAACCTCGTCACGCAACTTGGCGGCGCGTTTTCGGCCGACGTGCCGTTGGAACGCGCGGTGAGCGCGGCCCACGAGGCCGGCGGCATGTGCGTTGTCGCCCACCCTGGACGCGGCGATTCGGTCGGCGCGTTGAGTGAGGCAGACCTCGATCGCATGCTGCTAACGATCCCGATCGACGGGCTGGAAGCGCACTACCGATCGTACTCCGACGACCAAACAGCCCTCTATCGCCGGCTGGCGGAGGAGCGCGGCCTGTTGGTCTCGTGCGGGTCCGATTCGCACGCGCCGAAGCAGCCGGTCAATCCCCGCCCGTGGCGGGCGGCATGGTGCGCGGAGTTGCTTGGCCGGCTGGGTATCGAGGTGGCGCCGTCCGAGCCGCCGACCTGGGCGCCGGGAATGCAGCCCGCCGGTGAACCGCCGGCGCCTGAGCCCGCGACTCCGGTCACGGCGGAATCGTCGTAAGCGCTCAGGCCGGGACCGCGGCGCCGTTGTGGTTCGTCAAGACGTGGACCTTCTCGATGAGATCGGCGACATCGAACGGCTTGGCAAGAAAGGGGATGTCGGGATCGATCGGCCGCCGGACAGCGCTCATCAAAAGGATCGGGATGCGATCGGACCGTTTGCCCAGCCGCCGGGCCAAGGACAATCCATCCATCTTCGGCATCATCACATCGGCAATGACCAGATCAGGCGGCGACCTCTCGATTGCTAACTCCGCTTGCAAGCCGTCGTAGGCCCGATCGACGTCGAAGCCCTCGTCCTGAAGAATGTCCGCGATCAGTTCGACAATGAATCGTTCGTCATCGACGACCAGCACACTCTGTCCCATACACCACCCGCACTCCGGCCCGCACAATCAGCGGTTTGATGCGAATTGCGCAAGTTTGATGCCCCGACCATCCGATCCTTGGTCTGGTTGCACCGTCGCCGCCCGTTTCCTGCCAATCTACGGCACAATTGACGATGCTACGTTTCGCGATCCGCAAGAGATTAATGGCCGAGGAGGAAGCATGGCGTTGACAGTGCAGACATTTTCAGGCGGGCCGATCGAGACGAACGCCTACCTGGTCATCGACGACGCGCGGGGCGATGCGCTGGTCGTCGACGCGCCACAAGACGTGGGCGACCGTATCCTCGATGCCGCTGAGCAAGCAGGCGCCCGCATCGGCCTGATCGTGATCACCCACGCGCATTGGGATCACATCGGCGACGCCGCCCAGCTACGCGAACGAACCGGGGCGCCACTCGCGGCGCATCCGCTGGCGACCGATCGCCTGGCGCGGCCCGGCAGCGCGGTCTTCGAGCTGGCGGAGCCGATCCGCCCCGTCACGCCCGACCGCTTGCTGCACGACGGCGACACGGTGCAGCTCGGCGACCACGAGTTGCGGGTGCTCCACCTGCCAGGGCACGATCCGGCGCACATCGTCCTCTACAGTGAGCCGGAGCGCATCTTCCTCGGCGGCGACGTCCTCTTCCCCGGTGGCCACGGCCGAGTCGATATCCCTGGGTCCGACCCGGCGACGATGAACGCGAGCTTGGCCCGACTGATCGATCTGCCGCCAGACGTCGTCGTCTACCCTGGTCACGGCGCGCCGACGACGATCGGCGCCGAACATTGGTTACAGGGGGTGCGCCGATGATTCCTTTCGCCGCGTCAGTCGAGCAAAGCCTGACGATCCTCGCCGAAGATGCCTTGCGCCAGTTGGAAGGTCTGCCGCCGGAGGTCTTGAACGACTGGCGACCGCGCGAAGACCTGGAGGACATCAACACCTTCTACGCGCTGGCCACCCACCTCGTTGGCTCCGGCGAGCATTGGGTGCTGCATGCGGCGGGTGGACGGCCCGTCGATCGGGATCGCCCGGCCGAGTTCCGCGCTCGTGGCTCGCTGGACGATCTGCGCGCCCGCTACGATCGCTGCCTCGCCGGCTGCCGCGAGGTCCTGGCCGGCATCACCGAGTCCGACCTGGCCCGCGACTCTCATCTGCCCGAACAACACGAGCGCTGGCGCACCGTCGCCGACTGCTTGGTTCATGCCGTGGAGCACACCGCGACCCACGTCGGCCATCTCCACATCCAGCGCCAGCTCTGGAACGCCGGACGTAAGGGTTGATGAGGTGGCCGGACGCAATGGGGAGGCGACGATGCGCGCAAAGGTCACGCTCGACAGCACGAATGCAGAAACAAAGGCCCACCCTGTCCGATCGCTCCAGCTTCACCGACGGTTCCTGTTGGCAGCGATTGCCGACGCCTCGCTCGTAGATGACATTCCCAACGGCGTCAATCTGTCGCTCGTGCCCACCGACGATCCCGCATTGGCCGAGCAGGAGATCGAACTGGGTTTGACGGCATTGCGTCAGGGACGAGATGTCTATTTCAAGCACATTCGCTTAGCGGACTTGCCCCATCCGCCGGTGGCCGATTCTCAACGCACCGCTGGATTGAAACGCACCGCCTACAACTGGGATGGCTCGATCCACTCGGTCGACGTCATGGACGACGAGGGGCACTGGCACAGTCTCGATCCCATCCAGGGCGAGCCCCCATTGGGCACCGATCATTCGTCCGACTGACGCCGTCCACTACTCCCCCACTCCCTCTTCCAACCGGTCCTCGCGGTCGCGGGCGTAGAGGTAGAGACCGGCCATGAGAGCGAGGAGCGGCAGGATGAGACAGAAAGCGAGACCGAGGATCGCGGTGTCGGAGCGGTCGGAGCGGTTTGCCAACAGGAGGGCGACCGTCGCCATCACGACTAGGAGGGCCAGTGCCCCGAGCGCGCCAACCGGAGTGACGCAGCCGCGAGCGTTCGTGTTGATGTCTGGCCGGTTCGGATCCAGTGCGGGCGCCATTGCGCTGGCCAGCGCCTCGACCTCGGCCAGGCGCACATAGCCGAGCTTTCCCTGTTCCAAGCGAACGCGGACGTAGTCGGGCGGCGCATCCAAGTCCTCCAGGATGTCGAGTTCGGTCCCGGCGGGGACAATTTCGACGAGTCGAGAGGCGGCGTCGGCACGCTCGTAGACGCGCAGGCCCTCCGATGCGTGAAATGCGTCGACCAGGGTCGAACCGCAGGCGGCGCAGTAATAGTTCGTCACTGGGTTGAGGGCGGAGCAGAAGCCGCAATAGATCAGGGAGGGCCGGCCCGCGGCGTCGCGGCCGCGCTCGTCAGAGGCCTGGTGTTCAGAAGGCTGCACCGGTTCGATCCTCTGGTGGCTGTCGTCACTGGACGGTGCGCGCGCCCATCCAACGGCGCGCGGAACCGCCGCGACTGTACCATAGCGGCGGGAACTTCCTTGACGGGCGCGCCGTGCCTCGTAGACTGGGGCGGGCGTTCGTACCCTACCTGGTGAGGTCGACCATGGGCGACAACGGCGTGGCGTGCGGGCATTGCGGCGTGCTCAATGAGGCTGGCACGCAATTCTGCGTCGGTTGTGGCGTGCTGCTGGCTGCCTATCAATCGCCGTCCGGCGCGCGATCGTCCGCGGTCGAGTCTCAGCCGGACGCGCCCATGCCGCAAGACGTGGCAGCGCCGCCGATACCTGGAGAACCCGAGCCGCCACCTGAGCCGGCCGCGGAGTCAGCGGCAGAACCCGCCGTCGCACGAGAACCTGAACCAGCCCCCGAAGAGAAAGACGTCGACGACGAGGCCCAAAGCGTCGACGACGTGTTCGGATCGTTGTCGGAAGTCGATGATCGCCTGGTCAAAAGCGCATCCGTGCCAACCGATTCGACACCCATGGGTCCGCAACCCGATGTCCCCGGCGAAGCGCCGGCGGCGAGGCCGCGGTTGGACGCGGACGATGCGATACCACCTGCCGCATCCGACGAATCAATAGATGCAGTCGGACGACAAGAGACTACGACCGGACCGATCGACATCGAATCGCGGCCGTTGGACGTACCGGCTCGCCCCATCACACCTCCATTCCAACCACCCTCCTCGCGCTGGGACACCTCCGAACAGGGCCAGGGCGCCTTCGGGGTGCCGGGACAACGTGTGAGCACGATCCCGCCCCAGACGCTGGTCGTGATCGGCGGCGCGCTGATCCTTGCGTCGTGCGTCCTCACACCGTTCGCCTCGGTGGTCGATCTGCCGTTCATCTTCGAGGGGCCGATGTGGTGCGCCTTCCCGGTCGGCGTGATCGTCCTTGTAATCGGCTTGATCCAGCTCGCCTCACGGCGGCCAAATCGGTTCTGAGCGCCTCGCCTGTCCGATCAATTGACATCGTCGTGGATGCTCTCCATTATGCGACGACGCGACCGAAGTACGATGACGTGATGCGTCGGGCATGGCAACCATGTCTACTGAACCGACCAAACTCCCACCATCCCCATCCGCGCCGCCGCGGCCGGGTCGTTCCCACGCGCTCGGCACCCAACTGCCACTCCCATTGACGCCGATCGTCGGCCGGCTGCGCGAATTCGACGCAGTGCGGCGTCTGCTCGCGCGGCCGGACGTCCGACTCCTGACGCTGACCGGGCCGGCGGGCGTGGGCAAGACACGCTTGGCGCTCGAAGTTGCGGCCGACCTGGAGCAAGCCCAGGCCTATGCCGACGGCATCACATACGTCGGGCTGGGAGGGGCGCAGGATCCCGCGCTGGTGGCGATGACGATCGCCTCGAGCCTCGACGTCCTCCAGGATGCCGGGCAAGCGATTGCGATCAGCCTCGAATTGGCGCTGCGTGACCACGAAGGGCTTATCCTGCTCGACAACTTCGAGCACGTGCTCGACGCCGCGCCGCTCTTGACGACCCTCCTGTCGAACTGTCCGGGCGTCACCCTGCTCGTCACAAGCCGGGAGCGCCTGCGCCTATCGGGTGAGTACGAATACCCCGTGCCGACGCTGGACCTGCCGCGTTCGACACGACCGGAAACGGTAGCCAACGTGACCCAAAGCGATGCCGCGATGCTCTTCATCGCGCGCGCCCAGGCGGTCACTCCCGACTTCGTCCTCACCGACGCCAGCGCGACCGTGGTCGCCGAAATCTGCCGCCGGCTCGACGGCTTGCCGCTTGCGATCGAACTTGCCGCGGCCAGACTCAAGATCCTGCCGCTCGGTCCTTTGCTCGACCGCCTTGAACGCCGGTTGCCGCTCTTGACCGGTGGAGGACGGGATTTACCCGCGCGCCTGCGCACAATGCGCGACGCCATCGCCTGGAGCTATGACCTCCTTTCCGCGGAGGAGCAGGCGCTCTGCCGGCGGTTGTCGATCTTCGCCGGCGGCTTCAGCCTCGACGACGCCGAAATCGTGGCGGAAGAGCTTGCCCCGATCGGAGAGAGGGGCGGCAGGCGGGAGGCGGAAGATGACGGCGAATCCACCTTCCTCCTTCCGCCTACCGCCTCCGTGCTCGACCTTATCAGCTCGTTGATTGAGAAGAGCTTGGTGCGGCATAAGGGCGGCGGGACGGAACAGGCGCGTTTCGACATGTTGGAGACGGTGCGGGAGTTCGCTGGCGAGCGGCTGGCGGCGGCGGCGGAAGATGCCGCGGCGCGGCGACGCCACGCGGCGTGGGCGCTGACCCTCGCCGAGGCGGCCGACATTGCGCTGACCGGTCCCGATCAACTCACCTGGCTCCGGCGATTGGAAGCCGAACATGACAATCTGCGCGCCGCGCTCGGGTGGGCGATCGAGTCGGGTGAGGCGGAGATCGCGCTGCGTCTCGTTGGGGTGCTGTGGCGGTTCTGGGCCTACCACGGTTACTACGCCGAGGGTCGGATGTGGGCGGAACGCGCGCTGGACGCGCCCGGAGACGCGCCACCAGCGGTCCGCGCGAAAGCACTGCACCACGTCGGCAACCTAGCCCTCGATCTGGGCGACCTCGCGCTCGCGCGCGCCTCGTACGAAGCGGGGCACACCATCCGCCGCGAACTCGGCGACCCATTGGCCATCGCCATCTCGCTCAACGGGCTCGGTCTCATGGCGTTCTACGAGGGTGCTTACGACGAAGCGCGTCGGCTCCACACCGCGGCCCACGCCATCCGCCGCGAGCATGGCGACCGTCAAGGGCTCGGCAACTCGCTCAGCAATCTCGGCGACGTCGCCACCGCGACCGGCGACTTCCCGCGGGCCCACGAACTGCAGGAGGAGTCGCTCGCCGTTCGCCGTTCGCTTGGCGACACCAACGCCGTCGCCTATTCGACGTTCAACCTGGGCGAGCTCTCGGCCGCCGAGGGTCGCGAGGCGGAAGCACGCGACCTGTTCGAGCAGGCCTTAGCGGCGTTCATCGAGACGGGCGATCGGCTCGGCGTCGCGTACGCTCGCTGCGAGCTTGGCCGGCTGGCGACCCGTCGGCGCGACGCGCACACGGCCGCCACGGTGCTCTCGGACGCGCTCACCATCCGCCATGAGCTCGGCGACCGGCGCGGCGTCGCGGAGTGCCTGGAGGGCTTGGCCGAGGTCGCGACTGTCTCCGGCCAAGCGCTGGTCGGCGTCGAGCTCTTCGCCGCCGCCGCCGCGCTGCGCACGACCATCGGCATTCCGATCCGTCCTTTCGACCGCGGCCGGCACGATCGAGCCGTGTCGCGTGCCCGTCATGTCGTTTCGTCCGAGGCCGCCGATCGAGCCTGGGCGGCGGGGCAGGCGCTGACGGTGGACCAGGCCAGCGCCCGCGCGCTGGTGCTCAGCGCGACGATTATGGATGCGCCACACGCGCGGAAATCGCCGGCTGCCGCGCCCATTGGCGGGCTCTCCGCACGCGAACGAGAGGTGCTGCGCCTCATCGCGACGGGCCGCTCGAGCCGAGAGATTGCTGAGAATCTCTTCATCGCCAAGCGCACCGTCGACATCCACGCCTCGAACATTCTGAGCAAGCTCGGACTGTCGTCCCGCGCCGAAGCGGTCGCCTTCGCCGTGCGGAACGGACTAGCCTGAAACGGCGCTGCTAGAACCCAGCGGCTATGCCTTCGACACGTGGATCAGAGCCGCCGGCCAGGACGCGTGTGTTCGGGTCGCGGGCAATAACCTGAGCCGAACCGCCGCCGTGCCAGGGGCCGAGACGGCTGACATGGTGTCTCCGCGCTTCAAGCCCGCTGATGATGTCGTCGCCTAATCGGCCCTCTATCCGCAACTCGAACGGGTTGTCGATCGTGCTAGGGTCGGTGCCGGGCCAGCTCGTCCAGCGCGGGGCGTCGATGGCCGCTTGGACGTCGAGGCCGCCATCGATCAGGCTGGTGATGACTTGCAGGTTCCACTGCGGTTGGCCGTCGCCGCCCGGCGTGCCGCCGACGAGGACCGGCGTGCCGTCCGGGTCGGCGATCAGGTAGCAATTGAGCGTGTGCATCGTCTTCTTGCCGGGGGCGTAGACGTTCGGATGCCCGTCTTGGAGCGTGAACCCTCGCCCGACCCGGTTGTTGAGGACGATGCCGGCGCCGTCGACCACGACGCCGCTGCCGAAGTTGCTGGAGACCGATTGGATGAGCGAAACCATCATCCCGTCGCGATCGACGACGCAGAGGTAGGTCGTGTCGCCGTCGGCATGGTCGCCCGCCGGCACGTCGTCCGCGGCGCGCTCTGGGTCAATCCGCGCGTATCGACCGGCCGCCCATTCCTTCGAGAGGAGCTTGTCGAGCGGCGTGTCGACGAATCTCGGGTCGCCGCAGTACCCCAAGCGGTCGGCGTAGGCGAGCTTTTTCGCCTCGGCCAGCAGATGCACGCCCGCCGCCGAATAGGGATCGATCGCCGCCAGGTCGGCCTGCTCGGCGATGCTGAGCGCACCGAGCAGGATGATGCCCTGGGTTGGCAGTGCGGTTTGGTAAACGGTGTAGCCGCGATAGGTGGTCTCGATTGGCGCCGATATTTCCGTGGCATGACTCGCCAGGTCGTCGACGGTCATCGCGCCGCCGTTGGCGGTCATGTACGCCTCTATGCGGCCGGCGATCTCTCCCCGATAGAACGCGTCGCGCCCCTCGGCGGCGATTTGCCGGAGGGTGCGCGCGAGATCGGGTTGGCGGAGGATCGTCCCCACGCGCGGCGGCTCGCCGCCGGGGAGGAAGACTTCAGCCGACGCCGGAAACTGTTCGAGCAGGTCCTGGCTGTTCGCGATCGCGCCTGCTCCGTCGCGCGTCAGCGGGTAGCCGTTGCCGGCGTACCAAATCGCCCGCTCCGCCAATTCGGCAAAGGGGCGAACGCCGAAGCGTTCGAGCATGGCGAAATAGGCGTCGACCATCCCCGGCACACCAACCGCCAGCGGACCGCGATAGGGCATGTGTGTGCCGCCCGCGTCACCATTGGCCCGCATCAGGTCGATGCTGGCGCCGCGGGGCGAGATGCCGCTACCGTGGATGGCGACCGTCTCGCCACCGCCGCTCCTGGCCGGAGCGTGAACGACAGCGAAGAGGTCCCCGCCGAGACCGCACATCTCCGGCATGACGACGGCCGCGACCAACCCCGCGGCAACGGCGGCGTCAACCGCATTGCCGCCGTTTTCCAGCGTGGCAACGCCGGCCCTCGTGATTAGCGGGTGGGCGCTGGCCACCATGCCGCCGTCGGCGAAGACCGGCGCCTCGCGGCGGCGCGGCCAGCAGGTGTCGATCTGTTCCGATCCTGGGAACCCGAGCATGAGATGGTGGATCCTTTCACAGCGTGCAACGCGTCGAATCGCACGCAGGGTACCGCCACCACGATCTTCGCGCCACCGCGTTGCCAGCCGGCGTTGGTCCGCCAGATCGTCCAAGTGCTACGCTGGCGGCATGATGGCAACGAATGAGCGAGCGGACGCTGTCATCGTCGCTCGCGGCTTGTCCAAGCAGTACGGAACGGTGACCGCTCTCGACCGGCTCAGTCTCTCGGTGCCGTCCGGCACAATCTACGGCTTCCTCGGTCCGAACGGCGCCGGCAAGACGACAACGATCAAGTTGCTGATGGGCTTCGTTCGGCCGACGGCCGGATCCGCGACGATCTTCGGGCACGATTCGTGGCGGCAAGGCGTTGCCTCCCGCCGCGATGTGGGCTACCTCGTCGTCGCCGAGGCACTCTATCCCGACATGTCCGGCGAAGCTCAACTCGACTACGCCGCGACCCTCTCCGGCCGGTCGCCGGCGCTTCGTTCAACGCTGCTCGACGCGCTCGAATTGAGCCGCGACGCGCTTGGCCGGAAACTCGGTGCGTACTCGCGCGGAATGCGGCAAAAGCTGGCGCTCATCGCGGCGATGCAGCACGACCCGCCGCTATTGATCCTGGATGAGCCGACCGAGGGGCTCGACCCCTTGATCCAACGCGCCTTCGAGGAAGTACTGCGCTCGTTGCACGACCGCGGGCGCACGATCTTCATGTCGTCCCATGACCTGGCAGAGGTGGAGCGGATTTGTGAACGGGTCGCGGTCGTCCGCGCCGGTAAACTCGTGGTCGAGGAGACGATCGCGGGGCTGACGCGCCTGGAACGCCGTAGGGCCGAGGTCACCTTTGCCGAATCAGTGCCGGACGGGGTCAACTCGGTGCCTGGTGTCACGTTGCTTTCGCGGAACGGTCGGCGGGTGGAACTGTCGCTCGATGGAGACGTCAACCTGCTTCTCCGCTTCCTGGCCGACCACAGAATCGCGGAGGTTGTGCTCGCGCCGCCAAGCTTAGAAGACATTTTCATGAGCTTTTACGGCGGCGATCCCGACGAGACGGCGCGATGAACTCCCTCACCGCGATGACCGGTCGCCTGCTGCAACGCGGTTTGACGGGCACCGCCAGCCTCCTCTTAGGCGTCGCAATCTTCGAGCTCATCCAACCTTTGGTCGCTGACTCCTTGGGTGGACCTGAAGGTCCTCTGGTGTTTCTCGAACGGCTGCCCCCGGCTTTTCAGGCGTTGCTCCAGACCCGACCGGAGTTCATCATGGCCTCCGGTCTGGCAGGCTACCTCTCATTGGGATTCACCCATCCCCTCTTCTATATCTTGATCTTCACCGCGGTCGTGGCCTTCATCACTCGCTCGCTGGCGGGGGAGATGGAGCGGGGAACGATTCAGATCGCGCTCTCCCGTCCGATCTCACGGCTGAGGGTCTACGCGGCGCGGGTTGCCGGAGCGCTCGCGATCATCGCGGCCATCGCCGCGATCGGGCCGCTCGGGATGATGGCGGGTATCGCCTTGGCGCGGCCAGAAGGCACGATTGAGTACCGATACCTGATCACGACGTCCGTGGCGATGGCGCTGCTGATCTGGGCCGTGGCGGGGTTGACGTTACTCGGTTCGGCCGCCGCCAGCACGGCGGGACGCGCCGTCGGTTGGGCCGCCGCCTGGCTGATCGTCTTCTACTTCGTCGACTACTTCGCCGCCCTCTGGTCGGTGTTGGAGCCGCTCGAACCGCTGAGCATCTTTACGTACTATGAGCCGGCGGAAGCGATGGTGAACGGCACCCTGCCGGTCGAAAACGTGGCAATCTTGTCGCTGCTCGGCCTAGGAGGCATGATCGGCGGACTCGTCGTCTTCGTTCGCCGCGACCTTCCGGTCTAGCAGATAAGGAGGGTCCACGATGTATCAGACCATTACGGCGCCAGACTTGAAGGCTCCTATTAAGACGTGGTTACCGATCCCCGAGATCGAGTCGGGGGCGCGGGAGCAACTGGAAAACGCGGCGCGGCACCCGGACGTGGGGCCGCACGTCGCGGTGATGCCAGACTGCCATGTCGGCTTCGGCGTCACCATCGGCTGTGTCTTTCCGACGGTCGACGCCATCCTGCCGACGGCGGTCGGCGTCGACATCGCCTGCGGCATGTGCGCGGTGCCGACCGGCCGCGCGTTCGACCGCGCCACGATGGATGCCCGGTTCTGGGGCGCCTGGGCGGACAAGGTGCGCGGCACGATCCCGACCGGATTTGGCACGCGGAAGCGGCAGCAGCGCTGGTCCGGGTTCGACGTCACGCTGCGCGCAAAACCGTTGCAATCGCTGATCCGGGAGAAGGCCGCGATTCAACTCGGCACGCTCGGCGGCGGCAACCACTTCCTGGAGGCGCAGGTCGACGAGGACGGTCAGATCTGGTTGATGGTCCACTCCGGCAGCCGCCACACTGGGCTGCGCATCGCCGACTTCTACACGGAGCGTGCGAAGACGATCTCGGCCTTACGCGGCCAGAAGGTTCCGCGCGAGCTGTGGGCGCTGCCCTTGGACGACCAGGTCGCGCACGATTACCTGCACGACATGGAGTGGGCGACCCGGTTCGCGCTCGAAAGCCGCTACCAGATGCTGGAAGGGATGCTGCACGCCTTCGGGATGGAGCCGGCCGAGGCCGGAGGCCGGGCGGCGTTTATCAACATCCACCACAACTTTGTCCGCATCGAGGAGCATTTCGGGCAGCGGCTCGTCGTCCACCGCAAGGGCGCCACCTCCGCGCAAGATGGGGAAATCGGGATCATCCCCGGCAGTATGGGCGCGCCGAGCTTCATCGTCCGCGGCAAAGGCTCACCCGACAGCTTCGCCTCCTGCTCGCACGGCGCGGGACGGGTGATGGGTCGCAAGCAAGCCAAACGGACGATCGACGAGGATGCGCTCCGCGAGGCGTTGGTGGGCACCTTCACGCGGCCGTCGCGCGGTTTTCTCGACGAGGCGCCCCAGGTCTATAAGGACGTGACGCGGGTCATTGCCCGCCAGACCGATCTGGTCGACGTCGTCCACACGCTGAAGCCGATCGTCACCGTCAAGGGGGACAGCAAGGCGAAGGACGATTGAGCCATCGTCAACTACCTGTCTGAAAGACGGACCGGCTCGTCGAAGTCGTCAAAGAGAAGGTCAAGGTCGATTTCGAGACCCGGGAGGACGATGGACCGCAGGATCCTCCCGACGATGGGAACACGCTCGAGCCGTCCGTCCCTCAGCGCATACTGCATGACGTCATCGAGTTCCAAGTCTACCGCCCAGTACTCTTGGACGCCCGAGGCGGCATAAAGGTCCAGTTTCACGCCCAGATCCCGCCGGCGCGTCGAGCGGGACAGCACCTCGACGACAAGATCCGGTGCGCCTTCGGTTCCGTTGTCTATGAGGATGCTGGCTCGTTCCCGGCTGACGAAGATGAGATCGGGCTGATCGATTTCGTGCGGACCGAGGTGAACGTCAAGCGGCGCCGGATAGACCCATCCGAGCCGACGCGGCAGCACATGTGCGCGCAGCAGTTCAAGCAGGCGGGTAAGGGCTTCTTGATGAAATCTCGATGGGGCAGGACTCGCAACAAGCTCTCCGCCGATCAGCTCGTAGCGATTGCCGTCGTCCGGCATCCGGCAGAGGTCGTCGTAGGTTAGCAGGTGCGTCGTGGTTGCCATCGCGGACCTCCTCCGTGTCGCGTCGGCGTCATCGTGCGGGTGCGGTGAACCGCGCGTCAACCGGGGTGACTAGCGCGGGCTGGGCGTCGGTGTGCCCTCGGGGCCGCCGGTGCCGTCGCCGACGATGGGGCCGGTGCGCTTCCACGGTCGCGGCGGGACGGCAGCCGGTTCACGGAACGGCCCCTCGGCGAGGCGATCCCAGAGGCCCACGCCGTCGAGCTGACGGTACGAGTAGAGCGCGAAACCGGTCACGCCGCGCTCGCGGCCCACCTCGATTTCGCGGAGAACTTCGTCGGCGCCGTTGCGGGCGTTGACGCCGATGTAGACGTGACGGCCAATCGCCACCTGGATCCCTTCCAGATGGTCGTCGAGCAGGCAGCGCCAATCGGCCAGGCCGCATTGATCGGATGTGATCGGGTCGTAGGTCATCGGGACGGCAACGTCAAGGTAGCCGTCAGCGGTCCAGGCCCGCGGGTCCTGGAAGTACCAGCTATAGCCTTCGGAGGAGCGCCACGTCCAGTGGTTCTGATAGATCGGCCAAACCGCGGCCGAAAGGACCAACGCCGGATCAACGGCGGTCATCGCCTCGTACGTGTCGTGCACGGTGGCGTTGACTTGGTCGCGCCGGAACTGGTCCCATGCGGCCGGATCGCTCTCCGGGTCGCGTCCGAAAGCCTCTAGGCTCGCGTCGTCGTATGACCATTCTTGGCCGGGGTAACGGATGCGGTCGAGGTGGATGCCGTGGATGTCGTACCGTGAGGCGACATCGGCCGCGACACGCGCAAGCTGCTCGCGCACGCCGGGAAACGCCGGGGAGAGGTAGACGTATTCTTCGCTGTTCGGGCACCGCAAAGGGCGGCCGGCGCGGTCGACGACAGCCCAATCCGGGTGGTCGAGGAGCATGTGTCGTGGCTGGCCATCCGGCGATTCGGTTAGCAGCGCACAGACGTCGGCATTGCCGGACGGCCAGCTCGAGAGGGCGTTGAGCCAGGCGTGAACCTCGATGCCGTGCTTAGCGGCCTCTTCTACCGCGACCCCTAGGGCATCATAAGGTGGGTCGCCGCCCAGCTCGCCGCAGAGCGAGACGGCGCAGGGCTCGATCTCCGATTGGTAAAACGCGTCGCCCGCGCCGCGAACCTGGAAGTAGACGACGTTGAAGTTCGCCCGACCGGCGTCGGCCATGATTTGCGCGATGTCGCCAGCCGAAGCGTACTCGAACCGGTTGACCCAGAGGGCGCGCCCCTCTTCGTCGACCGCCTTGACCCGACCACGCAAAGCTCCGGCCGCGATGATTCCAGGAAGCATGCGCGTCACCAGTTTCCGGCGGGAGAACCAGCCGCCAAGAGACCGCTTGGATGATGCGGGAGTGAACGAAAGGGGAGGACCGATTTCCGTACCAAGCGACATGCATCTCTCCCGTGGAGATAGACGGGGCGACCGCGGGAGGCAATACGGCCAGTCTACCACCCTCGGCCAGCAGGACTCGCCAGTCGCGTACAATGCCAGGCAGACTTGAAGGGGACGCCGTGCTGTACGGCATCGGCGTGTATTCGTGCCAATTGCAACACAGGAGAGTGATTCGTGGCGCAGGTGGCGGCGCCGGTGCGGGAAGTTCAGCCCGTGGCCGGCGAGGGAAAGCGGGTCATGACGGGCGGCCAAGCGATGGCCGCCACGCTCAAGCAAGCGGGCATCGAGACGATCTTCGGCCTGCCGGGCGTCCAGCTCGACGGCCTCTTCAGCGCCCTTTACGACGAGCGCGACGCAATCCGCGTCGTCCACACCCGCCACGAGCAAGCGACCGCCTACATGGCCGACGGCTACGCCAGGAGCACCGGAAAGACCGGCGTCTGCCTGGTCGTCCCTGGTCCAGGTCTCCTCAACGCCATGGCCGGGCTTTCGACCGCCTACGCCTGTAACTCACCGGTTTTGTGCCTGACCGGTCAGATCCGCTCCGACCTGATCGGCGTCGGGCGAGGCGTGCTGCACGAGATTCCGAACCAGCTCGAAATGGTCCGCTCGGTGACCAAACACTCGGCGCGGGCGATGACTCCCGGCGAGATTCCTGCGACGGTTCACGAGGCGCTCCGCGCACTTCGGAGCGGTCGCATCCGACCCGTTGAGGTCGAGGTCCCGCCCGACGTCTTCTTCGCCGAGGGCGACGTCGAGCTGCTGCCGCCAATTGAACCGCCGGCCCGGCCAGCCGGTGACCCCGACCGGCTCGACCGAATCGCGCGGCTGCTGGGCAAAGCGAAGCAGCCGATCATCTACGCCGGGGGTGGCATCCACAACGCCGAGGCGTGGACAGCGCTCCTTGCCTTGGCCGAACTCCTCCAAGCGCCAGTGGTGATGACGCGAAACGGCAAAGGCGCGATCTCGGACCGGCACTACCTGGCCCAAGGCCCAATCGCGGAAAAGGAACTGCGAAACTCTGCCGACGTGATGCTCGCCGTCGGCACTCGTTTCCTCGACTGGAACGAATCGGCACGTGAGTTTCTCCCCGGCCAGACGCCGATCCGAATCGATATCGACGCCGAAGAGCTCTTCCGCACCTACGACAATCAAATCACGCTCGAAGCGGACGCGAAATCGGCGTTGGCGGCACTGATCGACCGGGTTGGGAACTACAGCGCTCGGCGGCCGTCGCGCGAGTCCGAGCTGTCCGAGCTCAAGCGGGGCATCACTGAGCGGGTCAACGGCGTCCGGCCACACGCCGACTTCGGACTCGCGATCCGCGCCGAGTTGCCGGACGAGGGAATCGTCGTCTCCGAGATGACGCAGGTCGGTTACTGGGCGCACGTCGGCTTCCCGACCTATCGCCCCCGCACCTACATCTCCCCAGGCTATCAGGGCACGCTCGGCTACGGGTTTACCACGGGATTGGGTGCAAAAGTCGGAAACCCAAACACGCCGGTCGTCTCGATCAATGGCGACGGTGGGTTCGGCTTCACCCTCAACGAACTCTCGACGGCGGCGCAGCACAACATCGCCGCGGTGACGATCGTCTTCAACGACAACGCCTTCGGCAACGTCAAGCGCATTCAGGAAGTCGACCTCGGCGGCAAGCTCCTCGCCTCGGAGCTGCACAACCCGGACTACCTGAAGCTCGCCGACGCCTTCGGCGTGCGCGGCGCTCGCGCCGAATCACCCGACGCCCTCCGGGGTGCCCTCCGGGAAGCAATCAAGGCCGACGAGCCGTCGCTGATCGAGGTTCCGGTCGGCCCGATGATCAATCACTGGCGGCAACTCGGCTTGCGGTAACCAGCGAGCGCCACCGGTCAAAGACCGCCCTTCGCAATCGCCAGGGTGCGCCTCGCCGTCGCCGCGAGCTCGTCCCACCGCTCTTTGAAGGCATTGTATTTCTGAGCGTCGAGCCCGATGTGGACCTGGCAACAGCGAAGGCGCTCCGCGAAGTTGGGCACCTCCAGCCCGATCGCCGCGAAGTGGCGCGTGGCTTCCCGCGGGAAGTCGATGCCCCGCCACGCCGGAAACCAGGGCGCCCAGAAGGCGAACCAGGCGAGGTCGTAGAGGAAGTCGCCATAAAGCGAGCAGCCCCAATCGAGCACCGCGGAGATGCGGTCTTCGGCGACCAGGACGTTAAAGTGGAGCAAGTCGCTGTGAATGAGGTGGCGCTCGTCGGGACAGCACGCGACGAGGGCGTGGAGAGAGTCCAACGCCTCGTCGAACGGCCCGGCGCCCACGGCCGACGCGGCCAGTCGTTCCCGCCAGCCGCATATGCGGTCGCCCGGCCGATCGGCGGCGACGTCGAGCAGTGCCGCCCGCCAGCTTGGGTGAGACGCGTTGCCGTCGGCGCCCCAGCCTCCGTAGCCCGTTGACGCCGATAGATCAGCTTGACGGGCAGCGTCGAGCGCGGCGAAGAGGGACGGCAGGGTGGCGCGCATCCGGTCCCCGTCGAGCGCGTCGATGTAGTCGCCGAAGGCTCGCTCCGAGATGGCATAGTAGGCGCCGAGGGCCTCACCCATCTCGGTGACCGCCGGGATGGGGAGATCACGCGACCCATACTTCGCCGCCAGGCGGTCCTTGGCGAAATCCCCCTCGTAGGCGCCGAACCGGGCGACGCGGTCGGCGCCGTTGAAGTTGAACGCATAGGCTTTCGACCATTCGCCGCGGCCGATACCGGTGACGCCCTGGACGCCGGCGCCGAAGCGAGCGACAAGGACTGCCTCGGCTTGGGCGGCGCTTACGCCGTGCGAAGGGACCTGTTGGTCGGTGCCCATGCGTTGCTCCTATGGCGAATGTGTCGGAGCATCGAGCATACCGGTAATCACCTCGGTTGCCTTTAGTCCGTGGCCGGAGAGCATGACGACTGTGGTTTGCTTCGGGTCGATGTCGCCGGACATCAAGAGGCGGCGCGTGGCTGCCGCGGCGACGGCAGAGGTCGGTTCGACGTAGAGCCCTTGCCGCGCGAGATCAATGAGCGCGGCGACAATCTCCTGCTCGGACACAACCGCGCCGTCGCCCTTGGTTTCCAGGACGGCGGCCAGCAGCTCGCGCCCGCGCACCGGTTCCGCGATGACGATGCCTTCCGCAAGCGTCGGCTGGCGTTGCACTGGCACGGGTTGGGGTGAGCCATCGCGCGCGGCCAGGGCAATCGGCGCGCAGGCCGCCGCTTGAGCGGCGAAGAGGCGCGGCAGGCGGTCGATTTCGCCGCCATGGCGAAGCATGGAGAAGGCGCGGTAGGCGCCGAGGAGCATGCTGCCGCCCCCGACCGGCACGACGACGTTGTCCGGCGCCCGGTAGCCCATTTGCTCCCAGACCTCCAACGCCCAGGTCGTGACCCCCGCGACAAAGAAGGGATGCCAGTTGTGGCTGGCGTAGGTCGCACCCGGCAAAGCGGCAGCGGCTACCGCCGCCGCCGCGACGTCATCCCGCGTGCCTTCGACGCGTTCGACCGTTCCGCCGTAGGCGGCGGCTTGGACCAACTTGCCGGGCGAGGCGTGGGCTGGAGCATAGACGGTGCAGGCGATGCCGGCCCGCGCGGCATACGCCGCGATCGAGGCAGCGGCGTTGCCGGACGAGTCCTCGACCGCGTGCCCGACGCCGAGTGCGCGCAAGTGGGAGAGCAGCACCGTCGCGCCCCGGTCCTTGAAGGAGCCGGTCGGCAGCAGCGCGTCGAGCTTGAAGTGAAGAAGCGCGCCATCCAGCGTGCCCTGGACGAGCGGCGTCATCCCTTCGCCCAGCGAGACCGCTTCTTCGGCAGCGACTGGCAGCGCGGCCGCGTAGCGCCAGAGCGAGTCGTCATGCTCGACGAGGGCGGCACGCGAGAACTGTCTTGGTCCATGCCACGTCAGCGGCCCGAGACAGTTCGGGCAGCGCCAGACATGGGCGGCGGCAGGGACGACTCGGCCGCAATGATCGCAATGCAACTCCGGCATCATGGGGTCGGGCATCGTTCCTTTTCGGCGTAGCCACGCCTAGTCCTGGGACCAAGCGGGCACGGGCGAACTTGTGCGGCGCGCACGGTTCGAGTGAACGGGTGCTGCCTGATATACTCTCACCTGTCCGCAAGTTCGTCACCGACGAGCGCCGAGCAAGTTGCAGCGGGCCCAGCGCACAGCTTTCCAGTGCTCCCCGAGACAGGGAGGAGGTTTGCGAGCGATGACGTACGTCATCACTGAGCCGTGCATTGGGACCAAGGATGCCTCGTGCGTCGAGGTGTGTCCCGTCGACTGTATCCACTCCGACGACGCCGCGGAGCAGTACTTCATCAACCCGGACGAGTGTATCGACTGCGGCGTCTGCGCCGAAGTCTGCCCGGTCGAAGCGATCTTCTTCGAGGATGATACACCCGAGCAGTGGATCAGCTATCTGCTCAAGAACAAGTCCTACTTCGAGAAGTAGGCGTTAGGGCTGAGGCGTTAGGAAGAACGACGACGTAGCCCCTAACGCCTCACGCCAAGCGGGTCAGCCGGCTTGCGCGACCGCGCCCGGCATCGGGATCGTCGCCGACCAGATCTGGTTGCCGCTGAGGACGTAGATGATGCCCGCGGCCTCATCGACGACGAAATCCTCCATCGCGGCGAACGCCTCGGCGGCGCCGTCGGGTGCATCCCTGGGCAAGAGGTACTGCCGTGTCTCACCGCCCGACCGGTCGAGGCGTGTGATTCTGCCGCCCTCCTCACCGTCCGCGACGTAGAGATAGGCGCTGGCAGGACCGCCGAAGAGCGCCACCGGTTGAGTCAACCCTGGTTCGACCGCCACCGAGAGCGCGCCGTCGGCGTTGCCCCGATAGTAGGTTTGGATCGTGCCATTCTCCAGCAGCACGTAGATGCGGCCGTCGATCACCATATCGAGCGCGCCCGCGAGCTCGTCCCGCTCGTCGGCGCCGGCCCAGTCGTCCGGCAGGGAGGTCAACTGCTCGGCGGGGAACTTGAGGATCTGCCCGTTTTCCCCGTCCAACAGGTAGAAGCTGCCTTCGAAGGCGGCGCAGGCCGTCACGTCCCAGGGCGTCTTGTCCTCGACTCGGCCGATCCGCTGGCGATCCCATGACCCGTCCGGCTGCAAGCGATAGAGAGCGAGGCCGTCGGTCACGGTCAGCACGCCACTTTCCACCGTGACGTCGCGCAGGTCCTTGACGGTTGCCCGCTCGATCCGCATGCCCGGTTCAAGCAGCATCGTCAGCGAGCGCGATTGCCCGTCGACGTGGTAGAGGCCGCCCGATAGCAGGTAGATGTCGCGTCCGTTCAGAATAAGGCGACGCGCCACGTCGTCCTCAACTGGCGGCAACGTGCCCATACGCGTCGCCCGCTCCAGCCGGTCGATGCCGTGCATCGCGTCGCGCGCGGTGTCGACCGCCGACTGGCGCGCGGCGAGCAGGTGCTGCTCCGCCCCGTTGTCTCGCGCGCCGTCGATTGCGGACTGGGCGTCGCCTAACGCCGTCGTCACCACCGCTGGATCGTTCGCCGCGGCGACCGCGCGGATCTGGGCATCGGCGCTCGCCAGAAACGCCTGGGCGCGCGCGTCCCGGTCGCGATCCCGGTCGTAGAAGAAACCCGCGATCGCAAAGATGAGGATGACGCTCGCAAGGATGGAGAGCAGGCGAACCGGCACATGGACCCGCGGACCACGCGGCAGGTGCGCTCGGATCGACGGCCCGATCGGACCGGTCATCGAACCGCGATAGAGATGCATCGTCCGCGCGCCGGGCGCGGGGAAGGTATACGGGCGGCGATCACCCCGTCTCAAGCGGGAGCCGATGCCGCCGAACACGCGCTCGAAGGCGACAACACAGGCAATCTGAATACGGTCCATCGTTTCGGACGACCTCCCAAACCAGCGGGGACGATCTGGGTCTGCTGCATTTTCGCACGAGGGCGCCGGGGGCAACCCGGTCGCATCCGAGACGACCGAATCCGACATGATTCCCTCATGCGGCTGCACGTCCGATTGTCTATCACGTGCCGTGGAGGTGACAAGCCATGCCACCGTATTGTTGCTTGCCACAACATCTCGGCGGCGTGGCCACGGCCGCACGGCGACAGGGGCTTCCGGGCGGTCGGCGGTCCAGATCCAGTGTTCGCGGTCCGCGAGGGTATGGACGCACGCGGCGAGGCAGCGTCCCTCGCCCAGCGCCCGCGCAAGCTCGTCGAGATCGGCGGCGAGATCCGCCGCGGTACCGGTGAACGCCGGCGCCAAGGCGTCGGGCTGAGCATCTGCTTCCGCCAAGCCCCGGCCGAGGCACGCGCCAAGCCCGCTGGAGCAGAGCACGACTCGGTCGCTCGGCGCGGCGGTCGTGGCGTTAATCCGGAGCGCGGGGAGGAGACCGGCTCCCAGCGGACGTGCCGATGTGTCTTCATCCCCGGCATCGTAGTCGCCGCGCCAGGACTCCAACGAGGGCACCGCGTAGAGCTGTTGATCTTGCACGACGATCGCCTGACCCGGCGGCGCCTGGGCAATCAGCATCTCCTCGCCCTCGACGGCGACCGCGGTCAGGCCGACGTAGACGCGTTCGTCGAGGGATTGCGGCCCATCCGGTTGGTTGGCAGCGCGCACGCGCTGGTGGGCATGCTCGCAGGCGGCACGCAGCACGGTCGTTAGCGGGCCCTCGGCGGAGCGGAAAGTGTCGCCCAACGCCTCGATTGCCTCGGCGGCAACGCGCATGCCGTCGGCGGTCGGGGCGAGCGGTTCCGTCACGGCGAGGAGACGACGACCGTTCGCGGGGTGTTGAAACTGGGCAAAGAGCGTCTCGACCAACGAATTCGTCCGGCTGATCGGCGGCCACGCGGGCCGGCAGGGTGTCCAACATGACCGCGGCCCCGCCCAATCGACGCCTGACTTGTGGCAGCGGCACGGCAACGCCGAACCAGGGCATCTCATGCCATGGCAACGATTGCCGCATCCAATTGATGTCGGGACGGGAGCTATTCAACGGTCGGCCCGAGTATAGCAGCAGGGGAGTACGTACGTCTACGCTGGACCGCGCGGATTTTATCCCAATGTTGTGCTAGCCCGTTGGTTCTAATTGTACCAACGAGACACATTGAGCCGAGTCGCGCAACGTCTCGCCACGCGCTAATGGGGCGGGAGCGTCGTCTCCCGATACAACTCGTCTTCATCAATTGAGCTGTTGTTGCGTGCGACATCGTAGTCGCGGTGGCCGTCCGCGCCGCGCAGGGCGCTCACCCACGACGCCTCGGAACCGGTGACGCCGCCGGCGGCGGCAATCGCTTCTTCGGCCCGGGCGGCCAGATCGGCGCCGTCCGGTCCCATCTCGGTGGCGAGGGCCGCGGCGCGGTAGAGGTGATCGAGCCCTTCCTCGCGGTGCCCATTCGTGCTGAGCATCAAGCCGAGGTTGAGGCGAATGAGCGCCTCGCTGCCACTGTCGCCGTGCTGCTGCGCGAGCGTCAGCGTGCGACGATAGGTGTTAATGGCGGAAGGATCGCCCACGGCGTGTTGCGCGGTCGCCAGATGGAGCAACGCCTGCCGCAGAATCGAAACGCGGTCGATCGTCTCCGCGAAGTCGACCGCGCGCCGGTAATGATTGAGGGCGTCGGAGAAGTCGCGCTGTCGCTGGGCGATGCGACCGAGTCGCCCGTGGAGACGCGCGGCCGCCAGCCGGTCGCCCGCGTCCATCGCCACCTGCAACGCCTGTTCGTAGAGCGCGGTCGCGTGCCCCACCTGACGGGTTTCGAGGGCAAGCCCGGCCAGCGCCGTCAGCAGGTGGACCTCCTCGCCCGTCTGCCCGAGGCGCCGGTTGAGGTCGAGCGCGCGGTGATAACACTCACGGGCGCGCGGAATCTGGCCGCTTGCGGCATAGATCTGCCCAAGCAGGGCGAGAACGTTCGCCTGGAGATCGCCGTCGTCGATGCGGCGCGAGATTCCGAGTGCCTCGGTCAACGCCCGCAAGGCGTCGTCTGGCTGGTCGAACTTCCAGAGCGCCTGGCCGATGCTCGCTAACCATTGGGCTTCGTGGTGGAGGTCGTGGTCGCGCCGGGCCAGGCTCAACGCCTGCATCAGGTGGTCGAGCGCGTCGGCCGGCCGGTCGAGCAGGACGCACGACGCGCCGAGACCGCCCAAGGCCCGTTGCTCCAACCGCGCGTCGTTCACCGCGGCGGCCAGCGACCGGCCCCGCGCGAACGCCTCCGCCGCCAGGTTCGGCCGGCCCGCGTCGAGATAGCTCATGCCGAGCTTGACCGCCCACCCGGCCGCCGCCGGCCGGTTGCCCAGGCGCTCTTCCAGGTCAAGCAACTCGCGCTGCCGCTCCGCGACGGCGTCAGTCCGGCCAAGCTGGCGCTCGGCCGCGATCAAGGCCATCAAACAGCGGCTTTCAACCGAGAGATCACCGATCTGGCGGGCGATCGTGACGCCCATCTCCAGATGGGGGATGACCTCCTCGATGCGGCCGGTGCGGGCAAGCGACTCGGCCAGGGCGAGCACAATCCGGCTCTGCAAGCCGAGGTCGGCCGTCCGCTGCGCGGCGTCGAGCGCCTGGCGCTGGAGCGCGGCCATCGTTTCGACGTTGGCGCCGGGGTCCATCGAGTCCATCTGCCGAACCAGAGCCTCGGCGACGCCGTGGTAGTACTCCATGCGCTGCGCCGATCGCCCCGCCCGCCGGTAGAAGGACTGGGCCATCACCTGATCGCCCATCCGGCGGTGGATGTCGCCCAGGAGCAGCGCGGAGTCGACCTCCGACGGGCTGTCGGTCGCCTCGTCGGCGATGTCGAGCTGCTGCGTGAGCAGGATGCGGGCGCGTTCGAAGTCATCGGCCTCCGCCGAGCGCTGCCCGAGGCGGGCCAGGGCCAACCGTCCACCGCGAACGTAGCCGGCGCGTTGGGCGATGACGTAGGCGTCGCGCAGCAACTGCTCGCGTTCGCGGCTCGGGTCCTCGAACGGCAGGAGGCCGTCGAGCGTCAGGGCGGCGTCGACGATTTGGCGATCGAAGCCCTTCGCCCGCGCCGCGGCGTGGGTCAAGCGGGCGAGGACGATCGCGAACTCTTCGTCCTCCGGGGCGCTATCCTCGATCACCTCGTCGAGGATGCGAAAATCCTCGTCGGAGAGGGCGTCGAGCACGGCCGGATGCCGCACCTCGTTGAGCGCGCCCTGTACCGAGCGCCGGCGCTCGATCACCTCGCGCGCGATCTGCAGCACGACCCCACTGTTGCCGTCGTGGCGACCGCGACCGCCAAACCACCCACTGATCCTGCTCACCAGGGCTGCTCCTCGTCCAGCGCGCATCGCAGTGCGTCCAGGGTCAGGTTCCCACCCGACACGACAGCGGCCACCTGCTTGCCCGCCAGCTCGTCCCGCATCTGGTAGGCGGCGGCGATCGCCGCGGCCCCCGCGCCTTCGGCCAGCGTCCTCGCCGTCTCCAAGATCACGAGGATGGCCCGTCGAATCTCCGCGTCGGAGACCAATCGGAAGTCGTCCAAATGCTCCCAGAGGATCCGCATCGGCAAATCGAAGGCGACCCGCGTTGCCATGCCCTCGGCAAAGGTATCCATCTGATCGTACGACAGCAACCGGCGCTGCCGCCACGAGTCGTGCATCACGGGCGCCCCGGTCGCCTGCACCGCGACCACCCGCAACGACGGGTTGATTCCTTTCCCGGCGATCAGAGAGCCGCTCACCCCACTGCCGCCGCCCGTGGGCACGATCAGCACGTCCAGATCGGGAATCGCTTCCAGAATCTCGAGCGCGTAGGTGGCGACGCCAGCGACTAAACGTGGCTCGTTGGCGTGGTGGACGAAGTACGCGCCGACGCGCTCTGCCCGCGCCTCCGCCTCCGCGCGGCACTCGTCGAAGTCGATCCCATGGAAGACGACCTCGGCCCCGAGCCGCTCCATCGCGGCCACCTTGATCGGGTTCGCCCCCTCCGGCACATAGATGATCGCCCGCGCCCCGAACTCCCTCGCGGCGTAGGCAATCGACTGCCCGTGGTTGCCAGTCGAGGCGGTAATCACCCCCCACTCCCGCTCGTCCGGCGTCAGGTCGCTGAGAAGGTTGATTCCGCCGCGTACCTTAAAGGCGCCGATCGGCTGGAGGTTTTCGCACTTGAGGAAGAGGTCGCAGCCGAGTCGGGCGGAGAGCGCCGGGGGATTGATCAGCGGGGTGCGCGCGAGGTAGCGGTCGACCACGCGGCGGGCGCGATAGACATCCTGCAGGGTCGGAATCGGGTGTTGGCATTGCGTCACCGACTCTGGCGCCGGCGATGGCG
This sequence comes from Thermomicrobiales bacterium, assembly GCA_050696075.1. Classification (GTDB taxonomy): domain Bacteria; phylum Chloroflexota; class Chloroflexia; order Thermomicrobiales; family UBA6265; genus JBOGUF01. The sequence continues at coordinate 33,835 of JBOGUF010000180.1, forward strand.
TGCGCTCCGCGCGCTCCGTCGCCGCTACGACCATGGTGCGGCCTCCACACGGCTCTCGCCGCTTGTCGGCGCCGCGGGGTGGCGAACCGATGCGAATAGCGTCCGAGGTTCGAAACTCGACGTTCGACGTTCGCGGGCGTCGTGCGCCGTCCTGACCCCGCCCCCGGCGCATCCAATTCGCCGGCAATAGCCGCGTGGTCACGAAGGCCAGTGTACCACGCGCAAGCGCGGCGCAAACCCCCTGCCAGGCTGTCAAAGACGGCGGCATCCGCTGCGGATAATTGCGCGAAAATGACCGATTCCGGCTACCGGGTGGTGACTGCCCGTCCGACCGCTGAGCGGTGAGCGTCGAGTTCGAGGCGATCGTCGAGCGGCGGTAGCTCGACCGACCCCTCCCGCCGGCTCAAACCCTTTTCGATCAGCCAATCGGCCAACGCCGGGTTCTTCGGCAAGAGCGCGCCGTGGAGATAGCAGCCGAGGGCGTGCTTGTACCTGGCTCCTTCGGTGCCATCGCGGCCGTTATTGCCGCGTCCGACGCGGACGCGGCCGAGCGGTTCGGTGTTCGGCCCGAGGTAGGTGAGTCCGCTGTGGTTTTCGAACCCGACGAGTTCGCCCAGCGGGCTATCAACGACGACGTTGCCGATGAAGCGCTCGGATCCGGCGATGGTGACCAGATCGAAGAGTCCAATGCCAGGCAGCGGCTCGGCGTCGTGCGGCCGGTACTCGTGCCCAAGCAATTGGTAGCCACCGCAGACGGAAAGGAGCGCCGCTCCTTCCTCGACGGCGGCCCTGATCGCCTCGCCTTTCGCGCCCTGTAAATCACGGGCAACGGCGATCTGCTCTTGATCTTGGCCGCCCCCGAAGAAGAAGACATCGGTATCCGCGGATATCGGCTCGCCGACGCCGACCTCTCGCACCGTCGTCTCGATGCCGCGCCACCGCGTCCGCTGCGCCAAGGTGAGCACGTTCCCGCGGTCGCCGTAGATGTTCATCTTCGTCCCGTAGAGCCAGGTGATGGTCAGGTGCATTGGAGCTCCCAGCAGCCAGCCGCTAGCCTCTTGGGGGTCATTGTCGCCAAAATGATTCCACGGCGCCGAGGTCGGTCAGGATCTTCCGCAGGCGCAGCATCGCGGTATAGGTCGGTAAGACGTAGGCCGTGCCGCCGGCGGGTATCTGTTCCACAAACGACTCCAGCGCCGCTTTCAGGTCGCTCGGCAGCGGATGCAGGCGAGCGGACGGGATGCCCGCGTACTTCAGGCGGTTGGCCATGTCCGGGCCTCTGATACCCGTGGTGAAGAGGGGCGCCACGCCGCCGGCGAGAAACTCGAAGTCGACGTCCCAGAGCCACGACACGTCGCGGCCGTCGGCGTCGAGATCGTTGATCGCGATCAGGGTCGGGACCGTCAGGCCGCCGGTGGCGGTCGTCAGCATCCGCAACACCTCGTTGAACCCGACCGGGTTCTTGACGAGCGCCAACGTCAGCGTCCGCTCACGGAAGGCGACGCGCTCGATCCGCCCAAACGCCGCCCGGAACGCGCCGAGCGCCTCCGTGACGGTGGCGGAGGACACGCCGTAGGCCAGGGCCGCGGTCGCCGCCGCGACGACGTTGTAGACGTTATAGAGACCGGGCACGCCGACGGCGACGCGCAAGTCGCCATCGGCGGCGCCGATGCTCACCACGAGCGACTCCACGCCGCCGAGGTCGATGTCGAATCCGGCCCGGTCGAGGGCAGGCCGAGCATTGCCACACGACGGACAGCGCCACGCCCCAAGATGGGAGACGTAGAGCGCGGCGTAGTCGAGATCGGCGCCACACCGCCGGCAGGTCGCCGCGTCGACGGCATGGGGCAGTTGGTCCAGCCGGTGGCGGCGCTCGTCGAGGCCGAAGGCGATTCGCCGGGCGGCGATCCCTTCGGTGATCGCGGCGAGGGTCGGGTCGTCGACGTTGACGACCACGGTCGTTTCGGCCGGGAGGCGTTCGAGCGCGATGCGCCACGCCTTCGCCACCGTATCGATCTCGCCGTAGCGGTCGAGCTGGTCCCGAAAGAGGTTATTGAGCAGGATCAGGCGCGGTCGCACCAGCCGCACGATCTCTGGAAATGCCGCCTCGTCCGTTTCGACCACGGCGACATCGGCGCGTGGGTCGCCGTCGAGCCGGGCGTGGTCGGCGAACGCGGCGGCAACGCCCCGCACCAGATTCGAACCGGAGCGGTTATGGACGACGCGATGACCAGCGGCCTCCAAAATGTCGGCAAGCATGCGCGAGGTGGTCGTCTTGCCGTTAGTGCCGGCGACGACGATCGCGCCTTCAGCCAATCGGTCGGCCATCTTTGCCAGGAGCGTCCCATCGATCCGGCCCGCAACCAAGCCAGGGGCGGCGGTGCCGCCACCCCGCCTCGAGAGACGGATGCCAAGCGAGGTCAGCTTAGCCGCGCCAATGGCGAGGCTCAGCCGTGGGTCGAGACGACGCGGCGACCGGTCAGGAGTCTGGTGATTCATCGGCGACGATGATCGAGACGACTCGCAGTTTGTCGAACTCGACAACGGGCAGCACCTGGAGCGTCACACTATCGCCCTGATTGTTCTCCCGCGGCTCCCCTACGACCTTGCCGATAATCAGGTTGCCGGGTACTTGGTTGGTCTGGACGTCCGGATTGTTCGCGGTAATCACGAGTTCCTCTTCCTCCGGCGTCGTGCCGCGGGAGACGTGTCGCATTTCGATGCGGCCACCGCTCTGCCACGTGCCGAAGACGACGCCGATGGCGCCGGAATTGAGGAGTTGCGCGCCGACACTCGCCGAAGAGTCGATCACCATCGTCACCGTCGCCGAATGCTCCTCGACGTCGGTTACTTGCCCGACGTAGTAGTTCGGATCGACGACGGCCATGCCCTTCTTAATGCCGTCGGCCGAACCCTTGTCGATGACGATGAACTTCTGCAGATTGGTGGGGTCCGTGTTGATCACCCGCGCGGTGACAAGCGTCCATTCCGGATGGGCTTCCTGCACTCGGACCTGCTCGCGGAGTTGCTCGACTTCCTGGTTGTCGATGCGAAGGTTGACATTCTCGGCCAGCAGCGCGTCACGCTCCGCCTCAACGCGTGCCAGCTCGGCGGCGAGTTCGCTCTGGTTCTCGTTGTCGATCAGGCCGCCGAAGGCGTTGGAGATCGGATCGGTGATCTCACGCAGACCGGTCTTGACCGGATCGAGCGCGGCCCGATTATCGAGGGCGATAAAGGCAAGGCTGGTCGCCACGAAAAGAACCGCCAGCATAATCGTTTGCCGGGCGCTCAACGTGGTCACGGGTCTACCCTTCGCTCAGGACTCGCACAAGCACCGCCCCACGCGCGAAGGCCGTGGGTTCCGGGCGGGGTGAACAGGATAGCATGGCCAAGAAGTCACGGACGACCCAGGCCAGTCGTGCGGCCTAGCCCGCGCGGCGCAACTCCTGGCCGCTGGCGAGCGCCCGCTGGTAGAGGTGGAGCGCTTCGGCGACGCGACCCGTGCCGCGGGCAACACAGGTGAGCGGGTCTTCCGCCAGGTAGACTGGCATCTTGAGCTCGGTCTGCAACCGGCGGTCGAGTCCGAGTAGGAGGGCGCCACCGCCGGCGAGGGTGATCCCCTGCTCCATGATGTCGGCGACGAGCTCCGGTGGCGTCTCTTCGATCGCGGTCTTGACCAGTTCGACAATCGTATTGACCGGCCCGCTGATCGCGTCGCGCAACTCGACCGAGCTGACCTCGACCGACTTCGGCAGGCCGGTTAGCAAGTCCCGGCCACGCAACATGACGCGAACCTCTTCTTCGAGCGGGTATGCCGAACCGGCGGCGATCTTGGCGTTCTCGGCGGTGCGCTCGCCGATGACGAGGTTGTGGTCGCGCCGCGAGTACTGGATGATCGCGTCGTCGATCTCGTCGCCCGCCACCCGGATCGAGTGGTTGACGACGATGCCGCCCAACGAGATGACCGCGACCTCGGTTGTGCCGCCGCCGATGTCGACGATCATGCTGCCGACCGGCTCGTTGATCGGCAGACCGGCGCCGATGGCGGCCGCCATCGGCTCTTCGATCGTGTACGCCTCGCGGGCGCCGGCCGAAAGCGCCGCATCCTTCGCGGCGCGCTTCTCGACCTCGGTGACGCCGCTGGGAATGCCAATCACCACCCGCGGGTGGGGCGCCATCAGGCGTTGCAGATGCACTTTGCGGATAAAGTAATGGAGCATCATCTCGACGGTGTCGAAGTCGGCGATGACGCCATCCTTCAACGGTCGCACGGCGATGATGCTCTCGGGGGTCTTGCCGACCATCGCCTTGCCCTCGACGCCGACGGCGAGGGCGCGCTTGGTCTTCGTGTCGATGGCGACGACCGAGGGCTCGGAGATCACGATCCCCTTTCCCCGGACGTAGACGAGCGTGTTCGCCGTGCCGAGGTCGATGCCCAGGTCACGACTAAAGAACCCGAACAGGGCGGATAGAGGGCGAATCAACTTAGGGGACCTCCAGGGCGGACTGGGGTCACCGTCCGGGCATTGCGCGCCGGATCAACTCCCACTTTCCCAGTGAATGCTGCACGTTGGAACTGGCCGTTCAGAATGCTCAGCAGCGGCCGGAGTATAGCACGAAAGTGCTCTCTGCCACGTTATGCCAAGCAGTCACAACAATGTGATCGAGCCATGCCTCGACATCACCCCGGCGCAAGATGCTTTCGACCGTTCAGTCAAGCCCGCCGCTGAGCACCCGAAGGACGAAGAGGAGCAGAATCGCGCCGCCGATCGCAACCAGGAAACTGGATACCCCGAACTCGAAGTCCCAGTCTTCGCCGGTCAGGATTTTGTAGCCCGCGCCGCCGATCACCGCACCGGCGATGCCGACGACGATGCTGGCGATGCAGCCTTGCCGCTCGCCGGTGCCGGCGAGCATGCCGGCGATCCATCCCGCGAGCGCGCCGAAGATGATCCAGGCCAGAATATCCATCTCGCCTCCTCTCCCGCCAATGTGCGACAGTGTCCGCGCGCGAGCGACCGTGCTTCGTAAAGTCGACCCGCGGTCTACCAAGCAGTATCCGTGGCCTGAGGCAAGGACGAAAGTGGCGTGGACGGATTCTACACACGGGACGGGCGGCTACCGGAAACGCCGCACGAGCTGTCCTACGATCGGGCGAAGATCGACGAGTTGTTGGTCCGGGTGCGGGCCGGCGAGGCGATCGATCTCCTAAACGAGTTAGTCAACGCGGTCGATTGGCGGAGGGGATTCGTCGACGACGAAGGCAAGCCGGTCACCATCGAAGAGATCGCGCGCCTGCGTGCCTATTACCGCGAGAAGTTCACCGAGGTCGGCCCGCTCTACGTCGCCGAACTCCTCTCCACTGAGTTCATCACCGAGCAACGCGCCCGCGGCGACGTCGTCTTTTCCGACCGCCTGATGGAACTCGGCCGCAACGAACCGGAGCTGTGGCAGGAAATCAGCCGCTTCTTCCGCCGAAAGGAGATGGTGACAGCGCTATTGGTACAGGCGCATACAGCGAGTTCAGCGTCTATTTAGGCAGGATGGCACATACCTTCGGCGGGTTCAGTCGAAAATCTGCTGCCAGGGCTCCGCGTCAACGAAGAGTCTGAGGTGACGTGCGTTAGTCGGCGCCACCGTTACGGAGTTGCCTTGCTCTTCAACCAGTTGTGCTTGAGCCGCGAGAATGGCGTCCGCGTCAAGCGCCTTGTCATCCGCGGTTGGGGTTCCCCTTTGTCGGGCAAAGGCCCACAGCTCCGCCTCGCACCATGCATCTTGTGTCTAACGGAAGGTATTGCACGCCAGGCGCCGTCCGTAGCTCATCCAGCCGTTTGAGCCCTCGGCTCTTACGGGCACGTATCAACTCCCGTCGCAGCTCATAGTCGGCAATCTCTGGGATCACGACGATCGAACCGACCGATGCCAGCGAGCGCAACCAGAAGAGGCATCGCATGTTCTCAGGCGACGCGCTTGGATATGTCACGACACCGAGCGGACCAGAGTCCAAGAAGACAATCCTACTCATTCGGAAAGAGCTTGCGGTAGGACGGACGATCTTCATCCAGTGCCTTCTTCAGCCATTCCCACGTTTCCTTTTGCTCGTGAATCTCGTCTTCGTCGGCATCTTTCCACGAATCCAGCAACGCGATAAGTCCCTGGTTCCTTTCGATCTGATGCCGCCGCTGCTCTTGCTCCTCTGTAGAAATCTCTGGCTCTCCGTGCGTTGATGATTTCTCGTTTCTTGCTTGGACCATGTCGCACCTCCTTCTCATAGAATTATGTCAATCTTCAAGTAGCTTGCTCACGCATCATGGACGGGTTATGCGGGGGCGCGGCCGATGACGAGGCAGGCATTTTGGCCGCCGAGACCGAAGGAATGCTTGGTCAGGACGTCGAACGATGCCGCACGCGGCTCGCCGTGGACGACGTCGAGCCCGACGGCAGGGTCGGGGTTGCGGTAGTTGCGAGTCGGCGGGATGCACTGCTCGGCCATCGAGCGGATGGCGACGATCGTCTCGATCGCCCCGGCGGCGCCCATGCAGTGGCCGATGGCGCCTTTGATCGAGGTGACCGGGATGCGCGCGGCGCGCTCACCGAAGACCAGTTTGATCGCGATCGCCTCGGCGAGGTCGCCCGCGGGCGTGGAGGCGGCGTGCGCGTTGATGTGGCCGACGCGCTCCGGGCCGACACCTCCATCGCTGAGGGCGGCCGAGACTGCCCGCGCCGCGCCGATCCCCTCTGGGTGCGGCGCGATCGCGTGGTAGGCGTCGTTTGAGGAACCGAAGCCGAGGATTTCGGCGTAGATGCGGGCGCCGCGAGCGCGGGCGTGCTCGAGTTCTTCAAGCACGACGATACCGCTGCCCTCGCCGAGGATGAACCCGGCGCGGGTCGCGTCGAACGGGCGACTCGCCAGTTCCGGCGCGTCGTTGCTGTCGGAGGCGAGGGCGCGCATCGCCTCGAAGCCGGAGAGGAAGAGGGGGTGGTCGTCCGACTCTACGGCCCCGGCGATCATCAGCGGAGCCCGACCGAACTTAACGTCGTGAAATGCCTCCCCGATGGCCTGGGAGCCGGTAGCGCAGGCAGTGACCACGGTCGAACTGGGACCGCGCAGGCCGAATCGGGCCTGAATCGCGTAGGCCGCCAGATTGTGGGGGAACATGACGTGCAGGTGCGGCGGCACGCGCCCCGGTCCGCGTTCCTCGAAGATGTCGTAGGCGGGGAGAAGATCGTCGTAGGTGCCACCAACGCAGGTGCCCAAGAAGGCGCCGCCCGCGTCGAGGTCCATCACCGGTTCGAGCGCCTCCCCGACCAGACCGGCATCGATCAGCGCCTCACCCGCCGCCTCGACCGCCATGCGGGCGAATCGGGAGGTCGTCCGCGCCGCCTTGCCGGTCAGGAACCGGCTCGGGATCGTGGCGTCGTCGACGTCGCCACGAACCAGGCACAGGTGTTGGGCCGGGTCGAGGTCCGGCACACGGCGGATGCCCGTTTCGCCCGCGACGACTCGCTGCCAGGTTTCCTCGGCGCTTGGACCGAGCGAGGTGATGGCGCCCAGGCCGGTGACGACGACGCGGCGTGTCGGGACAGACGGCAGTCCGGTCGCGAGATCCGCCGCGCAATGCATGCAAAATCTGGCGGCCGCGGGGTTCTCGCCTCTGCAACGCACGCAGGTGATTGAACTCTGGGGTTGGTCGGTCATCAATTTCCTCTCGGCGAGGGCAGCTTTGCCGGTCGGCCCGGCGTCGACGCGAATCCCGGCGGACGAATGCTCACCACCGATCGTACGGCGAAGTATAGCCAGGTGGCCTCGCCGGCTCATCGACGCGTTCGCGCCCGGCGGATGGGACGGTCCCATCGCACCGGGCGCGCCGACTACCCCGATCGCTACCGTAGGAGGTCGGCGTGGCCGCGACCGGGTCAACCACGCCTCGCTGAGGATGTCCTGGGGAGGGAGACGACGAGATCGGCGGTCTGCCGACGCGTCGTCGGGGAGTTCATGGTGAGGAAGAAAAAACCGACGACCGGCTAACGTCGCCGGAAGGGGCACAGGTCTCCGGCGCGGTACGCGGCGAACCAACCAAGGTCCGCCTCCCGCGCCGGGCGACCAAATTCTCAACGTGCGCGCGTCCCGAATTGCCGGGCGATCTGGGAAGCATGCGGGCTCCCCTGATGACGCGCTCACCTGTCTGTACGCCCGGCGTCTCGGATTGGTTCCGCGATTTGTGATGCAGATCACGATCTTCGGCGGCCGTCACTCGTCGACGATCAGGATCTCCTCCCCTCCGCCGTGGGCGACGCTGTGGATCGTGGCACAGAGGCGAACCGCCTCATCACGGCTGAGGCTGAGCCGCACGTGTGGCGGGCCGTCGGCCGGACCAAGCTCGACGACGACGCTCCCCTTGTGCCCGCTCCGCACGACCGCCGCACCGACCGGCCGTTCCTGCCCCTGATCGTCCATCACGTCGAGCCGCATGGCGCCTCCTTGCCCCCCAACCAGCCAACGGCCGGCCGGTCCGACCGCGGGAACGACGATTTTAGCCGAATGCGATGGTGCGTTCCGCTGGATTTCTCTCCGGCGGCAGGATGGCACATACGAGATGCGATTGTCACGGCAAACGCCGCTCGCGCTTATCTTGCAACACGTTCCGTGCCAAGATAGACTTACATCCGGTAAGGCAATTGTGGGGTCGGCGCGATTCATCCGCTATCGGAACCGGATGCAGGGGAGATCGCAGGATCGCGTTCGTTCCGGAGCAGGTGAGGAGCGGCGATGAATTCCATCGACTCGATCGATGAACGGATCCTCGCGGAGTTGCAGGCGAACGGCCGGCTCACGATGAAGGCGCTCGCCGAGCGGGTCGGGCTCTCCAGCCCCGCGATGATCGAGCGCGTTCGCCGCCTCGAGAACCGCGGCGTCATCGCCGGATACCGGGCCATCGTCGCGCCGGAAGAACTGGGGCGCCCACTCTTCGCGTTGATCGCGGCCGAGGTCGGGCGGCAGGACTACGACAGCTTTTTGGGTCGCGTCCAAGACGACCCGGCCGTGGTCGAATGCCACCGCACGACCGGAGATGCCACTTTTTTGGTCAAGGTTTACGTTCCCGACACCGGCGCGTTGGAAACACTCGTCGACGAACTGGCGGCCACCGGCGCGCGCTGCACGACGTCGCTCGTCCTTTCATCCCCGGTTGCCTGGCGAGAAATCATTCCACCGCCGGAGACCATCAACCAGCGATCCCGCGTCACCCGTCGCCGTCGCCGCGCCGCGCCCGCCGCCGAACCGGCCACCAATGCCGACGGCACGCCCCAACGGCGACGGCCGGGCCGACCGCGCGGCCGGCGCACGGGGGCGGCGTAGTGTGACGATAGCGGACCGCGCCACGTCCCCAAACTGGTGGAAACGCGCGAGGGCATGGCCAAATTCTTCGGTTTCAGTCTCGGGATCTGGGCGGTCGTAGTCGTGATGGCCGTGATCTTCGTGACCGTGATCCTCGTCTTCGCGCTCTAACGCGCGGCCCGCGTCGACGTGGTGCGTCCCTCCCCTACGACGAATCGCGGTAGCGATGTATCGCGGGCTGATGCTAGACTGCCCGGCGTTTGCCACGCGCTGCCTCGCCGGTGGCGAGCAGGAGCCAGGAGTCAGGAGCCAAGGCAGGACGATGGAGATCACTCCCCGGTTTGACCGTGATCGCATCGGCGCGGACACGCCGATGCGCTGCCCGATCTGCAACGGCTCGCTACGTTCCACGATGATCCGCGACTTGGGCGGCATCACGGCGGATCTGATCTGGGAGCTCCACGCCGGGGAATGCCCGGACCACGGTTGGTTCCAGACCGAGGTCATCTCCCGGCCGCCGCGCGAGATCTTCCCGGTCGACCGCCCGTTCGGCACGGCTCGCCGATTGGTCATCGACGGTGTCGAGATCTTCTCCTTCCCGACCGTCTGGAACGATCAGTCGCCGACGACGCAGCGCAGCCGGGTTGACGCCTTCGACCCGCGCTACTGGCAAGTCCGCCGCCTGGTGGACGCGGGGTAAGGGTTCGCCTCAGGAAAGTACACAACAATGCCGGCCAACAGCGCCCTCGATCCCCATGACTTCCCATCCGGCGGCAATGGCCAGCCCCAACGGGGCGACCGGCGACCCGGCCTCACCCCGTTTACACTCTTTCTCATCTTGCTGATCGCGTTCATCCTGGTCAGGGTCCAGCTCGTCCTGATTTTGACGCTGTTGGCCCTCCTCTTCGCCACCGTGATCGAGCGCCCGATCGAACAGCTCCAGCGCCGGCGCATCCCTCGCGGTCTCAGCATTCTCCTTGTCTACGTGGCGATCATCGGCGGGTTTACGCTGCTTTCGATCCTGGTTGCCCCGATGATCTCGGACGAGGCTGACAATTTCCGCACCGAGGCGCCGACTCAACTCCGCGAACTCGAAGACGACTGGCGCAACAGCAGCAACCCCCTCCTCAGCGGTCCCGGACAGGATCTGCTCGACCGCGCGATCAAAGTGATCGAGCAACCGCCCGAACCCGAGCAAGAAACGGCGATCAACGTCGTGCTCAGCGTGGGCGGCGGCATCGTCGGCCTGATCACCACGCTGATCATCGCCTTCTATTACCTGCTGGAGAAGGATCTGCTGCGACAGCTCATTTTGGATCAGCTTCAGCCGTCGTCACGGACGCGTGTCGCGCGCATCTGGGACAACGTCGAGGCGCAAGTCGGGCGGTGGTTGCGGGGACAGCTCACCCTCTGCCTCATCATCGGCATCACGGCCACCATCGGCTACGGCATCATCGACATCCGCTTCTGGCCGCTCCTTGGCCTCTGGGCGGGCCTGACCGAGATCATCCCGATCGTCGGTCCCTGGATCGGCGGCATCCCGGCCTTCATCATCGCGCTGACCCACGGCTGGGATAAGGCACTGATCGTGGCAGGCTTCATCGTCGCCATGCAAACCTTGGAAAACGCGATCCTCGTGCCCCGCGTAATGAAGGGCGCGGTAGGGCTCACGCCGCTGACGGTCTTCATCGCGATCCTGGCCGGCACCGAGTTTCGGGGTATCGCTGGGGCCGTGCTAGCGATTCCGGTCGCCGCCGCCGTGCAGGTGATCATCACCGACTACCTGCGCACTCGGCGAGCGGTGGGGCATCCTTCGGAGTCGGTCCTCTCCGGCTGGCGCTGGATGCGCGGCTACCACACCGGCTTGCCGGACGACGAGCCGCCGCCGCCCGAACCACCGGCCGCGCCACGGCAACCGGAACCGGCGACAGCCGCGCCCAAGGAGCAAACCGGCTGGACGTCGCAAGTGTTGTCGCGGGTCGGCCGCGGCCTCGGCAGCGAACGGCAGGACGACGCTCCTACCAGCCGCCCGCCGGCCGAATCATCAGAATGATCGCGACGACACGGCACAAAGCGACCGCCTCCCAAGATGGGAGGCGGTCGCCACGCGGAGGGAAGAAAGGGGTAAGCGCGTGAAGGGTCGGATCCACACCGCATCGTTCGGCGCGGTCTCAGGCATAACGGAATCGGGGCGGCGATGGTTCACCGCTCATCGGCATGCAGCCAGACAGCGCGTAGTCGAGGCGACAGAGCGGCGGTCCCAATTCCCTGGTCCGTCTTTCCTAGTCGCCTTGACACCACCGACGATCGGTGGTAAGTGGTTATTCAGAGTCCGCTGTCGGTGGAACGATTCGACTGTGAGGCTGCTTGCGGATGTTTCATTCCAAGGTGGAAGAACGAGGGACCTTGGCCAGAAGTGGGCGCCGCATTTGGAGGCGCTCCCCGCAAGCGGACCGCCGATTCGATGAATCGTTTCGTGACCCGGCGAGACTCGGAGGTATTCGCTATGCGAGCAAATCGCGTCCTCTGGGGAGTGTGGCAGGTTGACAGGTGACGCCCCGTGGTCCACGGGGCGGCATGTAGGCCCGATCCTTCCGCACTGACATCAAAACGGCGCGCCGTCACAACACGACAAACTGTCGGACGGACGCGAACCGCCACCGAGCGTGTAGCCGGTGAGGAGCGACGGGCAACGTAAACTGGACACCATACCCAAGACCTTATGAATGGGGCCGCGTCGAATCGACGCGGCCCACTGATTTGCGACAAGCCGGTAGCCGTCAGCCGGTAGCCGTCAGCCGTTAGGGCGTGTTTGAAAAGGTCCGTCATGCTGACCGAAGGGAAGCATCCCCCGGCGAAGCCGCCCCGACGTGCTCCCCCAGGATTGGGGGTCGGGGGGCCGCGGCGCTTCGCGCGGGGATGCTTCGATGCCTCAGCCTGACGGGGTGCAGACAGGCCCTAGCCGTCAGGAACGTCGTGTTGAGCCATGTCCCCTCATTGTCATGCCAAGCTTCGGAGTGCTTCGAGCCATCTGGCTCTGACGAGGTGTGTCTTGAAAGAAAGGCAAGTTCCTCGACGAACTCCAAAGCTCGGCATGACGGGGTGGGGTGCTCAGGCTGACGGCTAACGGCTGACGGCTAAAAGCTCGTCACGCCGTGCAGACGACGCTTGGTCCGGTGACGCGGCGCAGGCTGGTGAGGCTGCGGTCAACCTTGCCGGGGCCGGGGTAGGTGACCTCGGTGCCAGTGCCGCCGATGAATCCGAGGTCGGTTAGCGCCTGCGCCGCCTCTTCGACCGTGCCGAAGAGGGCCGGCGCGAAGCCGATGTTGTTCGCCGGGCGGACGCCGAGCGCGTAGTTGGCGAGCACCCGGTGCTCGCCTTCGACCGCGGCGACGGAGAGGGCGGTCTTCACCAACTCCGGCTGCTCGAGCGCGGTGAAGGCACGGGCCGCCGCGATGTAGGCGGCGATGAACGCCGTCTCAAGCTGAACCGCGGTGGTGAAGAGCGTCTCGTAGCTGGTCAACAGCGCCGGATCGGGCACCGTGAAGGTCTGCGTTAGCGGTTCCGCGCCCGCATCCAGCAGGTACTCCAGGTGGTAATACTCGGCGGTACGGGCGGCGTCGACGATGGTGATCACCGCCTCCGGTACTTCCTGGTCGTATCCGCCCTGCTCGGCGCTCTCGACGGCGTGGCCGAAGAGGGTCACCGCCATCGTCTCGGCAGTCGCCGCGATGTTGATGATGCTTTGCAAGTCCGGCGCTTCCTGCGCCAGCGAGCGGATCAACTGAGCCTGGCCAAACGTCATGCCGAGCCCGACCACGCCGGCGCTCTTGATCACCATGCGCCGCGAGAACCGGGACGACGCGGCGGTTTGCAGGACCGTCATTTGTCATTCCTCCTCAATCCGTGTACCTGTGCCGATCGTCCCGACTAGGGCTGAAGGTTTTCGATGATGCTGAGGTCGACTTCTCCCGGTCCGGGGAAGCTCAGCACCGCGCCGGACCCGCCGATCCAGCCGAGGTCGGTTAGCGCCTGCGCGGCCCCACCCACGCTGGTGAACATCCCCTTGTGGAAGGCGATGTTGTTCGGCGTTTCCTCGTACAACCCGGCCAGGAGCCCGTAGAAGCGCATGTGCGCCCGGTGCTCGCCCTCGACCGCCGCGGTTTGCAGCGAATAGGCGACCAGGTCCGGCTCGCCCAGGATGGCGAAGGTCTGCGCCGCCGCCATGTAGGCGGCGATGAAGGCCTCTTCAAGCCCGACGACCGTCGTAATCAGGGTTCCCACATCGGTGACGATCGCCTCGTCCGGCAAGGTGAACTCCAGCGTCAGCGCTTCCGCGCCGGCGCCGACCAAGAAGTCGTAGTGCGTCTGCTCCGCGGCGCGCGCCGCCGCGACAACCTGCTGCTGCTCCTCGTTGAGATCGAGATTCCCGTCGATCGCGCTCTGGAGCGCGCCGCCCATCGCCGTCACGGCGAGCGCCTCGGCGGTCGCCGCGATGTTGATGATGTCCTGGACCGATTCGCACGCGCCGTTTTGGCTCCGTGCGAGGTGGGCCAGCCTGGCTTGCAGAGATCCGCTCATTCCCTCTCACTCCTCTTCAGGGCGCACGACCACCTAGCGGTCGTGACGCTCCGACTCGACCGAACTCCAGCGACTCTTGCCCGACGTGTCTGGTGAAGGTAAGCGGTGTGCGCGCCTTCCGCTCCCGCCCCACGTCGACAATGGCGTGTTGCCGCGACGTCAGGTAGAACGAAACTCGCGTCGGTTTGGATCACGCCGAGCACCGAGTACCGAGTACTGGGCCTATCCGCCTTCCGCCTGCGCACGGCTGACGGCTGATAGCTCGTGCGCTGCCACGAAGTAGACTGTAGGGGTGTTCAGGTACACGGAAGAGGCCCTTGGCATGTGGCAAATCTATCTTCAGCCGACGAGCTTTGACGACGCCTTGGCGCTCCTGGCCGAGCATGGGGCGGAAGCCCGCATCGTGGCCGGTGGCACCGACGTGATTGTCGAGCTGTCGCGCGGTATCAGGCCGACCAGGACGTTGAACGACGTCACCGCGATTCCGGACCTGAGGTACGTGTGCGAAGTGGACGGGACTATCCGGCTCGGCGCGCTAGCGACCCACAATGACGTGGTCGCGTCGCCGGTTAGCGTGGCGCGGGCGTTGCCATTGGCACAAGCGTGCTGGGAGGTCGGCGCGCCGCAACTGAGGACGCGAGCGACCGTCGTCGGCAACCTCGTCACCGCCTCCCCGGCCAACGACACGATCACGCCTTTGATGGCACTCGACGCCGAGTTGGTCCTGGCAAGCGTCCGGGGCGAGCGCGTCGTCGCCCTGCGCGACTTCTACCTCGGCGTGCGGCGAACCGTCCTACAGCCCGACGAATTGGTCCGCGAGATCCGCTTTCCCGCGTTGCAGGACAACCAACGCGGGCTCTTCCTCAAGCTCGGTTTGCGCCGGGCGCAGGCGATCTCGGTCATCGACCTGGCGTTCGTGTTGACGTTCGACGGCGAGATGGTGACCGAAGCGCGGATCGCCCTTGGCTCGGTCGCGCCGACCATCATCCGGGCGACCGCCGCCGAGTCGTTCCTCGTCGGCCAGCGATTGGATGCGGAGCGTTGCCGGATCGCCGGAGGGTTGATCCGCGATGCGGCATCACCCATCGACGACGTCCGTGGCTCGGCCGACTATCGTCAGCAAACGCTGGCCAATCTCGCGGCACACGGGCTGGAACGGCTTGCGGCTGGGCGCGAACGCGACGGCTGGCCGGCGCGACCAGTACTGTTGGAAACCGCGCATGGCGTGGCACGCGGCAACCGTCCGCTCGCCGGCACGATCGCCACCACGATCAACGGCCGCCCGGTCGAACTCACGAACTCGATGACCAAGACTCTCCTCGACGCGCTGCGCGAGGAGGCTGGACTCACCGGCTCCAAGGAAGGCTGTGCCGAGGGCGAGTGCGGCGCCTGCACCGTTTGGCTCAACGGCCAAGCGGTGATGTCCTGCCTCGTTCCCGCCCCCCAGGCCCACAACGCCGAAGTCGTGACGATCGAGGGATTGGCGGCGACGAGGCGTCAGCCGTCAGCCGTCAGCCGTCAGCATCCAGAACTGCATCCTCTCCAGCAGGCGTTTATCGACCACGCGGCGGTGCAATGTGGGTACTGCATTCCAGGGATGATCATGGCCGGGGCAAAGTTGCTGGACGAGCAACGCGATCCCGACGAGGCTCAGGTTCAAGTTGCGCTCAGCGGCAACATCTGCCGCTGCACCGGGTATCGCAAGATTCTGGACGCGGTGTTGGCGGCCGCGCGGGTGCCGACATGACGACCACACTCATTGGGGCGGCGCTACCCCGGCATGATGCGCTCGGCAAGGTGACCGGCGAGACGCAGTATCCAGGCGATCTGATACGACCGGGGATGCTGCATGCAAAGGTCGTCTTTGCGGACCGGCCGCACGCGCGCATCGTCCAAATCGACGCGGAACCCGCGCTTGCTTATCCGGGCGTCGTCGCGGTGCTGACCGCCGCTGACGTGCCCTACAACGCGTTCGGCCTGATCGACCACGACCAGCCTGTGCTCTGCGGCGACAAGGTCCGATTCACGGGGGACAAAGTTGCCCTGGTCGTTGCCGAGAGCGCCGAGGCGGCGGAGGCGGGCGCCCGCCTGGTCGCGATGACGTACGAGGACCTGCCGGCCGTCACCAACCCGCGCGCGGCGATGGAACCTAACGCACCGCTCGTCCACGAGGACCGTACCACCAACGTGCTCCTGCATCGCCCGATTCGGAAAGGAGATGTCGGCCAGGGCTTTGCCGAGGCGGACGTCATCCTCGACGGCGAGTTCTCGACCTCCTGGCAGGAGCATGCCTACTTGCAACCGGAGGCCGGGATCGCCTTCATCGACCACCAGGATAGGGTCGTCGTCGAGACGGCCGGGCAATGGCTGCATGAGGACCGCAAGCAGATCGCGGCGATGCTGAACGTGCCGGAGGAGCAGGTCGTCGTTCGTTACGCCGCCATCGGCGGGGCCTTCGGCGGGCGCGAGGACCTCTCGCTGCAACACGTGCTCGCGCTCGCGGCCTGGAAGCTGCGCCGGCCCGTGGCGATGGTCTGGAGCCGGGAGGAGTCGATTGTCGCCCACCACAAGCGGCATCCGATGACGATCCGCTGCCGTTGGGGCGCGCGCACGGACGGCACGATCACCGCCGTCGAAGCCGAAGTCGTCGCCGACGGCGGCGCCTACGCCTCGACGAGCGCCGAGGTAACAAAGGTCGCGACGGTCTTCGCCTCTGGGTGCTATGAGGTGGCGAACATCGCGGTCGACGGCTACGCCGTCTACACCAACAACGTCCCGTCCGGGGCCTTCCGCGGCTTCGGCGCCCCGCAGAGCCAGTTCGCCGCCGAGATCATGGTGACGCGGCTGGCTCACGCCCTCGGCCTCGAACCGGTCGAGTTGCGCCGCCGCAATCTCTACCGCGAAGGGAGCCTTGAACCGACCCAACACCCACTGCCTCCCGGCGTCAGCGCGTTACCGGTCTTGGAGGCGTGCGTCGACGAGGCAGCGAGACGGCTAAGCGGGAAGGCGGCGAGGAACGACAAATCGGAACGGCAAGAAGTTGAACTCTCGCCGCCTCATCTGCGGCGTGGCGTCGGCATCGCCTGCGGTATTAAGAACGTCGGGTATTCGTTCGGGTTCCCGGAGCAGGCGATGGCGACGGTCGAGGTGCATGGTCGGGGTGACGTCGAACGGGCGGTAGTGCGGGTCGGAGCGGCGGACGTGGGGCAGGGGTCGCATCTGGCGCTACGGCAGATCGCGGCCGAGCGGCTGGGAGTGCCAATTGATCTGGTCGAGATGATCACCGACGACAGCAGCGAAGCCCCGAACGCCGGCAGCGCCTCAGCCTCACGGATGACCCTGATGGCTGGCAGGGCGGTGAACGACGCGGCCGTCGAGGCGCTGGAGAAGTGGCGGGGGAGCGACGACTTGGAGGTCGAGGCGACGGTGCAGTTCCGCCCACCCGCGACGACCCCGCTCGACCCGGTTACCGGAGCGGGCGTGCCGAATTACTGCTACGGCTACGCGGCGCAGGCGGTCGAGGTCGAGGTCAACACCCTCACCGGCCAGGTGCAGGTGTTGCGGATCGTCTCCGCGCACGACGTGGGGCGGGCGATCAACCGGCAGCAGGTCGAAGGGCAAATCGAGGGCTGCCTGGCCCAGGCGCTCGGCTACGCGCTCCTGGAAGATTTTCGAGTCAAAGACGGGCACGTGCTGACGCCCTACTTCAGCACCTATCTCCTGCCGACTTCGCTCGACATGCCGACCGAGATCCATCCGGTTATCTTGGAACTGGCCGACCCGAATGGCCCGTTCGGCGCGAGGGGCGTGGCGGAGATGCCGCTGGTCCCGTTCGCCGCGGCGGTGTCGTCCGCGATCCACGACGCGACCGGCGTCTGGCTAACCGCGCTGCCGATGACGCCAGAACGGGTACTGGGGGCGCTAAAGGAGCACACTATCCAGCCATGATCCGCATCACCATCGGCAATGACCTCGTCTTCCAGGCCAAGCTCGAAGAAGAAGCGGCGCCCAAGACTTGCGCCGCGTTCACCAAGCTGCTGCCCTACCGGCAGAAGCTGATCCAGGCACGGTGGAGTGGGGAGTCGGCCTGGATCCCGCTTGGGGAGTTCAGACTGGAGGTGACGTGGGAGAACCCGACGAGCTACCCCGCCGCCGGCGAAATCCTCTTCTACCCCGGCGGCTTCAGCGAGACGGAGATCCTCTTCCCCTACGGCCGCACCTGCTTCGCCAGCACCATGGGACAGCTCGCCGGCAACCACTTTCTCACCATCGTCGAGGGGAAGGAGCAGCTCAAGGAGGTCGGGCGGCGGGTCCTCTGGGAAGGGGCGCAGGACATCTTCTTCGAGCAGGTCGAAGATTGATCCCGGCGACCGGAACATGACCGACCATTCCCAGGAACCGCCGCCGATCATCCTCGCGTCCGGTTCGCCACGGCGTCGGGATCTCCTGGCGCGACTCGGCCTGCCCTTCACTGTTCTCGCTCTTAGGTCCCAGTGGCTTTGACGCCGGCAAAGTATCGATGAAAAGCCGGCAAACCGTTGCCCTGTTCGTTAACCAGGGAAGCGTTTCGTTGTATGTCGCCTCGGCAGCTGGTAATTGAGACGGTTACGCCGCTCTTGCGCCGATGTCCCTTGGCCACTCGATCAAGGGTTGCAAGGCGAATGAATTCCGACGTCTTCATTCCACTCTCCCGCGCGTGCTGAGCAACCCGGGCAAAGTCCTCTTTACCGAATGCGACAGAGACAACGGCCCTCGGTGAGCGCGCCGGTTGCAAGATCTCGTCGCTTTTGTCGTCCCACGTTGCTGGGTCTTGCAGTTCCCTCAATTCTTGCTCCTGCATTCTCGATTCCTCCTGGCGAGCGATTCATCTAGGTAGAAGCGCTCGCTTACTCGACTTGCAGTGCCAAGCGGTGATCGGCCGCCACACCGTTGGATCACTCGTTGGTTCGATTGGGATGGCGAGGCATTGCCCGTGCTCGTCTCGACCGATGACGAGATGACTCGCGCGGCGTCTCCCGCGGTTTCTCCGGGCCAAATGCGGATAGCCAAGGATTTC
The DNA here is from genome assembly GCA_050696075.1 of Thermomicrobiales bacterium. GTDB lineage: Bacteria > Chloroflexota > Chloroflexia > Thermomicrobiales > UBA6265 > JBOGUF01. The sequence continues at coordinate 52,809 of JBOGUF010000180.1, forward strand.
GAGCACTTGCTCCGGAAGAATGCCGTGACTCCAGAACTTCTCGATATTCTCATCATCAATCAAGAAGGCATCGATGATGATACTTGACAATACCACCTCCCGCGGGTAGATTCCATCGACTGTAGTGGATTTGTAGTGTTTCAATTAGATCCGGTCTGGTGGACACGGACACCACATTGCCCTACGGCATTGCCGTGGTCAATCACTTGGACGGGAGCGCATATTGCACAAGCAGCATGACATTAGTCATAGTGAATGGCCTGACCAACGGGACCAAGTGGTTCCCGAGACACATCTCACCGAGGAAGTGGGCGATTGGGTGCTGGCACTTCTCCTTGACAGTTGGTCTGCAACCGGAATCTCGATGGACATCACCGTACAGTGTGGGGGTGTCTTAGTTGCCGGTAGCCCCATTCCCGAGAGCCTCTATTTTGAGCAACTTGGACAGGCAATCGGTGAAGCAACCACCGCGGGTCCAATTCGTTCCCGAGAGGGCGCATCGGCACCTGAAGACGCGGACATGAGTGAGATTGTCAAACAACTTGGCCAGGCATTGCAGAGCGCCCTAACCGACATGGGTTTGGAACTGCATGAGCGTGTCAGAACCAGATTTTTCAAGCAGGGTATTGAAGACCCGCTCAATCCAGTCAACCTTGGTCCACGGCCGAGAGCATTCATTAACCTCGAACGCGCAACGATTTGGAATGGACATGATAGTGAGATAGACGTTCCGTTGTGGCGTGGACGCCTGGCCGACGTTTCTTCATGGTATCTTGGACGGCATGGCATTTCACGATACGAAGAAGAGTAAGGGGTACCCGGCTCCAGAGTGCTTCACGTTTGCCACAAGTTCGAAACGCTGGTCGACGATCGATCACTTAGCGACGGCTTTCGTGCGTCCGGCCTCTGTACCGACTATCCTATCGCTTACACTCGAACACGCCCCGCATTGGACGAAGGTGGACGCCCGGAGAGCGTGCCGGGCGGTAACTCGATGCTGAGAGCAGGAGCGGAGGCAGGCGATGGTGAAGAGGAACAGGCACGCGATCAGTCGGCGGGGGTTCGTCGGCAGGATGGGGGCGGCGGCGCTCGGTGGGGCGTTGCTGCCGGGCGGAGCGCGGCGGGCGCTCGCGCAGGACGAGCCGTTCAGGGTCGCGTTCGTTTACGTCAGTCCGGTCGGCGACCTGGGTTGGACGTACGCGCACGATCAAGGGCGCCTAGCGCTGGAGCAGAACCTGCCGAACGTCGAGACGGCGTTCCAGGAAAATGTGCCCGAAGCTCAGGCCGACTCCGAGCGGGTTATCCGCGACTTCGCCGACAAGGGCTACAACCTCGTTATCACGACATCCTTCGGCTACATGGATCCGACGATCAACGTCGCCGAGGATTTCCCGGAGACGCGGTTCATCCACATCTCTGGATACAAGACGGCGGAGAACGTCAGCACCGGATTCGGCAAGATCGAAGAGCCGCGCTACGTCTCCGGCATGATCGCCGGCGCGATGACGACGAGCAATCAGCTCGGCTACGTTGCTGCCTTTCCCATCCCCGAAGTGATTCGCGGCATCAACGCCTTCACCCTTGGGGTCCGGGCGGCCAATCCCGAAGCGGGGGTCAGGGTCGTCTGGACAAACAACTGGTACAACCCACAGGTGGAGCGCCAGGCCGCAGAGGCGTTGCTCGACGGCGGCGCGGACGTGATCGCCCAGCATCAGGACACCGCCGGGCCGCAGCAGGCGGCGGAGGCGGCCGGCAAGTACGGCGTCGGCTACAACGCCGACATGTCCGAGCTGGCGCCGGAAGCGGTGCTGACCTGCCCGATCTGGCACTGGGGCGTCTACTACACCTGGGCGGTCGAGCAGATTATGGCCGGCGCCTGGGAGACGAACCAGTACTGGGGCGGCTGGCAGGACGGCGTCGTCGACCTCTCCCCGATCGGCCCCATGGTCCCGGACGACGTCAAGGAGGCGGCCGAAGCCGAGGTCGAGCTCTTCAAGTCGGGTGAAAAGACGATCTTCACCATCTTCTCCGGCCCCCTCGTCAACCAGGACGGTGAAGAGCGCGTCGCCGAAGGCGTCGAAATGACGGGCCAGGAGATCCTGGAAATGAACTGGTTCGTCGACGGCGTCGACGGGGAGATTCCGTAGGAGTTCGAGGTTCGGCGTTCCTCGAACCCGCCCCATCACCCATGACCCATGACCCATGACCCATCACCCGCGATCGAGATGCGCGGAGTCACCAAGCGGTTCGCCGGGGTGGTCGCCAACGACGGCGTCGAGTTTTCGGCGCGGTTCGGGGAGGTGCACGCGCTCGTCGGGGAGAATGGGGCGGGGAAGTCGACCTTGATGAGCATCCTGGCCGGGATGTACCGGCCGGACGAGGGGGAAGTCCGCATCGGCGGGGAGACGGTCGACTTCCGGTCGCCGCGCCAAGCGATCGCCCGCGGCATCGGCATGGTCTATCAGCACTTCATGCTGGTCGAGCCCTTCACCGTCGCCGAGAACTGCCTGCTCGGCAAAGATGGGCAGGGGTCGTGGCTCGACACGGCGGAGGTCGAGCGGCGGCTGGCGGCTTTGAGCAAACAATACGGCCTCGGCGTCGATCCGCGAGCGCGCATCTGGCAACTCTCGGTCGGGGAGCAGCAGCGGGTCGAGATTTTGCGACTCCTCTTCCGCGGGGCAAAGATCCTCGTCCTCGACGAGCCGACCGCCGTGCTGACGCCGCGGGAGTCGGAGGCGTTGATCCAGACATTGCGCAATATGGCCCAGGACGGTTTCTGCGTCGTCTTCATCTCGCACAAGCTAGGCGAGGTAATGGCGGTCGCGGACCGGGTGACGGTGCTGCGCCGCGGGCAAGTCGTGGCAACGGTGAAGAAAGGCGAAACCGACCGGCACACGCTGGCGCGGATGATGGTCGGGCGGGACCTGGCGTCGTTCGTCGAGCATCCCGACGTCGAGCCAAAGGAAACAGTGGCGCCAGGCGATGTCGTGCTCAACATGCAAGGGCTCGGCGCGCTCGGCGACAAAGGGCTGCCGGCGCTGAACGAGATCGACTTGTACGTCCGGTCCGGTGAGATCCTGGGTGTAGCCGGGGTTGCTGGGAACGGGCAACGGGAGTTGGCCGAGGTCGTTACCGGACTGCGGCCGCGTACCGACGGGCAGGTGCAGATCGACGGACGGGAAACGACCCGCGCTTCGGCCGGCGAGATCGCGTCTTTCGGCGTTGCACATGTGCCCGAGGATCGGCTGGCGACAGGACTGGTCGGCAGCATGGAGTTGAGCGGCAACGCCATCTTGCGCGACTACAAGCGGCCGCCGATTGCGCGCGGTTCCTTTCTCGTCGGCCGCGCCATTGGGACGTTTACGGACAAACTCGTCAGCGCCTACGACGTCAAGGCGGCCGGGCGGTCGGCCAAGGTCTGGACCCTCTCCGGCGGCAACCAGCAAAAGCTGCTCATTGGGCGCGAGCTGGCCGGCGACCCGAAGGTGATCGTCGCCGTCCACCCGACGCGCGGCGTCGACGTCGGTGCGACCGAGACGATCCACACCCTACTACGCGCACAGCGGCGACGGGGCGCGGCAATCCTGCTCATCTCCGAGGACCTGGATGAACTGCTTGCCCTCGCCGACCGGATCGCCGTCCTCTACGACGGGCGGATCACCGGCGAACTTCCGGCGGCGAGCGCCGACCCGGAGCGGATCGGCCTGCTGATGGCCGGGCTGGTGGGCGACGACGACGTGGCGGCGACATCGCATGGCTAGGCGGCGTTTGCAAAGCTCCGTCATGCTGAGGCGAAGCCGAAGCATCCCCCGGCGAAGCCGGTCCGTCGTGCCGCCGCCGCGCTTCGCGCGGGGATGCTTCGATGCCTCAGCATGACGGTGTGCAGACACGCCCTAGTCTGCCGGGCGGGATGCGCTTCGAGCGGACGGCCGCGCCATCGCCGTGGGTCAGCGTGTTCATACCCACCGGCTCGATCCTGCTGGCGCTGTTTGTAGGCGGGATCGTGCTGCTGGCGACCGGCGAGAACCCGTTCGAAGTCTACCGAGCGATGGTGCGCGGCGCGTTCGGCGACCGGAACGGCGTCGCCGAGACGCTGGTCAAGGCGACGCCATTGCTGCTGACCGGCCTCGGCGTGGCCGTCGCCTTCCGCATGCAGCTCTGGAACATCGGCGCGGAGGGGCAACTCTACTTCGGCGCGATTCTGACGACCTACACCGCGATCTTCTTCATGCCGGACGCCCCAGCCTGGCTGATGATCCCGACGATGGTCGTCGCCGGCCTACTCGGTGGCGCGCTGTGGGGACTCATTCCGGGGTTGCTGCGCGGCTACCTGGGCGCAAGCGAGACGATCACCAGTCTCCTCCTCAACTACGTGGCGATCCTCTTCTCCGACTATCTGGTCCACGGGCCGTGGAAGAACCCGGACGGCTTCGGCTTTCCCGGCACCAAGACCTATCCGGACGCCGCCTGGCTGCCAACCTTGGGGAGCACCCGTGTCCATTTCGGCCTTGCTCTCGGGTTGGTCGCGGCGGCGATCCTCTGGGTGATGCTGCGCCGCACCCGCTGGGGCTACGAGATCGGCGTGATGGGGCGAAACCCACGCGCCGCGCGCTACGCGGGCATGAACACGAAGCGGGCAATCGTGCTGGTGATGGCGCTGAGCGGGGCGCTGGCCGGGTTGGCGGGGATGAGCGAGGCGGCCGGCGTCGGGCATCAATTACAGCGTGGCTTCTCGCCCGGCTACGGCTACACCGCGATCATCGTCGCCTGGCTGGGACGGCTCAACCCGTTCGGGATCGCGCTGGTGGCGTTTCTGCTGGCGGCGCTCCTGGTCGGCGGCGACCAGTTGCAAACCAGCCTCGGCCTGCCGGCCGCCATTGCCCCGATGCTGCAAGGGACGATCCTCTTCTTTTTGCTGGGCGGGGAAATCCTGACCCGGTACCGGATCGTGCGGGTGCGGCGCGAGCCGGCGGCGGGGGCGGATTAGATGGACGACATCACCTCCATCGCATTCGTCACCTCGGTGCTGGCGGCGGCGATTCCCGCCGGGACGGCGATTCTCTATGCCTGCCTGGGAGAACTGCTCTGCGAGCGGGCCGGCGTGCTCAACCTCGGGGTCGAGGGGATGATGCTGATGGGCGCGCTGGGCGGGTTCGCCTTCTGCAACTGGACCGGCAGCGCCTGGGTTGGAGCAGCCGGAGCGCTGCTGGTGGGCGGGGCGATGGCGTCGATCCACGCCTTCCTGACGATCACCTTACGGGCAAATCAGGTTGTCAGTGGCCTCGCGTTGACCCTCTTCGGCGCCGGCCTCTCCGCCTACCTCGGCGCGGGGTTGGTCGGCCAGCGCCCGCCGGAGAGCTTCGGCGACATCGACGTCCCGCTCTTGGCCGGCATTCCCCGCCTGGGCGAGATCCTCTTCCAGCAAGACGCCCTCGTCTACCTCTCGTTCGCCTTCGTGCCGCTCCTCTGGTTCTTCGTCTACCGCACCCGACAAGGGCTGCACCTACGGGCCATCGGCGAGCGACCGGAGGCGGCCGACGCGATGGGCGTCGACGTCGCGCTTTTGCGGTATCTCTACGTCATTGCCGGTGGGGCATTGGGTGGACTCGGCGGCGCGGCGATTTCGCTCGGCACAAACCCCGGCTGGACGGAGAACATGACCGCCGGCCGCGGCTGGATCGCGGTGGCACTGGTGATCTTCGCCGGTTGGAATCCGGCGCGGGCCGCCGTCGGCGCTTACCTCTTTGGCGGCGTCGAGGCTGGCCAATTCCGCCTCCAAAGCGCTGGCGTCGACGTCTCCTCCTTCTTCCTCAACATGCTTCCCTACCTCTTCACGATCGCCGTACTCGTCATCGCCACGCGCGAATCGGCCCGCCGCCGCATCGGCGCCCCCGCCGCACTGGGCCGACCATATGTGCGCGAGGAAAAAGGATGATCACGGCGTCGACGGCCAAAAGCCGATACAGATCATCGAGATGATCACCACGATCCCACCGACGATGAGCAGGATCTTCAGTCCGCGACGAAAATCGAACTCCGGTTCGCGAGCCGGTGGTTGTTCGTGAACTGGTTGATCTTCAGACATCGATGCTCCAGAGTAGCGGCGGGATAGGCGAGGTCGTATCTTACGACGAACAGGGAACTGGAACGAACGACTCGGCCAGGAGCCAGTCATGCCGGTGAGCGAGCGGACATACGAGAGTTTGGCACTCGAAGACGCGGAGGGGCAGTGGGAACTCCACAAAGGGCGATTGCGGGAGAAACCAGCGGTGGGAGCTGAACATACCGACATCTCGTTTCACCTTGCGATGCTACTGCAACTTCAACTCGATCGCCGCCAATACAAGCTCAAGGTCAACGGCACACGCGTTCGTCGATCCAGAGGCAGCGTATACATACCTGACGTCGTTATCGTTCCGACCGAGCACGAGCGCCGACTCCGCGGACAACCGGGCACGCTCGAGATCTATGACGACCCCCTGCCGCTGGTCGTTGAGATTTGGTCACAATCGACCGGAGACTACGACGTCAACGAAAAGCTTCCCGAATACCAGCAACGGGGCGACGCTGAGATCTGGCGGGTTCACCCGTTCGAACGGGCGGTAACCGTTTGGTGGCGGCAGCCGGATGGCACGTATCAGGCATCGTTCTACCAGGGCGGAATCATCGATCTCCGCTCGCTGCCCGGTGTCTCGATCAATCTCGACGTCCTCTTCGAGTAACCCCTACCGCAACTCGTCCCTCACCAGCGCCCGCGCGATGGCGTTGTGACGCTCGATCAGCGGTTCAATGTCCAGATCCCCGAACTCGCCGTGCTCGATCCGAATCTCGCCGTTGATTACGCTCAAATCGACGGTCGGGGGGCGGCAGAAGACGAGGGCGGCCAGCGGGTCGTGGACGGCGCCGCCGGCCATCTCCAACGTGTCGAGGCGGAAGCCGATCAGGTCGGCGGCCAGGCCGGGGGCGAGGGCACCGATGTCGTCGCGGCCGAGCACCTCCGCGCCGCCACGGGTCGCCAGGCGCAATGCCTCCTCTGCCGTCATCGCGGCTGGACCATTGGCGACCCGTTGCAAGAGCATCGCTTGACGAGCTTCACCGAGGAGGTGGCTGCCGTCGTTCGAGGCCGAGCCGTCCACGCCGAGACCGACGCGCAGGCCGGCGTCGAGCCAGGCGCGGACCGGCGGGATGCCCGATGCCAGGCGCATGTTCGAGGTCGGGCAGTGCGCCACGCCGGTCCGGCTCGCCCCCAAGCGGGCAATCTCTGGAGGGTGGGCATGGACCAAGTGGGCGTGCCAGACATCCGGTCCAGTCCAGCCAAGGTCTTCGGCCAGTTCGACCGGCGTCTTGCCGAACACCTCCTGGCAATAACCCTCCTCGTCGCGGGTCTCCGCCAGATGGGTATGAAGTTGCACGCCGGACGACCGGGCAAGCTCCGCGCTCTCACGCATTAGGTCGGGCGAGACGGAAAAGGGCGAGCAGGGGGCGAGGACGATCCGCAGCATCGCGAAGCGCGCCGGGTCATGGTAGGTCTCGATCAACCGGCGGGAATCGCCCAGGATCGCGGCTTCGTCCTCGACGACGCGGTCGGGGGGCAGACCGCCCTTCGACTCGCCGACCGACATCGAACCGCGGGAGGCGTGGAAGCGGATGCCGGTCTTCCGCGCCGCCTCGATCTGGTCGTCGAGGCGCGCGCCGTTCGGCCACAGGTAGCAATGGTCGCTGGCGGTCGTGCAGCCGGAGCGCATCAGTTCGGCGATGGCAATCTTCGTGCTGACCGCAATTGCCTCCGGCGTCATCCCCGCCCAGATCGGATAATGGGTGACGAGCCAGTCGAAGAGTTTGGCGTTCTGCGCGGCCGGGACGGCGCGGGTAAGGGACTGGAAGAAGTGATGGTGGGTGTTGATCAGGCCGGGGAGGATCACCATGCCGCGGGCGTCGATCACCCGATCCGCTCTGTCAGGTAGCTCAGCGGTCGGGCCGATTTGGCGGATCACGTTTCCCTCGACGTAGACCGCGCCGTCCGGGATCCGCGTCCCGGCGTCGTCCATCGTCGCCAGCAGGTCGGCGTTGCGGATGAGAAGCGTTGCCACGCGTCGCTCCATCGGCGGCAAGCGAATGACCGTGGCCGTTTATCATACGCGGCATTCGCGCGCCAGGGTGGTGCGAGGGAAGGGGGATCGAGGGGCATGCGGGACGAGCGAGCGGAAACGACGCGGCCGAATGGGCAGATGACGGCGACGCTGCCCCGCTACGAACGCCCACGGGAAGAACTGGCCCAAACCCTCGAGTTGAACCTCTTCGATGCCATCCCCTACGCCGAGTCGGACGCGGCAATCGATGCCTCGTCACTTTCGCCCGGCTCGCGGGCGCTCCTACGCGGCCTGCTGCGGCTCGGCTGCACCAAGGTCTTCCCCGGCGGTGGAGTGGGGATCGAGTACGGCAGCCTGCTGAAAACGGCGACGCGGCCGGAGTACGCCGCGGTCCACGTCGCCGAGGCGGCCGCGCACCTCAGGGAGTGCCGAGTCGATCTCCTGTTGGTGCCGGGGATGTCGGGCTATCCGGTCGGGGCGATGTACTCGATCGTCTCCGGCATCCCGGCGATCCTGCTCAAGAAGACGCGGTTCCACGAACAGACAGTGCCCTATCCACCCGGCGCCTTCGTCATCCCCTCCTACACCGGCGAGGGGGACGTGGTGATGAGCGCCGACCTTGAGGCGGTGCAAGACGTCGTCGACGGCATCGTGGCGCCCCAACTCGCCGCGCAAGCGGAGGTCGAGCGTCCGATCCTGACGATCCGCGCCGCCGGCGCCGACGACATCATCGATAAGGCGACGATGAGCCAGGCGGTCGGCGAGAGCGCCGTCGTGGTCGGCCGCGCGGCGGTAGAAGATTGCCTGCGTCGTCACCGCCAAGCAACCGGCGACACCCGCGAGATCGCGATCCGGGTCGAGCTCGTCGCCTGGGTTACGCCTCTCATCAAGGGGTACAACCGGCCGCAGGACCACCTCGGCCGCCTCTTCGGCATCCGCCCCTTCGCCGGCATCAACGTCACCAGCCTCCACCTCCACCCACGCGCCATCGGCGTCGACGGCGTCGGCATCGTGGCGTTTGCGGCGGACACATAGCGGTCGCGCTCGCGGCGATGGCGGCCACCATCGCCGATCTGCCGCACTAAACGGACCACGGCCGGTCAGGAAGTGATCTGCGACTGGTACAACCGCACCTAGCGGTCGGCGTTCGCGCCGGCAAACGGGAAGGGGCAGAGGCTCGGCCGTGCGGCCGGGCCTCGACGCGTGCGCCGGATCCGGCGGATCTATTCCACCGCGAAACGCGTCAGACCGACGAGATGTTAACGATGGTGCTGCCGTCGTCCACTGGAGACCATCCGACGGCAACCGGGCGCGGTCCTGCGATGCTGATGGTCGTGTCGGCAGAAGCGTCCGGGCTTATTGGTTGTTGGGCAGAGGATGGGAAGTGAGACCGACCCCTCGCCGAGAGGAGTAATGGTATGCGACGGGCTCTTCGTTCGGTTCGACTGCTATTTGGCTTGGCGATGGTCCTCGGGATGCTGATCAGCGTGGCAGCAACCCCGGCGTCGGCGCACCACGGCGCGCGGATCACGATCCACCACGCTGCCTGCGAGCCTCAAGTTCAGGATATCTTCGGTGAGTGTCACGACGACCGGATCGCGGGCACACCGTTCAAGGTTGCCGGCGTCTGGCGGGAGGCCGACGGCAATGGGGTCGTCTCGTGGACGCCCGGGGCCGGCACCCGGACGATCGTGCAGGATGCGGCGGCCTTCGACGCGGGCGTCGGCGCGTACGTCTTCTGCTCGAATCAGGTGACGGGCGCGGTCCTCTTCGACGGGCCGATCGACCAGAACCGGGTGACGATCACCACGACCGCCGGGCAGGCGGTCGTCTGCGACTGGTACACCATCCTGCCAGGGGAGACGTCCGACACCACGCTGACCGTCTACACAGCGGCCTGCCCGGCGGGCTACGAGGGCGACGACTACTACGCGGATTGCTCCGACAACCCGTGGTCCGGGGTCGAGTTCGGCGTCTACAACCCCAAGTCAACTTTCGAGGCCAGTGGCACGTCGGATGGCAGCGGCGTCGTCACCTTCCAACTGCCGGGTGAGCTTGCCGGCGACATCGTCAACCTCACCGAGGTCCCGCCGGTGGAGGTGCTCGACGGCGAGCCGCCCTTTGCCGCCTTCTGCACGAGGAACGGCGGGCAGCCGGTGGACTTCCATATCGGGCTGATTCAGCTCGATCCGGGCGGCGACGCCTTCGACGTCGAGATCGGCGGAATTGTCCTCGGCGACCAGCTCCACTGCGACTGGTTCAACCTGACGTAGCGCTCGCGCGTCGCGCAAAGCGGCAGGACGTTGAGGCCCGGCCCGATGCCGGGCCTCAACGCGTTTGAGTCGAGAAACGTCCGCGCACGGACATGCGTTTATCCATTGACACCAAGCGTGGGTGGCCTCCACCCTCGGCAACCCGGCGCGATCCCGTGATGACGGGGGTCGTGTCGGCGGAAGCGTCCGGGTACGTCGGTGGCGTGTTCCGTCCTAGCCGTTCGTGTCGTCGTAACGGTGCTCAGAGAGGAGTAGTCAGATGGGACGCACTCGATTCTCGACCTGGATGTTGATCATTGGGTTGTTCGCCATCGGCGTGCTGGCGGTGGCGCCGGCCACGCCGGCAATGGCGGCGCACACCGCCAAGATCACGATCCACAAGGCGGTCTGCGACAGCAACGTCCAGGACATCTTCGGCAAATGCCACGACAACCGGCTCAAAGGTGTCTGGTTCCGGGTCGCCGGCGTCTGGCGGCAGACCAACAGCAACGGCGAGGTCTCCTGGGGACCCGGCGCGGGCACCAAGACGATCGTCGAGGACAGCGCAACCTTCAACAAGTACGGCGCCGCCTACGTCTTTTGTTCGAATCAGGTCACCGGCCGCGTCCTCTTCGATGGCCTGCGCACCGTCAACTGGGTCACGATCCAGACGACCGCAGGCCAGCCCGTCATCTGCGACTGGTACAACCTGACCTGATCGGCCGTGTTCGCATCGTGACTTCGGCGGGAAGGGGCGAGGCCCGGCACAGCGCCGGGCCTCGACGCGTGACACCGTATCATAGGCGCCATGAAACCGTTCGACGTTTGGAGGATCATGCGAACGTGGATAACGTAACCACCGTCTGTTTCGTGCGCCACGGAGAGACCGACTGGAACGCCGCCGGCAGGTTTCAAGGACAAGAGGATATCCCGCTCAATGCGCGGGGCCGCGTTCAAGCACACAAGAGCGGCGCCCACTTGCGCGGTGAGTCGTGGGACATCCTCGTCAGCAGCCCCCTCGGCCGCGCCTGGGAGACGGCACGCATCATTGGCGAACAGATCGGCCTGACCGAGATCGTGCCGGAGCCAGCCTTTGTCGAGCGGGACTACGGCAGCGCGGCCGGCCTGACCTGGCCCGAAGTCCACGCCGCCTTTCCCAACGGCCACATCCCCGACGCCGAAAGCCGCGAAGCGCTCCGCGAGCGATGCATGCCGGCCCTGCACGCGCTGGCAGAGGCGCACCCTGGTAAACGCCTGCTCGTTGTCGCCCACGGTGGTGTGATCAACGCCATGCTCGCGGCCGTCTCGAACGGAGCAATCGGCTCCGGCAAGACCGTCCTCAACAACGCCTGCCTTTGCCTCTTCACCCACGGCGCCGGCGGTTGGGGGGTGGTGTCATTCAACGAGGTCGGGCACTTGTAGCGGTTCGGCCCCCCCAGCCCCCCAACTTTGGGGGGAGACGACAGCGGACGCGCTCCTGTCGTGCTCCCCCAGGATTGGGGGCCGGGGGGCCGAAGCTACCATCCCATCGCGTACCCGTCGCGCCGGGGATCGGCGCCGCCGGTGAGGACGCCCGTGTCGGGGTCGATCAAGATACCCTGGCCGCCACCGACCAGCCACGACCAGTCGCCGAGCAAACTCAAGGTGTGGCCGAGGCGTGTCAGCTCGTAGCGCGTCGCCTCCGGGATGCGGGTCTCGATCATGAGCTCCGTGCCCTGGACCGTTTTGAAGCGCGGGGCCTCGATTGCGGCCTGAATGCTCATCTGGTGGTCGATCACGTTCGAGATCATCTGCGGCGTTGTCTGCATGATGCCGAAGGAACCCGGCGTGCCGATCACGAGAAACGGCGCGTCGTCACGCATGACCATCGCCGGGGCCAGGCACATCTCCGCTTTCTTCCCCGGTTCGATCACGTTTGGGCTGACCGGGTCGAGGTCGAACCAGTAGCAGAAGTTGTTGAGCACGAGGCCGGTGTCGCCGGCAACCACGCCGGAGCCGAAGGCGTCGCCCAGGCTCTGCGTCACTGCAACGGCGTTTCCCTCGCCATCGACCACGTCGAAGTGGGTCGTGCATTCGGGCACCGCGAGCGCGGGCTGGCCGGCCGCGACCATCTCCGGTCCAGCGACACGGCCGTCGAAGCGGTCCCCCTCGCTCATCGCGGCGCGGTCCGAGGCGATGAGCGCCCGCCGCGCTGCCGCGTAGGACGCCGATAGCAACGCGGCGACCGGAGCCTCCGGGTTCGGCGCGTAGGCGATGCGGTCGGCGACGGCGAGCTTCATCGTCTCGACCAACAGGTGAATCGTCGCGGGCGTGTTGTGACCGAGCCGGCCGACGTCTTCCCCAGCCAGCATCTTCAAGGTCTGTAGGTACTGCATGCCGCTGCATGGCGGCGGCGGACAGTGGACGGCATAGCCGCGGTAGCCGATCGCGATCGGCTCCTGCCACGTTGGCTCGAATCCAGCCAAATCCTCCGCGGTCAGCAGGCCGCCCTTCGCCTGCACCGCTTCGATGATGCGGCGCGCGATCGAGCCCCGGTAGAAGGCGTCCTTGCCGCCCTCGACCACCTCGCGGAAGGTCTGGGCGAGCATCGGCTGCGGCAGGACGGAGCCGGCGGGTAACACGTCGCCACCGGGGAGGAAGACGTCGCGCGTCTCCGGTTCGAGGTAGCCGGCCGCGACGGCGTTGCGGAAGTACATCTCGTTCTTGATCGTCAGTGGCACGCCGCGCACGGCGTAGTCGATGGCCGGGGCAAAGACGTCGGCCCGGTCGAGCCGCCCGTGGGTTTCGTGCGCGGTTAGCCAGCCGGCGGCCGCGCCGGGGACCAGCGGCGATTTCGGCCCATGGTGCTTTTCGGCATGGCCGGCAAACGCCTCGCGCCGGGCCGCCTTCGGCGCGGGACCGTTGTAGTCGAGCACGCGCAAACGGCGACTGCCGGCGGAGTAGATCAGCATGTAGCCGATGCCGCCGATGCCCGACATGTACGGCTCGCAGACGTTGAGCGCGGCAGCGGTGGCAACCGCGGCGTCGACGGCGTTGCCCCCCTGCATCAAGACCCGCAGCCCGGCCAGCGACGCCAGCGGGTTGGCCGAAGCGACCATCCCCCGCGTGCCCATCACCACCGGCCGATGGGTCAACCCTCGATTCGGCCAGGCCATCTGGATGCACCCTCCCTCATGCCGTGCGTGTGTCACAACGCGCGGATTGTACTGACCGTACGGCGAAGAGCAAAGCACCGCGGCCATACCGCGCGCCGGCCGATGACAAAAAGCGGGTCAGCGATGAAGGTCTGGATGATCGAGAATCTGCCGCAAGCGCCTCGTGATCTCATCTGCGTCGTCATCAGAGAGGCAGTGTGTATTGATCATCAAGCCGTCACCCTCGACATTGAGGTGGATGGACGGATCACCATTTGCCAACGCGACGCGGACGGCGTGTGCCGACCAGCGCGTTCGGTCTTTGCCGCCGCACATCCACGGATAAATGCGAACGATGGGGAAGGGCCACCGGTCACAATCATCCTCCACCTCACAGAGGAGGTCGGTTCGCCCGGCCAGGGTGTCGACAATGGTCATGGCTTGCCGCCGATGCGCCAGCAAGTCGGCGGAGTGATCATGCGTGAGGAACTGGTCGAGAGCAACCCAAAGACCGACCATCGCCTCTTTGCTTGCTTTCATCGCGCGTCCAATTCCCGCGTTGGGATTGCCATTGGCGCTGGCAGCCGCGATCAGATCGGCGCGTCCGGCCAGCAGTCCGGTATCCTGGGGGCCACGGATGCCCTTGCCGCCGCTGTAGATCACAAGGTCCGCGCCGCGCCGAATCCACCGCCGCAGATGATCAACGGGTGGCAGCGTCGAGGCAGCGTCGACGATGACCGGGATGTGGTGGGAATGGGCGATACTGATCACATCGTCGAAGTCGAGCGCACCGCGACCAACGGCGGGCGAATCGTGATACGCGATCGCGGCCGTCCGGTCGCCAATCGCCCTTTCCAAACTCCACCGCTCAGTGCCGCTGGCCAGACCAATCTCAACAAGTCGTCCGCCACCGACGCGGTACATCTGGTCGTAGTTGATGCGGTGACAATGGTGGATAACGATCTCGTTGGCGAGGCCATCACTTTCCGGGAGGCGCCGGATATGGACGGGATCCGTCCCCGCGATACATGCGGCCGCGGCCAGCGCCATCCCGGCCGCGGAGCCGGAGGTAACATACCCGGCCTCCGCCCCCGTCACCTCGGCGATCTTCTCCCCAACCTTGGCATTGAGTTCGTCAAGCACGACGAAGGCCTTCGCTGCCCCGGCCATGGCGGCGGTGACCTCTGGAGACATCAGCGTGCCGCCAACCGCCGTGGTTGCGCCACGCGCGTTGATGATGGTCCGGACGCCAAGTCGCGCGTAGATGTCGGACGCGCGGTCGCGACGAGACCGTGTCGTGTCGACCATCAGGGGCGAATCCTCCCGGCATCGCGCGTTGACGCCCGACGGCGCCCGCCGATGACAGCGAGGCGAGCAAGGGTATCCATTCGTGCTGTCAACTTGTCATACCGCATTCACTCCGAAGCCTTCCCGCTCAGGTGACGCGGGCAGCGATCGCTAACTCGGCGTCACGGCTTCGGCGAGTCCGCTTCGTAGCGAGGCGATCTGGTCTTCCCAACCGTGCGCGATTTCGAGATGCTGGCGCAGTTCGGCTCGTGCTCGCACGGGGTCGCCCGACCGCACCGCCTCGTAGAGCCGGCGGTGGCTCTCGTACTCGCCCGCCGCGATGTCGGGGAGGGCATGCTCCACTCGCAGTCCCTGGGTAATCCGCGGACGCGTCAGGCGCTGGGCCATACGGTAAAGGACCGAGTTGTGGCCGGCGCGGGCGAGCGCCTGATGAAAGTCGGAGGTGATCTGGACGGTCGCCTGACCGCGCCGCACCGCTCGTTTCAACCGGGCCAGGATCGCCTCTAACTGGCGCAGATCCGCCTCGGTTGCCCGCTCGGCGGCGAGGGCGGCAAGCTCGACTTCAACCACCATTCGCGCTTCCAACACCTCAATCGCCGCATCGTGCGTGAAGACCTCGAAGAGCGTGTCCGGGTCTGCCAATCCGTCCAGGTCGCGCACATAGCAGCCACTGCCGGGACGGATCTCGATCAGACCAACCGTGGCCAATCCCTGCATCGCCTCGCGCAACACCGGGCGGCTCACGGACAGCTGCCGCGCCAATTCGTGCTGGGACGGTAGCGCGTCGCCTGGTTGGAACGTGCCACCCCGGACGTATTCCATCAGCCGTT
The DNA here is from genome assembly GCA_050696075.1 of Thermomicrobiales bacterium. Classification (GTDB taxonomy): domain Bacteria; phylum Chloroflexota; class Chloroflexia; order Thermomicrobiales; family UBA6265; genus JBOGUF01. The sequence continues at coordinate 68,423 of JBOGUF010000180.1, forward strand.
CGATGACGACCTTGGCGAGTGTCTGTCGTTCGACTGGTTGCAGGTTCACCCCTGATCACCATCCCCTAATGACGAAAAGTGTACCAGACTCTTTCCACTGGTCATACCTGTTGACATCTGCACCGGCGCTGCTTATCATGACCCGCACAGCCAACCGACCGTCGAACCGCTCCGCGTCGCGCGGCATCCGGTCATGCGGGATGTCGCTCTCCACCTCGGAGGCATGTTTCCCCGGGAACGAGGACAGACGTTTCATGTTCGACCATCGATCGTACCTCGGCTGGGTCACCGATCTCGCGTCGCGACCGCACCCGACCGCGTGTTGGCCAGCGATCACCCTAGAGGACTGGCTCCTTGAGGATTATGCAACCACGTTCGCGGCGATGGAACGGATTGGTCTCAACGAAATCGTCGTCTGGGGTCTCTTTACCGCGGTTGCTTGGCCGCTCGACGTCGAATCGGCGGTAGGCGAGCAACGGGCGGTACGGATTCGACGCCTGATCGACCTCGCGCACGGTCATGACATCAAGGTCCTTGCCGGCCTCGGTGTCTACAGTTGGGGATTCGATCAAATCATTGCCGCGCACCCGCACCTGGTCCGCGGCAATCCACGAGTGATGTGTTCAGCCAATCCCGAGGCCTGGGCTTGGCAACAACGCATCGTCGACTACGTCTTCTCATGGGATCTCGACGGCATCAGCATGCAGTCAGCCGACCACGGACGGTGCCCGTGCGACAACTGCGCCCATCTGAGCGATGTCGCCTACCACGCCGCGCTCAACGCGCGCACCGCTGGCTACGTCAAGCGGCGGTGGCCAAAAAAGCTCGTCGGCGTGAACAGTTGGGGGATGACGTTCGAGCACCCGGCCGACGTGCCGCACCTCGTGGACCTGAGCCACCATGTCGACTACATCATCGACGCCCACGACACCGCGCGGCGTAGCGGGGAGGCGCACAAGCGATGGCTCATCGACTCGGTGCGATGCGCTTGGGGCACGATTGGTGGATGGTCAGTAGAACCTCCTCTGCACTGGACCCGCGATCGCTGGTTCCTCCCCTGCCTGGCCAGCGCGGCGTCGCACATCTATGAACTTGCCGCGTCCGGCGGAGGCGCCTGCGAACTCTTCTTTCGCATCACCGCCAATCCCGGCGACGAGATCTCGCTGCTCACCTGTGGGCGTCTCTTGAACGACCCGGACGGTAATTGGCGCCGCTGCCTGATGGCATCGGTGCGGGAGGTTTACGAACCGGCGGACGACGCCACGGCAGAGGCCGTGGCCGACCTCTTCCTCCAAGCGGAAGCCGCCTACTTCGACAACGCTCACGAGATGACGCGCGTCGGCACCATCAGCATGGAGCCACTGGTCAGCGACCATGCCGGAGAACCGGTCTACCTCATCGACCACATGGACAGCGCCGCGCTTGACCGCTACGAGACGGCGCTTCGCGAGGTGCAGGCGGACGCGCTACGCCTGGTGGACGCCGTCGCTGCTCCCGAGCGGGTGCGCAAAATCGCGCGCTGTATTGACGGCGTCATGAGAGACATCGACCGCGCGCGGGCCGCGATGAGCCGGAAGGGAGGAGAACCAGCAACCGTGGAACCATCGCCGCTGTCGATTGGGTGATACCGAAGGAGTTGATCGATGCAGAGGCGTAGCTTCCTCAAATCCCTGGCAGGTGCGGGCGCCGCCAGCGCGGGCGCCTTGGTCGCGGGTCGGACCTCGTTGGCTGCGCCATGGCCGACATCACCGTCAGCATTGTCTCGCCGGCAGCAAGGTGGGACGCTCAACGTCGCGATTGCGGGCGACATCCGCAGTCTCGAACCCTACGGGAGCAACCTCAACGTCTGGTCATTGGTTCGCTTTCAGGTCTACGACACGCTGTTCTGGGTCGATCACGCGTCCTCGGAGCTCATCCCGAACCTAGGAACGGAATGGTCCTTCGAGGATCCGACCACCTTTGCCATCACCGTCCGCGACGACGTGACCTTCCACAGTGGCGCGCCCTTCACGGCCGAGGACGTCAAGTTCACGCTCGACTACGTTATCCACCCCGATAATCCGACCGGGGAGTTCAAGACCCGCCTCCAGAACGTCGCGGCGGTCGAGGTCGTCGATCCCACCCATCTTCGGATTCTGCTCAAGGTCGCCGATGCGTCGATTCCTTCGGTGCTTTCCGGCTTCTACATCCTCTCGCGGGAGGATACCGACGTCACTACTGGTCAGCCGAACGGCACCGGCCCGTTCACGTTCGTCGAGTGGAAGCAGAATGACTCGATCACGGTCGAACGGAACCCCAACTATTGGGTTAGCGGGCGCCCTTCTTTGGAGCGGGTCGTGCTCAAGGTCATCCCGGAGGCCGAGACCCGGATCGCCAGCCTGCAATCGGGACAAGTCGACTTCATCTCCGACCTCGCCTTACAGGACGTGCCGCGGCTCGAGGACCAGTCGGACACGATAGTTGCCCTCTCACCGCCGGCCAATAACTTCTGGCACATCTACCTCAATATGCGCCAGCCGCCGTTCGACAACGTCAAAGTCCGGCAGGCCGTCCTCCACGCCTTCGATCGCGAATCGTACGTGAGCGAGTTCGCCGCGGGGCATGGCAAGGTGACAAACACGCCCCTCTTCGACGGGCATTGGGCCTACAACGCCGACGTCGTTGGCCTCTACCCGTACGACTTGGAACGGGCAGCCCAATTGCTCGCCGAGGCCGGCTATCCTGGTGGCCAGGGGCTCGAGTTCGAGTTCATCTATCCACCGGGATATCCCGACTTCCGGAACGGATCGATCTTGATTCAAGCGGCGATGGCTGAGCTTGGGGCGCAGGTTGAGGTCTCCGAGCTGGAACTCGCCACATGGAGCTCGAAGATCGTGACGGAGTATGATTTTGATGCGGCCTTCGACCTCGGCGGCGGCGGAACGGCCGACCCGGCGGCGGTCTACGGGGCGAGCGTCTTTCTGACGCCGTCTGAGACGAATTTCCTTGGGCTCACCGAAGAGATGATCCCAGAGTACACCGCGCTGATCAAAGAAGGCGCGGCGACGACCGATCAGACAGCCCGTGTGCCGATCTATCACCAACTCCAACAGATTTGGGCGGAGAACGTGCCCGATCTGATCGTCGCCCACCGAGCGGTCGCCTACGCCATGGCCTCAAGAGTGCAAGGATTCGAGGCGCCAAGTCACGGCCGGGTCAGACTGGATACGGTCACGATCGGGTAGGAGATCGCTTCGCCCATGCGCCGGTATGTGCTTGTCCGGTTCTTGAGCATGATCCCGGTGCTGTGGGTGGTCACGCTGCTCGTCTTCCTCGTCGGCGCGCTCATCCCCGGCGATCCGGCGCTCGTCTTGCTCGGGGTCGACGCCACACCAAGCCAGATCGAGGCGGCGCACCGCAACTACGGCCTCGACGCGCCACTGCCGGTGCGCTACCTTCGCTGGCTGGGCCATCTGTTGCAGGGCGATCTGGGTGAGTCGTTCTTCAGCCGTCGGTCCGTGACGACGCTGATTGGCCAGGCGCTACCGGTCACGCTCCAACTCATGCTGCTGGCCACGGCCGTCGCGCTCGCGGTCGCCGTCCCATCGGCCATCGTTTCGGCTTCGCGGCGCGATACCTGGCTCGACGTCGGCGTCAAGCTGGTCGCCTTCGCCGGGCAGTCGGTCCCGTCGTTCTGGTTCGGCATCCTGCTCATCAGTCTCTTCGCCGTCCGCCTCAAGTGGTTGCCGGCGTCGGGGTACGTAGCCCCGACCGAGGACCCGGCCGGTTGGCTCAAGAGTCTACTGCTGCCGTCCCTCACGCTGGGGCTGCTCCTTGCCGTTGGGCTGATGCGTTACCTGCGCGCCAGCATTCTCGATGTGCTCGGGCTCGAATACGTGACGACGGCGCGGGCCAAGGGTCTCGCCGAGCGACGGGTGATGACGCGACACGTCATGCGCAACGCGCTGATCCCGTTCACGACGGCGCTCGGCCTTGCGTTTGCAGGGCTGCTGGGTGGGGCAATCGTAATCGAGCAGGTCTTCGCCCTGCCGGGCATGGGTCGATTGGGGCTCGACGCGATCCTGGCGCGCGACTACCGGGTGATGCAGGGAGTCGTCCTCTTCGTCGCCGCCGGGTTTGTGGTCATGAACTTCTTGGTCGACGTGACCTATGGGCTGCTCGATCCTCGGTTGCGGACCGAGAACCGGCGCTAACCGTTGATCATAGCCTGGCCCGGCAGTTCACGCCGGCTATGACGCGATCGGAGGCATCGACACTGGAACGGTCGGCCACGCGACAAGTTTTCTCGCCACGCACGTCAGGACGCCGGGGTTGGCGGCCATCCGCGTGGCGTGGTGCGCGCTGGCTGATGCGCCGTAAGACGCTCGCGGTGGGACTGGCCATCGTCCTTTCAGTGGTCATCCTCTCACTCCTGTCACCGGTGATCGCGCCGGCGGACCCTGCCAAAATCCACATCGATCAACGGCTGGAGGGTCCGGCCCAGGGTCATCTTCTCGGGACAGACGAGTTCGGGCGCGACATTCTGAGCCGCGTCCTGGTCGGCGGCCGGATTTCGCTCGGCGTTGCCGCGATCGCGGCGATCATCATTGCCGGCGTTGGGGGAGTCCTCGGCATCTCCTCGGGGTACGTCGGCGGCATGTACGATGCAATTGTGGGGCGCGTGCTCGACGTGATCTTCGGCTTTCCCACGCTGCTGCTTGCCTTGGCGATCGTGGCAATCCGCGGCCCGTCGCTTACCTCGGCCATGCTGGCAATCAGTCTGAACGGCATTCCCGGATTCGCGCGACTTGCGCGGGCGGTCGTCATGGCCGAACGACAGCGCGACTACGTCGAGGCGGCCCGTGCCCTCGGCTCGCCCGAATGGCGGATCATGGCGCGGCACATCCTCCCGAATGCGGTCGGACCCATGCTCGTCACCGTGACGGGAATCCTGGGCTACGCCATTCTCGACGAAGCGGCGCTCAGCTTCCTCGGGCTGGGCGCCCAACCGCCGCGCGCGAGTTGGGGTGGGATGCTGAACGACAGCCAGGGGTTTCTCACGGAAGCGCTTTGGTACTCGCTCGTACCGGGAGGGATAATCTTCCTTACAGTCCTCGGCTTCAATTTCCTCGGTGATGGCCTGCGAGACGCCCTCGATCCGCGCCTACGAAAGGGATAAACCGATGGCTCGCGGCCATGCTCTGTTAGGGAACCGGTGTGCCGACGACCGAATCCAGCGGCACGCCTCCACGAGCGGCCCCAACGACGCGATGGACCGCGTCGACGACGACCGCCGGGCGCTCCAAGGCGATGTCGTGGTCGGTTGCAATGACGACGTGAGCGCTATTGGGAGCGAGGGTGGCGAGGTCAGCTTGCAGCTCTCGCCAGATCTGGTTCATGGCCGGGGTCGGGTAACCGGGCGGCGCGGGCTTGTCAAGGCCCGCGCTGAGAACGAAGAGCGGGACGTCGGGCAAGGGGCCGGCGGCGCGGACCTCGTCCCAGGTGGCGGGCAGGTCCATCCCCTCGACGTTGCGCGGAACATCAAGCGCAAGGTTGGCGAGCTGATCCTCGCTCAAGATCTCGGCCAGGCGCGAAACCTGTTCCTCGTGCGAGGCGTCGACCAGCACCACGCCCGCGACCGCGTCCGGACGCGCGGCGGCGAAGAGACGCACGACGAACCCGCCAAAGGAGGCGCCGACGAGGATGTAGGGCGCGGCCAGGCCCGCGTTGCCCAGCAGCGCGTCCAAATCAGCCGCCGCGTCCGCTGCCGTGCGCGGAGCCGGCGCGGGATCGCTGCGGCCGAGGTTGGCGCGGTCGTAGGTACACGCCTCGGCGTACGAGGCGATGCCCACCTGTGCCCGCCGCCAGGTCAAGGCGGTGGCCGTCAGGCCGGCTTCGAGGACGACGGCCGGGCTGCCCGCGCCGCGGCAAGTGAGCGCCAGACTTCTGCCACCGACGTTCACCAATTGCGGTTGCCAGGGGGATTGACGAGCGGAGGTGCGGCACGGGTGCCCCGCGACCAGCGCGGCCACGCCGGCGAGGGCGTGGCGGCGGCTCAGTCGGGACTGCCCGGCGCGCGTCCTCACTCGCGCTGCTCGCGGAAGGCAAGGTCGAGCGCGGCCGCGTCGATCGTCACCTCCCACGCGCCGGGCGCCAGCCGCGCCGGCAGTCCCTTCCGCGCCAGAATTTCGGCGGGGTTGACAATGACGGCTTGGTTGTTCGTCGGGTCGGGCCGGATGCCGGGGATCTGGATCGCCTTGCCCAGAGCCAACTCGATCATCGAGCCGGTCGGCAACCAGCGCGGCGCGTCGAGACTCGACAGCGCGACGCGGACAGTCTCGCCCGCGGCGGCGATAGCCAGCCGGGCTTTCACGTCCGCGCCCATGAACCCCTTTCCGGCGCGCGCGCTGACCTCGACGCCCCCATCCACCAGGCGGCAGCCCGTCAGATGCACCTCGACCGGCGCCTTTGCACTTGCCAGCTTGACCGCCTGCTCGGCGAGCTTGGTTAGGGCGACGGGGGTTAGTCGCAGCCGGAGACCGTGGACCAACGGTTGCAGCGGGACGGCCCCGTTCCCCGGTTCCAGCGTGATCGCCACGTCGGATAGATAAATGTCTCGTTGATCCACGTACTGCTCCCCCCTGTGCGGCGCCGAGCCACCGGCCCGCGCCGGCAAGGGGAAAGGATACCCGGTCCGCCGGAAGGTTTTTGGAAGGTCCGCCCCCTACAACCGTGGCGTCAGGGCCGTCGGTGGAGGCGTCGCCGGTGGCGGAGTCCGCCGTCGACGTCGACCCGCCGTAGTTGCTCACAACCATCATGGGCTGCTTGAGCCTGGACCACGCGGCACAGGACGTCCCAGGCGGAAACGAGGAATCCTAGGCCGAGGCCGAAATCCCAACCTCTAGTAACTCGGCGATCTCGTCCGCCTCGGCCTTGGTCGTGCATAGGGGCGGCGCGACGCCGACGAAGTCGCCACCGGACCGCAACAACAACCCGAGACGCCGGCAGGCGTCGTAGACCGCCTTCCCGATCGGTCGGTGAAAGGCAACGCCCAAGAGGAGGCCAGCACCGCGAATCTCGGCGACGACCGGTTTGCGGTCCGCGATCTGGCGCAAGTGTTCCGCCAAATAGCACCCAACCCGTTCGGCATTCGCGATCAGGTCGTTGTCGAGGAGATAGCGGACCGCCGCTTCGCCCACGGCGCAGGCGACCGGGTTGCCGCCGTAGGTGTGGCCGGACCAGAACTGCACACCCGCCTCGGCGTCACCCCAGAATGGTTGCGCGACCTTGTCCGCGATCAGGATCGCCGAGAGCGGCGCGTAGCCGCCGCTGATCCCCTTGCCGCAACAGAGAACATCCGGCCAGGCGCCGACCCGCTCCGCCCCGAACAACCGCCCGGTGCGGCCGAAGCCGGTGATGATCTCGTCGTAGATCAGCAAGACATTGTGTTTGTCGCAGAGCTCGCGCAAGCGCGGGAAGTAGTCGGGGTGCGGCACCTGGACGCCGGCCGAGAGCATGATCGGCTCGGCGATGACGGCGGCGACCGTCTCCGGATGCTCGTTGACGATCGCCTCTTCGATCAGATCGACACAGGCCAGCGTGCAGGCGTCCGACCGATGGCAGGCGGCGCAGCCGGGACGGGCGGGCGGCGTGACGTGGACGAAGCCGCCCGCCAGCGGCTCGTAGCGCCATTTCCAGTCGGCCTGGGCCGAGGCCGCCATGGCGTGTCCTGTCCCGCCGTGGTACGCCTTGTAGCGAGAAATGACCTTGAACTTACGCCCGTGGCCCGTCTGGAGGAAGTACTGACGGGCCAGCTTGATCGCCGCCTCGGTCGCCTCGGAGCCGCCGGAGAAGAATTTCACCGTCGAATACTGCACCGGGGAGATCTGGATCAGCAGGTCGGCCAGTCGCAGCGCGGCCGGGTTCGTCGCCATCGTCGGCGCGGTGAAGGCAATCTGGCGGGCCTGGGCGGCGGCGACGTCGACAATCTCGTCGATACCATGCCCCAGGTTGACGGTGAAGACGCCGGAGAGGCCGTCGATGTACCCCTTACCGAAGACATCCCAAACCCGGATCCCCTCGCCCCGCTCCAGGATCAGCGGGTCGCGGCCAAACGCCTGCATCTGGTTGAAGTCGACCATGATCCGCGAGGTATCTGGCGCCGCCTGACTGACCATGTGCCCCCTCCCAACCGCTCACCCGCCACGATCGCGGCGGGTTCTCCTGCTGTTCCTACTGCGAACACCATCATGCGTTGCGTTCAAGATACGAACATGCTACAGTGGCGCTTCCACGCGGTCAATGGCGCACGTCGTACCCAGAAGCTGGTATCGGGCGGCGTAGCAGGCGTTCGGCGATTCTAGGCGGCTGGTTGTTCGTCGCGGACGACCAGGCACGAGGAGGACTGCAATGGCGACGTACTGGAACCTCGATCGTCTGACTCAAGAGTGGGAGGCGCGCGGGCTGAACCGGCGCGACCTCATGCGCATGATCGCCGGCGGCGCGAGCATGACGGCGATGCTGACGCTCCTCGGCGCCCGGCCGGCGGGGGTGGCCGCCCAGGACGCCGCTGACGGAGACCAGGTCAGCGTCCTGTGGCGCAAGCCGGTCACCCTCAACCCGCTCTACTCGACCTCTGGCAACGAGCAGCAGGTGAGCCGCCTGATGTTCGGCGCGCTCGTCAAGATGAGCGCCGATCTGGTGCCGACGCCCGACTTGGCGGCGGAGATCCAGGTCTCTGATGACGCGAAGGTCTACACCTTCACCCTCCACCCGAACATCACCTTCAGCGACGGCACACCGCTGACGGCACAGGACGTCGTCTTTACCCTTGAACGGGCGATCGACAATCGCGTCGGCAGCCGGTGGATCGGACGTCTGCTCGGCATCGAAGGCGCGCAAGCCTTTAGCGAAGGGCAGGCCGACGCGATCTCCGGCATCGCCACGCCGGACGACCTCACTATTCAAATCACGCTGGCGGAACCGAACGCCGCGTTCCTGGTCGATCTCTGCAACTTCTCCGGCCTCGGCATCCTGCCGTCGCACGTTCTGGCGGAGGTCGCCCCGGACCAGCTCGAAGCGCACCCCTTCTCGCTCGAGCCGAACGTATCGGCCGGCGCCTTCACTTTCGTCCGCTACGAAGTCGATCAGTTCCTCGAGCTGGCGCGCAACCCAACCTACGTCGGCGATCCGCCACCCCTTGGGCGCCTGTTTCTCAAGATTCTGACGCCCGACGTTGGCCTGGCGCAGTTGGAGACGGGCGAAATCAACCTGATGACCCTGCCCGTTGCCGAAGCGGAACGCGCCCGCGGCATCGAAGGCGTGGTCATTACCAGCGTGCCCAGCCCAAGCATGGACTTCCTGGCGCTCAACATGAATCGGCCTTATCTCCAAAACCAGCAGGTGCGCCAGGCGATGATGCATGCGATCGACCGCGAAGGGATCGTGGCGCAGGTGCTGCAGGGTGAGGGCGAGGTCGTCAATTCGCCGATCTTCGGTCCCGAGTGGATGGGCGTGCCGGAAGGGCTGAATCCCTATCCGTTCGACCCGGACATGGCAAGACAGTTGCTTGACGAGTCCGGCTTCGACACCAATCAGCAACTCGAAATCATGCACGTGCCGGGCGGAAGCAAGGAGAAGGATGCCGCCGTCGTCATCATGCAGGAGCAACTGCGTCAGGTCGGCTTCAACGTCGATATCCTGCAAGTCGACGTCGCCGAGTTGAACGAGCGGTACTCCAACAACAATGACTTCGACATCTTCTACAACGCCGGCGGTGTCTTCCGGGCCGACCCGAACGTCTCGGCGACCTACTTCCTGACCCGCAACTTCACGCCCAACGGCGGCAACGGCTCCCACTACACGAACGCGACGGTCGACGAACTCTACGTGCAGGGGCAAGCCACGACGGACGAGGCGGAGCGCCAGCGGATCTACACCGAGATCGCCACCATCCTCAACGACGAGGTGCCCTGGATCTACCTCTGGTCGCCGAACTCGCTCTACGCATTGAGCGCGACCCTCCAAGGCTTCGAAGCTCCAAGCTACTCCGACAACAAATTCTGGAACGCGGAGACGTGGTCGGTGACGGAGTAGGCGTTAGGCGTTAGGCGTTTGGGCTTAGGGCGTGTTGGAAACGTGCCGTCATGCTGAGGCAGCGAAGCATCCCCGCGCGAAGCGCCTCGCTTTCACGACGAAACGGCTTCGCCGGGGGATGCTTCCCGGTGGTCAGCATGACGGTGTGCAGACACGCCCTAACGCCTATCGCCTCACGTCTAACGCCTATTGCCTTCCGCCTTCCGCCTCGGAAGGGTCTGGACCGGCGGCGCGATTGGGGGTATAAGGCACCGCCGATTCGTCGTGCCGGAGCAACGGGAGGGTTCTCATGGCTGAGTACTGGAACCTCGATCGACTGGCGTCGGAGTGGGAGGCCCGCGGCCTCGACCGGCGGGAGCTGATACGGCTGGTTGCCGGCGGGGCGGGGATGTCCGCCATGATGGCATTGCTTGGCGCGCACCCGCGGGGAGTCGCTGCCCAAGATGCCGAGGGCGGTGGGCAGGTCAACGTGCTGTGGCGCAAGCCGATTACCTTTAACCCGCTCTTCTCCACCTCGGGAAATGAGCAGCAGGTCGAGCGGCTCCTTTTCGGCGCCTTGGTCAAGATGAGCGACGTGTTGGAGCCGACGCCGGACCTGGCGGCGGAGGTCCAGGTCTCCGACGACGCCACGGTCTACACCTTTATCCTGCACCAGACCATCACCTTCACCGATGGGCAGCCGCTCACCGCGGCGGACGTCGTCTTCACAATCGAGCGCGCGGTCGACAAGCGGACCGGCAGCTATTGGCGGGGTCGCTTGCTCGGCATCGAGGGGGCCGAAGCCTACGGCGAAGGGCAAGCCGACTCGATCAGCGGCCTGGCCACACCCGACGACTACACGGTCCAGATCACCCTCGCCCAGCCGGACAGCGCCTTCCTGGTGAACCTCTGCAACTTCTCCGGTCTCGGCATCCTGCCACAACACGTCTGGGGCGAGGTCGCGCCGGACCAGATGCAAGAGCACACCCTCTCGCAGGAGCCGACCGTGACCGCGGGCGCCTTCACCTTCGTCCGCCACGAGGTCGACCAGTTCCTCGAGATCGGGCGCAACCCGAACTATTTTGGCGACCCGCCGCCGCTTGAGCGCATCTTCCTGCCGATCCTGACCTCCGACGTCGCCCTGGCGCAACTCGAGACGGGCGAGATCGACCTGATGACCCTGCCGATCTCCGAGGCCGAGCGCGCCCGTGGCATCGAAGGCGCCGTGGTCGCCAGCGTGCCGAGTCCGAGCATGGACTTCCTCGCCTTCAACATGGAGCGGCCGTACCTGCAGAACAAGCAGATGCGCCAGTCGATGCTGCACGCCATCGACCGCGAAGGGATCGTCGCCCAGGTCTATCAGGGTGAAGGTCAGGTCGTGAACGCGCCGATCTTTGGGCCGGATTGGATGGGCATCCCCGAAGGGCTCAATGCCTACGAGTACGATCCGGAGCGGGCGCGACAACTGCTCGACGATTCCGGCTTCGATAAGAGCCAGGTTATCCAGTTGGGCTATCAGCCGGGCGTGGTCAAAGAACGGGACGCCGCCTCCGCGATCATTCAAGAGCAGTTACGTCAAGTCGGCTTCAACTACGAGATCCTGCAGGTCGACGTGGCCGAGCAGAACCGGCGGTACATCGACGAGACCGACTTCGACATGTTCTACATCGGCGGCGGCGTCTTCCGCGCCGACCCGAGCGTCTCCGCGACCTACTTCCTGACCCGCAACTTCACGCCAGCGGGCGGCAACGCGTCCCACTACTCCAACCCGGAGATCGACGACCTGTACGCGCGAGGCCAGGCAGTGGCGGACTCGGAGGAACGCAAGGCGATTTACACCGAGATCGCTCAGATCCTCAACGACGATCTGCCGTGGCTCTTCCTCTGGTCGCCCAACTCCCTGTATGGTGTGAGCGCCCGGTTCCAGGGCTTCGCCCCGCCGAGCTACTCCGATAACAAATTCTGGAACGCGGAAACGTGGTCGGTGAGCAACTAGCCACTAGCCGCTAGCTCCTAGCCGCTAGCACGCGGCCGCTCACGGAGAGGGCGGACCGATGGGAGCGCGGTCCTCCAGCGGAAAACGGGCCAGCGGCTAGGAGTTAGCGGCTAGGAGCCTCGGAATGGGACGCTATCTCCTCCGGCGGTTGATCATCAGCGTGCCCGTACTCTTCGGGATCACGCTGGTGACCTATGTCATCGTGAACCTGGCGCCGGGAGATCCGGTCTCGGCGATGGTTGATCCTGAGCAGATTTCGGCGCTAGGGCCGGGCTGGCTCGAGGAGCAACGGCGGCAACTCGGGCTCGACCGGCCGCTGCCGGTGCGCTATCTGCTATGGATGAAGGAAGTCGCCCAGGGCAACCTCGGCTTCTCTTACACCGACCGCCAACCGATCAGCGACAAGCTCGTCGAGCGCATCTGGCCGACGCTCAAATTGATGCTGACGGTCCAACTCCTGGCCCTCTGCATTGCGCTCCCGATCGGGGTCATCTCGGCGCTGAAGCAGTATTCGTGGATCGACTACCTGGCAACCGTCTTCGGCTTTGCCACGATCTCGATTCCGGCCTTCTTTCTGGCCTTAGCCGCGATCTACGTTTTTGCCGTGAAGCTGCGGTGGCTGCCCACGGCCGGGATGGCGACGGTCGGCCAGCCGCCGTCGTTCATCGACTCGCTCCAGCACCTGATCCTGCCGGCGTTCGTACTCGGACTTGGTCAGGCGGCGCCGTTAATCCGCTACACACGGTCGAGTATGCTGGAAACCGTACGGCAGGACTATGTCCGCGTGGCGCGATCGAAAGGCCTGTCGGAGCGCGCCGTGATCTATGGCCATGCACTACGCAACGCCTTGATTCCGCTCGTCACCGTGATCGCGTTGAGCCTGCCGCAACTGCTGGGCGGCACCGTCATCATCGAGCAAGTCTTCGCCTGGCCGGGGATGGGCACCCTGGCGATCACCGCCGTGCGCGGGCGCGACTACCCGACGATTATGGCGATCAACCTGATCGGCGCCATGGCGATCGTCGTCAGCAACCTGATCGCCGACCTGCTCTACGCGTGGATCGACCCGCGAATCAAGTATTCGTAGCCGTCAGCCGTCAGCCGTCAGCCGTCAGCCGTCAGCCGTCAGCCGTCAGCCGTCAGCCCCGCGGCGAAATTGTGTCACGGAAATGAGACATGGCACAGTCAACCGGAGCAGTCGAGGCCACAGCGCCATTGACGGCATTGACTCACCAGGCCGAGCCACGGCGCGGCAGCGCGACCGTCTGGCGGCGGTTTCGGCGGCACCGGCTGGCCGTCATCGGGACGACCATTCTAGCCATCCTGACCATCGGCGCGATCTTCGCGCCGCTGATCGCGCAACACGGCCCCTACGCGATTGACCTCAGCGCCTACCGCATCGGCCCCACCTCCGACCACATTCTCGGCACCGACTCGGCGGGGCGAGACGTCTTCAGCCGGCTGCTCCATGCCGGCCGCGTCTCGCTTTCGGTCGGCCTGGTTGCCGTCTCGATCTATACGGCGATTGGGATCGTGCTCGGCGCGCTGGCGGGCTTCTACGGGGGGTGGGTCGATTCGACGATCATGCGCCTGGCCGATGTCTTCCTCTCCTTCCCGTCGCTCATCATCATCATCACGATGGCGTCGGTGCTCGGACCAAGCATCTACAACGTCATGCTGGCCATTGGACTCCTCGGCTGGCCGCCGATCGCTCGACTTTTGCGCGGCGAGTTGCTTTCCCTGCGCGAGCGGGAATTCATCCTCGCCGCGCGGTCGATCGGCAGCCCGCCCGCCAGCCTCATCTTCCGTCACTTGCTGCCCAACGCGATGGCGCCGGTGATCGTCGCCGCCACCTTCGGCATCGCCTACGCGATCCTGATCGAGGCCGGCCTCAGCTTCCTCGGCCTCGGCGTCCAACCGCCGACCCCCTCGTGGGGCAACATGCTCACCGACGCCCAGTCGCTGACCGTGCTCGAAGGGATGCCCTGGCTCTGGCTCCCCCCAGGCGCGATGATCGCCCTCGCCGTGCTCTCGATCAACTTCATCGGTGACGGCCTGCGCGACGCGCTCGATCCGTATCTGCATCATCGCTAGCGCGTGACGGGACACGTCTGAATTGAGGTACAACCTACGAGGTGGAGGCGAGTCAATGACACGCAATCCTGAAGAACTCGGCTACATCGAAGCAGAACTGTCGCTCCTTTTTCCGGAGCGCGGAGGCCGCAACACTCCCAGCCGAACTGGCTACCGTCCGAATTGGTGGCTACCTGGCGCACACGAGCGAATCTATGCAAGCGCCTCCTTTGTGCAGCGGCGAGTTGGCCCGTGCTGCTCTTGACAGATCGTACCCTCTCTGATATCGTGGACCATAGTTCCACGTTTCAAAACGGCGGGCATCGGCGGGGGCTGCGGGCGCTCAACCCAAGCCGTTTCAGATCAGCTCAATCCAGGTGATTGGCCGGGTGCGGACCGCGTCTGGGTGAGCCGGCGATTACTCGCCGAACGGGACACGGCCGCGAGGGTGGCGGATGGCCGAAACACGGGCGGGAGACCCACGGATCTGGGCCTGCTTTTTCCATCTCGGCTACAACACCTACGCCGACCGCGACTGCCCAGACGTCTGGGAGCGGTCCGGGAACCGTCACCTCAGCAGCCGCAACTATCTGCGCTTCGACCGCGGCCTCTGGAACGACCTTGTCGACCAGATGGTCGATGGCGGCGTCACCATGGTCGTGCTCGGACTGGGCGAGGGCGTCCGCTATCAGTCGCACCCTGAGCTGGCGGTCAACGGCTCCTGGTCGGTCGATAAGCTGCGCACCGAGGTTGCCCGGCTGCGCGAACTGGGGATCGAGCCGATCCCGAAACTGAACTTCTCGGCCGCGCACGACGACTGGCTCGGCCCCTACGCCCGCATGGTCTCGACCGAGACCTACTACCAGGTTTGCCGGGACCTGATCGCCGAGGTGCTGGAAATTTTCGACCGACCTCGCTTCTTCCACCTCGGCTACGACGAGGAGATCCTGGTTCATCAGCGCTGGTACGACTACGTCGTCATCAGGCAACACGACCTCTGGTGGCGCGACTTCTACTTCTTCGTCGACCTGGTCGAGCAGGGCGGCGCCCAGGCATGGATCTGGTCGGACTATCTCTGGAATCACCCCGAGGCATTCGTCCAGCGGATGCCTCGCTCGGTCATGCAGAGCAATTGGTACTACGACGCCGACTTTAGCCTCGCGACGAAGGACGACAGCGCCAAGGAGGCGGACCGCCTGACAAGGCTGCGGGCCTTCGTGACGATGGAAGAGCACGGCTTCCATCAGATTCCGGCCGGCAGCGTCGACGTCGACGTCGCCAACTTCGATGGACTCGTTCCGTTTTGCCGCGAGCAGATCGCGCCGGAGCGGCTTCACGGCTTCCTCCAGACCGTCTGGCGCCCGGTCTTGGAGGAGTTCCGGGACCGCCACGTCGAGGGGGTGACACGCATCGTACAGGCACGGAAAGCCGCCGAAGCGGAAGGCAGAGGGCGGAACGCGTGAGTGAAGAACGCGCGCCTGTCGGCGAGTGTTGCCGCCTTTCGCCTTCCGCGTAGACACGGTCGTATCGCAGCACGCACCACCGAGGAGGAATCCCATGCAGAAGCACGACGCGACGCTTTCTCGCCGCAAGTTGCTCGGCTATGGAGCCGCGGCCGGCGCTACCGGGTTGGCCGGCGTGCGTCCGGTCTCGCGCGCCGGCGCTCAGGATTCGGTCGAAGTCCGCCTCGCCCTCTACGAAACGAACGACCAGTGGGCCGAGACCTTCGGCGCGGTCATCGAGGGGTTCCAGGCGGCCACGCCGGGGGTTACGGTCAAGCTGGAGTACCGGCCTGGCGACCAGTACTGGGACAAGCTGCAAACCGAGTTCGCCGCCGGCACCGCGCCCGACGTGACCGTCAACCAGATGGACTGGATCGTCCCCGGCGCCGCTCGCGGCATGTTCGAGAACCTCAGCCCGTTCATCGAGCGGGATGCGGTCGACATGGACCAGTATTGGTACTCGCACAGTCTCGAGTGGGAGTGGGACGGCGGCATCTACGGCGGCTTGCTCTACGCCGGCGGCCAGGTGCTCTACGTCAACACGGACCTGCTCGACGCGACCGGCATCCCCTTCCCGGCCGCCGAGTGGACTTGGGACGACCTGCGATCGGCCGCGATCGAATTAACCGATTCGGCCAACAACCAGTGGGGGCTGCACTTCGACAATATCAATCCGCCCTACTGGGGCTCGGCCTTCATCCACGGCGCCGGCGGTACGGTCCTGAACGACACCCGCGACGCCTGCACGCTGACGAGCCCCGGGGCCCAAGCCGGGCTCCAATTCCTCTACGACCTGATCAACGAAGACGAGGTCATGCCGGTTCCCGGCTCGATGGAAGGGCAGGAGAATCCCTTCATCACCGGCAAGGTCGCCCTCTTCTTCGGCGGCACCTGGAACGAGATCGCGATTCGCTCGGCCGGATTCAACTGGGACTTCGCGCACATGCCGGTCCATCCGACGACCGGCACGCGCTCCGTCCAGATGGGCTCGAACGCCTGGTCGATGCTGAGCATCAGCGACCACAAAGAAGAGGCATGGCAGTTGATCAAGTACCTGATGACCGAGCCGGGCCAGCGCGGCATCATGTCGCTCGGCATCCCCGGCATCACCACCCTGGTCGAGAGCGAGGAGTTCCAGGAGCTGCACGCCCCGCAGGACATCAGCGTCATGGTGAGCGACCTTCGGACCTCCGGCCACAACTACTATGGGACGCCGGACGCCAACGAATGGTGGAATGCCATCGAGCAAGAACTCGCCCCGATGTGGTCCGGCGAGGAGGACGTGGCCACCGCCACCGCCCGTGCTTGCGACCGCATCGACGAGATCTTCTCCCGCCGCCCGCCCGAGTTCCAGACAAGCTGAAGCGTTAGGGCTTAGCTGTTAGGCGTTAGGGATTCCGTGTATCCCCTAACGCCTAACACCTAACGCCTGCAAGGAGACGCTGCCATGGCTGCTACCGCCGCGACGCGGACGCCAAGAATGACGGTCGCGCGGCGTGAAGCCATCGCCGGTTACTTGTTCATCGCGCCCTGGCTGATCGGGTTCCTCGTCCTGCTCGTCGGGCCGATCATCGCCTCGTTCTACTACAGCCTGACCGACTACCAGATCGTGCAGGCGCCGACCTTCATCGGCCTCGACAATTACCGGCGCATGCTCGACGACGACCTTGTCTGGCAGGCGCTCAAGGTGACCAGCATCTACGTCGCGGTCAGCACGCCGCTGGTCCTCGTCCTCTCCTTCGGCGTCGCGGTCCTGATGAACCAGAAGGTCCGCGGCGTCGGCGTGTGGCGGACGATTTTCTACCTGCCGAACCTGATCCCGCTCGTCGCCACGACAATGCTCTGGCTCTGGCTCTTCAACCCCGACTTCGGGCTCCTCAACTTGCTCCTACGGCAGGTCGGGGTGGAGGGGCCGCTCTGGTTGCGGAGCACCGATTGGGCGCTGCCGTCGCTGATCCTGATGAGTCTCTGGAGCGTTGGCGGGCCGATGCTCGTCTACCTGGCCGGTTTGCAAGGGATTCCGACCGAGCTCTACGACGCGGTCGCCGTCGACGGCGGCGGAAACTGGGCGTGCTTCTGGACGATCACCGTCCCCATGATGACCCCGGTGATCTTCTATAACCTCGTGCTGGGGATGATCGCCGGCTTCCAGGTCTTCGCCCAACCGCTGATCATGACCGGCGGCGGACCCAGATACGCCACCTATTTCTACGTCCTCTACCTCTACGAGAACGCCTTCAAGTACTTCCGGATGGGCTACGCCTCAGCGCTGGCCTGGCTCCTCTTTGTCATCATCCTCGCGCTGACCATCCTTATGTTTCGCTGGTCGGCTTTTTGGGTCTACTACGAAGGCGCCCCAAGGCGGAGGTGACGATGGCAGGCTCGACCAGCTCACTCCCACCGGGAACCGCGCCCGCCGTCGCCCCGAGTGTCCCGGCATCGAGACAAGTTGAGGAAGGATCCGTCCGGCTGCGTCGGAACGTGCAGGCGGTTGGCATCTACCTCCTGCTGATCGGTGGCGCGGTCGTCATGCTGGTCCCACTCGTCTGGCTCCTCTCGTCGAGCTTGAAGGACGAAGGCAGGATCTTCCTCTACCCACCGCAATGGATCCCGGACCCTTGGCGCTGGGAGAACTACTCGCGCGTCTTCGACCGCGTGCCCTTCCTGCGGTTCTACTGGAACTCGACCTTCGTCACCGCGCTCACGACCGCGGGACAGGTCATCTCGGCCAGCCTCGTCGCTTTCGGCTTCGCGCGGCTGCGATTTCCTGGGCGGGACGTCCTCTTCCTCGTCCTCTTGGCGACGGTGATGATCCCCTACCACGTTACCTTGATCCCGACCTTCGTGCTCTACCGCGAGCTCGGCTGGCTCGACACCTACCTGCCGCTGATCGTCCCGACCTGGCTGGGCGGCTCGCCCTTCTACATCTTTCTCCTTCGTCAGTTCTACCTGCGCCTCTCGCTGGAGCTGGACGACGCGGCCCGTGTCGATGGGGCCGGTCCCTGGCGGATCTACACGGACGTCGTCTTGCCGCAGTCCAAACCGGCCCTCGGCGTCGTCGCCGTCTTTGCCTTTTTGACCCACTGGAACGACTTCTTCGGCCCGCTGATCTACCTCAGCACGACCGAGAAGTACACGCTGCCCCTCGGCCTCTACCTCTTCCGCGGCGTCGAGCAAACCTCGTGGCACCTGCTGATGGCCGCCAGCGTCATGACCGCTATCCCCTGCGTCCTCCTCTACTTCGTCGCCCAGCGCTACTTCATCCAGGGGATCGTCTTTACGGGGTTGAAGGAGTAGATCGTTCGCCTTCAGTTCAGGAGGAGACCACGGATGCTCTTGGTCCACGCCCGGCGCGACCCACGTAGCCGGTATAGCCGCTACCTGGCCGAGATCCTCGTCATGGAGGGGTTCACCGGGTTCGCCCAGGTCGATCTGGACGACCTCGACGATGCATCGCTGGCCGATGCCGGGCTCGTCGTGCTGCCGCGCGTCTCCCTAACGGCCCGCGACGCGGCGCGATTGGTCGATTATGTCGCGGAAGGTGGCAAGCTGCTGGCATTCCACCCCGATCCGTACCTCGGCAAGCGGTTCGGGTTGGCGCCGGCACAGCGGGCGACACCGGCCAGTGCCGGCTACCTCTGGATCGACACCGACGACTCGCTGACTACCGGGCTCTGCCGGGAACCGGTGCAGATCATCGCGCCCGCCGTCGTCTGGCGTTCAGCAGCCGAGGCGTCGTTCGCCATCCTGGCCCATGTCCGCGACGCCACCGACCCCGGCCTCAACGCGCCGGCGGTCGTCCGCGTCGCCCACGGTCGGGGCGAGGCGATCTTCTTCGCCTACGACCTACCTTACGCGATCTCGCGCCTCCGGCAGGGGGATCCGGTTTACGCAGATCTCTCGCTCTCCGGGATGGACCACTTCATCCGACCGCACGAGCTCTTCATCAATCAGCTTCCGGCACGGCAGCAGCGACTACCGCAAGCCGACGTCCAGTCCGCCCTCTTGGCGCGGGTGATCGAAGCACTCGAACCGCAACCGCGCATCTGGTACTACCCGGAAGCGACCGACCGCGGCGTCCTGGTCATGACCAGCGACGACGATTGGTCGACGATCGACCAGTTCGAGACGCTCCTGGCAGGGCTGCGCCAACGGGAGGCTACCTGCTCCTTCTACATGGTGCAAGACACCCGAATATCCAGCGACCTGATGACCGAGTGGGAGGCAGACGGCCATACCTTCTCCGTTCACCCGTCGGTCAAGGGCGACTACGGCGCCGCGTCCCCGGTCGATGCCGCCCAACCGACCTTCGCCGCCGCGATGGTCCGCGACAACGTCGAGCGCCACCAGCGGGAGTTCGGCCGGCCGGTACGGACGATGCGTAACCATGCCATCCGCTGGCTCGGCTACGTCGATATGGCCCGCGTCTACGCCGACCTCGGCGCCCGCCTCGAATGCAACTACGTCAGCGTTCACCCGCTCGTCGTCGGTCACCTCTGCGGCTCCGGTCGGCCGCTCCGCTTCGTCGACACCGATGGTTCGTTGATCGACTGCTACCAGCAGCCGACCCACTGGACGGAGGAGGTGCTCGTCCACCACGGCCACAGTGGCGGCGCCCACTGGCAGTTCGCGCGGGCGATCCGCGAGACCAACGGCCTAATCGAGGCCGCTGCTCGCACCTTCTACACCCCAATCTGCCTCAATTCCCACCCGGTCAGCTTCGCTACTTACTCCAGCCCGCTGATCGAGGCCAACTGGGACAAGGCGCGCGAGGAAGGGATGCGGATCATCTCGGCCGATCGCTGGCTCGACTGGACCGCCGGCCGCGCCAGCGCCAGGGTCGAGCCGGAGGGCGACGGCTGGGCTGTCGTCGCCGACGAAGCGTTGCCCGCGCTCACGCTTCTCTTCCCGCCCGGTATTGAACCGACCGCCGGCCCCGGCGAATCCACTGAGCAGACACTTTGGGGACGCCCGTACGAGGCGATTACACTGCATGGACTCGCCGCGGGCGAGCGGCGGCGCCTCCGCACGGAGGCGTCCGTACGTTGAACGTGAGTTGTGGAGCATCCGACCCATGGCGGCAGAGGCCGAAGTATCTTCCGGCTCCAACTATCAGGTCCGCGCCCTCGAGCGGGCGCTGGACATCCTGGGCGCTTTCAGCGTGGCGACGCCGGAGTTGTCGATCACGAAGTTGGCGGACCTAGCCGGTCTACCCAAGTCGACGGTCATCCGTTTGGTCTCGATCCTGGTCGAGCGGCGCTACCTCGAACGCGTGCCGGAGACAGAACTGCTGCGCATCGGCGTCCGCCTCTTCGAGATCGGCACTATCTACATCCAAACGACGTCACTGGAGACGGAGGCGCGACCGATCATGGCCCGACTGGCGACCGAGACCGGACAGACGGCCAACCTGGGTGTCCTGGATCAGGGCGATCTGGTCCACATCGCGATCGAGGCACCCGACCGGCCGCTCCGCTACTGGGCGACGATCGGCAAGCGGGAGGACGCGCACTACACCGGCCTCGGTAAGGTGCTACTCGCCGCCCTAACCGACAGCGAGCTCGCGCGACACCTGGCCGGCCACGCCCTTGTCCAAAAAACGGAGAAGACGATCACCGACTGGGTGGATTTGCGAACGGAGTTGGCCCGCGTCCGTCAGCAGGGTTACGCCCTGGACGACGAGGAATCGACCCTCGGTATCCGCTGCATTGCTGTCCCGGTGATCGACCAATCGGGCAAGACGGTCGCGGCGGTCAGCATCTCGGGGAGCAAGGCAGAGTTCGCGGACGGCGTGATGCCGGCCTACGTGGCGGCGGTCGTCCGCACCGGCCGCGAGATCTCGCGCCGGTTGGGCAGCGGCGCCGGCGTCGCTGTCCGCGACTGATCGAAAGGATGCGTCGTGCCCATCATTAGGGTCGGGGTTATCGGCTTGGGCCAGGGCCGCGCCCACACCCGAGCCTTCCAAACGATCGATGACAGTCGCGTCGTCGCCATCTGCGATCGCGACCGCCAACTCGCCGAGCGGGCAGCCCGAGAACTTGAGGTCCCTCGCGCCTACGGCGACCTCGACGCGATTCTCGCCGATCGCGAGGTCGATCTGGTCGTGATCGCGACGCCGGACCACCTGCACGGCCGCCACGCGATTGCCGCACTCGAAGCCGGCAAGCACGTCCTCTCCGAAATCCCGATGGCGCTGACCGTCGAGGAGTGCCGGCGCATCCTCACGCTGACGCACGCCTCCGGCCTGAAGTATCAGATGGGCAACCAGGTCCGTTACGCCCACTGCTTGCAAGATGCCAAGCGCCTGGCCGGGGAGGGCGTCTTTGGCGAGATCTTCTATGGCGAAGGGGAGTACCTGCACACGATGAAGGACGTGATGCGCCGCCATGGCGACGACCACTGGCGGGTGGACCTGAAGAAGCCGCAGACGACCCTCCTCGGTGGCGGACCCCACGCCATCGACACGCTGCGCTGGCTGATGGGCGTGCGCTTCGTCAGCGCCCAGGCGTTCCACGCCGAACAGGTCACGCGCTGGGGCACGATCCATACGACCGCCGCGCTCTTCAAGGCCGACACCGGCGCCGTCGCCAAGGTGACCGTCTCATACGGCATGGCCCGCCCCTATTGCCTCTACTACTCGGTCTACGGCACCGAGGGCAGCTTCGAGCGGACGCGGGATCAAGGCCCGATGGCCGAGGAGACGACAAATCTGTACGCCCACGAGCGCCTCTCCGGCAGCGACCGGATGATCCCGGTCTGCCTCGCCAACTTCTCGAACCCGCGCCTTGCTCGCCGCGGCGTCGCCATGGGTGCCGGGCACGGCACGATGGAGTACGAGCAAGCCGCCGACCTCCTCGACGCCATCATCCACGACCGCGAGCCGTCGCTGGGCCCTGCCGAAGCCGCCACCTCAATCGTGCCCGCGATTTATGCGCTCGAGTCAGCCAGTCAAGGTGGCGGGCTGGTCGAGATTCCGTCGCTCGATGGATGACATCTCTCCGGGCTCAACACAGATCTTTCGCGCGGTCGGCCTGAATGAAGCCCAAGACATCCTCGAATTCGGCGGCTTCAGGTGTCGTCCTGGGTACGGGTACGACGTCGGCAAATGGTTTGCCACATCGTTCGAGGATGCCGTGCGCTGGGGCCGAGCGTTCCAGCGATTCTCCCGGACACGGCCCTTTCGCATCGCGGCAGCCTGGCTTCCTGGTGATTATCTCGCTGAAGTCGAGTTTCACGAGCGGTGGGACGCCATCGGACCGGCTTACTACGTTCGCGAAGACCAGTTGCCTATACTTCGTCAGGCAGGCGCGGTCACCATCTTCGACGCACTATTCGACGCGGAGGATGCCCGATGACGCAATCTCCTGAAGAATTGGGGTACATCGAAGCTGAGCTAACGACGCGGCGAATGGAAGATGGGGGCCGCAACAATCCGATCAGGACGGGCTACCGTCCGAATTGGTGGTTACCCGGCGAAGCGGGTCACGTCTGGGCCGGCGGGACGGTTGAAGTCGTCGGCGCGGAAGAACTGGCGCTGGGCGCCACCGGGACGATTCGCATCTACCCATTCGTGCCGGAGGTCTGGGCGAAAGTCCGGGCCGGATCTCCATTAGAGATGTGCGAAGGGCCGGTCCTGGTCGGCAAGGGCACCGTGACCCGGGTGGTGCCCGCCGCCGTGCCCGTCGGCGCGCGATAGACCGCGGAATCTCGATTCAGGCGTCTGAGTCGGATCACACCCGGTACCGCTCAACAACCTCCTCGTCGATCTCGATGCCCAACCCCGGCCCGTCCGGAATCCGCACCATCCCCTTCTCCAGCGGAAACCGCTCGACCGTCAACGCTTGGTTCAAGGCGGTTTCCTGGACGCAGTACTCGAAGAAGGTGACGCGGGGCATGGCGGCCAGGACGTGCAATGAGGCGGCCTTGATGATGCCGGTGCTCCACGAGTGAGTGACGGTCATCACGCCGCGCAGGTCGGCCATCTGAGCGATTTTCAGGCACTCGCTGATGCCGCCGGCGCGGGTGACGTCGGGTTGAATGACGTCGACCTTGCCCCGATCCATCAGTTCGCGAAAGCCCCAGCGGGTCGCGTCCTCCTCGCCGGCCGCGATCCGGGTTTCGACCGCATCGGCCAACTTGGCGTAGCCGTCGAGGTCGTCCGGCATCAGCGGTTCCTCGATCCAGTACGGGCGGAACTCCTCTAAGCGACGGACCATGCCGATCGCGTGGTCGGCGTCCGGCCAGCCGAGGCCGATGTCGAAAAGAAGCTCGACGTCATCGCCCGCGGCCTGCCGGGCGGCGCGGGCGAGGGCAACGTCGAGTTGCGGATCGCGTCCCCACGGTCCCCAGCCGAGCTTGATCGCGGTGAAGCCGCGGGCGACGAGCTCGGACACGACGTCCGCGGTCCCCTCCGGCGTCTCCGGCATCAAGGTGCTGGCGTAGGCGCGGATCGCGTCGCGGTGCGGACCGCCGAGAAGACGGGACACCGGCTGGCCGAGCGCCTTCCCCTTGATGTCCCAGAGGGCGATGTCAATCCCGCTCATGGCGTGGACGGCAGGACCGCGCCGGCCGTAGTAGATTGAACCGCGGTACATCTTTTCCCAGAGGCGGTCGATCTCGAGTGGATTCTCACCGATGAGCAACGCGCGCAATCCGCTGGCAATCGCGTGCGACGGCGGCGCGTCGACGATCGCCTTGATCACCGGCGGCAGCGAATCGACCTCGCCGACGCCGGTGATCCCCTCGTCGGTGTGGACCCGGATTAAGAGCGCATCCTGACTGCCGTCCGCCTTGGAGACGTCCATCTCCGGCTGCCGCAGGATGATCGCCTCGACGTCGGTGATTTTCACGCGAGTTCCCTTCTGCGAATGGCGGTAAGGTCGGCGAGGGCGGCAGGGTGGCAGGGTGGCAAGGAAGCGATCGCCGACATCGTCTCCCTTTGCCGTCCTCGCCGATCTAGTCGCTCTGGCCTCCGTGTTCTCCATGCGGACACGGACACCTATTGTGTCCTCAATGAGAACACGATAGAGTATCGGCACCTGGGCGTCAACGGCGTCATTTGCGTATCGAATCGGTCGTCCAACGATTCGTCCATCCAGACAGGAGGGGAATGATGCATCACGAGTCCGAGCAGGCATACCTGAACGATGCGCTCCGCGGACGGCTCTCCCGCCGCGACCTCATGCGGTTCGCCACGGCCGTTGGATTAAGCGCGCCCGCCACCAACGCCTTGTTGCGGCCGCACTCGGCGTCGGCCCACGCCCAAGAAGGGAGTCCGGTGGCCGCCACGGAGTGTACCGGCGCCATCGTCTGGGCGCTGGAGTCCGATCCGGTTAACTTGATCCCCTACGGCGGCGTTTCCACGTCGAACATGTGGGGCAAGGAGTTCATGTACGACTCCCTGCTCGAGTGGGACCAGGACCTCAACGTTCTCCCCGCCCTTGCCGAGTCGTTCGAAGCCGCGCCGGACGGCACCAGCTACACCTTCAGGCTGCGCCAGGGCGTGTTGTTCCACGACGGCGCGGAGATGACCGCGGCGGACGTCAAGTACTCCTTCGACATCGCCGTCAACCCACCGGCGCCAGGGATCCAGATCGCCTTCCTGGGCAATATCGCCGGCGCCGAGGTGGTCGACGATTACAGCGTCACGATCACGATGACCAAACCGGACCCGACGCTGGTCGGCGTCCTCGCCTGGGCGCGCTACACGCCGATTGTGCCGGAGGGGGTCTTCGACCGGATCAACGTCCTCAGCGAGGGGATCGGCACCGGTCCCTACCAACTGATCGAGTTCGTGCCGAACGATCGGGTGGTCTACGAGTGCTTCCCGGACTACTGGAAACCGGGTGTGCCCTGCATCAAAAACCTGACCCTGGAAGTCCTGCCGGACGAGCAGGCCCGCGTCGCCGCCCTGCGCTCCGGCGAGATCGACGGCTGCACCCTCTCGGCCGACGTGGCGCGCACGCTGGAGAACGACGAGAACGTCCAAATCCTGACCGGGCTCTTCGCCGCGCCGCGCGTGATCCACCTCAACACCGTCAACGACGTGCCGTGGCGCGATGAGCGGGTGCGGCAGGCGATCAGCGCCGCCATCGACCGGCAGGAGATCATCGACAACGTCTACGGCGGCCAAGCAGAGTTGACCGGCCCGGTACCGCCGGGCTACGGCGAGTGGCCGCTCCCGAACGACGAGCTCGCCCAATACTTCACCGTCGATCTCGACCGCGCCAGGCAGCTCATGTCCGATGCGGGATACGCCGAAGGTTTTAGCGTCTCCCTGCAAGCCATCTCAGCCCCGCGTGACTACACCCAAATCGCCGAGATTATTCGCGAGCGTCTCTCCGTGTTGAATATCGACGTCGCGGTCGAACCGTTGGAGATCGGCACCTTCGCCGAGAACATCGGCAACGGCAACTTCGAGTGGGCGTCCACCGGGCGCGGCATGCGCGGCGATCCGAGCGGATTCCTCATCGACTACCGCACCGGAACATCGCTCAACGTCAAGTGGTTCGGCGACGGTTGGACCAACGCGGAGGTCAACACCCTCTACGACGAAGCATTGGCGACGACCGATCAGGCAGCGCGCCTTGCAGCATACCACCGGATTCAGCACATCCTGCTTGAAGGCGCGGTGAACCTCTTCTCGGTCCAGCCGTACAAATTCCAGGTCGCCCGGTCGCGGGTAGAGGGGATGTACGTCTCGTATACCGACTTCAACCCTGGCCTGCGGACATCGTGCGTCGCGGAGGATTAGCGACAGCCCTGGGCAGCGCATGGCCAAGTACGTTCTTAGACGAATTCTCATGCTCATCCCGACCTTGATCGGGATGAGCGTGCTCATCTTTCTGATGTTGCGGTTGCTGCCGGGGGATATCGTCGACATCATTGCCGGGGCGGACCCGCAGGCGGACGACGCGGCGCGACAGAAGCTACGTGAAGCGATGGGCCTGTCTGACCCGATTCCGATGCAGTACGTCAAGTGGCTGGGCGACCTGCTGCAAGGGGATCCAGGGACGTCGCTGCGTTCGGGCAAGCCGGTCGGGGAGTTGCTGCTGAACAGCCTTCCGATCACGATCGAACTGGCGTTCCTGGCGGTGATCATCGCCACGGTCGTCGCCATTCCGCTCGGCGTGATCTCGGCGGTGCGGCGGGATACGGCGCTCGACTTCTCGTCGCGGGTGGCGGGGCTGGTCGGTCTCTCCCTGCCGAGCTTTTGGATCGCGACGCTGATCCTGCTCTTTACCTCCAAGGTCTTCGAGTGGGTGCCGTCGATCCGCTACATCTCGCTCTTCGACGACCTTTGGGGCAATATCAAGCAGATGTTTTTGCCGGCCCTCGCCATCGCCATTCAGCTCATGGCGATCATCATGCGGATGACGCGCACAACGATGCTCGAAGTCCTGGGCCAGGATTACGTGCGCACCGCGCGGGCGAAAGGGCTGCGCGACCGGATCGTCGTCTACCGCCACGCGCTACGCAACGCGCTGATCCCGGTCATCACCGTGATCGGCTTCCAACTCGGCGCGTTGATGGGCAGCTCCGCCATCGTCGAGGTCGTCTTCGGCCTCAACGGCATCGGCTACACCCTGCTCCAGGCGATCTTCAACCGCGACTACCCATTGGTTCAGGCGGCGACGCTCTATTTGGCGGTCGTCTACGTCCTGATCAACCTCGTCGTCGACGTGCTCTACGTCTACCTCGATCCACGGATCAAACAGGGATGAGCGCGACGGGCGACAGGCGACAGGCGTCAGGCGTCAGGAGCGACGGCGCGGTGACTCTGGCAATTCCCGTTCGGCCGACGCGGAATTGGTGGTCGTTGCCGCACCGGTGGCGGAATCCGATCGGGATCGTCGGGGCGATTGTCGTCCTGCTGACGATCCTGATCGCGGTCGCGGCGCCGTTGATCGCACCCTACGACCCGGACGCCCAGGAAAGCGAGCGTTTACTCCGCCCGAGTTGGGACAACTTGATGGGGACCGACGAGCTGGGCCGTGACACCTTCTCGCGCATCGTCTTCGGGGCGCGGGTGTCGTTGCAAGTCGGCATCATCTCGGTCCTCGTGGCTCTGGTCGTCGGCGCGGCCCTCGGCGTCCTCGCTGGCTTCTTCGGCGGGCGGCTCGATGGCTGGCTCATGCGGGTCGTGGACATTCTCTTCGCTTTCCCCGGCCTGGTGCTGGCGATCGTCATCGCCGGCCTGCTCGGACCGAGCCGCAACAACGCGATGATCGCGATCGGGGTGATCTACGCGCCAGCCTTCGCCCGGGTCATCCGCGGCTCGGTCCTCTCGGTGATGAGCGAGCCGTACATCGAAGCGGGCCGGGTGATGGGCGCCACCAGCAGTCGCCTCATCCGGCAGCACGTCCTGCCGAACATCGTCGCGCCCTTGATCGTGATGGCGACCGTCTACCTTTCGAGCGCCCTCCTGGCCGAAGCCGGCCTCAGCTTCCTCGGCTTGGGCACGCAACCGCCGGAGCCGTCCTGGGGCGGCATGCTCAACATCGCCCGCACCTACATGGAGATCACGCCCTGGATGGCAATCTTCCCTGGGCTGGCGATCATGATCGTCGTCCTCGGCTTCAACTTCCTCGGCGACGGCCTGCGGGACGTGCTCGACCCGCGGCTACGGGAACGGTAGGGTGGATGGATTCCACGGCAAGGGGGAAGGATGGGCAAAGACGGGTTTCGGGCCGGTGTGGGACGGGTGATTATCAATCCGCCATTGACGGCGCCGCACGCGAACTGGGGCGCGCAGGTACACGTTCTGCCGGACGGGATCGAGGCGGACATCTGGGCGACGGTGCTGGTCGTCGCCGATGATCGCGAGATGGCGGCCTTCGTCGATCTCGACCTCATCATCCTGACGGCCGAAGAGAGCGATGCGGTCCGCGCGGCGGTCGGGGTGGTCCTCGGGATTCCGGCCCGCGCCGTGCGCGCCTCCGTTACCCACAATCACGCCGGGTCGCCGCCGAGCGGTTGGAACTGGATGAGCGAGGGACAAGCGGCGCTCACCGCCTACTACGCGATGCTGCCCGACATGGCGGCGAGCGCGGCGCGGTTGGCATTACAAGATCTGCGGCCGGCGCGCGTCGGCGTTGGCAGCGGCGAGAGCCGGGTCGCGGTCAACCGGCGCGAGATCGCGCCGGACGGCAGGCCGCTGACCGGCGTCAACCTCGGCGGCGTGATCGACCCGGAGGTCTTCGTCGTCCGAATCGACGACCGCGAACAGCAACCGCTGGCGGCCATCGTCGGCTACACCATGCACCCGACGACGATGGGCCCGACGAACCGGCTGGTCAGCCCCGACTGGCCAGGGCACCTCAAACGCACGGTCGCGCGGATCACCGGCGCCACCTGCCTCTTCGCCCAGGGCGCTACCGGTAACGTCGGCCCCGGCCCGGACGGCTTCACGGATGACGTCCGGGTGATCCGGCGGATCGGCGCGCGGATCGGCTGCGAGGCGGCGCGCGTCTACCTCGGTCTTCAGTTGCCGCCCGTCCGCTACCGGCACGAGCGGGCCTGGGAGTCGGGGGCGCCGCTCGGCAAGTGGATCGCGGAGCCGGTTGACGAATCCGAACCGGTCGTCCGCACAGACTCCGCGACCATCAACCTGCCGCTGATCCAGCAGCCACCCGTCGCGAAGGCCGAGGCGGCGGTTGCGGCCGCGGAAGCGCGTCTCCACGACATCAAGTCAGGCGGAGCGCCAGCCACCGAGATTGAAGCCGCCACCTTCGTCGCCAAGCGGGCGAACATGACCGCCGCCCGCGCCCGACTGTATGGAGGCCGCGCCGCGTTCCCCGCCGAACTCCATCTCTTGCAAATCGGTCCCGCCCTCTTCGCCGGGACAGAGGGTGAGCCGTTTTGCGAGATCGGCCTGGCGATCAAGGAACGGTCGCCTTTCTCCTCGACGTGGTTCGGCGGCTACACCGGCGGCTGGGCCGGATATATCCCAACCGCCGAGGACTACCCCAAGCGGGGATACGAGGTCGACACGTCGCCGTTCGCGCCACAAGCAGCGCGGCAATTGATCGACGAGACGGTGGCCGCGCTGAAGAAATTCGCCGCGTCGTCGTAGAGGTTACGCCACGGAAGGGAGATCATCTCATGCCCGAAGTCGACGCCGACGCCGTCCAACGGGAGTATCGCTACGAGAAACTAACCTGGCCGGAGATCAACGAAGCCGTGCGTCAGGCGAAGGTCGTCGTCTTGCCGGTCGGGTCAGTGGAGCAGCATGGACACCACCTGCCACTCGACGTCGACTTTCGCTGCGCGACCACGATTTGCCTGGCCGCCGGCGAGCGGTCGCCGGCCGACATGCTGGTGATGCCGCCCGTCAACTACGGCTACTGTCACCACGTCATGGACTTCCCCGGCACGATCAACGTCGAGCCGACGACCTTCGTCAACCTGCTCGTCGACATCACGCGCTCGGTCGCCTATCACGGCTTCAAGAAGATCGTGCTGGTCAACGGTCACGGTTCGAACATGCCGCTCGTCGAGCAAGCCGGGCGGCAAACGAACCTGCAAACCGACGCCATCTGCTGCACCCTCGGCTGGTGGCACCTCATCACCGATTACTGGAACTCGATCCGCGAGTCGGGTCGCGGTGGGTGCGCCCATGCCTGCGAACTGGAAACCTCCGTCTATCTCCATCTCGACGAAGCCGGCGTCCGCAAGGACCGGATCAATGGCGCGCTGCCGGACTACATGACCAAAATCGCCGGAGGCGAGGAGTGGCAATACGTCGACCTCACCATGGGCGCGGGACCGGCGGCGATCATCAGTTGGACGTCGAGCTATTCCGACACCGGCTCCTTCGGCGCCCCGGAGCTGGCGACCGCCGAGAAAGGGAAACTGGTCTTCGACCACGCGGCGGACCGGCTCGTCGCGATGGTGAAATGGTTGCGGGACCGCCCGATCGAGGACCGGCGCGAACACCACGATACGGCACCAACGCGTGGGTTGCCGTTCGGGTTTTGAGCGCCGCGCCGCTATTCCCCGGCGGCCGTCGCAACCGCTGCCTCCGGTTCCCAGCCGAATTGGTGGGAGAGGTCGCGGGCGGTGGCGAGAACAGTGGGCGCCAGTTCTTCGACTCGTTCCCGCGTAAAGCGGGGGGAGGGGCCGGTCAGGCTGATGGCGAAGAGCGGCGTGGCGCCGGCGCCGAGCACGGCGACGCCAAGACAGCGCACCCCGATCGAGTCCTCTTCATTGTCGATGCTGTAGCCGCGCGTTCGCGTGCGCCGGATCTCGGCCAGGAATGCCTCCGGGTCGGTGATGCGCTCCGGCGCGGCGCGGCCCGTCGCATGCCGCAGGTAGCGCTCGACGACCGCGTCCGGGCTGGCGGCCAGCAGCGCCTTGCCCAGTCCCGTCACGTGCGGCACGGCTCGACTGCCGACCCTGGAGCTGATCCCTACCCGCTCCGGGCTCTCGACCTTGTCGATGTGGACGACCTCGAAGCCGTCGAGCACCCCCAGGTGGACCGTTTCGCGGGAAAGGCGAGAGAGCTCATCAAGCACCGGGCGGACTTCCAGGAGGAAGCTGCGCGACTGGCTGGCGACGTGCGCCAGCGCCAGGAACTTCAGACTGAGGCGGTAGCTCGCGGTGCCGGCCGGCTTCTCGATCCAGCCACGGTAGATGAGTGCGTTGAGCAAGCGATGGGTCGTGGTGCGATTGATGCCTAGGAGTTCGGCGATCGCCCGCGCCGACAAGGGGTCAGGATGGCGCAAGAGCAATTCGACGACTTGCAGCGCCTTATCGACCGACAACAGCGTCGCCTGGTCGTCCAGACCGCTGGGAACCCGGCCGTTTGTCCGCGGCTGACGTTGCGCCATGTCGTCCGCTACCTTCATCGCCTCGTCATGCTACGGCGTGGCGGCGGATCGCGTCAAACGCGATGGCATCAGGCAATCAACGCGCCGTTCCCCGGCGTTCTAGCCCGCGCGGGCATCGCGCACGATCTGAACCAATCGCTTGGCCCGCTCCTCGATTGCGTCCCAGTCGCCGGCGGCGACGGTCTTCGCGTCGACGAGGTTCGAACCGAGGGCGACGGCAACGGCGCCGGCGCGCATGAAGTCGGCGGCGTTCTCGAAGCCGACTCCGCCGGTCGGCACCAGCTTGACCTGCGGCAGGGGTCCGTGCACGTCCTTCAAGTAACGCGGGCCGCCCACCGAGGCCGGAAAGACCTTGACCACGTCGGCTCCCGCCTCCCAGGCGGTGAGGATCTCGGTTGGCGTGAAGGCGCCGATCACGGTCGGTACGCCATACCGGTTGCAGAGCTCGATCGTCTTCAGGTTCAGCGTCGGGGTGACGACGAATTGCGCGCCGGCCAGGATCGCCGTGCGCGCTGTTTCCGGGTCGAGCACCGTGCCCGCGCCAACGATGGCGGTTGCGCCGGCGACCGACCGCACCTCTTCGATCACCCGCGCGGCGAGCGGATTGGTAAAGGTGAACTCAACTCCCCGGATGCCACCCCGCACCAGCGCCTCGGTCAACGGCACAGCCGCCGACAGATCGTCCAACCGGACGATCGCGACCGCTCCATCCTCCTCGATCGCCGCCATCACCACCGTGCGAGCCAATCCTACCCTTCTCCCCTGCTAATCATCGCGTGGCACGATGTCGGGCGATGAATCGTCGTCGTTCCCAGAGAAACCGTCGTCACCGGAGAAATCGTCCTCCTCGGAGAAGAACTCCTCGTCGTCGTCATCGTCGTCATCGTTGAACGAGCGCGGGACGTTGTTCGACTGGCCGACGGCCTCAGCGTAGCGGTAGATGCTGTCGGGGCCGCTGCCGGTGTACTGGCCGCCGTTGGTGCGGACGTCGGCGAGCGCCTTTTCGAGTTCTTGAGCATGGTAGGAAGAGATCTGGTTGCAGTCGAGGGACGGTCCGGCTCCGCGGACCAGGAGCTCGTCGCGGCTGCTCGAACCGCCAGTGGGGCGGCCACCGGTCGCGACGCAGACCTCGCCTTCGTAGATGCCGTCCGGCCGCGGGAACGCCTCGGGCACCGCCTGCCCATTCGGGCCGCGGAGGTATTCGGACCATTCGGCGTCCTCGTGAACCTCGATCATCATCTCTTGCCAGATCGGGCCGGCGCCCTGAATGCCGTCGAGTTCAGGGAGCTGTTGCTGGCGATCGCCGCCCTGGGTGGTCTGCCCGGTCCAGACGCCGATGGCGACGTCGGTGGTGTAGCCCATCGTCCAAATGTCTTTCCAATTGTCGGTGGTGCCCGATTTAGCGGCGGTCGGGCGTCCAAGGGCGTCCTCGGTACTCGCGAAGAGGTTCTCTTCCGTGAAGATCATCGCCCGCTCCTCGTTGTCGGTGAGGATCGAGGTGATCTGGTAGGCGTACTCGGCACGCAGGGCTTGGTCCGGATCAGTGACGTGCGGGTCCTCTTCGATCTCGTAGAGGACGTTGTCCTGGCTATCGGTGATCTTCAGGATCGGGTTGGCCGGGACGTAGGCGCCGTTGTTAGCCAGGGTGGCGTAGACGTTCGTGTGTTCGAGGAGCGTCACCTCGCCGGCGCCGAGCGCAAGGGAAGTGCCGTAGCCGTAGTCGGAAGCCTGACCGGCGAAGCTGTCGCGCAGGCCCATGCGTCGTCCAAGTTCCATCATCGCGTCGACGCCGGTGTAGCTGGCCGTCTTCACCGCCGGGATGTTGAGCGAGTTGGCGAGCGCGGTTCGCACCGAGACCGCGCCGAAGAACTGCCCGGTGTAGTTCCGTGGTTCGTAGGGTCCTTGGGCGGTCGGTTCGCTATAGGTCGTGTCGAAGATGACGGTGCCGGGGTTCCAGCCGTCCTCGAAGGCTTTGGCGTACACGACCGGCTTGATCGACGAGCCGGGTTGCAACGGGGAGACGGCGTAGTTGTTCTGGCCGCCGATGACGGGGTCGTCGAAGTTGGCGGAGCCGACCATGGCCAGAATTTCGCCGCTCCAGGGGACCATGATCACCATCGCGGCGTTGTTGCGGCCATAGGCAAGCAGGTTGCTCTGGATCTGCTCATTGATGATCTCCTCGGCGCGGTCCTGCAGCTCGATGTCGATCGAGGTTGTGATCTGGAGACCGCCCTCGTAGAGCGCGTTTTCGCCGTACGTTTCGCCGATGTAGTCCTTGACGTAGTTGGTGAAGTGAGGCGCGTGCTGGATGGCGTTGCTTCGGCGTTGCGGTTTGAGCAGGACGTTGAACGCTTCCTCGGCCTCGGTACGGGTGATGTAGCGGTACTCGACCATCTGATCGAGGACGTAGCGCTGGCGCTCCTTGGCGGCTTCGTAGTTGACCGTCGGGTCGTAGGCGGACGGCAATTGCGGCAGACCGGCAAGCATCGACGCCTCGGCCAGGTTGAGCTCGCTGGCATGCTTGTCGAAGAAGGTTTGGGCGGCCGCTTCGATGCCGTAGGAGCGCTGGCCGTAGTAGATCAGGTTCAAGTACATCGAGAGGATGTCCTGCTTCGAGTACTCGTTGTCGATGGCGACGGCGGCCATCGCCTCTCGAATCTTGCGCGAAATCGAGATATCGGTGCCGACCTTCTCCGGGTAGAGACCGCGGGCGAGCTGCTGGGTGATGGTGGAGCCGCCGGAGGAGCCCTCGCCGCCGACGATGATGAGCGCGCCGCGGACGATGGCGAGCGGCTCGACGCCGTAGTGGCTCCAGAAGGTGGCGTCCTCGGCGGCGACGGTCGCCTGGATCGCTATTGGTGAGACCTCGTCCAGCGGCACGAAGGTGCGCCAGCCGGTGTTCGGGTTGTCGACCTCCTGGAGAAGGTTGCCGTTGCGGTCGTAGATGCGGCTCGTCTCGAAGCTCTCGGAGGCGACCTCGGCGGCGGCAGGCAGGCTTTCATTGAGGTCGCGGTAGGCGTTGAGGGTGCCGCCGACGGCGGCGGCGCTGGAGACGGTAAAGACGCCGATGCCGACGATCATGAGCGCCAGACTCATCAGCGCGATCGCGAGCGCAATCCGGTAGCGGTTGGTGCTGATCTCCTTGTTGCGGCCGCCGGCGCCGGAGAGCAGGTTCGGCGGGAGACCCTGGGCGCGGCGCACGCGGACCGTCCGCCCGTACCGGGCCGCCTTGCGGCGGGTCTCGGGGTAGCGGCGGTTGGCGCGCGCGATGCGTCCTCGACTCATAGTCGTCACCCCTTGGTTCGAGATTCGTGCGGGGATTGCTGCCGGGCGAAATGTGGACGACCCCCCGTTGGCAGAACGCCCGAGCACGGCAGATGGTATCACGAGGGGCATGGGTGATGGGGAATGGGTGATGGGCGAACGCCCTGCTATGCTTTGCGGCGCTTGATGAGGCGCGCGGCGGACCGGAGCGGGGCAAGCGGCATGGTTGAGCAGCAAGAGACGCGGCAGGCCGGCATCGGGCACGGCGGCGGGCGCGGGCCGCGCGAGGGCCGGGTCGAGGCAAACGGGATCGGGCTGCGCTACCTCGACTGGAGCGGACCGGCATCGTCGTCTCGGCCATCGGTGGTGCTGCTGCACGGCGTCTTGCAGCGTGCCGAGGGGATGGCGAACCTGGCGGCGCATCTCTCCCGCCGCACGCGAGTGGTCGCGCCGGACCTGCGCGGCCGGGGCGGCTCGGATCAACCCCACGACGGGTACGACCCGGCGACGATGGCGGACGACGTCGCCGGCCTGATCGAGGCGCTCGACCTCGACCGGCCGGTGGTGATCGGACGGATGCACGGTGGCCTGGTCGGCTGGCACGTCTGCGCGCGGCGGTCCGACTTGGTGCGTGGGCTGGTGATCGGCGATACGCCACCGGAGGTGGACGAGCAGCGGGCGGCGTGGGCGTTGCAGTTGATCCGCGACTTGCCACCCCGCTTTGCCATGTACGAGGACGCGCTGCGCTTTTATCAGGAGCAATTGCAACTCTCCGAGGCGCGGGCACGACACGACATCCCCTCCGACTTGGCGGCTGAAGCGGACGGCTCGCTGTCGTGGCGGCACAACCTCGCCCTTGTGGAGCGGATCGAGGCGGCGTCGATGCCGCGCGCCGAATGGGACGTGCTGGCGCGGATTGCCTGCCCGACGCTTCTGCTGCGCGGGCAGCGCGGGATGATCCCGGTCGAGATGAGCGAGCGGATTTGCCAAACGATCACCAAGGAGCGCTGCCAGGTGCGGACGGTGATCGGCTGCGGCCACGACGTCTTCCTCGGCCCCGGCTGCGAGCAGTCGTTCGGGGCGATCGACCTGTTTTTGATGGGAGTCTCGAACGCGGCGGCGAATGGAAAGGCGATGGAGGCGGCCCCCCTGGCCCCCCAAGTTTGGGGGGCAACGACGGACGGCGCGGTCGAGCGGATCGTGGCGGCGATCAACAGTCACGACCCGGATGCGATTGCCGCGCTCTTCGCGGCAGATTGCCGGGTGGTCGAATACGGGGAGGGTGGGTGCATCCGCGACGGCGGGATCGACGCGGTCCACGCTACATTCGCCCAAATCTTCGACGAGTCCGGCGCCGCGACGATGGAAGTCCGGGATGTCATCGCGGACGAGGAGCGCGTCGCCTGCGTCTTCGCCATCCACAAGAGCGAGGCGACGACGATCGTGGCGCCGGCATTTTTCCGATTGCGGGATGGGCAGGTCGCCGAGTTCGTCTCGTATCACTTGCACGTGCCGGCGGGGGACGCATAGGCGTTCGGCGTTCGGCGTTGGGACCGATGGTAGGGTCGCGGTCGTCGGGCGCCATCCGGGAACCAGTTCCCGGGCTCATTCCCGGAATTCGGATCAATCCGACTGCATGCGGACCTGGTGTGCGGAAGCCACGGCCGAGTGTCGATGTGGGGCGTGCCGCGACGTGTTGAGGGTGGAGGTGGGGGGTGCCGTATTGGCGGCTTTTTTATCACGTGGTGGGGGGACGAAGGGGAGGGAACCGTTGATTGAGGAGGAGGAGGCGGCGGTTATTCGGCGGTCGCTTAAGTTGACGTTTGAGGACATGGATGTGATTCCGCATGCGGTGGGGACGATACCGGATCACGTGCATGTGGTGGTGTCGGCGCCGCCGAAGGTGTCGCCGGCCTCATTGGTGAAGCGGATGAAGGGGGCAGCGACGCACGCGGTGAAGGAGCGGGTTGACCGGAGCGAGGCGCGTTCGGTTGGCAAGGCGAATATGGTGTGCTGTCGTTTGGCGAACAGGCGCTCGCTACTGTCGTGGCGTATGTCGAGAACCAACCAGCACGCCATGCCGCGGGCGAGCTCTGGGCTGGCCTGGAACGGGTGGCCGCTGATGAGATCAGGCGTCAATGAGAAAAGGCGCTTGGATAGCTACCGATCGGATGGTTGAGATTTCCGAGATCGTCAGCGCGACGTGGGTATCGGGCGCCGCCTGGGAAATATGGCGATGTGGGCAGCGAACCCCGCTCGGGAATCAAGGCGATGTGGGCGGCGGAACCCGGCCGGGGATTGAGGCGATGCGGCAATCGGGCGCCGGCCGGTGGAGACGCACCACACAGGCAAGCGGACCGCGGCCGGTGAAAGCGGACCACATAGGCCAGCGGAAGCCGCCGCGGGATCGGACCGATGTGGTCATCGGGCGCCGCCCGGTGGAGGCAAATCGATGCGGCAAGCAGACGCCGCCCTGGACTGAAGTCCGGGCTCATTCCCGGAAGTCGGCTCAATCCGACTGACATCGAGCCTGATGCTCTGGACACGTCGAGTATCGCGATCGGGCGGCTGAGGATGACCCGGTCCGCTTGCCAGTCGGCTTTGAGCCGACTTTCGTCCCTCAGCCCGGACTTCAGTCCAGGGCGGTGTCCGACGTCCATACCGGCCTGATATCCGGGGCGGCCTTCTATGCCCACCACGCTCCGCTACCCGTGACGGCGCCCGATGACCACATCGCTCCGATCCCACCGGGCGGCGTTCGATGGCTGATCCGGACCGATCCCTTGGCGGCGCCCGATGACCGCATCGGTCCGGTCATTCTGGCAAACGCCACCATCCGGCTTCCGGAAATGAGCCCGGCATTGAATGACCAGGCGGCGCCCGATGACGGCGACGGTTCACTCGTGGGTGTTGATTGCAAAGCGACGCGGATCTTGACATCGCGCCTCTCTCGGCATAGGATGTTTATAGATACGATTCCGTATCGTTACGATAATCAGACGGTTGAACGAAAGGGTGCAAGAGCGATGGAGCGGGACGCGACAGTCTACCGGAACCGGTGGTGGACGCTGCTGACGTTGTCATTAAGCTTGGTGATCATCGGGATCGACAATACGGTGCTCAACGTGGCGATCCCGACCTTGCAGCGGGAGTTCGACGCCTCGGCCTCGACGCTGCAATGGATGATCGACAGCTACATCATCGTCTTCGCCGGGCTGCTGCTGACGATGGGCGCCCTCGGCGACCGCTACGGCCGGGCAAAAGCGCTGCAAGCCGGGTTGGTGATTTTCGGCATCGCCAGTTTCGCCGCCGCCTACGCCGGGTCGAGCGACGAATTGATCGTCTGGCGGGCGGTGATGGGAATTGGCGGCGCGCTGATCATGCCCTCGACCCTCTCGATCGTGATCGCCGTCTTTCCCCGCGAGGAGCGGGGACGGGCGATCGCGATCTGGTCCGGCGTGGCCGGGCTTGGGGTCGGGCTCGGTCCACTCCTGGGCGGGTTGCTGCTCGAATACTTCTGGTGGGGCTCGGTCTTCCTAATCAACGTCCCGATTGTGCTGCTGGCGCTGGCGCTGGGGCGGATCTTCGTACCGGAAAGCCGCGATCCACACCCGCTAAAGATCGACATCCCCGGCGCGGTCCTTTCGATGGGGGCGGTCGTCGCGCTCGTCTTCGCGGTGATCGAAGCGCCGGCGAAGGGGTGGACCGACCCGATTGTCCTCATCGGGTTCGTGGCGGCAGCGGCGCTGGCGGCCGGCTTCATCGCCTGGGAGCGGCGGACGTCCCACCCGATGCTCGACTTGAGCTTCTTCCAGAACCCGCGCTTTTCAGCCGGCTCGGCCTCGATCGCAATCGCCTTCTTCGCCCTCTTCGGAGTGATTCTGGCGATGACCCAGTACTTGCAGTTCGTCCTCGACTACACGGCGCTCGAAGCGGGGCTGCGGATGACGCCGATCGCGCTCGGGATCATGGTCGGCGCGGGGCGCAGCCACGGGCTGGTACGGCGGCTCGGCACGACCAAGGTGGTGATCGTCGGCTTTACCATCCTGACCGCGGTAATGGTGAGCATCGCCTTCTGGACGGTCGACACCTCCTACTGGCTGATCGGCACGACCTTCTTTTTCCTGGCAATGGGGATGGGTCTCATCATGGCCCCCGCGACCGACGCGGTGATGGGCGCGATCCCAGAGGCGAAGGCGGGGGTCGGTTCGGCGATGAACGACGTCGTGCGGCAGGTGGCCGGCGCGTTCGGCGTCGCCGTCATCGGCTCGATCCTCAACACGGCGTACTCCGCCAACATGGAGGAGGCGGTCGCCGAACTGCCGCCGCGGGCGGCTGGACCGGCGGAGGATAATGTGGGGGCGGCAATTCAGGTCGCGGGCCAGGTCGGCGGCGCGGCGGGGCAGACGCTGGCGAGCGCCGCGCGAGACGCCTTCGTCGACGGCCTCGGGATCACGGCGCTGGCAGCGGCCGGAATCGCGATCCTGGGCGCGGCGATGGCTAGTAAATTCCTGCCGGCCGGGCATCGGCCCGTCGGCGACAGCCTCGCGGGAGAGAAATCGGGTGAGCGGGACAGTCACCGGATTGCCACCGAAGAAGCCGTTGGGCCGGCCGCGTAGCACCGAAGCGGACCAGGCGATCCTCGACGCCGCCTTCAAGCTCCTGGTCGAGCAAGGATACGCCCGGATGTCGATGGAGGGGGTGGCGGTGGAGGCGGGGGTCGGCAAGACGACGATCTACCGCCGCTATTCCAGCAAGCAGGAGCTGATCGTCGCCGTCATCGAGCGCTTCATCCCGGTCGAGGGGATGTTCGAGGTGGGCAACACCAAGGCGCAGTTGGTCGAGGTGCTACGCCGGGTGATCCACTTTCTGGTGGACCTGCACGGCACCCGCCTGATCGGCACGCTGCTGGTCGAAGAGCCGACTAATCCCGAACTGCTCGACTTCTTTCGGGATCGGGTGATTTACCCGCGGATGAACTTGATGCGGAGTGTGCTGCGACGGGCGATGCAGCGCGGCGAAGTGCGCGAAGACGCCGACTTGGAAGCGGCGATCCACATGGTGATCGGCGCGGTCCTGGCGCTGCAACTCTCCGGTCGGCCGAATCCGACCGACTGGGCGGAACGGATCGCTGAAACGCTCTGGCGGGCAATTGGAACTGAACCGGCAACGGACGCGGACTGAATCGGCGCCGTTGCGTGAGCATACAAGCATGCGGAGGAACGCCGGTCAGGATTTTGTCGATTTGAGTCGTGGCCGAACGACTACTTGGTGACGGGGGAAATCCGCCGGGGATGGAGCGCCGGCTCCCCCATCGGGACGCAACCGGCAAACGACGTAGGCGACGCCCCGCATACGTAGGACGACGTAGCTTTAGCAATCTCACAACAGGGGGCGGAAATGCGTCTTTTGACTGATGAAGTGCTAGTCCGATTGGGGGATGATGCGTATGGCTCGACGAATGGCTTGCAGGCGATGGGTGTCACCGGCCGGATAAGGCGCGGGCCGGGTAATCGAAGGGCGGTGGCGGCCGCGTCAGAAAGTGGGGAACGCGGCCGCTGTAATCGACCGAAAACGGCAGGAGCAGGCGCATGGGGACGATGACACGAATTGTTCACCGATTCGGCAACTCTTCGTCTTAGGACGTTCTTAGTCTAAAAGCGGATCGTTGCCGTAGGGAGTGATGCGGCGAAACCGAGCGATTTCACACCCGGCGCCGTCCGGGGGCTAATGGGAGCAGGGGCTATGGCACTTACGGTACGACACACGCTATCCGGGGGAACGACGCAAACGACGGTCGCGCTGCCGCGGCCGGGCCGGCGGGCGGCGAGCCTCTCCCTCGGCGTTGCCTTTATGGTTTTGCTCATCGACGCGATGGTCAACCCGCGCGCCTTCTTCGACTTGTGGGGCATCAAGGCGATCCAGAACTTCGACGCGCCCGGCTTCTACACCGGCATGAAGCAACTCGAGGTGTTGACGAGCTCGACCGGCGCGGTCCTGCTGTGGGCGGCGCTGGTGATGCTCTTCGCCGGGCTGCGCTGGTGGTCGGCGGCGATCGCGGGGGCGTTCCTGCCCCTCGGTGGAGCGGTCAACCTGCTGGTCGGCGAGCTGCTGGTGCAGCGCACCCGCCCGCACCTCGACGAACTGGCACGCACCAGCTACAACTGGGAGGAGCGCTCCTTCCCCAGCGGGCATGTGATGGGCGCGGTGATGCTCTACGGACTCCTGTACGCGGCGGCCGGGCGGATCGAATCGACGGCAATCCGGCGGGCGGTGCAGGGCGGTAGCGTTCTCATCATCGCCAGCGTTGGCTTCTCACGGGTCTGGGACGGGGCGCACTGGCCGACCGACGTGCTCGGCGCCTACGCCCTCGGCGGACTGATGTTGATACCGTTGCTGGCGCTGCGCAACCGGTTGGCGCCGGCGATCGACGGCCTGCCGCTGATCCGGGCCGAGGCGATGCCGCACGACGAGAACGAGCGGCACGCGCACGCGCTGACGAGCCTGGTCCGCTTCGACGGCGACCGGGTGACCAAGGTCTACGCGCCCGGCCTGCTGCCGCGGCTGATCTATTGGGTCGCGTTTCAAGCGCCCTTCCCCTACCTGAACAACCGGGCGGCGCTGCGGGCGGCGACGCACCGGCGCAACCTGGCCGGGATGTTGACCGAGTACTGGTACGGCGAGCGGCGGGTGGCCCGCATCCTCGGCATCGAGTGGGTCGAGGGCCGGCAGGCGGTCGTCAGCGAGCGGGTCGAGGGTACGGCCCCGACCGACCGCGCGGTGGCGAAGGCGTTCCTGGCCGGGCTAACGACCCGGTTCGAGGCGGCCGGACTGCCGACCTGGCAGATCGACCCGGTCCAGCCGCGAGCGATCGACAACGTGATCGAGACCGGTTCGGGCCAATTCACGATCATCGACCTGGAGTCTGGGCTCGTCTCACCGGTCGCCTCGCGCTCGACCTGGCTGCGAGCGCTGCGGCGGGGCATGGTCCCGTTCTATGACGAGGTCTTCTACGACGTGACCCGCGTCTACATCGCCCGCGAGGACGAGCACCTACGGGTCAAGATGGGCGAGGCGTGGGTCGCCGAACTGCACGCGACGTTGGATGCGGCCGAAATGGAAACGGCGGCCTGGCACCGGTCGGAGCCGCGGATCGTGCGCCGGGCGTTTGCCGGGCTCGTCACCGGCAGTTTCGTTCGGACCTGGAAGGGTCGGATCGAGTCCTCCTTCGCCAACGGGCAGGAGAAGGCCCGGTCGTGGATGGAGCGCGCGGTCACCACCTGGGAGGCCGAGGAGCGGATCGACGCGACCGAGGCGGCCGAACTGCGCGCGCAGATGGCCGAGCCGACCTTCCAGCGCATGCTGCCGTATTTGGGCGGGCACATCCTGCTCAGCATCCCGCTCCGCTTCCCGTTCGGCAGCATTATCCGGCCGCTGCTGGTGGCCGGGGCGCTGGGTACGGCGGCGGTGCGCTACGCCAAGGGGCGGATCGACCGGGACGAGTTGCGGTTGGCGTGGCAAATCCACTCGCCGCTCGTGATGCTCCTGGCCGGCATCCCCGGTATCGGCACCTTCGCCTACCTGGCGTCGAAGCCGGTGCGGGCCAATCGCCTGTTGATGCAAGTGCTCGCCGATGCCGCGTTCACGAAGGCGCCGTGGCGGCTGTACGAGCGGACCGGCATTCGCCGCTTCGTCGTCCGCCCGACCGAGGCCGAGCGCCTCGAACAAGCGGCGGCGGACGAGGGGCCGGCCTGGGAGCTGGCCTGGGCGGCGCGCCCGCGACCGCGCATGTCGAACGTCCGGGCCTTGCCACGGCTGAAGCAGACGGTCGAGGCGCCGGAGGTCGAGGCGCCGCAAGCGGCGTAGCAAGCTCAGGGCAGCCCTCACCCCCCAACCCCCTCGCCCGCGCGCGGGAGAGGGGGTTGGGGGG
>JBOGUF010000181.1:0-38109 GCA_050696075.1 Thermomicrobiales bacterium
TGAAGCCGGAGGCGGCCGTCGAACGGCTGACCAAAGCGATCGTCGTCGCCGGCGCGAACGGCGCCCAGTTCGTCAATACCGACGAGATGGTCAAGCCGGACTGGATGGACGACGAGATGGCGCATCAAGCGATGCGCTACTCACTGACGAAGGCGAATCTCGTCGCCCAGCGCCACGGCGTCTATGTCTGCGTCGAGCCGCACGGCATCTACACCAAGACCTCCGAGGGGCTGCTGAAGATCGTCAATTTGGTTCCCTCGCCCTGGATTCAGATCAACTGGGACACCGGCAACTCGTACCTCGCCGCCGTCGAGGATCCGTACGAAGCGCTGGAGCGGGTGCGCGACCACGTCCGCCACGTGCATGCGAAGGACATCAGCATGGAGCACAGCGAGAAGGAGCGGGGCAAGGTCACCGGAACCCCGGTCGGCTGCGCCTGCGGTGAGGGGCTCGTCGATTGGGAGCGCGTGCTGCATATCCTCGATCCACTCGATCGCGAGCTCTTCCTCAGCGTCGAGTGCGGCACCATCGACCAGGCCGAGCGCAGCCTCTGCTTCCTGAAAACGGTCGTGGGCGACAGGCTGTTGGATGATTAGGCAGGGGACGACAAACCCACGATGATCACTCCCAAGGTGGAGTCCACCGCCATCGACTTCCTGGCCGGCGACCAACTGGCCGGCCGCTACGTCTTTGACGACGAGTTCAAACCCTACCTGCATCCGCTGAACACGCCCCGGGGGCACACTCTCTCCCTCCTCTCCCCCCATGACCACAAACATCATCGGGGATTGATGTACGGGCTCCGGGCGCGCGACGTCTGTTTCTGGGAGGAGTTCACGCTCCTCCCGGGGGAGGTCGTCGGGCGTCAGCGTCACGATTCACTGGCGTCGATCACCGGCGAGGACGGCGCGGTCGGCATTACGCAAGAATTGACCTGGCTTGCCTGTGACGATCGGTTGATCACGTTTCGGGAGCGGCGAACCATCACCTGTCGCTCCCCGCCCGAGGGCGGCGCCTACGAGTGGACCTGGTCGACCGAGATCGAGGCGCAGCGGGACGTCGAGCTGATCATGAGCCAGTGGAGCCAGCGCAAGGACGACGGCGCTTTGGTCAATTACCACGGACTCGGGATTCGCTTCCGGCGCGACTTCGGCTGCACCGGCGGCAACAGCCTGCGCCTGGATGGGCAGAAGACTTCGTTCGAAGATGGCCTCGGCACGATCCCCGCCGAGGTCGAATTCCGTGGGAGCATCGACGGCACATGGCCGGTCCAGCGGGCGGCCGTCACTTTGACGCAATTTCAATCAAACGCGCTCTTCGTCATGGAGACGCCGTTCGCGTTCATGAGCCTAGGGCCGAACAACCTGGCACCCATGCAATTGCAACAGGGCCAGCGCCTTGTCGAGCGATATCAGGTAACAGTTATCGATCTTCCTGACCAGGAGAGAGACCGTGGGTACCCCCTCCTACCCCATCCGGTTCGCATTCGTCGGCGCCGGTGGGGTTAGCCGGTTGCATGTGCCCGCATTTCAGGCCGCGCCCGAGTGCGTTCGACTCGCCGCCGTCTGCGACGCGCGGCCGGACGCCGCCCGCGCTCTGGC
The DNA here is from genome assembly GCA_050696075.1 of Thermomicrobiales bacterium. Classification (GTDB taxonomy): domain Bacteria; phylum Chloroflexota; class Chloroflexia; order Thermomicrobiales; family UBA6265; genus JBOGUF01. The sequence goes on from JBOGUF010000181.1 coordinate 1,602, forward strand.
CGAGCAATTCCCGGCGCCGGTCCGGCTCTTTGGCGACCATCGGGATCTGCTCGACACAGCGGAGATCGACGCGGCCATTATCGGCCTTCCCCACAACCTCCATTTCCCAGTGGCGCGAGACTTGGTCGCGGGCGGCGTCCCGGTCCTGGTCGAAAAGCCCCTCACCTGCACGCTGGACGAAACGCGGGAGCTTCGTGAGCTTGCCGCCAGGCATCGGGTGCCGGTTGTGGCCGGGCAGATGCGGCGCTTCAACCGCGAGGCGATCTGGCTGCGCCGATGGCTGGACGCCGATCCCGAACACTTCGGCGACCTCTCTAGCTTCGCCATCCACTCCTGGCAGCACATCGTTGCCTATCTCAACGAGGTCAAGCCCGCCGATCCGTGGCTGCTGGATGGGAAGCGCGCGGGTGGCGGAGTCGTCATCAGCCTGGCGATCCACCAACTCGATCTGCTCCGCTTCCTCTCCGGCCACGACTACACCGAGGTCCACGCGCGCGGACGGTTCGACCCGCCATTCATCAACGGCGCCGAGTCGTCCGCGGCCGTCCTCCTGCAGATGAACAACGGCGCCGCCGGCATGCTCCACGCCAACTACCTCGGGCCGCGCGTGCCTTATAGCGAGGCGGTGTACCTCTACGGCTCGCACGGGACGATCATTCAGCACGCCGGGGAGATCGGGCAGTACCACGGCCCCTTCCGCTACGCGACGATCAAGGGACGGGAGACGACCGCCTGGGTTGATCAGTATCAAAACCTCGATCTGGTACCCGCGGAAGAGGCGGCCGACCTCCACGAGAACCCCTTCGTCAACCAGCTCGTCCACTTCGCGACCGCCCTCCACACGGGGACGATGCCACGGAACAACGTCGACGAAAACTTCAACACGATGGCATGCATCCAGGCGATCAACGACAGCCTGCGCAGCGGGAAGCCCGAATCCGTGGCGATGGAGTAGCGCGGGCGGGGGAGGCGCTCGGCGGTGCCTGGTACCGCGGACAACGAGCCTTTGCCGAGCTTCAGCAGCGAAGGTGTGGATGCACGAAGAAGCAAGACGAGTTCGATCGTCGGTGCCAATCCTCCAGTTTCGGCCTGCCACCACTCGATGCACGCTTCGGTCCAGCTCGTTATCGGGTGATCGTCGTGGACGGACGGGACGCCGGTGCCCTCGCCGTCGAGTGGCGCGCCAGGTCCTCAAGATCAACCCGGCCCGGCGCCTTTACGAGCGACTCGGATTCTCGATCGTCGGCGAGACCGAGTCGCACTACCTGATGCGTACGACCACCCCTGATTCGGCGCGGTAACGCACGACTGCCGGCAATGTGCGGGAGATGTTCGGCTACCGCCCGGTTCCGGGGTATGCGGATTATCGGACGCCGATTGAAAACCTCTACTTGTGCGGCAGCGGCGCTTGGCCGGGCGGGGCGGTCCTCGGGGCGCCAGGGCGCAACTGCGCGCTGGCGGTTCTGGGCGATGTCGGTGATGCTCACCCGACGGTGGTTGCCGGTTGATCCGCCGTTGGAGCGCGGCGCGCGGGCGTCCGTTCCGCCTGCCGGCCGCGCTTCGCGCGTAGCCAGCGCCTACCCTCGAGGTCGGTTGCCAACCAGGTCGCCGCAAGTACGACGACGACGATCGCCAGCGCCGGCGGCAGAACCCACCAGACCCAGACGTTGCCGACAAAGAGCAGGGGGTAGCCGAACGCCCAGCTCAGCATCGATCCCCAACTCTTGGCGGACGGGTCGCCGAGTCCAAGGAACGCCAGCGTCGCCTCGGTGAAGATCGCGAAGCGTAAGGTCAGCACGAGCTTGGCCGGCAGCACGCTCAGCGTACCGGGCAGGACGTGAACCAATGCGACTCGGGCCGGGCTGGCGCCGAGCGCGCGTGCCGCTTCGACGAAGGGCTGCCCGCGCAGCGCGATCACGTTCGCGCGGACGATGCGGGCGAAGGAGGGCCAGGAGAGGAAGCCAAGCGTCAAGACGACGTTGCGTTGGCTCGGACCGGCCGCGACCACGATCAGTAGGTAGAGCGGAATGCTCGGCAGCGCCAGCAGCAGATCAGTCAAGCCCATTAGTGGCGCCTCCGCTCGGCGCCAGAGACCGGCGACAATGCCGATCGACCACGACAAGAGCGTGGAGAGGAGAGTGACCAGGACGCCAACCAAGAGGGTCGCCCTGGCTCCCCACAGCCACTCGCTGTAGATGTCTTGTCCGATGTCGTTCGTGCCGAACAGATGCTCCCGCGTTGGTGGCTGCAATGGCGGTCCATTGGAGAGACGTGGATCGTAGGGAGCGAGGCCCGGTCCGAAGATCGCTACGGCCAGAGCAAGCAAGAGCAGGCTTACGGCGAAGCGCGCACTCCAGCCCAACCTGGCAGTCTCATAAGCCATGCCGCGGCTCCAACCAGCGATAGGTCAGATCGATCGCAAAATTGACGAACAAGACTCCGAGGCTGCCGATCAAGAAGACCGCTTGCAGCACCGGATAGTCACGCGCCCGCACCGCCTCGAAGGTGAAGAGACCAAGGCCGGGGACCGAAAAGACCCGCTCGACGACGATTGCCCCGCCGAGCACCTGCCCCATCCGCAAGCCGAAGAGGGTCAAGACCGGCAGCAGCGCATTTGGCAGCGCGTGGCACAGCGCCACCCGCATCTCCGCGACGCCTTTGGCGCGGGCGGTTGTCAGGTAGGGCGCGGTCAGGACGTCGTGCACCGCGCCACGGGTGAGCAGGACGAAGGCCGCCGTCGTCGCCAGCACCAGTGTCAGCGCCGGGAGCGCCAGGTGCCAGGCGAGATCAGGAAGGGCGCGAATCGCGCCACCTAGTCCATCGCCATCGGAGGCAAAGGCCGAGCGCCCGCCGTAGAGGGGAAACCAGCCGGCGCCAACGGAGAGCGCCAGCAACAAGGCCATCGCCACCAGAAACTCGGGGATGGCCGCGAGCGCGGAGGCGATTGAGACGACCAAGCGATCGGTCCTCCCTCGACGCCAGGCGGTCAGCAGTCCCAACAGTGACCCGCCGACTCCGGCAATGAGCAGCGAGACGATCATCAGCGCCAGCGTCCAGGGCAAACGGTCGGCGATCAGATCGGTGACAGGCGCTGACTTGCTGATCGACCAGCCAAGATCGGCGCGCGCCAGGTCTGCCAGATAGGCCCAGAACTGGCCTGTCAGTGATCGATCCAGATGGTACGAGGCGCGGAGTTCGGCCCGCGTTTCCTCCGTCATCATCGAGACGGCGGCATTCATGCCGTCGGGAGCGTCCACGTCGAGCGGGTCGCCCGGCAGCAATCGCGGCAGCGCAAAGTTGAGGAGAATGACGGCAGCCGTCAGGAGGGCGTAACGCGCCAGGAGACCGGCCACCTGACCCTACCGTTGCAGGAAGATGAGCTTGTTGTAGACGAGTGGGATGCCGTTCATCAGCCCGCCCCAGGTTGCCATCGGCGTCAGCTTCTCACTGTCGTACACCCAATAGAAGCGGCGGTGATAGAGGACGATGGTCGGTAGCTCCTCCGCCAGGATCGCCTGCATGGCGAAGATCGCGTCCTGCCGCTGGGTGGGATCGAGCGTCGCGGCCTGCTCGCGACCCAGCCGTTCGAACTCCGGGTGGGCGAAGAGCGAGCCCTGTGCAAAGTCGTTCGCCTCTTCGCCCGCGTACCACCGGCGAAGGAAGTCGGGATCGCCGCCGACGCCGATGTGTTGCACCAGACCGAGCTGAAAGTTCCCCTCACGCAGCAGTTCCGTGCGGGTCTTTCCGTCCACGCGCTTCGTCACGAGGGTGATGCCGACCTCCTTCAGCATCGGCTCCATCAGTTCCGGCTCGCGATTCGACGGGTCGGCGATCAGTTCGATGGTGTAGGTCTGACCACCGAGCAGTTCACGCGCCTGTGCCGGGTCGTAGGGATAGGTCGTGAGGTCGGAGTTGAACCATGGCGATTCGGGCGGCACCACGCCGTCACTTAGGATCGGCTCCCCCTTCGTCACCACGCGCGCAATTTGCGCGCGATCAAGCGCGTAGACAATCGCCTGTCGCACCTCCGGCTGGTCGAGCGGAGGGCGAGTGGTATTGACGGCGAGCCGGACGATTGACTGTGGTTGGGTCTCGAAAACCTTGACCCGCGAGTCGTCGTCAAAGAGTTCCGCGATGGAGGCGTCGGGGGTGAATGCCAGGTCGAGCTCGCCTTGCTGCACCGCCTGGATGCGGGTCTCCGCCGGAGTGTTGAGTTGCTGGAACTCGCCGACGGTGACCGTGCCGTTGAAGTAGTCGGGGTTCGCCACCAACCGGTACGCGCCGTCCGCTGATCGATACTCGGCCAGTTGGTACGGACCGCTGCCGACGCCGGCATCGGGTCCGTCGTAGGTTGTTGGGTCGGCAACGGACGCCCACACGTGCCGCGGAATGATCGGGACGCCGCCGGCAATCTCTTCGAGGAACGGGGCATACGGTTCGGCTAGCCGAATCACTACCTGATTGGTGGCCGCGACCGAGGCGCTCTGCACCATCGCGGTCGGCAGCCAGCGGAAAGGATGCCGCGCGTAGTAGTCGAAGGAGAATGCCACATCCTCGGCGGTGAGCGGTTGGCGGTCGTGCCAGGCAACGTCCGGAGCGAGCGTGAATCGGTACTCAAGACCGTCGGCTGATACCGCCCACTCAGTCGCCAACCAGGGGATGATTCCGTGCTCATCTTTCCAGGTGAGCGTGTCAAAGATGAGGGAAAGAAGGACTGCTCCGCCTGGTCCGGCGGTGGAGATTCGGAAGGGCGTCGGCACGCTGACGTCGGCCCAGCCAAGCCGCACGAGATCGATTGCCGGCGCGGCGGACTGGCGTGCCGCGGCAGGGTGTCCCGCGAGAGAAAGGGCTGGCAAGATCGAGATCGCAAGCAGTACGGCCAGCGTCAAAGGGGTTCCGCGACAGCGCATCAGTCGGCCCTCCTTCCAAGTGAGCCGTGACCGGCCACGACGATCGGCTCGGAATGCTCTCCATTGAACAGCCAGTGCAGCATTGCGCGCAGCAACGGGCGCGGCATGTCGCTGCCGTAGCCGATATGGCAATCAGGATCGAGCGTTCCAATCATCACCCGCCCAGGCGCGTAGGTCAGCTCGTCGATGTAGAGCACGCTGCCTCCCGACCCCTCGTTGACCAGACTCGAGGCATGGACCGGCGGCGACAGCGTGCCGTGCGCATACCAGCGCACCTGCTCCGGCTCGAGCTCCGCCATCAGCGGATGGCCGGTGGGCATCAGCGACGCCGTGTCGATGCGCCGTTGCTGCCAATCGATCGCCGGCAGCCACGGCTGATTCATCTCTTCCAAGGCGACGATGGTGCCGCCGCCGGCGAGATAGGCCGCAAGTCGGTCCCGATGCCGAACTAGGATGGCCTGGTTACTCTCTCGTGGCACCCAGACGGCCGGATATCTGCTCAGATCGAGACCTGCCAACTCCTCCATAGGCACAATGGCGAAGTGGTGGCCAAACTCCCGATCAGCGTAGAAGCCTCGCTGGAAGTGAACCCCGGAGAAGAGTCCCGCGATCTTCGGCGCCACGTTTTCCCGTCGCGCGCCGACGCCGGACGCCTCCTGTTCGGCCCAGGTGATCATCCGCTGAAAGAGTTTTCGCGCCAATCCGCCTCCGTGGAAGGAGTGGGTATCGAGATCGACGTTGGTTGCGGCGAGAATGACTCCCGTCGTCGTCACCCGATCAACGTAGAGCCAGGCATCGCCGCGCTGATTGGCAATCAGCACCTCGACCCCGGCCGGCGGGACGAGGTGACCGTGGTTGCACCAGTGGGGCTCCTTCGCGTGCCAGTTCATCTCATCACCGGTCACGCCGTCGAGCAGCCAGTGATCGGCCAGTACCGGAGGCAGCAGATCTTCCGCGCACTCCGGCTCCCAGCGGCAACCTGAAAACCAGTTCGTCCACGCTTCACCGAAGACGATGAGCACGCCGCCGCCGTCGAGAAACCGCGAAAACTGATGGCGTCGCGCCCGCAATGCTTCCCCGTCGACTGACCGCAAGACGAGCACGATGTCGTAGTCCGCGAGATCGACCTGCATCAGGGCATGCACGTCAAGCGTGTCGAAGCCGCCGAGCAATTCACCTGGACTCGTGAGCGCATGATGGTACGAAACGCCGGCCGTAACGACGGCTTTCCTCATCACACCCTCCTTCCTCGCATCGGCTCAAATCGTTTGATTGGCGAGCGCGACGTGCTCAAGTGTGAAGCGCTCGAGGCTGGCGCGCTGGCGCGGGGATAAGACCTCGCAGACCCAGCCCCAGTGGAGCGAGACCGCGTCGCCCGGTTGCGCGGCTTCGGCAAATCCGCGGCCGTCGATCTGGCGCACGACCCGTTCCGGACGAGCATCGGCAAGGACGAGTTTGCCGTCCTGCATGACGAGCGGCCGGCGTTCGACAAGCAACTCACCGCCCTCAACGCTGAGCACGGTACCCCAACTGATGCGACAGTTGTCCAGCGTTGCCAGGACGTCGCCGCTCAGCCGGTCGACGTTGCGCCAGACGTCGAAGACGTGAAAGCTGTGGTGGGGTCGCGCGCCGGCCGGCGCCTTGGCGGCGACCAGTTCCATCAGGCGAGGCGAAAGTTGCGTGCGATAGCGGTCCCGAAGTGAAGCGTACAAATCGCCCACCCGGACCCGGTCCAGTAGCTCGTTCCCGATCCAGTAGGCCTCGACCACGCGGTCATCGAATGGGTCGGCGATGTCATTGCCGCGGGCAATGAGGGTTAAATAGGGCATGGCTCCGGAGAATTTGCGCAGCATCGCCTCAAGTGGTGGTTCACGGACGGTCGCCAGCGCATAGTCGAAGATGGCCCGATTGTCATCGCCGCCGCAGTAGGAGAGCCGATTCGGCATGAAGGCGTATCGGACGAAACGAGCCGTGCCGGCGATTGCATTCGGCGGCGTCAACGTGCTCGTTGGTGGCGCGTTCACCGTCTCAAACATGGGCCGCATCCTCCGCCGCCCACATCTCAGAGAGCTCGGTGTAGAAGCGAAGCATCTCCTCGACCTGGGCGACGGCGATCACCTCGAGGATCAACCCGCGGTCCACGAGCACGTACTCGCCCGCCTTAACCTCTGGTTGCAAGGTTGCGTTGACGCGCACCACTTGACCCTCGAGCAGCTTGACCTCGGCTAACGAGTCGTCAACGGACTGGACCTGGGCGATGAGCGGCAAACACATGGCGTGGTTCCGTCCTCCGAGTCATAGGGCGGCGTGTTGATCCAACAGCCAATCCACCCAGGCGTCCAAACCCGCGCCCGTGCGGCAGGAGACTTCGAAGATCGGCGCCCGCGGATTGAGGGCACGCACCGACTCATAGAAGAGTGAGCGGTCGAAGTCAACGTGATCGATCAGATCAATCTTATTGAGCACGACGACGTCACTGACCGCGAACATCTCCGGGTACTTGATCGGTTTGTCGTGGCCCTCGGCCGCCCCGAGCAGACAGAGCTTGAGGTGCTCGCCCAAGGCCCAATGGGTGGGGCAGACAAGATTGCCGACGTTCTCCACCAGCAGGAGGTCGAACCGCTCCAGGTCGAGATCGTCCAACGCCCGGTGGACCATATTGGCTTCCAGGTGGCAGTTGCCGCCGGTGTTGATCTGGACGGCGTCTTGGGCGCCGGCGGCCAACACCTTTTCGGTGTCGATGCTGCCGGCAATGTCGCCCTCGATTACGCCGACGCGCGCCCGGAGGCGCAACGACTCCAACGTTCGCACAATCAGACTCGTCTTGCCGGCGCCGGGCGACGACATGACGTTGATTGTCAAGACACCGGCCTCGCTTAAGCGCCGCCGGTTGCCGGCCGCAGCCTGATCGTTGCTGATCAGCAGGCTCTCGACGATGTTGACGATCTTGACGCTGTGGATGCTCATGTTTCGACCTCGAGACTCTCGATCAACATTTCGCTGCCGTCGTCAGTGACCTCGCCGACCGTCTGGCACCGCGGACAGCGGAAGCCTAGGCCGTTCGGGCGAAAGTCGGCGTCGCAGCGCGAACAATGGCAGCGCATCTCCGTCCGCCGGACGTTGAGCGCGGCGCCGTCGGCGACGGTCCCCGGCGTCAGTAGGTCAAAGTAAAAGAGCAGCGAGTCGTCGACGATGCTGGATCGCTCGCCGACCACGAGGTTGATGGCGAGCACCTTGCTAGCGCCTAACCGATCCGCGTGCGCTTCCACCCGTTCCAACAGATAGGCCATGACGGAGAGTTCGTGCATTGTCTCCCGTTCCGCGCCGCGTCGATTGCCGCGCGCTACAGCTTGAACTTGCTGGCCACGCCTTGCTTCATGGCGACACCGATCATGCTCATCGCGGTCGCCCGGAGGCCTTGAAACTCCTGCGATGCCGAGATGGTCTTCCAGGCATCGCGCAGGTCATCGACCCCCTCGCGGCCGGCTCTGGTGCCCAGGAAATACCCCACGACAAATCCGACAAGTGCGCCCATGGCTAGAAGCTACTCCTTTCCGGCGCGAATCGTCTGTCTGACGCCTGCCCTATGCCCCGTCGACCCGCTCGGCGACAACATGGAGACGGGCCGTGATCTCAGGGTCGACGCGGAGCATCAGAACCTTAGGCGGGTTGACGTTGAACTGGCGAACGTCGATGCCCCGCTCGCCCTTGACGACGAGTGTCCGCTCATCCGGAGAGCTTACCTGCAACTCGCCCTCGATCGCCTCGGTGACGCCGTGGAAGGTGAGGTCGCCGCGCACGTGATACCGACCATCCTCATCCAGCGCTCGCACCTCGCGTGCGTCGGCCACTATCGTCGGGTAGCGGCGAGCGTCGATCCGGCGCTGCATCTCGCCGTCGTAGAGCGGATTGCCCGACTTGAGTCGATCGACTGGAACTTCCAGATGCAGCGTTGGCGCCGTCGTCAGGTCGAGCCGACCGTCGGCAAACTCGGCCTCGATGGACCCAGTGAGACCGTCGGTCTCCCCCTCAATCGGGTGGATGCTCGACCGCGCCACGATGGTCAGGCTGGAGCGTTCCGGCACGATGCGGTACGTCGCCATCGCTGCCTCACATCTCCCGCATCTTCAGATAGCGGGCGACGTCCGGCAGCGACTGAACGATGACCGAGGCGATCGCGATCAAAATCGAACCGACAATGAATCGACGGAGCATGGCTCTACCTCCTGGTGCTGTGCCGGCCCCGCTTCCGCGATCAGCTCGCGGACCACGCGGACCGCTTCGTCCACCGCGCGCTCAACTGGCTCGCTGAGCCCGATCCGATCGTCGACGTCTGCCGGCTCGCATCCGACGACGAGCAGGCGACCAGTCCCGCCCCCCAGCGCCTTCAGCATGCCGAAAACGGCATCGGGTTCCAGACTGTGCGCGTCCAGCAACGTGCCGGTCGGGACGCTCTCCATGTCCGGCTCGATCACATAGATCGTCCCCGGTTGGCCGCCCCGCGGCGTTGCGTCAACCAGGATTGCCGTCTCATAGCCGTCGAGCAGCTCGTAGGCGAGATGGACGCCGCGGATGCCGAAATCGGCGACCCGGACCCAATCGGGAAACGGCTCAGCAGCCAGGCGACGAGCTACCTCGACGCCAAAGCCATCGTCACCGAGGAAGATGTTTCCCACGCCGGCAACCAGCATCTTGCCGCTCACGCTTCGGCCTCCACCGGCTCAACCTCATCCGGCGCGAAGTAGAGGAACCGCCCGTGCGCTTGCTGGAGATCGGCGCCCGGGTCGTCGGTCAGCGTCACTGCCAGGTAGGGCGCATCGTCGACGTCGAACAGGACCGCCTCGACGTTAGCCACCCGCCCAGCCAGGAACATGTCCTGCGCATCCGCCCGGCGCACGCCAGGGCGGAGCCGCACTTGGCTTCCCCGCGCCACGTCGACGCCGCCAACTCGGACGCTGTCCGTCTCCGGCGAGACCGATGCATCCATGCCGGGGTCCCACCAAGGCACGCGTTCCGGTTCCTGGGGTGGCGGCGCTCCCGTGACTTCGCGCAGATAGCGCACCGCTCCGTGCAGCTTATCCATCATCTCCGCGGGCATCGTGTCGACGCGGTCGATAATGGCCGCGGCGCGCGGGTCGGTCGCCCGTGCTTCGCGCTTCTCATCCTCGGTGAGTGACATCGTGCGGAGGGTGAGGATCTCGTCGATTTCGGTCGCATCGAAGAGGTCGCCGGGACTCTCCGGCGCGATCGTTGGGTAGTCGTAGAGGATGATCGGGGAAGAGAGCATCAGGTCTCGCCGCCCGTCCTCACCGACCAACACCGGAAAGGTATGGAGGTTGTCGCACGTTGCGACGGCCGGACCTGCCCACTCGGGATGGTCGAGGAGCGAGACGAACCGTCCATTCGTCAGCCCGAGCAGGATGTGCGCGGCCACGAGCGACCGGCGGAGCGCCTCGTCCCGGCTGCCCGCTTGATCGTCCCAAGCGGTGACGTTTTCAAGGCGGACGCGCAGCTTAACCACGCCGTATGGCCCGTCGAGTCGCTCGGCGCTAACGCTCAGTTGCCCGGAGAGGGGCCACCGCTCCCGCACGACCCGCCCGACTATCTCGCCACTCCCGGTCCGGATTGGCGCGACCTCTCGCGTCCCGGAAATGTCGAAAGGGATCGACCGCTCGGTTCCCAGGATCGAATCGACTGCGACCGTGGCATCAACTTCGCGGTCCACTCCCTCGTCCCAGGTCAGCAGCGTTTTGCCATCGACGTCGAGTGATGGGACGGCACGAAAGGTCTCGCCGGCGCGATCCACGGCCGCCTCGACCGTCTTCGCTTGGAGTTGAAGAAAGCGCGCCCGCAGATGCAGAACCGGCGCCTCCTCGGTTTCGAGCAGGCACTCGGTCTGACTGGCCCACGGCTCGCCGGAGCCTTGCTCGCTCCAGGCGCGCGGCGTGAGGACACCGAACTGCCAGCGGACCTGGTTTTTCCCGGCCGAGGCCCGATACGGATAGAGCAGATACCCCTCGTAGAGGACGGCGTCGGCGACCTGTTGGGCGGCCTCGAAACTCATCGGACCCGCTCCTCGACGCCGAGCAGGGCGGCCAGCGCCTCATCCCAGCTCGTCATCGCCTGATGCGACTTGTACCGCTGCAGGGCGTCGAAGGTGTCGCGCCGTACCCGAATCCACGCGCTGTTCGGGAAGTAAAGGTCCATGATCTCCCGCCAAATCCGCACCGGCAGGCGGTAGCTTGCCTCCTTGTGCCACGGAACCTGGCCGACGGAAAACCCGTTCGTCCCTTTGGCAAAGACGGTACCGCTAAAGAGCAAAATGAGAGGGATCTCGCCGTCGTCCAGTGCGTGCAGATACTTGGCGGCGGCAACCTCGAAGTCATAGGTGCAAGGCACCGGCAAATCGACCATGACGCTGCCGGTGAAGGGCGGCACGGTCAGCGAGAGATTCGCAAAATGCAGCGGCTTCAAGGTGTCGCCCCAGCGCGTCGTTTCGCCGAAGAGATCGTGCAGGCGATCCGCCTCGTCCGCCGAGTATCGCCGCCGCTGCGCCTCGATCCGTATCTGGCAACGCAAGGTGATGGCGTGGATCGGTTCGCCGGTGAGCTCCGCGATTTGGAGTTTCACCAACAGTGTCGGCACCGCGGCGTACCGCTCTGCCTGGGCGTCGAGGCACTCGAAGACGAGCTCGCTCATCCCGCACTCCCCGCGCCCACAACGCGGCTCTTATCGCGCAATCCCGCGAAGAAGTCTTCGATCTCCCGCCAGACCTCCTCGCCCCCGCCAAAGCCGCGCCAATGGAGCTTGACCAGTCCCACCAGCTCGTAGCAGGCGTCGATCGGGACCAAATAGCACTCGGTTTGCTTGTCATTGCGGTTGAGCAGCAGCGCCTCGACGTCGGGGAGGAGATCGGCAACGTGCGGATTCGACGCCATCACTCCCTGCCATGTTTCAAGCGGCAGCAACGACTCGGTAGCTCCCGCCGGGCTGGGGTAAAAGGCGACGTCCCGCTCTAGGGAGGAATTGTGGAAGAAGAAGGCCATGCGGACGGGGATCTGGAGGTCGTCCCATTGCGCGGTGTCGAGCGTGAATGCTGGGTCGTACAGATATCGGTCCGGCACGGCCCGGAATTTTCCTTGGGCCGCCCCTTCGTGGGTGAAGAGGAGGTAGCACGCGCGGCAGGAGCAGAGCAGGTTGCGGCTCTCGACGTTGACGACGTGCGAATGCGCCTCCGAGATCGGCTCGCCGCACATCTCGCAGTGCTCGCCCGGCGGCTTCCGCGGCCGTTCGAGGAAGCGTCTGAGACCTTCCGGCGTGGTTAATCGCGGTACTGGCCCCGCGCTCATGCCCCTGCTCCCGGCACCGCGATCTGGATCGTGCCCCCTTCTGCTAGAAGCGGTAACGGTTGAAGGTAGAGATTCCGTTGGTCCACACCTCGTCCTGCCAGCCGGACGTTAAATCGCTCCCCGCACCGCGGACAGGTCAGGACTTCCTCGGCCAACCCGTCGTCGTGCCAGGACGAGCCACAGGCTGGGCAGTCGTTGCGATAGGCGTAGAAACTGTCGTTGGCGTGACAGACGACGACCCGGATGCCTCCGACCTCGATTGCGGTCAGTTGTCCCGGCGATAGGTTGCCGAGGCCATCGACCACGGTCCACTCGCCGAGGCCGTTCGCCCCGCTGGCGGCATGGCCGTTCCGGCGCAACGAATCGATTGAGATCACCCGCTCGGACGGCCGCTCGGAGACGCCCTCGACCTGGATCCGGGTCACTTCGGGCGCCGCTTCCATGATTGCGCGCTCGATGGCGAGCTTGACCGTGATCGTGGAGGACGGGCAGCCGTGGCAGCTCCCTTCGAGCTGGAGATGGACGACGCCCTCGTCGTCCACCCCCAGGAACTCGCAGCCACCCGCGTGCGACCCGAGATAGGGCCGGACCTTGTCCAACGCCTGCTGAACGCGAGACTCCAGATCGACCGGATGCAGGCCATGCAGAATCAGCAGGCTCGCCACGAGTTCATCACTCGCCAGCCGCTGCATCTGTTCCTGAGCGGTCGCCTCGTTGGCCCAGACGAGCTCGACGATCCGTTCCAGCCCGGCCCCATAGACCTCGACCAGGAGTCGTACCAACTCCTCGGCCTTTGCCGACACCGTGGGATCGGCCACGGACCGTAGCTCGGTGAGCAGCGCTTCGATCTGGTCCCCGGCCTGACGCAAGTTGCGGGCTTGGGTCATGGGCATTCCTCTAGCTCACCAGGTTCATCATCGTCGGCGAGTGAACCTCTTTCACGACCCGGCCATTGCCGAGGTACATGTGGACGCCGCACGGGAGGCACGGATCGAAGCTCCGCACCGCGCGCATGATGTCGATTCCCTTGAACTTGTCTGGCGGGTTGTCCTCGAAGATCGGCGTGTTCTGCACCGCGTCTTCGTAGGGGCCGGGTGTGCCGTAGGTGTCGCGGACACTGCCGTTCCAGGGGGTGGGAGGATACGGGTGATAGTTGGCGATCTTGCCGTCCCGGATCACCATGTGATGGGAGAGGACGCCGCGTACCGCTTCGGTGAAGCCGCAACTGATCGCCTCATCGGGCACCTTGAATGTTTCCCAGGTCTTGGTGTGGCCCGCGCGTACCTCCGCCAGCGCCTTCTCGACGAAGTGGAGTGCGCAGGCGGCGGCGTAGGCCTGAAAGTAGGTGCGCGCCCGGTTCCGCTCGATCGCATTGCTCCACCGCGGGATCTGCCACTCGAAGGTGGTTTCTGGCTTCAGCGCCGTCCTTGGCAGGTTGATAATCACGCTGTTGCCCGTCGCCTTGACGTAGCCGAAGTCGACCAGGCCGGAAAGCGCGGTCGACCAGAGCCGGGCAATCGGCCCGCCGCCGGTGTCGAGCGCCAGATGGTCGGTGCCGTCGAACCAGCGCGGCGACATCACCCAACTGTACTTGTCGTCGAAGTCGCGCTTCTGCGGCTTCGGAATGGTGTGCTGATTCCAGGGGTGACGGCGATCGACCGGGTTGCCGAGCGGATCGCGTTGGACGAACATCTCCTGATCCTCCCAGTCCTCGTAGTACGAGCTGCCGAGGAGGATCCGGATGCCGAGGTTGATCTCGACTAAGTCGTTGGTGACGAGCTGACCGTCTACGATGACGCCGGGGGTGACAAACATCTTCCGCCCCCAATGCGTCATGTCTTTGTATTCGAAGTTGCAGTGGTCGGGGTCATTGAGCGAGCCCCAACAGCCGAGGAGGACGCGCCGCCGGCCAACTTCCTCGTAGCCCGGCATCGCCTCGTAGATGAAGTTGAAGAGGTCGTCGTGCATCGGCACGACCCGCTTCATGAACTCGACGTAGCGCATGAGCCGGGTGAGGTAGTCGGTAAAGAGCTGGATCGTCGCCACCGTGCCGACCCCGCCGGGGTAGAGCGTCGATGGGTGGACGTGCCGCCCTTCCATCAGGCAGAACATCTCCCGGGTGTACCGGCTGACGTGGAGCGCCTCCCGGTAAAACTCCCCCTCGATGGGGTTGAGGGAGACCATGATGTCGCCGATGGTCCGGTAGCCGTGCTGGGCGGCGTGCGGCGCTTCGGTGCGTTCGGCCATGTCCCAGACGCCGGGGTTGGTCTCCTTGACCATCTTCTCGCAGAAGTCGACCCCGACCAGGTTCTCCTGGAAGATGTTGTGGTCGAACATGTACTCGGCCGCTTCGCCGAGATTGACGATCCACTCCCCGAGATGTGGCGGGCGGACGCCATAGGCCATGTTTTGGTTGTAGCACGAGCAGGTGGCGTGGTTGTCGCCGCAGATGCCGCAGATCCGGCTGGTGATGAAGTGGGCGTCGCGCGGGTCCTTGCCCTTCATGAAGATGCTGTAGCCGCGGAAGATCGAGGAAGTGCTGTAGCACTCGGCGACCTTGCGCTGGCCGAAGTCGATCTTGGTGTAGATGCCGAGGCTGCCGACGATCCGGGTGATCGGGTCCCAGACCATTTCGGTCAGGGCCTGACCCGGCGTCGTCTCGGTTCGGCGTTCGTAGACCTCGGTGGCCATTGTTTCCGTGCCTCCCGCTTGGTGAGTGAACGACCGGCACTAAGGGGACACCGGGCGGACGCCCGGCTTGATCGCCTGTCTGTTAGTCCGGGCTCTCCTCGTCGATCGGCTCTTGGGGGGCGATGCCCGTTGAATCCCTGGCCGTGGAGGTGCCGACCGGGCGCTCGGTGGGTCCTTGCATGCCGGCGTCCTCGCGCCCCGCCTCCTTGCCTTCCTCCTTGACGATGTCCTCACCCCGCCGGGTGATGCTCTCGCCTACGTCTTCAGGAGGTTTGTCGTCTCGTACCATGTGGTACTCCCTCTCTGGAGTCGTTCGAGGTTCGAGGTTCGAGGTTCGAGGTTCGGCGTCCGGTGTTCGACGGAACGAACTGCGCTGAACGCCGAACCTCGAACACTGAACCGCGTCCTACCAGGGTGGCTTGTAGCCGGTTGTCAACTCCGGACGCCGATGCCGCCACTTCGGCTCGTCGTCGACCGTCTTCAAGGTGACGCTCCGCAACGGGCGAATCAGGTTGCCGTAGAGCCCGCTGACCGCGGTCGAGATCTTGCTGCCCGGCGGCTCATCCATGAAGGGCATGAACTTGTCGGGGAAGCCCGGCATGGTGCAACCAATGCAGATGCCACCGACGTTCGGGCAGCCGCCCAGGCCGTTCATCCAACCGCGCTTCGGCACATTGCACTTGACCACCGGCCCCCAGCAGCCGATTTTGACCAGGCACTTGGGGGAGCCGTATTCGGTGGCGAAGTCGCCCTGCTCGTAGTAGCCGGCGCGGTCGCACCCCTCGTGGACGGTCGCGCCGAAGAGCCAGGTTGGCCGCAGCGCGTCGTCGAGAGGGATCATCGGAGCCTGGCCGGCAGCCTGATAGAGCAAATAGAGGATGGTCTCGGAGAGGTTGTCCGGCTGAATGGGGCAGCCCGGTACGCAGACGATCGGCAGCCCGGCTTTTGACTTCCAGCCCCAGCCGAGATAGTCCGGCACGCCCATGGCGCCGGTCGGGTTGCCAGCCATGGCGTGGATGCCGCCGTAGGTGGCGCAGGTGCCAACCGCGAGGACCGCCCAGGCTTTCGGGGCGAGGCGGTCGATCCACTCGTTGGTCGTCATGGGTTGAGCGTCGAACGTAGTCTTTCCCGCATCTCTGGAGCGGTTGCCAAAGCCGGACCAGTAGCCGTCTTTGTTGATCGACTCATTCGGGATCGAACCCTCGACGACGAGGACGAATGGCTCGAGTTCGCCGGCGTCGGCCTTCCAGAACCAGTCGATGAACTCGTCGCCGGCTTCGTAGGCGATCAAGGGCCAGTGGAAGGCGACGTTGGGCAAGCCCGGCAACGCGCCGAGGGCAATTTCTTCGATGCTCGGCTGCGTTGCCGCGGTGAGCGCCACCGAGTCGCCGTCGCAGCTCAACCCCGCGTTGATCCATAAAACATGGACGAGTGTCTCGTCTGGCGCCGGGTCCGCCATGCCGTCTCCCTCCTAACTGGACGACCGCCAAGGGCGGTCAATTCGGGTCGGCCGGGTTAGGTAAGAAAAGAACCGAGGCGCAGTCGCGGTGCCCGATCGCGGCTGCCGTCAAGCGAGACCTGCCGGGGCGCAGGGGGATAGAGGGGGCCATTGAAATGACATATGGGTTGTGGGAGCGCGGGACGATCATGGAGGATGCTCCATGCTAGATCACTACGTTATGCCTTATCCGGCTCGCCGTCAATACTTTCAACACTACTTCGTGCTACACTCTGAAACGTCGGGTGACACTCAGCAACATATGGGCGTTGTGCCAGGTCCGTCGTGACTCGCCTGAGGTGCGACTCTGATGCCCCTCGACACGCGTGGCTACTACAGCATCTCCGAAACAGCGACGCTGCTCGGCGTCAACCGCGTCACCGTGTGGCGGTGGATTCGTGATGGTCGGCTTCCGGCTTCGCGGCTGGGACATCGCACCACTCGCATCAAGCGTGAAGACCTGGAGCGGCTGCTGGACCAAGCAGGCCCAGCCGCTTCCCGGCCGGTGGTTGCTTACGAACCCGATGCCTGGCCACCGGTTGCGGATAGACATCCACCCGCCGCCGAATCGGCTCAGCGCTCCGCACAGCTTTCCGCTCCCGACGACCGCACGCCGGATGTCTTGACGTTGCAAAAGAAGGTGCGGTGGCTCGAGGCCGAGATCGCGGAACGAAAACGAACAGAGGAGCGGCTGCGGCTGGCTCTCGTTTCACGGCAGAGCGCGTCCGAGGCCGCCGAAGGCGTAGCACCTCTGCCCGACGAGTTCCTCTCGATTGCCGGCGATATCCTGAAAACCCCGCTCGATGGCCTGTCGGTCCGCGCACAGCTCGTGTTCCGCCGGCTCGCCGAAGGCGGTCAGGCCGAGCCCGAGCAGGTCGTACAGGCGCTGTTGGCGGTCGCGGATCAGGCAGAGGAACTCGCCCATCTGATCGATCAGTTGATGGAAATATCGCGCCTGGACCCCGGAGAGCGGGTGCTTGATTGGCAGCCGACCGATCTCGGCGTGCTCATCGAACGCGTCATCTCTGACGCGCGGTCGTCGAGTGAACAGCCCGCGATTACCTTCACCGTGCCGGTGCTAGTAGATGCCTCGGATGCTCCCTCGCGCCTGCAACAGGTGCTAACCAACCTTTTGGACAATGCCATCAAGTACGGTCCTGAGGATAGACCGATCGACGTCGTCGTCTCACAGGCGGCGCCCGAGGTGGTCGAACTCTCGGTACGAGATCGTGGCCCGGAGATGCCGCCCGGACAGCGAATTCAGATCTTCGAGCGATTCTATCGGGCCCACGGCCAAAGTCATAAAGGCCGGGTGGGATTGGGGCTGTTTATCAGCCGCCAAATCGTCGAACTCCACGGTGGCGAGATCCGCGCCGAGTTTCCCCCGGACGGCGGCACCCGATTCGTCGTCCGGTTGCCTGTCGGGTTGGATGAACCGGCGCCGCTTGCTGCTGGCGACTGAACTGCCGAGGACTTGGTCGTCGGAGCAGAGATAGGGCCGCGCTAGCGAAGAGGAGCGTGGTGAGCGATGAGTGAGGTGCCACGAGCTCGTCCCCCCTACGTGAGCCAGCGAAACTGGTGGGTCTACACCGAGCGGATGCAGGGCAAGTCCTACTCGGAGATCGGGGAGGCGCTCGATCTGACCCACACCCGTATCCGGCAGATCGTGACGCGGGTTGATCGGTTCCTGTTGGAGCAGCCAAACCGTCGCGCCACCGATGGACCCGCATGGGCGCCACCCCCGGATCGGCACCGCTGTCGGGCGATTACTCGGGATGGAGACCGCTGCAAGATGCGGGCCGAATTGGGTGATAGCGCGGGTCTTTGCACCAATCATCGCTACAAGCTACGGCATGGCCACTGGCCCCGCGCCATGGACGATTGAGCAACCTCGTGTTGAAAGTGCAATGTGTTACCAGACGACTGAGACGGCGCCAGAGCGGTGAATCGCCGCGTCACGCGTAATCAGCGGCAGGCCGAGTTGTCGCGCGGTTGCGGCAATAATGCGATCGGGCATATCGGCCACCACCGATCGAGGAACCTCTCTGAGAGCTAGTGCCGTGGCCTGGTCGAGTTTGGCGATCGAATAGCTTCCACCGATCGTTTCCACGAGGTTGAAGACGTGAGTGACATGGTCATGGATAAGCCGCCCACGCTCCTCAAGGTAGATCATCTCGACTAAGACGATACCAGGCACAAAGATGTGATGGGCTCCTTGATCGGCTGCCAGCAAGATTTCACGGGCGGCCGGTGAAAGGCGCTCGCTGCCTGACACATGCCAAAGAAGCGCGTGCGTATCGACAACGTAGTGACTCAAAAGTCGCGATCTCCAAAGTTGCCCCACATCTCCTGTCGAGCTTCGGCAATCTCCTCTTCGCTGAGGTCAAACTCTCTGAATAGACCACCCAAGGCGACCGGGCGATATGGCGTGTCGTACGGCTTGTCTTGTTGCTCGACTTTGTAGCGTTGGTACTCGAGAAACTGCACGACTTCAGCGAGCGCCTCGTCGGGCAGATCCCGCACCTCAGCGATGATTTTGCCCTCTAGATCCATGCGATTTGCGACCATTACGTTCCCTCCTACTCTTCGCATCTTGGAGTGTACCGGAACTCCGTCGATAATGTGGCTCCACTGAAGCAATCCGATCAGCCAAAGAGAGGACGAGTCATGCTCATCACCAACGTCGAAACGTTCCCGGTCTGGGGCGGCCACCGGAACTTTCTCTTCGTCGTAGTCGACACCGACGAGGGGATCTCCGGCGTCGGCGAGTCAGGGTTGACGGGACGGGAACTCGCGGTCGCCGGGGTGATCGAGCATTTCGAGCCGCTGCTGATTGGGCAGGATCCGGCACGGATCGAGCACCTCTGGCAGACGCTCTCGCGCGGCGGATTCTTTCCGGCGGAGGGTGCGGTCGCGGCGGCGCTTTCCGCGATCGATATCGCGCTCTGGGACATCAAGGGGCAGGCGCTCGGGGTCCCGATCTACGATCTGCTTGGTGGCCGGGTGCGGGACCGCGTCGTCTGCTATCCCCACAATGTTGGGCACGCGTTGGAGGTTGGCCCACTCGTCGAATCGTGCTTGGCGACGAAGGAAGCCGGCTGGAAGTTCGTGCGCTGGGGATTGCCGCAAGACGGCGAGGTGCTGGAGCCCGCCGTGGCGGTCCGCGCCGCGATCCGCCAGTTCGAGGCGGTGCGCGAAGCGGTCGGAGACGAGATCGAGATCACCTTCGACGTCCACACGCGGCTGGACCTGGCCGACGCGCTCCAGCTTTGCCGTGCGGTCGAGCCGATCCGCCCCTTTTTCATCGAAGACCCACTGCGTTCGGAAAACGCGGATAGCTTCAAGACGCTACGCCCGCGCACGTCAGTACCACTCGCGGCCGGCGAGCAGTTCACCTCGAAGTGGCAGTTTCGGCAGCTGATCGAGGAGGAGTGGATCGACTACGCGCGTATCGACCTCTGCCTCATCGGCGGCATCAGCGAGGCGAAGAAGATCGCCGGCTGGTGCGAGACGCACTATATCAAGCTGGCGGTCCACAACCCGCTCGGTCCCGTCTCGTCGGCCGCCTGTCTCCAGCTCAACCTCGCCTGCTCGAACTTCGGCGTCCAGGAACAGCCCCGCAAGACAGGCGAAGTCCTGACGGACGTCGTGCCAGTCCAGCCGGAGTGGGAGGACGGTTACCTCCTACCCCCCACCCGACCAGGACTCGGCATCGAGTTCGACCGCGAGGCGGCCAAGGCGCACCCGTTCCAACTGGTCGGCCTGCCGACACTGCGCCGGTTAGACGGATCGTTCACGAACTGGTAGCCACCGACATTCCAGCACCCCACCCCGTCATTCCGAGCCGCCGCGAAGAATCGCCCCATCGCGGTGTTGACTGGACGACTACTCGGAATGACGGGGTGGGCACGCTACGATCATCCAGTATTACTCTAGCCCCGCCGCTCTCCAGAGTGCGTCCATCGACCGGCCCGCCTCTTGAGCGGCGGCCAGTGGAGCGCGCGCGGCCAGGTCGTCGAGCTGTTTGCTGAACGGTTCCGGCATCACTGGTCCGTCGTAGCCCATGGCCGACAGCTTGCCCATGAAGCCGACGAGGTCGATTACCCCAGTTTCCATCGGCAGCGCGCGAGCGTTGTCGATCTGCTCGTCGATGGGGATGCCCGGCGGTGCGTCGTTGACGTGGACGGCGACGACGTCCTGCTCCTGAATGCTGTCGAGGTCGTCGATCGTGCCTCCGGATGTGTAGAGGTGCCAGGCATCGAGCAGCACGCCGATGTTGCCGGTGCCCGCGGCGTAGGCAAGTTCCATCATCCCACCCATGGAGTAGATGAACTCGTACGTGTACCGCGCCCGCAGTGTCTTGGGCGAGATGAACTCGATGCCGAGGCGGCACCCCTCGTCGCGCAGTGCCTCCGCCGTCGGGCGGAGACGCTCGAGGAACCAGGCAAAGTTTTCTTTGTAAGGACGCTCGTCGGAGCCGGGCATGATGCCAGTTGTCGCCCGCGTGCAGCCGAGTTCCCGCGCCAAAGCGGCGAGTTTCGGAAACGCGGTCAGGTCGTCGGGTCGCTTCTCGTCGTTGGTCCAGGCGACCGGCAACCCCCAATAGCCCGGTTTCACGCCGGCGCCGGAAAAGAGGTCGCGCACATAGGAGGTGCCGCGCTCGTCGGCCAGGCGTGATGCCTCGGTCAGACTGAAGGTGACGCTGTTGAATCCGCTCGCCCGCGCCAGCTCGATCGTGTCCGGCAACGATAGGCCCTGGATCCCAATCGCGCCCGGACCAAGTGTCTTGTCCATCATGACTCCAAGCGGAACGAACACGGCGGCGAGGCATGCGCCAGCCGTAGCTGATTCGCGGATGCAATTGCGACCGCGTCTAGGCGACGCTCGATGCCAACTCCGACGTTTCGCCGGCCGGCACGCCCGGTTCCAGCGGATCTTCCGGCAGGGCGATGATGGCGTTTTTCTCGACGGCGAGATAGGCCGCCTTCGTCAGTTGCAGGACCCGCGCCGCGTGCGCGAAGGTTGCCAGGCACGGGTCGCCGTGCTGCACCACGTCGAGAAAGTGCGTGACTTCCTGGGTGAAGGTGTGCGCCGGGTCGTTCGCGCGTTCGGCCTGTTGCGGCCAGCCATAGAGCTGATGCACGAGCCGCTTGTCGTTGCCGGCCATGGCGCCGTGCTCGGCCGCAACCTCGAAGTGCCACCCGTCGATTGTGCCGAAAGCCCAACTCGTCACGATCTCGCCGATAGCGCCCGATGCGAAGCGCACCAGCAGGACGCCAGTGTCCTCGGCGTGCATTGTCTGCACGAAGAATCGATCGGTCATCGCCGTGACCGAGATCGGCCGGTCGTCGGCCAGTGCCAGGAGGCGGTAGGTCGAGTGCCAGCCGGTGTCGAGGACTTCTCCGCCGCCCATCCGCCGCGGGTCCGCCCGCCACTCCCAGGGACTCTCGCCGGTCGCCAGGTGCGCCGGCGGCCGGGAGACCGATCCCCGATGCTGGAACGCCTCGATTGAGCGAAGTAGAAAGGGGCGGCCGAGGATGCCCGACGAGAGCAGGCGTCTCGCTTCGATCAGGCTGGGCTGAAAAAGTTGGTTGTGGGCCGACATGAAGACGGCGCCCGTCTCGCGCAAGGCGGCGTCGATGACGGCGGCGTCCTCCAGGGAGGTGCAGAGCGGCTTCTCGCAGAGGATCGCCTTGCCGGCCCTCGCCCCGGCGACGATCGCACTGGTATGCAGGTGGTGCGGCAGGCAAATGTCGACCGCGTCCACGTTCGGGTCGCCTAAGAGCTCGTCGAGCGACGAATAGACTCGCGCTTTACCGTCGGTATAGCGGTCGGCGAGGTGCTGTGCCCGGCTGGGCGTGATGTCGGCGATGGCAACGATTTCGCCGCGCGGTGCGTTGTTTCGCCACGCCGCGCCGTGCGCCGCGGCGATGCCGCCCGCTCCGATAATCCCAACCCGTAGGGTTTCCACGCGCTTCTCCCTCACGGTTCTCAGTCGAATGGCGGTCGTCTCCGCATTGCCGTGCATCCTTGCCCGGCCTTGCCCTCGAGCGTGCAACGCTTGACACGACTCCGGCATGCGTCGCCGATCCACCTACCGTTCGTGCGCGACCAAACCACGTCGTTTGCCTGCCCACGGCGCCCATTCTACCGGCTTGCGCTGTTGACCGCGGGTTCCGCTCACGCGTTTTGCGGTTGTCGCAGCAGATGTGGCACGCGACTTGCCCTCCTCGGTCTGCGTCGTCCGATTTCAAGATGTGAAGCTGGGAGGATGAACATGGAGCAGCGGAATCTCGGGGAATGGCTCGCGCGGCAGTTCTCGGCAGAGCGCTGGGAGCGCGGCATCAGCAAGGATGACCTGATCGCTGCGGCCGGCGACGACGAGAGTTTGGCCCGCCATCTGGAGCAGTATCCGGAGGGTGGGTTGTACCGCGGCCCAGACGAAGTGTTGCAGGGCTCGGCGCACCATGGTTGGGAGGATCAGCAAATGCCTGGCCCCCGCGGCGACGCCGCGGATACAAGCGACGGTGCTAGGTAAAATCCGCCCTTCGCCCGTCGCGCTCACCTGATAGGCTATGGCCCGGTATCTCACATGGGCACAAACGACGCGGGCCACGGCAACTGAGGGAAGGACGGCAGATGAGAGCGGAGGGACGTTCCGGCGTGGCATCGGCGGCGGCCTTCTTTGAGGCGATCACAGCGGGCGATCAAGAGCGTGTGCGATCCATGCTCGACGATGCGCCAGGCTTGGTACATGCCGCCGACGAGCAGGGGCTGGCCCCATTGATCGTCGCGACGTATTGGCGGCGGCCTGCTGTCGTCGACTTGCTGCTGGGTCGCGGCGCGCCGGACGACGTCTTCGCCGCTGCCGCTCGCGGCGACGTCCTTGCCGTCGAAGTCTTGCTCGACGCCGAACCAAACGCGATCAACCACTTCAGCGTCGACGGGTGGACGCCACTCGCGCTCGCCGCGCACTACGGCAGCGTCGAAGTAGCTCAACACCTGCTTGCCAGCGGCGCGGAGGTGAAGGTAGTCTCGCGCAACGCCCTTGCCAACACGTCCGTTCACGCCGCCGTCGCTGGCAATCAACCGGAGATCGTCGATCTCTTGCTCAGCTACGGCGCCGATCCGAATGCAACCGACGCCAACGGTTGGACGCCGCTCAACCTCGCGGCCCATGCCGGCTACGTCGCGCTCGTCCGGCGGCTGTTGGACGCTGGCGCCGATGCGACGATCGCCAATCACGAGAAACGAACGCCCTTGGACGTCGCGCTGCAGCAGGGGCACGATGCAGTCGTTGCCGAGCTCGACGAACGCGTCGAAAGCGAGGGGGGATAGGGCGTGGCGCGGCGCGATCACCCGCGCCGACCTCTGGCCGGACGAATCGGACGTCGGGCAGCCCGTCATCCTTCCCGGCGGTGAGATCGGTATCCTCCTCTCCTGGTGGAACGCCGCCGACGGTTCCGAATGGCGTTGGCGCATCGAGCTGTACAACCACCGGTAAAGCCGCCCATCCCGCGAACGGCTACTCGACCGTTACCGGCACCTCGAAGATGGCGTTGTACTGGTAGCCTTTGGCGTTCCACGGCACCGTGGAGGGCTGCGTCAGAGCGACGGCGTCGGTCGCGCGCGAGAGTATCGCCGCGATGCCGGGTTGCGCGTCCCAGGCGTACTCGAAACGGACCCACGACAGCCGCCCGGCCTCCATCGTGATCCGCGCGTCGGCCCATTCCGTGCCGCCGTTTGTGCTGATCTCGACTTTGGTGATGCCCGCGTACCCGGACCAGGCATAGCCGGCGATCGTCTGCTGCCCGGCGGGCAGTCGGGCGCCGCCGGTCGGCGTGCTGATCACCGACTTGACCGGCATCTCCCGGACCGGCCGCACGATCTGGTCGTGCTCTGTCGTGATGATGTAGCTCTCCGTGTTGAAGGAGCCGTCGAACGGGCGGTCGATGACCTCGATCCCGACCAGCCATTTCGTCGAGGCGATGCCTCCCCATCCCGGCACGAAGAGCCGCACCGGCCCACCGTGGACCGCGGGCAAGTCCTCGCCGTTCATCTGCCAGACCACCATGGTGTCGGGCGCCATGGCAATCCCCAGCGGGAGACCGCGCTGCATTTCCGCGAAGTCGCCGCCCCGCGAGACGACGTCCACCGCGCCTTCCTGGACGCCGGCCATGGAGAGGATATCAGCCAGCGGCACGCCGACCCACTCCGCGTTGCCGATCGCGGTGTTGCCCCACTGGGTTCCCGATGCGTTCGGCTGGAAAAAGCCACGACTATTGCCAGAGCACTCGAGGAACGCCGTAAACGTGCGCCGCGTCATCCCTTGTAGGTCCGCCAGGCTCAGTTCGAGCTCCCGCGCGACAAGTCCCGTCACTCGCAGCCGCCACCGCGCCGGGTCGATGGCGGGCACCGGCCCGTTGTTGCGGATGAAGAAGAGGTCGTTCGGCACCGTCAGCCCGTCGACAAGTTTGAGAGGAGTCCCGTAGTTGAACGGGTCGTACATGATCATTTGCGGGTTCAGACCGAGGGCTTCCCGTAGATCGGCGCCCGGCTCGGCCGCCAACTCGGGCGTGGCGGCGGGCGTCGCCTCCTGCGCCAGTGCCTCGCTCGCGACGATGGAGGCGATCACCGGCGCCGAGAACCCGGCGGCCGCCAGCTTGGCGATGAGCTGTCGCCTCGTGAGTTTCGCGCCGTCCGGATGTGCTGCTCGCTGATCGTGTGACCCCGACATGATCCGCCCTCCTTCGCTGTCGGCTGCTTGCTCGCTCGTCGACCGTGGATTTGCGTCGACGCGGAGCAACACTCGTGCCAGCGCGGCGCGGCGGTGTGGTGGCGGTTACGCCGTGAGTCGTCTCAGCCGATGGTCACACGCACCGTGCGCACCTGGAACGGTCGCATCGCGATTCGTACGACGTCGCCGTCCCGCTCAATGCCATCTTCTCCCGAGGGATCGGGGTCTTCGAGCAAGTTCATCGCTACGACGCGATTGACTGAACGCGAGAATCGCAGTATCGCGGTCCCACGAGCGCCATGCGGTTCATAGACGCGCAGGATCAACCCCTGTCCATCATCCGCGGGCTTCATCGCGCCGAGGGCGATCGGCAGGCCGTCCGCCTCGACCAACGGCGCCGTGTCGGATGCGACGCTCGCCGCCGTCGCCACCAACGGGCTATTGAGCCGGATCGCCTCATTGACGACGTCGGCCTCGGTCCAGTCGCCGGCGTGCGGGAAGAGGCTGTACGTGAAGCGATGCTCACCTTCGTCCGCGAACGGGTCGGGATAGAGCGGGCCGCGCACCAGGCTCAGGGTCAAGACGTTGCCGTGTGCCCCATGCCCGTACTTGCCGTCGTTGAGAAGCGCCACGCCGAAGCCCGTTTCCGAGAGGTCCGCGAAGCGATGACCGCTCACCTCGAACCGCGTCGCCTCCCACGAGGTGTTGCGGTGGGTCGCGCGGCGGACCGCGCCGTACATCGTCTCGTAGGTCGCTTCGTGCGTGCGGACGGCCAGCGGGAAACGCGCCTGGAGGTAGACCATCCGCTCGTGCCAATCAACGAACGTTTCGACGTCGAGCCGGCCCGAGCCGGCGAGCAGCCGGTAGGTCTGCACGATGCGCGAGTCCCGCCACACTCGCTCGACCCGCACCGAGGCGCGGAGCGGACCAGCTTCGATCACCGAGACTCGCTCGACGCCGTCGATTTCCTCGCCCGCTTCTTGGTAACTCTCCTCGATGTCCCAGGCGTCATAGGTCCGGGGCTTGTCGACCCATGCCCAGAGCTGATTGCCCCGGTCGGCCAGCGTCTCGCGCCCCGCGACCTTGTCGGTCAGGCGGTGGATCGTGCCGTCGGCGCCGAACTCGATCCGAAGCCGGTCGCTTTCGATCACCGCGCCCTCGCCGGCGCCTTCCGCCCGCACCGGCGCCGCCACCGACGCCCCCGCGCCGTCGGCGCGATTGAGGGTCGTCCAGCCAAGACCGGGCACCGTGCGGGACGGATCGTGGACGAGCAACCCGTGCTCCGTGGCCTGGACCGGTACCGGTTGCCCGGCGCCGTCGACGACACCGGCCGCACCGTTGTCCGGCAGCAGCACGGTCAGCGGGCGCGGCGACAGCGTGGCGTTGGCGACCAGCACCGCGCTGCCGGGCGCGCCGGCCAGGTGTCGCAGCGCGTCGTCGCGCGCTTCGGTCGCCTCCCCGACCGCTTCTTCCAGCATCCGGTGGGCGTCCTCGTACACCTCGTGAATGGAGGAGCCGGGCAAGATGTCGTGGAACTGGTTGAGTAGGAGCAGTTTCCAGGCGGCGTCGATCCGTTCGCGTGGGTAACTGAATCCGTGCAGGCTCGCCAGCGAACCGAAGACCTCTGCCTCGGCCAATCGGTGCTCGGCCTCGCGGTTGAGCTTCTTGACTTTGCCCTGGGTCGTCAGCGTGCCGCGGTGGTACTCCAAGTAGAGCTCGCCGACCCAGACCGGCAGGCCGTCTTTGGGCAGGCGGGCGAAGAACTCATCGATCCGCCCCATGCGCAGCCGGGGCAAACCCGGGAATTCCTTGATCCGCTGATAGTTTTCGAGCATCCGCTGGGTCGGGCCGCCGCCGCCATCCCCCCAGCCGAACGCGAGCAGCGTCTCTGAGTGGAGCCGCTTGCCTCGGAAGCTGCGCCAGGTGCCGAGCGTGTCCAGCGGCACCAAGTTGCCGTTATAGCCATGACCGGGGTTGAAGAAGGTGTGGGCGGTGACTCGGCTGCCGTCGATCCCTTCCCAGGTGAAGAGGTCGTACGGAAACTGGTTCGCCTCGCTCCAATTGAGCTTGATCGTGAAGAAGCTTTCCAGTCCGGCCCCGCGCAGGAGTTGCGGGATGCCGCCTGAAAAGCCGAAGACGTCCGGTAGCCAAGCAACCGTGTGCCGCTGGCCGAAAAGCTGCTCGAAGGTGCGCTGCCCATAGAAAAGCTGGCGGACGAACGCCTCGCCGCCGGTTACCTGACAGTCCGGCTCGAGCCAGGAGCCGCCGACCGGCTCCCACCGCCCCTCGGCCACCCGTTCCTTGATCCGCTCGAGCAACTCCGGGTCGTCCTCCTGTAACCAGACGTACGCCTGCGCCGACGACTGGTTGAAGGTGAAGTCTTCGTACCGCTCCATCAGGTCGAGCACGGACCAGAAGGTGCGGCGGTCCTTGCGCCGCGTTTCCGCCACCGGCCAGAGCCACGCAAGGTCGATGTGCGCGTGCCCGGTGAGAACCAGATGCCCAATCGGCTGATATTCGCGTTTCAGCCGCTCCAAACCGTCGGCGATCACCTGGCGCGCTCGCGCGATGCCCGCTTCGGCCTCCGCCGGCAGCGGTTCCAGCGGTCGCGGTCGCTCCGGCAGATGCCAGAGTCCTTGCGCCGGCGGCGTGACGTCGAACGCCTCGACGCCGTAGCTCGGCGGCACGGTCGAGACGCCGCTGCCGATCGGATTGTTCCACATCTCGACGTAGCGGCTGACCGAGACGTCTGTGGCCGTCGGCCAGGTGGTCATCCACTCGACGTTCGCCGCCTCGACGATATCGAGCAGGAATGGCGCAACTTCTTCGTTGGCCAATTGATTGTTGGCCTCGATGAGCATCGTGAGATCGCGTTCGAGCGCCCGCGCCGCGCGGTGCGGCACAACCAGATGCGCCCGCTCGACTCGCGGATTGGCGACGTGCGAGCCGAACATCCCCTTCGGCACCACCTCGGCTGCAATCGTGATCGCCTCGCCGCCTTCGGCCTGCTCGACCACCGGGAACCGGTGGTGCATCGCGTTCAGCCCGGTGCGCAACCCCGTGGACAGTTGAACGAACCCCTCGCCTCCGAGCCAAAGCTCGATCTCGACCGGCTCGCCGGCCCATTCCTCCGGGACGCGCCCGGTGCCACTCAGGCGGACCGGCACCTCGACGACCGGCCAGGCATGACCGAGCCGCAACGCGACTGGCTGGCCCTCGCGCGCTGAGAACGACCAGTCGTCGATCGTCGCTTCGCGGGCATTCCGCCAGGCGCGCAGTTCCCCAAGCCGGCGCAGGGCACGCCCCAGCCGACGCTGTTCAACCGTTTCGGGCACGGTGCTTCCCTTCCCTTATGCCGATTCCCCAGGTTGAAACCAGGGGCTTAACCGACGAAGTCCCGCCGGGACCGCGTTAATCGCGCCCCGTGTTCAACCCCGGAGGGGTTTCGTCGGTTCAGTCCGGTATTTCACAATACCGGGTTCCCCGGTCATTCTCGCTCTGGCTACTTGAAGCTCCCGACCGTGACCCCCTCCACGAAAAAGCGCTGGAAGGCGAGGAAGAGGACGATCACCGGCAGCACGACCAGAATGGAGGCAGCCATGAGCAGGTTGTACTGGATGTCGTACTGCGACTGCGACTGGAAGAAGGTCAAACCGATGGCGAGCGTGTAGCTGTCGGTGCCGGTGAGGTAGAGCAGCGGACCGAGGAAGTCATTCCAGGCATGCAGCGCGGCGAAGATGCAGACGACGCTCAGGGCCGGCAGCGACTGGGGCATGATGATCTGGTAGAGGATGCGCAGTTCGCTCGCGCCGTCGATCCGCGCCGCGTCGGAGATCTCCTGCGGAATCTGCATCAGGAACTGCCGCATCAGGAAGATCCAGAAGGCGTTGCCGAAGAAGAGCGGCACGACGAGCGGCAGGATCGTGTTGATCCAGTTGCCGCCGAACTCTACGCCCCACATGTGGAACATGGGGCGTGGCAAAGTGGCGAAGATGTCGAAGAGGGCGATGATCAGCACCGGGTAGGGCACGAAGACGGTCGCCAGAACCAGGGCGAAGATCTTGTCCCGCCCCGGCCACTCGATGCGCGAAAAGCCGTAGGCCACAATCGGGTTCGAGATTGCCGAGCCGATCACCGTCAACAGGGTGATGATGCTCGTGTTCTTGAGGAATTGCCAGAAGGGAAAGACGTCGACGCTATCCACGAAGTTCGACCAACGCAAGTCGTGCGGATAGAAGGTCGGGGGATAGAGCGAGAGCTCGGCGTTGGTTTTGAGGGCGATGGCGAACATCCAGTAGAACGGGAAGATATAGATGGCGCACATCCCGATCAGCACGAGGCGGGGCACCCCTTCTCTGCGGAAGCGCTTGGAGAGGGCCAGCCAGCGGCTCCGCGTCACCCGCGGCGCCTCCGCAGCTTGATGTGCCTGCACCACCTTCGCCATTGATGTCGTCCTTCGCCTTTTGCCTTCCGCCCGCCACCGCTCGTCTCTGTTAGATCGTCTCGTAGTGGACCCAGCGTTTGGACCACCGGAAGATCAGCAGCGCCAGCACGAGCGTGATCAGGAACAGCACCCACGCTTGGGCTGCCGCGTAGCCCATCTGGCTATAGCGGAATCCGTTGACGTAGAGGTAGATCACATAGGTGAGCGTTGAGTTGGTCGGGTTGCCCGGCGGGTCGGTGCCGAAGATGACATAAATCTGGGTGAAGATCTGAATGCCGAGCGTCAGCCCCAGAATGATGTCGTAGAGGATGACCGGGGTCATCAGGGGCAGGGTGACGTTTTTGAACTTGCGCCAGGTGCCCGCGCCGTCCAGCGATGCCGCCTCGTAGAGGGTTTGCGGGATACCCTTCAGGCCCGCGAGGAAGATAATCGCGACCTGACCCGCGCCAAACTGGGCGAGGATGACTAGCGCCAGTTTCGAGTAGGTGGGATCGCCGAACCAGTTGACGTTCGGCAGGCCGATGAAGATGAGGAATCGGTTAAAGATCCCCTTGGTTGGGTCCATCAGGGTGAGGTAGATGAACGAGAGCGCAAAGAGGGGTAGGATCGACGGTAAGTAGAGGATGGCGCGATAGATCGGCACCTCGGGGAGCCGCTGGTTCATCGCCAGCGCCAGCGCCATCGCGACCACGACGCCGATCGGCACCGCCAGCGCGGTGTAGTAGAACGTGTTGTAGAGCGACGTCCAGAAGAGGTCGTCGCGGAGCATCCGTTCGTAGTTGCCGAGCCCAATCCAGGTCGGCTCGCCGAAGCCGGAGTAGTCGGTGAAGCCAATCCGGATCGTGTAGATCATTGGGTAGAGCAGAAACGCGACGAAGCCGATGATCCAGGGGCTGATGAAGAGCAGTCCCTTCGCCAGATTGCGGCGCTCCCGCTTGGTCAAGCGAAACCGGTCGAAGAACCCCGGCTTTGTGTAGTCGCCCGCCGCCGCAAGCTGCGCCACGCCTCACCCCTTCTCACGTCACGCGGATTGACGGAATGCCGCATTCTACCCGCCAGGCAACGAGACGAGGGGCAGGCGACTTTGCCGCCCACCCCTCTGCCGGCGCCCGCTACCCGGTCGTGATCGGGCAGAAGCCTTCGAGTTGCGCGTTGACGCGCTCCTTGACGCGTTCCAACGCCGGCCCCGGTTCTTCCTCGTTGAGGTAGACCGCCTGCCAGGCCGTGGTCAGCTCGTCCCAATAGAGGGCGCCGACCGGCAGCGGCGGCCGGTTCTTGGCAATTGGCAAGAGTTCCTGACTGAAGAAGACGTGCCGCTCGTCGAAGATCTCTTCTTCGAGCAGGCTCTGCCACGTCGGCAGGTGCCGGCTCTCTTGCACGTAGGTGCGCTGCCCCTCTTCGCCGGCGATGTAGCGCATGAACTCCATCGCCTCTTCGGGGTTCTGCGCCCCTTCCGGCATCACGACCGACCAGCCGCCGGCCCAGGTCGAGGGCTGATCGCCGCTTGCCGGGACCGGAATGAAGGTGATGCCATAGTCGGCGTCGGCGGCGTAGTTCTCCATCTGATTGATGACCCAGTCGCCGGTGATCTGCATCGCCAGGCGGCCTTGGATGAAGGGGTGCTCCTGCGACGGGAAGCCGGGCTGCATCGTCGGGGTGCCGAACGCGCTGACGTCCTGTGGGCCGAGTTCCGCGCAGTAGTCGTAGACCCACTGGAATGCCTCGACGATTGGCGGGTCGTCCGGCGTGACTTCGCACGCGGCCTCGTCGAAGAAGGCGCCTCCCCAGGAGAAGCCATAGGTGTAGTGCCATCCCTGGTTGACCCATGGCACGAAGCCCATTTGCGTGAAGTTGCCGGAGCCGTCCTGCACGTTGAAGTTTGCCGCGACCTCCGCCACGCGGTCCCAGGTCAACGCCCCAGCCGCGGCGTCGAACTCCGCAGGGTCGATGCCGGATTCCGTCAGCATGGCGCGGTTGTAATAGAGCGCCCGCGTGTCGGTATCGAACGGCAGGGCGTACATCTGGCCGTTGTAGCTTGCTTCGGCGCGGGCAAACGGCAGATAGTTGTCGGCCATGTCTTCGACCTGCGACGTGATGTCCTGGAGCAGGCCGTCCGCGGCGCGTTGGGCGACGATGAAGCGGTCGAGATGGTAGACGTCGGGCCCCGTTCCGCCGCGCACGGCGGTCATCAGCTTGGTGACGTCGGTCACCTCCGCCGGCGGGATCTGCACCAACTCGACCTGATGCCCCTGCGCCTGTCCGTTATAGGTGTCGACGATCCCCTGGATGATACTGAGGTCGGGATCGGTGAAGGTCGTCCAGAAGGCGACCGTCGTCGTCTCCTGCGCCGACGCGGAGAGGGTACGGAGGGACGCGCCGATCGCCGGCAGCGAGAATCCGAGCGCGGTCGCGCGCTTGACCATTTGGCGGCGCGTTGAGCGCCGGCTCCGAACATCCTCGACGAGAGTGCGTAGGGTCTCGTTGCTCATCGATCTCCTCCATCTGGCATCTGGTTACGACCTCGCGCCTACCGTCGTCGGGGCGCGCCGCGATGGGGTTGAGCCGGACGGCCCGGTGCGGGCTCGGGTGTCTGCCCTCCTTTCGTCGTGCTGTCGTCGTACGGTCTGCGCCTGGGGGTCCCGATTGATTCGGAGCAAGGTAACATTGAGTGACAAAGGTGTCAATCGTTGGTATCTTAGGCATCAGTCACGACCCATTGCCGTCGAAAGCCACTGCCATTCACGCGGGTAGATGCGACGGCCTCAACGCATCGCTCGCGGGCACGCGCCACTTTGTTATCCGCGAGTACCAAGACCGCTCCAGCAACGGCGGTGCGCGATGGAGTCGAAAAGGGAACCAGCACAGACCGTGCCATTGCCGGCGGCGCTCGATCGCGGTAGCCCGGTTTCGCTCGCCCACCAGCTCAGCGATCTGATCCGCGGCCGGATCGAGCGCGGTGAACTTCGGTCGGGCGACCGCCTGCCGACGGAGATGGAGTTCTGCGGCACATTCGGCTTAAGCCGCACGCCGGTCCGGCGCGCGCTCGGTGAGCTCACCCGGCAGGGTCTCTTAGTCCGCTTTCCCGGCCGGGGAACCTTTGTCAGCGAGCAGGCCGGGCATCTCCACGTCGTCAAACCGATCCAGATCGTCGTCACGCTGCCGGACGACCGCTGGTGCTGGCCGTTGCAAGAGGCAGCCGCGCGGTGGGCCGCGGATTGTCCCGAACAGCCGGTCCGCCTCACGTTTGGCGTCGTCGGCATGACGCACCTCCGGTCACGGCTGCGGCACGCTGTTGCCCGTGGGGATGCCGGCGACATTGCGCTCATCGACTCAGCCTGGGTTACCGAATTCGCTGATCTCGGCTACGTGCAATCGTTGCATGGGATCGAGCCAGGAGTGGCCGACGACTTGGCCGCCGACCTCATCGAACCGCTTCGCTCGGAGAACGTCTACCGCGGCGAGCTGTACGGCGTGCCGTCTGAGGCCGACCTGACGTTGCTCTGGTATCGCCGTGACTGGTTCACCGCCGAAAGAATCGATCCACCGGGAACATGGGGCGCGTGGATTGACGCCGCAACGCACTTTCTCGCACCAGATGTGCGTCGGCGCTATCGACTCGGCGCCTATCCACTCGCATTTTGTGGCGGCGCCGCGGGCGGCGAAACGACGACCTACCAGCTCCTGCCGCTGCTTTGGTCCGGCGGCGCCGACGTCATCGCCGACCATTTGGTCGTCCTCAATTCGCCGAAGGCGTGCCAGGTCGTCGAGTTCGTCCGCGACCTAGTCCGCACGTATCGAATCGCCGCCCCTTTCGTCGTCGAGGAGCCCTGGAACGGGCCGGCCCTGGCGTTCGCGGCCGGCGAGGTTGCGATGGCGATCGGCGGCAGCTACGAGAGCGGCGTGATCCGTGCTGCCGCCGGTTGGGATGACGAGACGTTCCGCGCCCGCGTCGGCTTCGTACCGATCCCGGCCGGCGACGGCGGGCAACCCTCGACGCTGGTCGGCGGCATCAGCTACGCCGTCTTCCGGCAATCACGCAAGCCACTTCTCGCGCTGGAACTGCTCGCTCGCGCGATGCGACCCGACGTCCTCCTCCCATTTTGCGCGACGACCGGTCAGAACCCACCGACGATCTCCGCCACGCGCGCCCTCGACCCGGACCGCCATGCCTTCCTCCACGCCTCGTCGCGCCTGTTCGACCACGCCCGCGTACGCTGGCCGATCGTCGAGTACGCGCGCGTCTCCCACCAAATTGCACGCATGTTCGAAACGGTCATTCTGGGCGACCTCGATCCGGCCGAGGCGGTGGCCCGCGCGGCGGCGGTCATCGGCGGCATTACCGGCATTCCCGAGCGCGGCGGCGTCCGGTCGTCGTGGCTGGCCGGGAGGACGGGCGCTCGTCGCAGGTAGGCCCGCCCACCTAGCGGTGGTCCGCGGCGCGTCGCCGGCGCAATCCAGGGGAGGACGTTTACGACACGTAGAGGATCACCAAACTAGCCAGACCCCAACCGACGATGCAGAGCAGCAGCGGGCGGTCGGCGAAGAGGAGCGCCTCCGGGCTGCCGCCCAGTTCGTGCTTGTGGATGAGGTAGAGGTAGCGAAAGATCGCGTAGACGACGAAGGGAATGGTGAGCATCATCGCATGGTTGTCCGGCACGGCGGGCGAATCGAAGGTATAGAGGGAGTAGGCCATCACCGTCGCCGCGGCGACCACGCCGATGATCTGGTCGAGCATCGACAGGGAATACAGGTCGAGGTTGGCCCGGTGCTGCCCAGCGGTCTCCTCCAGTAAGGCCAGTTCGTGCCGGCGCTTGCCGAAGCCGACGAAGAGCGCCAAGAGCATCGTGCAGACGTAGAGCCACGGTGAGATTGGCACCGCGATCGCCACTGCCCCGCCGGCCGCTCGCAGCATGAACCCGGCGGCAATGGCGAAGACGTCGAGGATCACCAACCGTTTCAACCCGTACGAGTAGGCGATCATCAGGGCGACGTAGCCGAGGATGATGCCGGTGAAGGCTGGCCGCACCAGCCAACTCGCGACCATCCCGGCGGCAAAGAGACCGGCCGCCACCGTCAGGGCCTCGCGCGTCGTGATCTCACCCGAGGCGACCGGCCGTCGCCGCTTGCGCGGGTGGAGTCGGTCATGCTCGGCGTCGCGGACGTCATTGACGAGGTAGACGCCGCTGCTGACCGCGCAAAAGACGAGCGCCGCGACGATACTCTCGATCAGCCGCGCCGCCTCGAAGACGTGCTGATCGAAGACGAGCGCGGCGAAGACCAGGCCATTCTTCGTCCATTGCAGCGGCCGCAGCGCCCGCGCGAGCGCCGCGGCCTTGCCACCGGTATCGGCGCGCGATCGATTGCCCACCCCGTCATGCCGAGCGAAGTCGAGGAATCTGCCTCTCATGAATGACGTCCCTCGGCAGCGCCAGATGCCTCGATTCGCTCGGCATGACGATGAGGAGATGCGGCTCGCGGTATGAAGCTGACGGCTGACGGCTAACGGCTCGTCTCAAAACGCCCGCTTCAACACGCCGAGCGCCCCCTGTTTCCATGGCGCCCGGTGGCTGATGCCCGACTCGCCCGCGAACGTCGCCCGGTTCGCCTGGTACCACACGAAATTCCGCAGCAGCGCGTCCTTGTTGGAGTATCTCGGTTCCCAGCCAAGCGTCGAACGCGCCTTCTCAATCGAAACGAACGAGTCCTTGCCCGCCGTCTCGTAGACCCAGGTATAGAGCGGTGAGAGCCCCAGCTTTTCCAGTCCACGGAGCGCCCAGACAGCCGGCGTCGCTGGGAAGCCGATGATCCGCTTGCCGTGGCCCGCCGCGTCCAACACCGCTTGGTAGTCTGAACGGATCGTCCCGAACTCAGCCGCGCCGACGTTGAACGTGTGGTTCACCGTCTCGTCCGGCAGGGTCAAGCAGAGCCATATCGCCTCGCAGAGGTCCTCGACGTCGAGCAGTTGATACCGGTTGTGGCCGCTGCCGATGACCGGAAAGTTCCGGCCGTCTAGCGCCCAGTCATACAGCAAGGCGAAGACGCCGAGCCGCTCCGGCCCGATGAACGATTTGGGGCGCAGGATCGGCACCGCAAGATCCTTCGCCCGGTATTCGAGCGCGACCATCTCGGCTTGCACCTTGGCCTGTCCATACGGTCCCACCCCTTCCAATCGATCGTCCTCGTGCAGCGGATGATGGTCCGGTATCCCGTAAACCGCCGTCGACGAGATATGCACCGCGCGTCCGATTCCCGCCCGCCGGGCTTCGGAAAGCACGACCCGCGTGCCGACGACGTCGGTCGTGAAGATGTCATCCGGCGGATAAAGCGGCAGCGCCGCCGCGCAATGGACGACCGCGGTCACACCCTCCATCGCCCGCGCGACGGCCGCTGGGTCGCGAATGTCGCCCTGGATGACGCGGACCCGTCCGCTCGCGTCGGGGTAGGCAAAGGTCGCCACATCGAGCGAGGTCGCTTCCCACCCTTTGGCCAGCAAGAAGCGGATTAAGTTGATCCCGAGAAAGCCCGCGCCACCGGTCACCAGCACCCGAGGCGCCCGCGACGAGCGGTCGTCGATTCCGGTCATGCTTTGTGCGTCCACGCTGCTGCTACATCCGTCCGGCAGTCCGGGCCAATGGATCGCAGTATCGTCCATTCGCCCAATCCCGCGCCAAATCCAACCCGACGTCATCCGCGTCGATTACCATTCAGCGACCACGACCGAATTACCTTTCGCGAAGAAGGATCACTCGACGGTGCACATTCTGGTCACTGGCGGGGCTGGGTTCATCGGCAGTCACCTCGTCGACCGCCTGCTCGCCGCCGGCCACGCCGTCACCGTCCTCGACAACTACCTGACCGGTTCTCCCGCCAACCTCCGCC
>JBOGUF010000182.1:0-7823 GCA_050696075.1 Thermomicrobiales bacterium
TCTGACGGAAGCCATCCGTGTGACCGGTGGTGCCAGCCGGGATAGGGATGACGGGATATCGTCCCGGGCGAGGTGAGGCGCTGCCCAGGCCCGCACCCTCACCAGATGTGCCGCTTAGGAGACACCACATCAGAACATGTGTTCTGTGTCAAGGGGGTCAACAGGGATTGTTTTTGGTGCGAAGTTGTTCCCGGCATTGAAAAACCGGGCTGAACCGACGAAGTCCCGCCGGGACTGAGCACGGGGCGGAACCGGGGCCGTCGGCGGCGATGTCGATATGAGTTACATGGAATAGGCCGATGGGGCGATGATCAATAATCGAAATCTGAGTCCCATTTTGCCCCAGAATCGGCACCTTAATAAGTAGAGGAGTCTTTTTGGTTTGGTGTTCGGGAAAGGAGCCGAGGATGGCGCGACGACGGAGGCGGTCGAGCTCGCCGCGGACGTGCGCGGTGGAGGGGTGCGCGCGGCAGGTGGCGAGGGGGAAGGTGGTGTGCGCCGCGCATGGGCGGACGCGGGCGGGGCGGGAGGTGCAGACGGCGGTGCAGCGGCTAGCGGGGGAGATGACGACCGCGGCGGCGCGGGTGAATGAGGGACGGCGGGACGAGGAGGAGCTGGCCGGGATTTTCCGGCGGCGGATCGAGGGAGGGGAGTACGGCGCGCTGCTGGAGGCGCCGTTGCGGGCGGTGGTGCGGCAGGCGGCGATGGAGCGGACGCTGGCGGAGGAGATGGGGGCGTTGCGGATCGCGGCGAAGCGGCTGCTGATGGAGGAGGAGGACCCGGCGCGGATGGCGCTGGGGTTGAGTCGGGTGACGACGGCGCTGGGGCGGCTGATGACGCGGGAGGAGCGCCTGGTGTCGCAACGGGACCGGCTGGCGTGGGAGGAGATGCGGCGCGCGGAGGATGCCGAGCGGGGGGAGCGGCGGACGATCCGGAGCGTGGTCGATGAGTGGTGGGAGCGGAGCGGGCCGGCGATTGGCGAACGGACGGACGGGGGCGTGGGGGACGGGGAGGAGATCATCGATCTGTTTTCGGAGTTGCGGCCGGGTGGGTGGCGATCCGAGTTGCCGGATGAGGAGTGATGGGGCAGCCCTCACCCCCAACCCCCTCTCTTGCGCAACGGGAGAGGGGGAGGACGGGGCGGGGGCGGGGGTCAGACTTCGCCGTAGGGGTATTTGGTGGATTCTTCGATGAGGCGGATGTCGGCGAGGGAGAGGGCGAAGAGGGCGTAGACGCGGGCGTTGAGGTCGGTTTCGCGGGCGACGATGGCGGCGGCGAGGCGGTCGTGGTCGGCGCGGTTGGTGGTGAGAAAGTCCTCCCACTGGTCGCGTTCCTTGACGGGGATATCGGCCTTGAGGGCCTTCTTGACCTCGGCGCGGAAGGCCGAAAAGTCGAGGGTCCACCATGCGGTCAGCTTTTGGTTGAGGCGAGTGCCAGGTGAACCAAAGTCGGAAACGATACGGTTGCGGGCTTTGCGGTGGAGGTTGTAGCGGTCGCGGGTGAGGACGCCAAGTTGCGTCGCCAATCCCGCGACTTCGACCCGATCCTCGGAGGAGAGATCAGGGATGGGCAGGCGTTCAAGGAATTGAGGAAAGAGCCGATACTGCCATAGTCCAGCACGCTCACGTAGAGGTTGGCTAATCTGGGAAATCACGAACCAGATGACTCGACTCTGCAAGATGCCAAGAAGTGATTGATCATCCGTGGGAATGAAATACGCGGTGTTGTTGAGATAAGTTCCGGCATCGTCCTGAGAAAAGCGGGGCAGCTTCGCGATATCGGGCCAAATGATCTTGGTCTGGTCAAAGGCGTCGTAGTAGTCACACGATCTTAGCTCCCACCAATATTCTCCTTTGTCATATCGGCCACTTGCCGCGGCGGCGAACGGCGACAGGTGAGTTGCGAGATTTGGATAGCTCTTGGCGAGCCATTTCCACGCGTCGCCTGCGGAGAGTTCTGCGCCTATGGTCTGCCGTGTCCAGCCCGCTGGAATGCGAATGAGCCATCGCTCTTCATTTTCTTGATACCACGGTCGCAAATCTTGGCCGGCAACGGTGGGTCTGATGATCTGCGCGGAGTCAGGACTATTCGCAACCAAAGCGTTTCCAACAGTTCCATCAACGACAAACGCCTCGGCCAGACCCGTCTTGATTCCCATGTAGAGGCGGCCATCTACGACATCCGCCAGCAGCCGACCCTGGGAGACAATCCGCTGGAACAGTCGAGTGTTCGCGGCTGACTGAAAGACCCACTCTGGTTGATGCATAGCGGCAGCATCTGACTCCACTCCATTTACGATCATCGCGTCATCTAGCGAAGAGGGAATCTTTCCGGTGATGAGGAGACTACGAAATGACTCCGCTTGTTCTCCCTTATTGAGGATGACGATGGACGGCCGAACCATCTCCGCGCCTTCGAAGGGCTGGTTTTCACCGAAGTCGATGACCTGTTCGATTTGGGCGGCGGTCGGGAGGTATTCACGGAACGCTTTGGCGAAGTTGGCGCGGGCGAAGGTGCCGGAGGAGATGTAGCCGAGCTTGCCGCTGTTGCGCAGGAGTTGGATGCCGCGCTCATAGAAATAGATATAGAGGTCGGCGACGCTGTTGTAACTCGCGAACGTCTCGCCGAGGTAGGGCTTGATGGGGGTAAGCCGTTCTTGTCGCACATACGGTGGGTTGCCGATGACGGCGTGGAAGCCGGCGGCGTCGCGGAGGGGGCGGCCGAAGCGGTCGAAGAAGATTTCGGGGAACTCGAGGTCCCAATGGAAGAAGCGGTGGTCGCGGGCGAGGTCGGCGACGGTGGCCAGCCAGTGGTCGGTTTGGGGCAGGGCGAGGAGCGATTGGCCCTTGGCGTAGGTGATGAGGCCCTGCCAATCGTCGGGGGTGAGGCCGAGGCCGAAGCGGCGCGCGGTTTGGAGGTCCGCTTGCTGGCCGAAGCCGCGGGTCAAGGCGAGGCGGAGGTCCTCATAGAGGGTTTCCTGTTCCTTGACCTGCTCGACCGTGTCGCCGGCGGACTCCTCGATCAGCCACATCGAACTGACAGCGCTCTGCATACTCAACGTGAATGTCGGGTCGTCGAGCATGGAGAGTTGGCCGGCGTCGGCGGCCCGGCGTTCCTTACTCCCAGCCTTGGGTTTGCCACGCGGGCCGCCCTGTTGCGGGTCGCTGACGCGGGCGCCGACGAGGGCGTTGCCGGTGCGCAGGTGGTGGTCGAGGAAGGAGAGGGGGCGGTCCTTGGCGGCGGTGGCGAGCCAGAGGGAGAGCTTGGCGAGGTCAACGGCGAGGGGGTTGATATCGACGCCGTAGATGCAGTTCTGGACGACGCGACGCTTCCAGTAGGCAAGGTCGGACTCGCGGTCGGTGGCCCCTCCTTCCGATCCCTCGATTCCTCGGGACGGCAAGCCGTCGGCGGGCGGCAGGGCGCGATCGACGAGGAAGCGGGCGATGTACTCGGTCGCCTCGACCAGGAAGTAGGCGCTGCCCATGGCGGGATCGAGGACGTTGACGTTGAGGACGGCGTCGACCTTGGCGTCGTCCTCCTTGCCGGCGACGGCGGCGTCCAGAAGCGATTCGAGGGTGTGGGCCACGATGTACTTCACGATGAAGTCGGGGGTGTAGTAGACGCCGGTTCGCTTGCGCTCACCGCGCTCGTTGACGACGTCGATGCGCCAGCCGTGCTCCTCGGGAATCTCGGCGAAGTGATGTTCGAGCAGTCCTTCGTAGATCGTGCCGAGATGTTGTTCGGCGAGGTCGCGGTAGTCGACGAACTGGCCTTTGACGCGGGCGAGGGCGTCGAGGGCGGATTGGAGTTGGGCGTCGCCGACGGCGTGCTGTTCGAGGAAGGGGTGGCGGGCGGGGTCGAAGAGGCCGCCGTTGAAGGTGGCGACGCTGAGGTCTGGGTGGCCGTCGTTGATGATCTGGAAGAGTTCGCGCAAGCGATGCCAGATGCGATTGCGGGTGGCAAGCAGGCGGCGGTTGTGGTCGAGGTCGCCGGCTACCTGGCGGGTGAGGGCGTGGAGACTATACGAGTCGCGATAGGTCTCGCTGCCACGCAACGGCAAGAGACCGCGCGCTTCGGCGTAGAAGATGAAGAGCAGGCGATAGAGAAGGATGAGGGTGTTGTCGTAGACGGCTTTGAGTGTGGTAGGGTCGGTGTCGAGGTTGTTAGCAGGGAAGTCGAGGAAGCCTTGGCCGAGGTGGCGAAGGGCGTCGAAGACCTGAGCCTTGAGCGAATTGCCGATGGCGCGGGCGTAGTCGACGCTCTCTTTGAAGATCCTGACGAGACCGAGCGGATTGTCGGGTTCGAAGGCGGCGCGGCGGAAGAAGGCAAAGAAGTAAAGGAACTCCGACGGTTTGGCGGACGCCAGCAGGGCCTGAAGATCGACTTCGTAGAAGCGGTCGAGTTTATGGGCCGTGTCGCGGTGGTAGAGACGCCAATGCTTGCCGTTGGTGAGCAGACCCCAAGGGAGGCCGCTGTGCTGCACGTAGAAGGCGATTTGATAGGACGGGTTCTTGTTGGTGAAGGGGTCGTTGGTCCGCCGCGGGATGGTGATGTCGAGTGGCCGGTTCCAATGTTTGGCGTCACCGACGGCGTAGGCGGTTGCACGGAGCGACTCGTCGGTCAGGATGTGGTCTTTGTGCGCGGCGACGGCGGCTTGGTCGTTGAAGAAAACCACGTCGGGGCGTTTGGCGCCGTCTGGCGTCTTGAGCGCGGGCTGGACTTCGAAGGGATGACCAAGGGCGCTCAAGATCGGGTGGATGAGGTCGCGTTCGGTTTGGGCCTCGTTGTCGCTGGGCGTGTAGCGGTCGTAGATGGCGGCGATCCGCGTCATCGCCGATTGGGCGGCGGGGATGAGTTGTTTCCAGTCGGCGCGCTCCGGGAGAATCACGTTCAGATAGTAGTCGGAAAAGAGTTGCCGGTTGGAGTGGGGAGCGGGCGGCAGCCCGAGTTGGGTAGGCGCGGTCATGCGGCGGCCTCGTTGGGTGCGGGTTCAATCGTGGGGCCACTTTAGCATAGGAAAGAGGGTGGCGGAAGCGTCTCGTAGCAGATTGGATCGGCGTGGCGGGACGGCCCTCGGCCCCCCAAGTTTGGGGGGGCCGTCCACCCCCCGACTACGGTACAATCGGCGCGATTGGGGAGTGGACCCTCCCCCCGCGTGCGTGCGTCTTCCACCCACGACCGCGTCACCGGCGGACCCAGGGACGGGACGGGGCGCGCGCATTGACACGCACGAACGGTCGACGGTCCAGTCGTCGCACCGCCACCAACCTCGCTACGACGGAGGCCAACGCATGGCAACCACGCAAAACGTCGGGAGGAAGCGCCGCGGCAGCGTAGCGAGCGCTCGTCCCGACCCGGAGGCGCTGCTCGGGCACTATCGCCGGATGGTGCAGATCCGCCTCTTCGAAGAGGCCTGCCTGCGCGGCTTCCGCCAAGGCAAGATCGGCGGCTACCTCCACGTCTACATCGGCCAGGAAGCGGTTGCGGCGGGGTTCCTCGACGCCTACCGCGACGGCGACAAGATCATCACCGCCTACCGCGACCACGCCCACGCCCTCCTCCTCGGCTCCCACCCGAACGAGGTGATGGCCGAGCTCTTCGGCAAGGGGACCGGACTGGTCAAGGGCAAGGGCGGCTCGATGCACCTCTTCGACGTCGACAACGGCCTCATGGGCGGGTACGGCATCGTCGGCGGTCACATCCCGCTCGGCGTCGGCATGGGCTATTCCCTGCGCTACCAACAGACCGACGGCATCGTCCAGCTTTACCTGGGCGACGGCGCGATCAATAACGGCGCCTTCCATGAAGCGGCCAACCTAGCCGGTCTCTGGGGCCGGGACGGGCTCAATGCCACCCTCTTCATCGTCGAGAACAACCAGTACGGCATGGGCACCAGCGTCGAGCGGGCGACGGCGATGACCGACCTCGCCGCCAAGTTCGACGCCTACGGCATCGAGCACGAGAAGGTCGATGGGATGGACCTGGAAGCGGTGATCGAGTGCGCCCACCGCGTCACCAAGCGGGTCCGCGAGACGGGCAAGCCGTACGCGGTCGAAGCCCTCACCTACCGCATCGCGCCCCACGGCGCGGCCGACTTCCTCGAGCGTTATCGTTCGAAAGAGGAGGTCAAACAGGCGCGCGAACGCGACCCGATCGGCCTGCTGGAGCAGAAGTTGCTCGACGCCGACGCCGCCGACGAGGACCAACTCGAAACGATCCGAGCCGAGGCCAAACAGGTCGCCGACGAAGCGGTCAAGTTCGCCGAAGAAAGCCCGGAGCCGGCGATTGAGGAGCTG
This sequence comes from Thermomicrobiales bacterium, assembly GCA_050696075.1. Classification (GTDB taxonomy): domain Bacteria; phylum Chloroflexota; class Chloroflexia; order Thermomicrobiales; family UBA6265; genus JBOGUF01. Next base: position 6,297 of record JBOGUF010000182.1, read on the forward strand.
TATACGGACGTGTACGCTGGCGAGCCGTCAGCCGTCAGCCGTCAGCCGTCAGCTTCAGGTCGTCAGTAGCGATTCTCGCCATCGAGAACGTGTTTGCTCTCGTGGAGAACGGCCTGACAGTAGCAAGCCAATGGCTGACGGCTGACGGCTCAAGAAGGGAACGACGTTACATGCCGGTGATGACCTATCGCGAGGCGTTGCGCGCCGCGATGGCCGAAGAGATGGAGCGAGACGAGTCGGTCGTCTTGCTCGGCGAGGACATCGGGTTGTATGGCGGCACCCATCTGGTGACCGACACGCTGCTCGACAAGTTCGGACCGCGACGGGTGATCGACACCCCGATTGCCGAGCTGGGGTTCACCGGCGCGGCGATTGGGATGGCGATGACCGGCATGCGGCCGATCGTCGAGATGATGACCTGGAACTTCTCGTTCCAGGCGGCCGACCAGATCATCCAGAACGCCGCCAAGCTGCACTACTTCTCTGGCGGCCAGGTCACGGTGCCGATGGTGATCCGCGGCCCGAATGGCGGCGGCGTCCAGCTCTCGGCCCAGCACACCCATAGCCTCGAAGGTTTTTATGGCCATTTCCCCGGCCTCAAGGTCGTCTCCCCGGTGACGCCGCGCGACGCCAAGGGGATGATGACGACCGCCATCCGCGATCCGAACCCGGTCATCTTCCTCGAGGCGGGCGCCCTCTACGGCACCAAGGGCGAGGTGCCGGAGGAGGAGTACGCCGTCGAGTTCGGCACCGCGCGCGTCGCCCGCGAGGGCGACGACGTGACGCTGATCGCCTATGGCCGCCAGGTCAACTTGGTGCTGCGCGTCGCCGAGCGCCTGGCCACGGACGAGCAGATCGAGGCCGAGGTGATCGACCTACGCACCATCCGGCCGTTCGACGAAACGACGATTGTCGAATCGGTCAAAAAGACGAACCGCGCGGTCGTCGTCCAGGAACAGTGGCGCTGGTTCAGCGTGGCGAGCGAGGTGGCCGCCATCATCCAGGAACAGGCTTTCGACTACCTCGACGCGCCGGTCGAGCGGGTCAGCGGGGCCGAGGCGCCCGCGCCGTACGCGCGCAACCTCGAAGTCGCCGCCTTCCCCAGCGAGCAGGATGTCATCGACGCCGTGCGGCGCGTGGCGTACCGGGAGGCCTAGAGATGCCGACGGTGATCATGCCCAAAATGGGCGATGCGATGGAAGAAGGGACGCTCCTGCGCTGGCTGAAGCAGGTGGGTGAGGAAGTGGACGCCGGCGACGCCATCGCCGAAATCGAGACGGACAAGGTCACGCTCGAGATCGAGGCGGGCGAAAGTGGAGTCCTGAGCAAGACGCTGGTCGAGGAAGGGCAGACGGTGCCCATCAATACCCCGATCGCCACCATCGGCGACGACGCGGGCGAGATCGAGGCCGTCGCTCAGCCTGCCCAACCGGAAGCGGCCGCGGCGCAAGCGGAGCCGGCCAAGGCCGAGGCGGCGGCGGCTCCGGCGACGGCTGAGGCGCCCTCCCCCGCGGCCCAGGCCGAAGC
>JBOGUF010000183.1:0-4374 GCA_050696075.1 Thermomicrobiales bacterium
CCCTATACCCCCTCCGTCAGCGAGATGTACGCCCTCGAATCGACGCTCACCCAGGCGCTGGAAATCGGCATGGAGCGATTCGCCGCCCGGCACCAGGCGATCGCCCGCGCCTGCCGCGAGGGCGTCAAGGCCCTCGGATTCGACCTCTGGCCGGCGCGCGAGGAGATCGCCGCCGCCTGCGTCACCGCGATCAAGATGCCGGACGGCCTGACCGACGAGCAGATCCGGGGCACGATGCGCCGCCGCTACGGCGTGATGATCTCCCCTGGCTACGGCGAGTTGCAGGGCAAGCTGATCCGCCTCGGTCACATGGGCCCGATGCAGGCGCACCCGACGATGCTCGCCGCCCAACTCGCCATCTTCGAACGCGCCCTGGCCGACCTGGGGCGCCCGGTCGAACTTGGCGCCGGCGTCGGCGCGGCAATGGCCGCCCTCGACGACTGGGATGATTCGCACGCATGAGGCAACTAGCAACGTCACGCGGTGAACGGGAGACGCGTTGGTTGGAAATCTCTCCGGTTGGCGACGATCAACCAGTTCGACTGCCGCTGCTGGTCGCCCGCGGTCACGAAGACGGTCCGACGATCGTCGTCCTCGGCGGCGTGCATGGCGTCGACCAGAGCCTGGCCGCGCCTATCGCCGGCTTCCCGCGGTTGTGCGTCAATCAGCTCGACCGCGTCTCCCCCGGCGACCTCCTCGGCGTGATCGAAGACGCGGCCGGGGAGCCGCTCGCCGAGGTGCGCGCACCGTCCGCCGGCGTCGTCATGGTCCGCCGCGAATCGCCACCCGTGCAGCCGGGCGATATTGCGTTTCTCTTGACGTGAATGGGACTACAGGCCGGCGAAGAGCGCACCGGGATCGACCGTCAGGCTGGGGAAGAGCGCCGAGCGCGCCATGCCAGGGTCCTGCCGCAGCGGCTCGTAGCGATCGCCGTTGAGGCCGAGCAACGCGATCGTTCTCGTTTCAGGATCGACGAGCCAGTATTCACGTACGCCGTGTGTGGCATAGAGCGCCGCCTTGCGCACCCGATCCCGCCCCTTCGTCGACGGCGAAAGGATCTCGACAATGAGGTCCGGCGCTCCTTCGACGTACCGTTCGCCGACGACTACCGTGCTGCCAGTTGCGATAACAAAGAGATCGGGATGACGGTGTCGTACGGCGTGAGCCAGACATCCGTTGGTACAATGAAGAGTTCGCCATGGCCCGGCTGGACGACGCCGGCATCAAAATCGCGAATCAGCCGCAGGGCAAGACGCGGATGCACCGGCGCCGGCGATGCGGTCACGATGATCTCCCCTCCGATCAACTCGTAGCGCTCTCCGCTGTCGGGCGGGGGAGACGGAATGTCTTCGTAGGTGAGTGGTCGTGTCACGACCGACATGGCATGCTCCCGATCCGACGACCGGTTGATTCGGCTTGGTTACTATCATACATGTCGACGCGAGACCTCTACGGCTGGGAATATGCGCGGCCATTCGCCGCGAAGTCCAAGAGCGCCTCGCGCTCGGCCGTGGCCACGGCGATCACTTTGTCGGCGCCGCCGTAGTAGACGAAGTACCGGCCATCCAGTTCGGCGGTGCCGCAGGTGAAGACGACGTTTGGGACGTCGCCCGCCAGTTCCCACGGCTCCTCCGGTTCCAGGATCGGCTCGGCCGGCCAGTTGAGAACCCGCGAGGGGTCCTCCAGGTCAAGCAACGCCACGCCCAGGCGGTAGACGCGGTCCGGGCTGACGCCGTGGTAGATCACCAGCCAGCCGCGTTCGGTCTTGAGGGGTGGGCCGCCCGCCCCGACCTTCCAGGCGTCCCAGTTGCCGGGCCGCGGCTCCATGATCTTCTGGTAGTTGCCCCAGTGGATCAGGTCGTCCGAGTAGGCAAGCCAGATCGCCGGCGGGATGCGGTGAAACATCACGTAGCGCCCGCCGACCTGCTCGGGGAAGAGCGCCGCGTCCTTGTTGTCCGGTCCCGGAATGACGACGCCGTGCCGCTGCCAGGTGAAGAAGTTCGTCGTCGAGGCCATCGCCACCTGGATGCTCTCCGGCGACCAGGCCGTGTAGAGCATGTGCCACCGTCCGTCGATCCAGGTCAAGCGCGGGTCCTCGACCCCTTTGCGTTCAATCGCCTCCTCCGGGACAAAGACCGGCTGGTCGAGCCGGGCAAACTCGTACCCGTCGGTACTCACCGCAAAGCCGAGCCGCGAGACGTCGCTGTCATGCCCCTGCGCCCGATAGATCAGCACGACCGCGCCGTCCACCCGCGCCACCCCGCAGTTGAAGACCGTCCGCGACTCCCAATCGTGTACAGGCATCGGCGATAGGATCGGGTTGCCGTGATAGCGTTCGAGTTTCACGCGGCTGTGCCTCCTAACCGCCCTTACCCCTTCACCCCGCCGGTCGTGATGCCCTCGATGAAGTAGCGCTGGGCGACGAAGAAGAGGGCGAGGATAGGCGCGGCCATCATGGTTGCCATCGCCATCATGTAGTGCCATTGCGGGGCCTCGTTCGAAAGGGTGGCGCCGAAGAATTGCAAGCCGAGCACCATCGGGTATTTCTCCAACGTGCTGAGGTAGATCAGCGGCCCCTGAAAATTGTTCCAGTTCGCTTGGAAGCTCAAGACGCCGATGGCGAGCAGGGCCGGTTTCACCAGCGGCAGCATGATCTGCCAGTAGATCTGGTAGGTGTTCGCCCCGTCGAGGATTGCCGCCTCCTCGATCTCCCGCGGGATGGTCAGGAAGAACTGGCGCAGGAGGAAGACAAAGGCCGGTCCCCAGACGAACCAGGCGCCAACCGTCATCGGCGTAAAGGTGTCGATCCGGTCGACCCACCGCCACATGAGGAAGGTCGGGATCAAGGTAAGGATGTTGGGCAGCATCATCGTCGAGAGGAGGACGACAAAGAGCGTGTTCCGCAGCGGAAACCGAAACCGGGCAAACCCATAGGCGACGATCGAGGCGGTCAAGAGTTCGGCGAACATCGCCAGCACTGTCATGAAGATGGTGTTGAGCAGAAACCGGTCGAACGGCAGCGCGTTCCACGCCTCGCTGTAGTTCGCCGCCCGCACCGGGTCCGGGATCCACTCCGGAGGGTAGGCAAAGAGCTGGCTCTCCGGCTTCAGCGACGTCGTCAGCATCCAGACGAAGGGGATCAGCACGATCGCCGCCCCCGCCGCCACGAGCAGGTAGATCAACGCGCGCAGGGCGTACTCATCGAACCGCCTGCGCCCTTCGGCAGCCTCCGTCGCCGCAACCGGCCCCACCCGCTCAAGCGTCGCCATGCCTAGCCCTTAGCCGTTAGCCGTTAGCACTCGGTACTCGGTACTCGTTACGTCCGTTCTCCCTCGTAATGCACCCAGGCCGGTGATGATTTGAAGACGAGCAGGGTGAAGAGGAGGATGATGACGAGCATCACCCAGCCGAGGGCGGAGGCGTAGCCCATATCCTGGCGCTGGAATGCCCGCTCGTAGATGTAGACACCCATGAAGGTGCCGGCCCGGCGCGGAGAGTCGATGAAGAACGCCTGGGTGAAGGTTTGCAGGGAGGCGATGATGCCCGTGATCAGGACGTAGAAGATCGTCGGGCTCAACATCGGGATCGTGACGTTCAGGTAGCGCGCCATTCGCCCCGCCCCGTCGACCGTGGCCGCGTCGTAGAGGTCGCGCGGGATGTTCTTCAGCCCGGCGAGCAGGATCACGGTGTTCGCGCCGAAGACGCCCCACAACCCCATGATGACGTAGGACTCCAAGACCAGATCGCTGTTCCTGAACCAGGTCGGCGCCTCCACGTCGAGCAGCGAGTAGATCGGGCTCAGGAAGAAGTTGATCAATCCGTTCCGCGCGAACATCCAGTTCCAGAGGAGCGCGGTTGCCGCGGCCGGCAGCACGGCGGGCAGGTAATAGATCGTGCGCCATGCCCCCAACCCGCGCACGTTCTGGTTGAGCAGCGTCGCCGTAAACAGCGCCCCGATCAACCCCAGCGGCACATTGAAGAGCGAATAGAGGAGGGTAAAGCGGATCACCGGCCAGAAGGTGCGGTCGTCGGTGAACATCTCAACGTAGTTGTCGAGTCCGATAAAGACCGGCGGCCGCAGGATGTTGTACTCGGTCAGGCTGAGGTAGAAGGACGCCACGAACGGTCCTATGTTCCAGATCAACAGCCCCAGGATCCACGGCAGGATCAACCCGTAGCCCGTCGCCGTCTCCCGGTTCACCCCCAGCCGCACCAGCACCTTCTGCAGGACGACCATCAGCACGACGATCACCGCGCCGACGGCGACGTAGTCGTAGACGGTCTGGGTGTACCAATCGAACATGGGACGCACCTACGGAGGGGTCAGGAGTTAGGGGTCGGGGGTCAGGGACGACGTGTCGTTCTCTCCCTGAC
>JBOGUF010000184.1:0-35434 GCA_050696075.1 Thermomicrobiales bacterium
GCATGGCCGCGAGGCCCCGTCTCGTATGTGCGGCTGCTCCTGCTCGCTAGCTGAAGACACGCACGAGGACGTCACTCGGAGCAAAGTTGTTGGTGGGGTTCTGGTCCTGCGGGCAGGCGGAGACGCCGATGCGGGTGTCCGCCAGGGCTTCAAGCAGCACGTAGTCGTTGCGCTCGGCAAGCGATTCCCTGAGCTCCAGTTCACCTCGCTGTAAGATGGCGACATTCATGAACCAGTTGACCGGGTCGGGGATCTGGTCGTACGTTGCTCCGGTGTCGGCCAAAGCGTCGGCGAGCGCCGATCGGCAACTGGCGTGGTTTGGCAGCCCGTAGTCTTCCTCGTACCGCCTCGGATCGCAGGCCGCGAAGAGGAGGTCGTGGCGACCGACCGTGTCTTCGACGATTTCGAAGAGCGGGGTTCGCCGGTTGGAGTAAAGCTTCATGCCGGTTTGCAGCATGATCGAGCTGTTCTTGGCCCGCGTCACCGCGGTCGACAAATGCTCCGCCAGGTCGTCCAAGCCGAAGACGACGAAATCGGCAACCTGCTTCCCCTGAACGGTCGTGATCTGAACCAACTGCCCGGAGCGAACCTCGTCGGCGAATGCTTCCCCGGGTCGTATCTGACGGGCCTTGACAGCCTTCCGGCCGGCCAGGAACTCACTCACGCGGTTGTCCCCTCTCATTGACGTATGCCAAACCGCTCCATTGTCGCAGGCCGGTGCAGGCGGATTCAATCTGCATCTGCCGGCTTGGCGACGTCGGCGCATCCCGCGGCCTATGCCATACTTTGCCGTCACGAGCGGTAAGGGGTCACGATCGGCGGCGGGCCGCCAAAGGAAGGAAGGCCACCATGGAACGATGTCCAAACTGCGGCGCCACGGTCCGGGCGGGCGCAAAGTTCTGCACCACCTGTGGGATGCGGCTTCCGGAAATGCCAGCCGCCGAGTCTGCCTCGCCCTCGCCGTCGACAAGCCGTTCGCCGTTCGAATCGACCTCGTCGGTCGGGACCTCTCGCTGGCCGTCGGAGCGACCGAGTCAAGGGGCGGCCGGGGACGCGACCGGCGGATACGCCGTAGCCTCGGAAGGTAGTCAGCCGGCCGCACGGAGCGATCAACCGGCGACCGACACCACCGCATCGGCCGAGGAGAGTCCTGCCGAGGCCGATCCGAGCGGACCGCCAGCTTGGCCGTCGCTGGGCCGCCCGTCGTCCTGGAACAGTTCGTGGCGCTCGGCGGCGCCAGAAACCACCGATGACGCGTCGGGCGAGGCCGAACCGATCGAGGCGCCGGCCGAGGCGGTTGCTCCCGAGGAGATCGAGGCGGAAGAGCCGCAAGTGACGGGAACGGAGATTGGTCTGGATGCCCCGGTGGAGGCCGGCATCGCCCAGGCCGCGGCGACCGAAGAGGTCGAAGAACCAGTTGCAGACGAGGCGGAGCAGGTGGCCGCGCCCGCCGATCTGGAAATCGAGGCCCTTTCGGAGCTAGAAGCGGCTCCGAAGCAACATGCGGGACCGGCGGAGTTAGAGGAAGAACCGCGGGAGGAACAACCGTCGATTGAATTGCCTGAGCAGCAGCCAGGTCCGGCCGACGTCGCCGAGATGCCGGCGATGGGGGCCGGGGTCGATCGTGCCTACGCCTTGATCGACGAACTGCGTTCAGTTGTTACCGGGCTCTCCGGGACCGCGACTGATTCCGGCAACGCGGCGGTTGCGGACGACCTGGCGGCAGCGCGCTCGGGCGCGAACGACGACGAGTTTCAGCGGTTACGAGATGCTATCAATGGCGCTCGCGACCGGCCACGCGACATTGACACGATGCTCGACGTTTCCGGTCGCCTCGACGCGATTGCCGCGCTCCATGATGCCTACCAGCAACTGGCGACGGCGGTCGACGGCGCGATCGAGACGCTACGCCCTTCGGCGGGCGCTGGCAACTCGGAAGATTAGCGACGCTCGTCCGCGTCCGCGGTCTTTGATGTCGGCGCGCGCGGCTCGTTCCCGTCCGACTCCTCGTCGGCGATGGGCTGAGGACCGTCCGGCTCGTCCGCTGGCGCCACTTGCGATGGCGCCGCCAGGGCGGCCAGGGGTCGTCCACAGTTGGCGCAGAAGGCTCCGGCTGGAGTGACTCGCCCGCAGTGCGGGCAAACCAGCCGCTGTCCCGTTCCGCCGAGCGCTTGCAGATCGAACCGCAGCGCCTTGCGCAAGACGAGTCGGAAGGAAATGAACAGGAGCGCGAAGAGGAGAACGGTGCCCCAGAGGAGTTCCCAGCGCGCGCCCGCCGGCTGCACGAGGAGATCGCCGACGCTGAAAAGCATGATCCCGCCGACGCCGAGGGCGACGGGCAGGGTGAGTTCCGACGGGCGCAGGACCATCGCGTAGTACCACATGCCCGCGCCGACGAGTGCGGCAAAGGCGCCGAACAGCAACGGGCGCACGACCGTCAGGCCGATCAGCGTCGCCGTCCAGTCTTCGAGCGGAATGCGCGGATTGTTGCCGTCGGTGATTACCGGCCAGTAGTAGACGATCGCGGTTGCGGCCGCATAGCCGAACCCGGCGGCGGCGGCGAGCGTTACGCCGTCCATCACTTCATTGCGATAGACCGGATACTTTCGCATGAAGACCGGTACGACCAACTGCAGACCGATGGCGACCACGGGCATGACAAGCCCGGTCACCAGAATGACCAGCGCCGGCGGACTGCCTTCCGCTTCCGCGAAGCGCCCGCCGTACCCGGCGGCGCCGATCTTGAGCGGGGCGTTCTCGATCCAGAATTCGTTGACGAAGAATTGATTGACCACGCCGACGACGATCCCGCTGAGACATCCGGCGCCGAGCGCGCCGATGATTCCCAACCAGGGTTCGCGTTCGAACAGATCGAGCTCGGTCAGAAAGCGCAGCGCCAAGAGCGGGACGACGAAGACGCCGACCAGGATGGCCAACCCTTCGCGCCCCGCGAGGAGCGACAAGAGGATGAGCAGGATGGCGGCGTCGACGATCCAGGAATAGCTTGGGCGATCGGGCATGCCCAGTTTCGACAGCGAGCGGGCGGCCGCCGATCGTGGCGAGGCGCCAGACGCTGGCGCCGCGTCGTCGTCTGCGGCCGCCTTGGCAAAGGTGGCGCCGCCAGAACGTAGCGGTTTGCCGCAGCGGCTACAGAAATCGGCGATCTCGACCTCGGCGCCGCAATTTCCACAATTGACCGTCTGGCGCACCTTCGGCTCCCCTTCCTTGTTGCGACCGTGGGTGAGTGATCGCCCACCTCCGTTCCTGACCGACAAGTATAGGGAGGATCGCGGCTTTACACCGTGCCGACCTCGGAATCGCGCGACGGAGGGCGCGGTTCCCAGTCCTATCGCACCCGCCGGGGGATGCTTTTCGTCTCAGACCGAGTTGACAGCCGAATCCGCGCTGCATACTATCCGTTCGCTCTCGGCAGACGCCGCGAATCGAATGCTGTCCTGACTCATGGCTCCTGACGCTCACCATCCAAGGCTCCACTCGTTGAGCGGAGGTCTGGAGGGTCTCAGAGACGGCGAACTCTATGCGACGTCGCCGGGCACGGCTTGTGGCGTGGCCACGAGATCGCACGCGACAATCAGGAGGATGGGCGGTGGTTTCCCACGTGAACCGGATTCTGCGCGCTCGGACCGGCCGGCGCGCGGTCGTCAAGGCAGCAACCGGGACAGTCGCGGCGTTTTGCGCGACGGGTGTCCTCGGCAAGTCGTACCAGCGGTCGCTGGCGCAGGAGAGCGTGCGTGCCCAGATTCTGCAGATTCCCGGCGCCGGCGGGTCGCCGACCGAGCAGGACATGCAACGGGTCGGCGAACTCTGCCTCTTGAGCGACAAGAAGGACGCGTTTCAGGGGCAGACGCTGACGTTCCTGGGACTGAACAACGCCGGACTGCATAACCTCGTCTTCCGCCCGCTGGCGGCCGCCTGGTCGGAGCACACCGGCTGCGAGATCGAATGGATCGATCTGCCGCAGGACCAAGTCTTCGCCCGCGTGCAGCAAAGCATCGCCAGCGGCACGCTCGACTTCGACGTGCTCGAAGGCGGCGCCCCGTGGGAGGGCGACGTCCTCGGCAAAGGTTTGGCGTCGGCGATGCCCGACTGGGTGAAGGCGCAGATCGAGATCGACGACTACGTCGTCTATCTGCAGCCGCCGGTCGGCACCTGGGACGGCGTAACGTACCGCGTCTCGATCGACGGCGACGCGCACAATTTCAACTACCGGTCCGACGTCTTTGCCGATGCGGGACTGGCCGAGGAATGGACCGCATCGGGCGGCGAGGGCGAGTGGGGCGTGCCGACGACCTGGCAACAGGTCCAGGCGGCAACCGCCTTCATGAGCGGCAAAGAGTTCGAGGGCCAGCCGCTGTACGGCATCTTGGATGTCTGCAAGCCGTGGGGCGGCTTCGGGTTCTATTTCTTCACCAGCCGCGCGACCGCCTATGCCAAGCATCCGGAGGACGCGGCCTGGCTGTTCGATCCAGCCGACATGACGCCGCGCATCAACAACCCGGCCTACCTGCGCGCCCTGCAAGACATCATCGACGCGCTGCCGCACGAACCGGCGGACCAAGTCAACGCCGACGGCAACCGCACCTGGTCCGAACAGTTCCTGGCCGGCATCGGCACAATGGCCCACTGGTGGGGCGATCTCGGCTCCAACGTCTACACCAGCGACCTGTCGGTGGTGCAGGATAAGGTCTCGTTCAGTATCCTGCCGGGTTCGCCCGATGTCTACAACTCGGCGACCGGCGCTTGGGACACGGTTCCGGGCAACAGCTTCTCCCCAAACAATGCCTACATCGGCTGGGGTATCTACGTGATGAAGCGGACCGAGGAAAACGGCACAAACGAAGCTGCCTGGGACCTTGCCGCCCACCTGGGCGGCAAGGACATCTCCCTCTGGACCGCCGTCTATCCGTCCGGTTTTCAGCCCTACCGCAACAGCCACTTCAACGCGGAAGAATGGGCGGCGGTCGGGATGCCGCTGGAGTTCGCGGAGGCGTATCTCAAGTCGGAGGCGGACTCGTACAACCACCCGAACGCGGCGGTCGAACCGCGCATCCCTGGCATTTTCCAGTACTACATCGCGGCGGAGATCGAGCTGGCGAGGGCATACGCCGGGGAGGTGGAGCCTCAAGCGGCGCTCGACGCGGCCGCGGCCGAATGGGATCGGATCACCGACCAACTCGGCCGGGAGAGCCAGATCCAGCTCTACCAGGCGGCGCTGGGCTAGTTTTCGCTCCGTCATTCCGAGCGCAGCGAGGAATCTCGCCTCACAAGGCCGACAAGCGAGATTCCTCGTTCGTCGGAATGACATCGGACCTCATGTGCCAACGAAGCCAGCCTGACGACGAGCCAGGAATGGCTTCGTTGAGGGGACCTGATGCAGCATAGCTCCGCCGCTTCCACGTCGGTTGCCGACTTTGCCCAGGGTGGCGTCTCGCCTGAGCGACGGTCGTTGGGGCGCGGACTGATCCTGGCCGCGACGGCAGTCACGCTGGCCGCGCTGGGACTCCAACTCGCGAAGGCACTCGGTTGGACCGATTCGGGGTTTGAAAACTGGCGGCCGGTGGCGCTGGCCGTCGCCGGTTGGGCGGTGGCGCTCAACGTTGGCCTGGTCCTGGCGCGCGGCCCGCGCGGGGAGCGGGCGGTCTTCCTGCTGCCGGCGGTGCTGCTGACGCTGGCGTTCGTCATCTTTCCGACCATCTTCGCGATCTACGTCGCTTTCACCGACTGGAACCTGAGCGCCGTGGCGGGGCGCCAGTTCAACGGCCTCGACAACTTCCGGCGCCTCTTCAACGACGCCAACTTTTGGCAGTCGATGCGCAACATGGCCATCTACGTGGCGGCCGTGCTTGTGCAGTACCTGATCGCCTTCGGCCTCGCCCTGCTCTTGAACCAGGATATCCGCGGCCGCAAGTTCTTTCGCGTCGTCTTTCTCCTGCCCTTCATGCTCAGTCCGGTGGCGGTCAGCTTCATGATCGGCCGGTCGGTCCTCGATCCGCAATACGGACCCGCGGTCGACCTGCTGGCGAAGTTCGGGATCGAGAACGTGTCGTTCTACGGTGACAAATGGCCGGCGCGGATCAACATTATGATCATGGACGCCTGGTACTCGATCCCATTCCTCATGGTTCTCCTCTTAGCCGGTTTGCAGGCGATCCCGCACGAGGTCCTGGAGTCGGCCAAAATCGACGGCGCGGCGGCCCGCGAGACCTTATTCCACATGATCTTTCCGCTGATGCTGCCGGTCAGCCTCACCGCCATCGTCTTGCGGATCATCTTCGAGTTGAAGTTGATCGACGTGGTACGGGTTGTGACCGGCGGCGGCCCGGGCGGCGCGACTGACACGGTGACGCTCTTCATCTTCCGCGAAGGGATCGAGAAGACCAACGTCGGCTACGCGACGGCGCTCTCCCAGTTCTATCTCGTCTGCGTCATCGTCCTGGTCACCGTCATTTTGGTGGTCGCGGGACGCTGGGTGCGGCGCTTTTCGTAACCGGCGAGCGCGCCGCGTTCAGTGACGCCACGAGGATTTCGTCATGGCATCGGTCGCAACGCATCACGGCCAGCCACCACTTTCGGGAGTTGCCCCGCGGAGCCGGCACCTCCGCCGCCGAATTGGACGCATTTTGACGTATGCCGTCTTATCGACCTGGGCGTTTATCTGCCTTTTCCCTATCTTCTGGGTGATGACGACGGCATTCAAAGAGGCGACAGACATCTACCAGGGCGCGATTCTGCCCTGGTTGCAATATCAACCGACCTGGAAGGGGTGGGCGTCGCTCGGTCTGTCGCCGGACACGATCAACGCGGCCTCGGGCGCGAGGGAGTTCTTCTTCAAGCACGCACGCAACACCGTGGTTGTCTCCTTCGCGGGCGCGGCGTTGGCGACGATCATCGGCGCCTTCGCGGCCTACGGGCTAACCCGCTTCGACTACAAGTTCGGTCCCTGGCGGAACAAGGACATCTCTTTCTGGTTTCTCTCGCAGCTCATTCTGCCGCCGATTGCGCTGGCGATGCCGTTGCTGGTGTTGTACCGGGAGCTTTCCTTACTCGACACGCGGATCGGCTTGATTCTGATCTACACGATCATGAACCTGCCGATCGTGATCTGGATCATGCGCGACCAGTTTAGCTCGGTGCCGGTGGAGTTGGAGCAGGCGGCGCTGGTCGATGGCGCCTCAATCTGGCAGGCGTTCTTTCGGATCGTCGTCCCGATCGCCGGTCCGGGATTCGTGGCCGCCTTCATTCTGGCGCTGGTGCTGTGCTGGAACGAGTATTTCTTCGCCGTCGTCCTCGCCGGCGCCGACTCGCCGACGCTTCCAATATTGCTCGCGGGCCAAACGAGCTCGCAGGGCATCCGCTGGTGGTCGATCGCGGCGCTCGCCACGGCCGCAATCGTGCCCTTAGCGATTATCGGCATTCTCCTCGAACGCTACATCGTCAAAGGCCTCACCGCCGGGGCCGTCAAGTAAGCCTAACCGTATCCCTGGCAGACGCCTTGCAGTCTTGCGACGGTGAGGTCGTTGATTCGCCACGAGGAAGGGAATGTGGATCGCGGATGAGCAAGGAACAACAGCGCCGACAGCGGACGCCGGAGCATCCCAGCGACAAGTACGCCCGGTCGCACGAAGCGCCGCCGCCGAGTGGCGAGGAGCCGCCTGAGCGCCTGAGCGAGCGGAACGGCGAAGACCTCGTCGAAGAGGCGTCGGAAGACTCGTTCCCGACGAGCGACCCGCCGAGTTACGCCCGTGGCAGCAGCAAACACACGACCGCGCGCGAGGAATAGCGCCTAGTAGTCTGTCACGGGCAAACCGTCATGCTGACCAACGGGAAGCATCCCCCGGCGAAGCCGGCTCGTCGTGCCACCGCTGCGCTTCGCGCGGGGATGCCCTTCGGTGCCTCAGGGCGTGCTTCGATCCCTCAGCATGACGACGGAACCTGACCGTTCGGTCGTGACAAACCACTAGTCCGACTCCTCCAGGATGCTGTCGGGCTGGCCAAACTCCGACGGCCGCCAAAGCTTGCGTGTGTCCCAGGTCTGCCACGTCTTATTCGGCTGGAAGCCGAGCAACTCGGGGCGGACGAGGATGAGGTCTTGCGGGAAACCGAACCAGAGGCCAAAGAGGTCCTCATCGGCGGCGCGTTGTAGGCGGGCGAGCGCCTCGCGTTGTTGGTCAGGGTCGAAGGCAGCGAGGACGTCATCGATCGCCGCATCCACATCCTCGTTCCGGTAGCCGCCGGGGTTCCAGCCTTGGCTATTTTCGCGGATATCCCAGGCCGAGCCGTAGAGATCGAAGTCGGTGAATCCGGGGAAGAGGTTGTAAGCGAAGGCGATCAGGTCGAACTGGTGGGTTTGGACCCACCGGTCACGGAACTGGTCCGGGCCGAGCCGCTGGATGATGAGCGAGACGCCGGCTTCCTTTAGATCGGAAACGATGCTGTCGAGCACGGCCAGTAACTCTGGCCGCTGATCGTTCTGCACGATGCAGGTGAGGACGAGCGGGTTCCCGTCCGCGCCCTCGACGTACCCGTCGCCGTCGGCGTCCTCCCAGCCGGCTTCGGCGAGGAGGGCGCGGGCCTGCGCCACGTCGCGCGCCGGATTGGTGAGCGTCTCGTCGTGGGCCCAGGGCTGGGCGACCGTCCCCGCGGCGTCGGCACGGATGAAGCCGCGAAAGACGTCGCGCGCATACCGCTCGCGGTCGATGGCGAGAGAGAGTGCGCGCCGGAGGCGGACGTCGCCGAGGAGGTCCGGCGTACCACGCGCCGGGTTGTTGAAGTTGAAGGCGGCGAACATCACCGAGGCGGCGTCGGCCACGTAGAGCCAACCGGTCGTGCCGGAAGCCGTATCGACGTCGCTCGGCCGTATCGGCCAGAGGATGTCGGTCGTCCCCCCGGTCCAGGCGACCAGCCGGTCAACGGGATCGGTGTTCCACGAAAGGGTCTGGTGATCGAGATGGGGTGGGCCGGCCCAGTAGTCGTCGTTGCGCGAAAACGCAATCGATGAGTTGCCCCGCCGGCCAACTCGCCACGGCCCGGTGCCGATCGGGGCGTCGCGCTGCCAGTTGAAATCGCTGAGGGTTCGTTCGCCCTCGGGGCGTCCCTCCCAATGCGCCTGATATTGCTTGCGCTGCATGATGAACTGGCTCGACGCATTGCGCAGCCAATTGCCGTCGGGGGAGGAGAGGCGCACGTGCAGCGTCCGCCTGCCGACCACTTCTACGGCTTCCATGTTCGTGAACAGGTTGCGGACGGCGCTGTCGACGTCGTCGCGATGGACGATCAAGGAGAAGACGGCGTCGTCGGCCGTCAGTGGCTCGCCGTCGTGCCAGGAAACATTGTCGCGCAATCGAATGGAGAGCGTTCGACCGTCATCCTGCCACTGCCAGGCCTCCGCCAGCCACGGAATCGGCTCCATCGTCACCTCGTCGATCCAGACCAGTGGATCGAGGTGGCTGGCGAGGATCTGGAAATCCTGGCGAAAGGCGGCCGGATTGAAATTGAGGTTGTCACCGGCGGTGAGCATGACCTGGATGCCGCCACCTGGCGACGGTTCCAGATTGTAGATTGGTCGTTGGTCGCGCACGACGCGAAGTCTGCCCAGCATTTCCCCTGAAGCGTCGGCCGCGGGCGTTGCCTGACCCTGGGAGGCGGGAGGAGCCTGGCCGCTCAGGTCGCTGTCCGGGCTTGGTTGCAGCGCCTGACTGTTGTTTCTCAGCGCCGGATCCTCAGAGCCTCTCAGGTTTGCTAGGCGGGGTAAGGCGGCGGCTACCGGACCGCCGGCGGCGAGACCAAGGATGAGTTCCCGCCGCCCAAACCGAGGAACAGAAGCGGCGGCAGCGTTGGATGGTCGTTGGGCGGCATTGTGGGGTGTCGAATCGTTGCCATGCGGCGTTGTGTCGTGGGCCAAGCTCGGGTCCCTCCGGGAGATGCATGCGGGGTGCAGAGGCGTGCGGCGCGGCGAGGCACACCGCACGCTGTCACATTGTATGGTGTACGTACACAATTCGGCAAGGCCGGACGAGCTGTCGATCACGCTATCCGTGATCGTGTTGGGATCTCGTGGAACCGCCTCGGCGCTGTCGCGCACCGGCCTTGACCTGCCCATCAGAATCTACGGGGGGTGGATTGGAGGTGACAACCTGGCCGCGAGTCGCGCCATTCGAGCCCGCTACCGTTCCGTCTACGAGAACCGCGCCGGGGTCGCGCTCACCGCGAATGGTGTAGCGGACGATGTCCCAGAGTTGTTCCCGGAACCAGACCGCGACGTCGTCCGTCTCAACGGCATGGCGCAGGTTCTCCGCGCGGCGACGGCGCTCGGCAAGCGGCATTGTCAGCGCGCGGTGGATTGCGCGGGCGGTCCCTTCGACGTCTGCCGGCGCAATCATGAGCGCATCGTCTCCCAACTGATTCGCCGCGCCGGCGCCTTCGGAGAGGATGAGGACACCATTCCGCTCGTTGAGGAGGCATCCTTCCTTGGCGACGAGATTCATGCCGTCGATGATCGTGTTGACGAGCAGCACGTCGTACCACTTCATCGCGGCCAGCGCGCGCGGATAATTTTCACCCATGATCACGTGGATCGGCTGCCAGCCTGTTTCGACGCTCGCGTATTTGGCATTGATCCGGAAGACGGCGTCGCTGATATCGCGCAGATAGTCCTGGTACTCCTCGACATCCATACGCGAGAAACCGAACGTGAGCGCGACGAAGTTGATGCGACCTTGATACTCAGGGTGCATCTCCAGAAAGCGGTCGAACGCATTAAACCCACGCACGATATTTTTGCTCGGCTCAGCCCGGTCGACGCGCAGGACTGAATATTGGTTCCAATAGTTCTGCAAGTACCGCTCGTGGTTGCGCGCTTCCTGACTGTACGCCGCACGGCGAACCGACTCGACGTCGATCGAAATCGGATAGGCGCGCACCTCGATCCGGCGCCCGTTCCAAAGAATGCCGCGTCCGGCGTAGTCGATTCTGCAATCGGGAACATACGCCTCACAGGTGTACATAAAGCTGCGGGCGTGCTCACGCGTCTGGAAGCCGACAATGTCGTTGCCGAGGAGGCCCTCGCAGATCGCGCGGCGCATCTGGAGCGGCAACAGCCGCCAATAGTCGGGGTCGGGCCAGGGGATGTGGACGAAGTGCTGGAGAATGACGTCTGGCCGCCGTTCTCGGATGAAGCCGCCGCAGAGATAGAGCTGGTAGTCCTGGAGCATGATGATCGGTGGGTGTTCCGCATCGGCCGCGACCTCGAGGATCTCGTCGGCGAAGAGCCGATTGACGACGACGTACCCGTCCTCCCACGCGGCCCAGGTCTCCTTGTCGATGTCGGGAGCGCGCGGCGTGTCCCACAGATAGTGCTGGAGAAACCACAAGAGGGGATTGCTGATCACGTTGTAATACTGGTTATACGCCTCCGGCGTGGGTACGACGAAACGCAGGCGAAAATCGGGCCTTTGCCCCTCCGGGCTGATCAAAACGTCGCCGCTCTGACGCGCGGCCTCGGCACGGGCGCGATCGCCTTCGGTCATCGGCGACGCAACCCAGACCGGTTGATGGTCACGGGCGATCGCACCGACCGCGGTCACGAGGCCGCCGCTCCCCTTGCGAGATGAAAACGACCCATCCTCGGCTTGCGTAAACTGGACCGGACCGCGGTTGGAGGCGATGATCAACATGCGATCGGCGAGGAGGCGATCCGTGTCGTCGGCCTGCTCGTCGGCTGTACGGCCCGGTTGTTCCGGCGACGTTGTCATTGCGCTCTCCGATCGTGATCTGGGCGCGAACCGGCGTGATCTGGTGGGGATGATGACCCGTCGCCGCTGCCGGCGCACTGCTCAAAAGACTCGTGCCTCGACGGGTATTGTCATTATGCCGCGTTTCCCGTCGCTTGTGTTGTTCGCCCAATAACCCGCCGGACTCGTGCCACGGTTTTTGCGCCTACTGTCTCTTTGCGGAAGTTTGCGGACATTTGCGCCGCCATGGCTCTCCCCTGGTACAATTTCGGCCGTCATCAAGTCCGGGATCGATCACGGACGGAGGACGCGACGAAATCATGTCAGCCATGCAAGCGCCTCATTGGGAGCGACGCTGCCCCTGGTGCGGAAGCAACGACACGCGGTTCGTGCAACGAGGCTATACCGGGCCGACCGACGAGGTCGACCAGTATTTCTCCTGCCACGAATGTGGCAAGGTGACGTACGAGCTCGTCGCCAAGTCGGCGCGGGAGATGCGTCTCGGTCGTTTTCGCCAGGGCAGCACCTACCGGGACAAGTCACAACAAACGAGCTATCAGGTCAGCCGTGTGCTCAAAGTGGGTCTTAACGAATACTTGCTGTACCTCAAACCGGTGGTCGAACCGGAACTCTCGGCCGCCGCGGCCGATTCCGCGAGCATTTGATTCGCGCGGCGTGACGAGCCTGGCCCGTTGACGGGCAGGCACGTTGCGCGTTGCGCCGAGTGGGCGGCCGGCGACGGCCGCCTCAGTGTTTGTTTCAAGCACAAGCGAGGTAACGTCAAACGTGGATACGCTCACCATGCAACCCGCGACCGCCGAGCAATGGACCGCCAAAGATGGAATCGCCGCCGAGGTTGCGCGCCGCCGCACCTTTGCCATCATCTCTCACCCGGACGCGGGCAAGACGACACTAACCGAAAAGGTCCTTCTCTACGGCGGCGCGGTACAGTTGGCCGGGGCGGTGACCGCCCGCGGGCGCCAGCGCCACGCCGCCTCCGATTGGATGGCGCTCGAACGCGAGCGGGGCATCTCGGTCTCCTCGACGGTGCTCAGCTTTCCCTACCGTGGCCGTCACCTTAACTTGCTCGATACGCCCGGCCACGAGGACTTCTCAGAGGATACGTACCGCACCCTGACCGCCGTTGACAGCGCGATCATGGTGCTCGACGCCTCGCGCGGCATCGAGCTGCGGACCCTGAAACTCTTCGAGGTCTGCCGGATGCGGCGCACTCCCATCTTTACCTTCGTCAACAAGCTCGATCGCCCGGCTCGCGCCCCGCTCGAACTCCTTGACGAAATCGAACAAACGCTGGGCATCCAGACCTACGCGCTCAATTGGCCCATTGGCGACGGCGTCGACTTCCGCGGCGTCTACGACCGCCAGAGCCGGACCGTCCATCTCTTCGAGCGGACCGAACACGGCGCCAAGCGGGCGCCGGTGGCGGTGACTGGCCTCGACGACCCGAATCTCGCGGCAACGCTAGGAGCGGAGCGCGCGGCCCGGCTCCGCGAGGACATCGAACTGCTCGACTTGGCCGGTGAGGCATTCGACCACGAGCGCGTGCTGGCCGGCGACTTGACCCCGGTCTGCTTCGGTAGCGCACTGACGAACTTCGGCGTCGAACTCTTCTTGAACCAGTTCGTGGCGCAAGCGCCCGCTCCTGCCGCCCGCGAAGCAGACGGCGGTCGGGTGGAACCCGAGGTGGAAGCGTTCTCCGGCTTCGTCTTCAAGATCCAGGCGAATATGGACCCGCGTCACCGGGACCGGGTCGCCTTTCTCCGTGTCTGTTCGGGGCGCTTCACCCGCGAGATGGAGGTTTGGCACCCTCGCTCCAAGCGCCGAGTGCGTCTCGCTCCACCTTTGCGACTCTTTGGCCAAGAGCGTGAAGTGGTCGAGGAGGCGTTCGCCGGCGACGTCGTCGGCGTGATCAATCCTGGTCTCTTTGCGATCGGCGACACGGTCAGCGCAGTCGACATCGGCTCGTTCGCGCCCTTGCCCCGGTTCCAGCCGGAGCATTTTGCGCTGCTGCGCTCGACCGAGTCGGACCGGTACAAGCAGTTCCTCAAAGGTCTTTCGCAGATCGAAGAAGAAGGGGCGATCCAGCTCTTCTACCCGGTTTCCAGCGGCCGGCGAGAGCCGATCCTGGCGGCGGTTGGGGCATTGCAGTTCGATGTCGTCCGCCACCGGCTCGAGACTGAGTACAATGTCAAGACGGTGTTGGAACCGCTCGGCTACTCCGCAGCGCGGTGGGTGACGGGCGACGAGCGCGAAATCGCCTCTCTCGGCGACGGCCGCGGACGAATGCGCGCCGAAGACCGCGACGGTCGCCCGGTCCTGCTCTTCAGCGCCACCTGGGATCTGAGATTCGCCGAGGAGAACACCAAGGACGTGCGGTTCTTGGAGACCGCCGCGGCCAGCTAATCGCTCGCCTACGGCCCGGCGATGCCGACGGACAGGCGGGCCTCGTCCAGGTGCGTGACAGCGGCGCGGTGGAGATCCTCCGCGGTCAGGGCGTTGATGATGCCAGGGTAGCGGTCGACGTAGTCGAGGCCGAGCCCGTAATGCTCGATGGCGAGCAGGAGCGCGACGACGCCGTCGTTCATCTCCAGCGCCAGCGGCAAAGAGCCGGTCATGTAGCTCTTGGCATCGGCGAGCTCATCGCCGTCGACGAGCGTATCCCGCAGCCGGCGGAGCTCCGTGACGATGCCGTCGAGCGCACGGTCCGCGTTCGCCGGATCGACGCCTGCCCTGCTGATCCAGACCCCGCCCTCCTTACCTGGCTCGACGACGCTGAAGACGTAGTAGGCCAGGCCCTGCTCGTCGCGGACATTCGCGCCGAGGCGGCCCATTAGGCCAAGACGGCCGAGGATGAGATTGGCCGTTTCGAGCGCGTGGTAGTCGGGATGGTTTCGCGGAAGCGTCAGCGATCCGGCGGCGACATCGGTTTGGCTCTTCCCCGCCACGCGGGTCTTGCGAATTGCCCCGTTCGATCCAATCGCCGGGGCCGACGCCGGTTCCGGCCGCGTCGCGGAGGTGTCCCATTCGCCGAATCGGTTGTTGGTCAGCTCAACGGCATGCGCAACTGCCGGGATGCCGCCGACTACGGCGACCGTCATCACGGCCGGGCCGAAGTGCTCCGCATGAAAGCGCGCGAGATCGTCGCGGCCGATCGCGTTGACCGATCCGGCCGTTCCCAGCACCCGATGGCGATAGGGATGACCCTCCGGGTAGAGCAATTCCCGCATGGTGCGATCGGCGACGGCGTGGGTGTCGTCCTCTTGCTCGGCGATCGCGGTCAGGATTTCGCCGCGGACCTTCTCCACCTCGTCCATGGGAAACGTCGGGTGGCGGAGCACATCAGCCGCGAGCGCGAAGAGCCGGGGCAGATCCTCCGGCAGGCAACGGATTGCGACCTCAGTAAAAAGCCGGCCCGCTTCGACGCCAAGGGTCGCGCCGAGGCTATCGGTCAGCTCATTGAAGGCGTCGAAGCTGAGCGATTCCGTCCCGCGCGTGAGCGAGCGCGCGGTGAAGGCGGCCAAGCCATGTTGCGTCGCCGGGTCCTGGGCCGCTCCCGCCTCAATACGGATGCGCGCCGATACGGCCGGATCGGCCGGCTGCGCCTGACCGAGAACGACGATGCCGTTGGGCAGATCGTGCCGCTCGAAAGGTGGGCGTTCGGTTGGGGCAACGCCGGTCGCGTACCACCGGCGAAACGCGATCGGTGCGCCATCGGTGGCGCCCTCAGCTTGTCCACCGCCTCGACCGTCGGGGAAGAGCCAGCCGACGGTACGGTTCTGTGGTTGGAGATAGGTCGCCGCGACGCGCTGAACGTCGGCAGGCGTCACCGCCTCAATCTCGTACAGGAGGCGTTCGGCCCGTTGGTAGCTGTCGACGACCTCCATCTGACCCAGCCAGTACGCCTGGTTGGTCACGCCCTCGCCGGAATAGACGTATTGCGCCTTGACTTGCTTAACCGCGCGGCCAAGCTCCTCGGCAGGCGCCGGTTCGGCCGCGAGGCGCTCGAACTCTTCGTCGATGACCGATTCGATCCGCGCGGGATTGGCGCCGGGCAGCGCGGTGACGCCGACGATCAGCAGGAATGGGTCGATCGTCAGTTCGAAGTCGGAGCCGGCAGCCCGGGCCAAGCCCGCGGCGACCAAGGAGCGGTAGAGCCGGGCCGAGCGTCCCATCTGTCCCCCGCCGCCAAAGCCCATCCCCTTGCCGCCGGAAAGGACGGCGTCGGCGACGAGGATTGCCGCCGTGTCCGGATGCCTGCCTTCAGGCGTGTGGTAGGCCAAACGCAGGTAGGAGGTAGGCGCCGGCTGACGCAAGGTCACCCGGCGCTCGCCGCGTTGAGCCGGTTCGACGGCGGCGACCGGGGGCAGCACCGACCCCGCTTCGATGTCGCCGAAGTGTTCCTCGATGCGCCGGAAGAGGTCCTCGGCGTCGAAGTCGCCCGCGGCGGTGATGAAGGCGTTGGCCGGGTGGTAGGCACGCCGGTAGTGGCTGTAGAGGTCGTCGCGGGTGATCCGTTTGAGGTCGGATTCGTACCCAATGACCATGTGCCGGTAAGGATGGGCGTGAAACGCGGTCGCCACGACCTCTTCAAAGAGGAGGTAGGTCGGACTGTTCTCCGCGCCCTGCCGTTCGGAAAGGATGACCGTGCGCTCCGATTCGGTTTCGGTCGGATCAAAGAGCGAGTTGGCCATGCGATCCGACTCGATGCGCAACGCCATGTCCAGGCGATCGGACGGGAGCGTTTCGAAGTAGCCGGTCCAGTCGTTCGACGTCAGAGCGTTGAGGGTGCCGCCGTTCTTGGTCACCTCCCGGAAGATGGCGCCCTTGGCGAGGGACGGCGTCCCCTTGAACTGCATGTGCTCGACCCAATGGGAAAGTCCGGTCAGCCCAGCCGACTCGTTCCGACTGCCGATCCGGTACCAGACCCAAAACGAGGCGAGCGGCGCATCGTGCGACTCGCGCAGGATCACCTTCAAGCCATTCGGCATCGTGCGCTCGAAGATCGCGTGGTTTTCCGACACCCTTGTCGTCCTTTCAGTCGTCAAAATACCGCGATCAGTATCCCCGCCCGGCCTTGACCGCTTCCAAGCTAAAGGCATCGCTTTTGATGAAGTCCATCGTCCGCCGCTCGCGATCGCGCACCTCTTGAACGGCTGCCGGCAGGGCATCCAAGACGGACGGAGGCACGATCACGATGCCGTTCGCGTCGCCGTGGAGGATATCGCCGGTCTCGACGCGTTGGCCGTCAAGCACCACGGGCACGCCGACGTCGACGACGCTGAAGTTGGCGTGGGAGACGACGGCGTAGGCAGCGTAATAGTGCATACCGAGCGCGCGCACTTCGTGCAGGTCGCGATAGCCGCCGTCGGTCACCATGCCGACGACGCCGAGTTGCTTTGCGAGCGTGGCCATCACCTCGCCGGCGTAGGCGACCCGTGACGGAGCGCCACTCACGTCCTGCATCACGACCACCAGCGGTCCAGTCATCGACGCGGCCAGTTCCCACATGCGCCAGTAGGCGGCGCGGTCGGCGACGGGGCCGGGCGCATTCGTCACCGTCACGGTCAGCGCGTGCCCGACCATGACCCCCAGATCCGGAAAGAGGGCGCGCACCGCGCCGCCGATGAACCCGTCTGTCCGGTCCCGCACCTTGAACGGTTCGATGGCATTGGAGATCGTCGGGCTGTCGACGTCTTGCAGGAACGCGAGTTGGTCGGTGGTGAGCTGGCGGCCCTGGGAACTGGTCATGGGGAAGCATCCTCCGTCGCGCAATCGTCGTGCAATCAAGCCGCGACGGATTGTCTGTGATCCTGGCGAAAGGTCAAGCGCCGCGCTCTGCCATGTCGACGTCTCGTCTTTCCGATCCCCTCCGTCCTTCCGACCGAAGGGAGGAATGACGAGGGGATCGGTCGGAAGGCCGGATGCGGATACCCTAAACCGCCGTCAACGTCAGGACCGGTTTGTAGCTGGTGGCGTCGTGGACCTCGTCGATGATGCCATTCTGGCGGTCTTCGACGACTTGCAGGATTTCCTGCTTGAGGGCGGCGACCATCTCGGTTTCGGGCACGGTGCGGACGATCTTCCCCTTGCGGAAGATGACGCCCTTGGCGTTGCCCGCGGCGAGGCCGACGTCGGCGTCGCGCGCCTCGCCGGGTCCGTTGACAACGCAGCCCATGACCGCAACCCGGATCGGATCTTTGACCTTGGTCAGGAAGTCGTCGATCTCGTTGGCGATGGTAAAGAGGTCCACCTCGACCCGGCCGCAGGTTGGGCAGGCGATCATCGTCGCGCCCTTCTGGCGCAGTTCGAGACTCTTCAGGATCTCGAATCCGACGAAGACCTCCTCAACCGGGTCGGTCGTGAGCGAGACGCGGATCGTGTCGCCGATGCCGAGCGCCAAGAGGCTGCCGATCCCGATCGCGGAGCGGACGCTGCCCGCGCGCGGCGTGCCGGCCTCGGTCACGCCGAGGTGGAGTGGGTAGTCATTAGGCAGGGCGGCGAAGCGGCGGTACGCCTCGATCATCACCGGAACCTCGAATGCCTTCAAGCTGACCTTGATGTCGCCGAAGTCGAGATCCTCCAGGATCTTGATGTGGCCGAGCGCGGAGCGGACCAACCACTCGGCACGCAGATCTACTTGCGTGGCATGCTGCTCCGCCATTTCGTCAACGAACTCGTGCGTCATCGGCGCGACGGAACCGAAGTTGACGCCGATACGAATCGGCGTGCCGCGCTCCTTCGCCTTGATGACGACCTCTCGCACGTCCTCCGCCTTGCGGATGTTGCCGGGATTGAGCCGGAGACCGTGGATGCCGGCGTCGAGCGCCTTCAGGGCCAGCGTGTGCTCGAAGTGGATGTCAGCAATCAGCGGTGCCGGGGAGTAGGGCACGATGTCGGGCAGAGCGGCCGCGGCTTTCCGGTCGGGGACGGCGATGCGGACGATCTCGCAGCCGGCCTCGGCGAGTTCGGCGATCTGGCGCAGCGTGGCCTTCGGGTCGCGGGTATCGGCGGTCGCCATTGACTGGACGACGACCGGGTTGTCGCCGCCGATCTTGACGTCGCCGACGGT
This sequence comes from Thermomicrobiales bacterium, assembly GCA_050696075.1. Lineage (GTDB taxonomy): Bacteria > Chloroflexota > Chloroflexia > Thermomicrobiales > UBA6265 > JBOGUF01. The sequence continues at coordinate 18,841 of JBOGUF010000184.1, forward strand.
GAGGACCCGGGTCTTACGGCGTGGGGAGATGAGCATGGATGGAGGCTCCTCGGGTGGGTAACTAATCCAGGAACGAATTGCCTTCGATGAGGCGCTTGATGTCCTGGTAGGCAATGACGAACATCAGGCCGAGCAGGATCACTAATCCCGCGAAGTGGACGAGACCTTCCTTTTCCGGAGCGATCTTGCGCCCCCCCCGCACGACTTCGAGGAGGACAAAGAGGAGGCGTCCACCGTCCAATGCCGGTAAGGGTATGAGATTGAGGATCGCCAGGTTGAGCGAGAGCAGGATCGAGAACTGGGCCAACCGCACCCAAACCGGGATCGGGCTGTCGATCTCGACAAGGGTGTTGGTGAGTTGGGCCATGCCAACCGGGCCGGCAACCTGCCCCAGATCCTCGCGGCTGCTGAAGAGGCGCTTGATGCCGAGCACCATCTGCTTGCCGAGGTCGTATGACTCCTCGAAGCCGCGCGGTATGACCTTGAGCGCGGGCACCGACTCGTAGATCGGGCTGTGCTGGACTTGAGTGATACCGGTGGCGAGAATGGGGTCCTCGCCCGTTTCGGGCTCAAGCACGGCGATTTCGGTGGAGACGATCTCGCCGCCGCGATCGAGCGTGAGCGGCAGGTCGAAACCGACGAAGCGGTCGAGCTCGACGCCGAGGATGTAGGTGTCGAACACGTCCCGCTCGTTGGCGGTGACGATGCGATCGCCGGGCTGAATACCGGCTTCGGCCGCCGCGGAGCCAGCTTCCACCGCTTCGATGATGACCTCGCCCTCGGTGCGCGGGTTGCCGAGCAGGCCGACGCCGACCGCGCCTTCGCCTTCCGGCGGGTTCTCGCGGGGGATCACGGTCGTGTCAATCAGATTTCCGCGGCGCTCGACGGTGAAGGTGATCTCGTCGCCGGCGCGCGAGCTCGTGACGTTGGAGACTTCCTGATTCGTTTCGACGCGCTCGCCATTGACCTCGACGATGCGATCGCCGGCCTGCCAGCCCGCTTTGGCGGCAGGGGAACCAGGGACGACGTCGGTGATGTAGACGTTCGTGTGTGGCACGCCCTGGATGCCAATGACGATTGCCATCAAAATAATCGCGAAGAGCACATTCATGCCGGCGCCCGCGGAAAGGAAAAACGCCCGCTGGTGTGGCGGTTTGGCGTTCATCGAGTCTGGTTCCATGTTGGAACCGTCTTCGCCCTTGACGCGGACGAACCCGCCGAAGGGGATCAGGTTGACCGACCAGAGAGTGTCTTTCCAGGGAATCCCGAAGAGGCGCGGCGGCAGGCCGATGCCGAACTCCTCGACCTTCACGCCGCACATGCGGGCGGTGATGAAATGGCCGAACTCGTGAACGAGGATCAGGACGGCGAGGATGGGGACGATATAGAAATAGCCGATATCAGGCACGCTGGTTGTTGCTCCATCGGCGGGCGACGGTCAGACCTCATGGCTACCGCAAACGCGCCCGCGCGTTACGTGAATGGTACCACCGCGGGCTGCCCCTACTCCTCTACCCACACATACGGCAGACTCCAGAGGAATCCATAGCCGTTCGGGTAGAAGTTGTGCAATCGCGTGTTGTAGCCCGTTCGCGCGACGCCGAAGCGAATCACGCCAATCGGTTGGTCTTCCCACACGATTTGGGATTGTTGGATGAGCAGATCGACGCGCTGGGCGGGGTCGAACTCGCGTCGCTGCCGCTCGTCGAGTTCATCCCACTCCGGGTTGCAGTAGTTCATGAAGTTGAGGCCGCCGCGGTAGGCGTCGCAGGAGAAGATCGCGCCCTGGCTGCCGTCCGGCGTCAAATTGACGGCCAGCAGCGTCATCTCGAAGTCGTGCGCCTCGAGCCGATCGACCAGGATCGGGAACGCGACAAACTCCGCCTCGAGCTCGACGCCGACCTGACTCCACGCCTCCTGCATGTAGGAGACGATCTGTTTCGTCACCGCGTCGCCGTCACCGGCGATCAGGGAGAACTCCAGCTCCACGCCATCCTTATCGACCGTGCCGTTGTCGTTGGTGTCGGTCCAACCGGCTTGTTCGAGGAGTCGCCTCGCCTCGTTCAGATCGTATTCGTAGGCCGGCATCATCTGATCGGGAGCATAGGCGGGCGAGAGCCGGGGCTGGGTGCCAACTGCCGCCTCGCCGTACCCGAGAAAGATGCTCTCGGTGATGGCGTCGCGGTCGAGGGCGGTGAAGAGCGCTTGCCGGACTTCCTTGTCCTGGAAGAGGGGGGTGGCTTCGGCGTCGAGATTGAAGGCGTAGTACGTGAACTGGTAAAAGTTGTAGATCTCGACGTTCAGGCTGGGATTGTTGAGGACCGCCTCCATTTGGGCCGGCGGGATGATCTCCATGATGTCGGTCGCGCCGTCTTCGAGGGCGAGGACCGCGGTGTCGGCGTTCGGCTGGATCTGCAGAACGAACTCATCGATGTGGGGCACTGTGCCGTAGTAGTCGTCGTTGCGGGTCAGGGTGACGTGGTCGCCTTGAACCCACTCCTTTAGCTTGAACGGCCCGGTGCCGACGACGCGACTCGGGTCTTGCCCGGTGCTGCCGGGGTCGAACGACCAACTCTCGAACCCGATGTCCTGCCAGACGTGCCGCGGCATGACCAGTACCGCGCCCGGGCCATCGTAAAGGAAGTTCACCAGCCGGTCGCGGGCGGTGATCTCGAAGGTGTCGGGGTCGATCACGCGGTAGGACTCGACCGCGTCGTTGACCTGCGAGGTGTAGGAACTGCCGGTGTTGGGGTCGAGGACGGCATCGAAGCTGAATTTGACGTCCTCGGCGGTGAGATCGGCGCCGTCGTGCCAGGTCGCGTCCCGGTTGAGGTGGAAGGTGTAGACCAGCCCATCGGGCGAGACCTCCCAGGACTCGGCCAGGCCGGGTACGGGTTGTCCATCTATCGGGCTCGCGCCGATCAGCGCCTCGTATATGGCGCCGGTCACGGCAAAGGTGAGGGTGTCGTTGGTCAAGATGCCGTTGACCGTGCTGATGTCGGAGGCTTCGCCCAGGATCACGCGTCCCCCTTCATTCGCCGCCGGTTCCATCGGGAAATGCTGGAGCAGTTGCCGCTCAAACTCCTCGCGGGTCACCGACTGGTTAGTCGAGGCAGCCGCGACCGGCGAAGCCGCGGCGGGCGATGCTACCGGCGACACGACGGGTGATGCGACTGGTGACGCTCCCGGCGAGACGATCGGGGAGGCGGCTGGCGACGCCTCAACGGTCGACGTCGGTGGCGCCGAGGTAGCGGTTGGAGCCGGGTCCTCGTCTTCGTCATCGCCGGTGCAGGCGGCAAGGAGGAAAAGCGCGGCGCAGAGAATGGTGCCGATTGAAAGAAGCCATCGTTGCATGGGCGTTGCTTGCGCTCCTCGCTAAGTCGAACTGGCGCATGACATTGGACGCGCGATGCCGCATCACGGCACGCACGGCCAGACTGGATGCCTTAACGATAGTCCATATGGATGCCCGATGGCAGTCTAGCTCGCGGCCAAAGTGGGACATAATGTGTGCTACAATCCGTCGGTCCTGACGCTCGCCCCCTCACCCGAGGGGGTTTGACGACCGTGGGGGCCCCGCCGGCTGGCCGCCGGACACGCATGCGAGGGAAACGATCGCCGATGATCGTGGGGGTGCCGACAGAAGTCAAGGACCTCGAAAATCGCGTTTCGACGACCCCAGGTGGCGTCGCGGAGTATGTCTTTCGGGGACACGAGGTTCTGGTCGAGAAGGAGGCAGGCGCCGGTAGTGGATTCTCCGATCGGGAATACGCCGAGGCGGGTGCGACGCTGGTCGAGTCGCACGCCGACGTCTTTGCGCGGGCGGAGATGATCGTCAAGGTCAAGGAACCGGTCGCCAGTGAATACCACCTGCTTCGACCCAATCAACTGCTCTTCACCTATTTGCACCTTGCAGCCGATGAACCGCAAACCCGCGCGCTGGTGAAACAGCGTGTCCAGGCTGCCGCCTACGAGACGGTGCAACTCGCCAATGGGTCGCTGCCGCTGCTGACGCCGATGAGCGAGGTGGCGGGGCGCATGTCGGTCCAGGTCGGCGCGCACTATCTTGAGAAAACGAACGGAGGCGTTGGATTGCTTCTCGGCGGCGTGCCCGGCGTGCCGGGCGCCAACGTCGTCATCATTGGTGGTGGCGTCGTGGGCACGAATGCGGCACAGATCGCGATTGGACTCGGCGGCAACGTCACGGTAGTTGACAAGAATATCGACCGGCTGCGCTACCTGGATGAGATTTTGCACGGCCGCATCCACACTCTGGCCTCGACGAAGCACAACGTGGCGACCGTGGTCCGCGAAGCGGATTTGGTGATTGGCGGCGTCCTGATCGCGGGCGCGAAGGCGCCGAAGCTCGTCACGGCCGCCATGGTCAAGAGCATGCGGCCAGGGTCGGTCGTGGTTGACGTCGCCATCGACCAGGGCGGCTGCATCGAGACGGCGAGACCGACATCGCACAGCGACCCAACCTACCGAGTCGACGACGTCATCCATTACTGTGTGACGAACATGCCGGGTGCGGTGCCGCGCACCAGCACCCTGGCGCTCTCCAACGTCACGCTACCGTACGCGCTGGAACTTGCCGATCACGGTTTGGTCGATGCCGCCCGCCGCGACGCGGCCTTGGCCAAGGGGATCAACGTCATCAACGGCAAGGTCACCTATCAGGCCGTGGCCGAGGCCTTTGGACTGGACTACACGCCATGGGACAAGGCTTTGTGAGTGTCGGCGGTAGGCGGTAGGTGGTAGGCGGTAGGGAAACAACGACCAAGCCCCTAACGCCTAAGCCCTAACGCCTAACGCCTCCGTCGTGGGGGTTCGGATGCACGCGGATGTTGAGCGGTTCTTGGACGTATTGTCGAACGAGCGGGGGTTCTCGGGGAACACCATCGCCGCCTATCGTAACGACCTGCGGCAGTTCATCGCCTACCTGGCGTCGCCGCCGGTTTCGCACCATGCCACGCTGGTAAGCCAGTGGGTCGAACTGACTGACGAGCATCTCAATCGCTACCTGCTTTACCTGCGGGAACGAGAGTACGCCGCCTCGACGGTAGCGCGAAAGACGGCGGCGATCAAGTCGTACTGCCATTTTCTGCTGAGTGATGGGATCATGCGGGCCGACCCCGCGGCGAACATGGCCTCGCCGAAGGTCGACAAATACGTTCCCAAGGCGATTTCGCCGGACGACGTCGCGAAGCTGTTGGCGCAGCCGTGCAAACTGGCCGAGTCAAACCGACCGGAGGCGATGCGCGACCGGGCGATGCTGGAGACGCTTTACGCCTCCGGCATGCGGGTGAGTGAACTCGTGGGGCTCAACATCGACGACGTCGATCTCGAGCGCGGCACCGTCCAATGCGCGGGCAAAGCGGGACGGCGACGGGTCGTCCCGCTCAGCGCGTCGGCAATCGAGTCGTTGCGACCGTATCTCGCCGAAGCGCGGCCATCGCTGGCGTTGGGCGACGAGCAGGCACTCTTCCTCAACCACCGGGGCAATCGCCTGACGCGGCAGGGGTTTTGGCTCATCCTCAAATCGTATGCCCATCAAGCCGGAATCGGCGACATCACACCGCACACCCTGCGCCACTCCTACGCGACCCACGCCTTGCGGCATGGCGCTGATCTGCGCGACATCCAGCAGGTGCTCGGTCACGTCAGCATCTCGACGACCCAGGTCTACCGCCAACTCGCTTCGTCACCGGCGCGCTCGCTCGAACTCGAACCGGTCGGCGCCGGAGCGGCGGCGAGCAACGACGGTTAGGGCGTGTTTGCACACCGTCATGCTGAGCGCATGCGAAGCATCCCCGCGCGAAGCGCATCGGCCGTGGCCGACGGATCGGCTTCGCCGGGGGATGCTTCCCGGTGGTCAGCATGACGGGGCTTTGCAAACAGGCAATAGGCTCGAAGGGAGCATTCGGTGAGTCAGCAGGTCGAGACGAAGCGTGCGGCGACGATGGAGAAGATCGCGGCGCTGTGCAAGCGCCGCGGCTTTGTCTATCCCGGTTCGGAGATCTATGGCGGACTGGCCAACACCTGGGACTATGGGCCACTCGGCGTCGAGTTGAAGAACAATATCAAACAACTCTGGTGGCGCACCTTGGTCCACCGCCGGCGCGACATGGTCGGGCTCGACGGCGGCATCCTAATGCACCCTCGCGTCTGGGAGGCGTCCGGCCACGTCGTCAACTTCAACGACCCATTGGTTGACTGCAAAACGTGCAAGACCAGATTCCGGGCCGACCACCTCATCGAGGAGAAACTGGGGCAGCACGCCGAGGGCGCCTCGCCGGACGAGATGACCCGCATCCTGCGCGACGCGAACCTGGCCTGCCCCAATTGCGGCAACCGCACGCTGACCGACGCCCGCCAATTCAACATGATGTTTCGGACGACGATCGGTCCGGTCGAGGAGACCGGCACCCCGGTCTACCTACGGCCGGAAACAGCGCAGGCAATCTTCGTGCAGTACAAGAATATCCTGGCTACGGCCCGGGTGAAACTGCCGTTCGGCGTGGCGCAGGCAGGCAAGGCGTTCCGCAACGAGATCACGCCCGGCAACTTCATCTTCCGCCTGATCGAGTTCGAGCAGATGGAGATCGAGTACTTCGTGCGGCCGGAGGACGGCGCGCGGAAGTTCGATGAGTGGATTGAAGCGATGCGCGCCTGGATCCAGCTTCTCGGCGTACGCGAGGAGCACGTCCGCATCCGCGAGCATGCCAAAGAAGAACTCTCGCACTATTCGAGCCGCACCATCGACTTCGAATACGACTTCCCCGGCTCGATGGGTTGGAAGGAACTCTATGGTTTGGCCAACCGCACCGACTTCGACCTGAGGCAGCATCAGGAACACAGCGGCCAAGATCTGACCTACTTCGACCAGGAGCGCGGCGGTGAGCGGTATATCCCGCACGTGATCGAGCCGACCTTCGGGGTCGACCGCACGATCCTGGTGACGTTACTTGACGCCTACGACGAGGAAGAGACGGTCGACGTTAACGGCAAGCCGGATACCCGTGTCCTGTTGCGCCTCAACCCGCGCATCGCGCCCTACAAGGCGGCGGTGCTGCCGCTGATGAAGAAACCGGAGCTGGCCGGCGTGGCGCGCGAGCTGTTCGCACGGCTGGAGGCGGAGACCTCCTACCTCGTCGACTACGACGAAACCGGCAACATCGGCAAGCGCTATCGCCGCCAGGATGAAGCCGGCACTCCCTTCTGCTTCACGATCGACTACGACACGCTCGACGACCAGGCGGTCACCGTCCGCGACCGCGACACCACCGCGCAAGAGCGGATTGCGCTGGCTGAGGTGCCGTCATACGTGCGGGCAAAGGTTGGGTAGCTGCCTGGCCCCCCTTACGAGCGTTTCGTCCATTCGAACGTTGCGTGTGGATCGTCGGCCGAAGCCTTGCCGGCCATCACGACCGCATGCCGGAAGGCGTAACCGCCAATCAGGGTCAGGACCGACGCCAGCACGATAATTGCGCGTGCCTGGCGTCGATTCGCCGCCTGCAAGACGGCGGGAAGGACGATGCCCGCGCCGATGGCGCCAACCGTCATCACCTTCCCGTTTCGGCCCTCGGTGAGCGGTCTGGCGGTATCACCCAGCCGTGCCAATGAGGCGACCAGCATTCCGGCCTCCGCCGCTTTCGCGATCCGCTCCACAGAATCAAGTCCGTGCATCGCCTCGGCTGGCACTCTCCCTCGGAGCGCAAGAACCAGCGAGATTGCCGACGCGGCAGACGACAGAGCGGACGCCACAAAGAGCGGGCCGAGCAGCAGCGCGTTTTTCGCCCACAACGGCACGGCCGTCGCGCCGAGCAATACCCCGGTGTAACCGCTCATAAAGAACCCTGGGACGATACCGATGGTCCCAATTACGCGGTTAGGCAACGCCTTCAGGAATCGCGCCCCAGTTGCACCATCGAAGCGGCCATCTCTGGTGGCTTGGAGCGCGGCCGACACTGTCGAGAAGGCGCTGAAGAGTAATAGCCCCCAGGTGCCGACCGACATTGGCGAACGTAACTTGACGACACGCAGCATGTGCAGGAAACGTTCGGGTCGTTGGAGGTCGAGGATGAGCAGGACTGGACACGGCAGCAATGCCAGGAACGAAAGGAAGCGACCGGCGCGGACGATCTCTCCATACTTCTTGGCCGCGGATAGCTCGGCGATCGAGGCGATGACGTAGCTGGCGCCCGAAAACCCACCCAGGAAGAAGTAGAGGACGATCATCCAGTTCCAGTGCGGCTTGTGGATGACGGGAACGCCGTAATACGACGATTGCGCCGCTTGCGCGGCGGTCAATGGTGCATCCTCAGGCTGCCTTCGGCGGCGGCCTTCGTCCCAACGGCGGGTATACGATCCGGTCACAGATTCAATACTCCGTAACGGGCGAACGCGCCGATCATCGAGCGCGGCCGAAGGCGCGGGCAACGGCGAGGCCGAGGCCGATGGCGGCGGCTGCCGTTGTCAGAAAAGCCGGCAGCGTGCGCTCCTGCGGCAACGTCGGTTGCGCGGGCAAATTGTAGGTTTCCGGTGGTGCAGTGAGCACGAAGAGCGCATTGAGGCCGTTGATACCGCCCGTGCCGCCGACCTCCTCGGTGCCGTAAATGTGCGCGCCGTCGACTCCACGGGCTTTGAGATCGACGACGCGCTGTTCGGCGCGTTTCTTCATCTCGTCCACGGGACCGAAGAGGATCGAGTCGGTGGGGCAGGCTTTGGCGCAGGCAGGTTCCAATCCGTCGACAAGTCGGTCGTAGCAGAGGGTGCATTTCTTGGCACGGCCGTCGGCGTGGCTGAGTTGCGGAACGCCGAAGGGACAGGCCGGGATGCAATAGCCGCAGCCGTTACAGATGTCTTGCTGGATGACGACCGTGTCGAACTCGGTCCGGATGATCGCCCCGGTCGGGCACGCTTCCAAACAGCCGGCGCGGACACAGTGCTTGCAGACGTCGCTCATCATCAGCCAGGCGGTCGGATGATCCCCCGTGGATGGACCTTGCTCGATGAAGGCGACGTGGCGCCAGGTGGCCGCGCCCAGGTCGACGGTATTGTCGTAACTGAACCCGGTCAGGCCAACCTCGTCCATCGGAAGGCCGTTCCACTGCTTGCAGGCGACCTCGCAGGCCTTGCAGCCGATACAGAGCGTGGTGTCGGTGAGGAAGCCGACGGCAGTCATCAGCCCTCACCCCCCGGCGCCCCTCTCCGCACGGAGGGAGAGGGGCCGATCAGACGACCCTTGCGCAGGGCGCAGGTGAAGGCTTTGGCTTCGTGAATGAATGAGTTGGGGTCTTCGACGAGGGCGCTGAGGTCGTTGGCGATGCCGCCGGTGGCGATGCCGCTGTAGCCGAAGTGCCAGGGGACGCCGATCTGGTGGATGCGCTTGCCATCGATCTTCAGCGGTTCGATTCGGTCGGTGACGAGGGCGGGTGCTTCGATCTCGCCCCGTAGCGTACTGACCGTGACCCAATCGCCGTTGACGACGTCGAGTTCCCGAGCGAGCACCGGATCAATCTCGACAAAGCCGCGCGGTTGCAGCTCCGCCAGCCAGGGCACGAAGCGGCTCATCGCGCCCGCGGTGTGGTGCTCTGTCAGGCGATACGTGGTGATGACGTGGGGAAATCGTGGATCCTCGGGCGCGTGATAGGGATTGTCCGCCCGCTCGTGCAGCTTGGCGGCTGGGCTGCGTGACTGGTTTGGATGCAGTGAGCTCACGACCGGCGACTCCCACGGCTCATAGTGCGTCGGCAGCGGGCCGTCCTTCAGTGCCGCCGAGACGAACAGTTGGCCTTTGCCGTCGGCCATCATCAGGAACGGCGAATCGCCGGCATGGGCGGCGATGCCCGTCGCGCCTTCCGGTGGGACGTACGTTGGCGGCTTTGATATGGGGAAGTCGGGCACGTCGTAGCCGGTCCAGCGGCCGGCCGCGTCGTCCCACCAGACCCAGCGCTTGCGCTCGGACCAGGGCGTGCCGTCCGGGCGGGCGGAAGCGCGGTTGTAGAGCGCGCGGCGATTCGCGGGCCACGCAAAACCCCATTCGAGCGATGCAAGGTCGTCGCCGTGGCGTCGCCGCGCGAGATTGCGTCCAGGTTCGGGCATGATGCCGGAGTAAATCCAGCAGCCGCAGGCGGTCGAACCGTCGTCTTTCAGGTCCCCGAAGCCTGATACGGGCGTCCGGTCGGTGACGACGTATCCGTTGATCTCCTGCACGACCGATTCGAGGTTCGGCTCGTCGTGCGGGCCGCCAATCGGATAAGCCCATGCGAGGGTGCGCAACTGTTGAGCCGCGGGCGATTCGTCTTGCTCGTAGAGGGCGATCAGCCGCCGGTAGAGTTGGTCAATAAACCATGCCTCGGACCGGCAGTCGCCAGGCGGTTCGACTGCCTTGTCGTGCCACTGCACAAGGCGCTGCGTGTTTGTGTACGAGCCCTCCTTCTCGGCAGTGACCGCGGCTGGCATGAGGAAAATCTCCGTGCCGATGTCGGCCGACGAGATTTGTCCATTTCGCACCTCCGGCGCGTCGTGCCAAAAGGCGGCGGTTTCGATTTCGAAGAGGTCGCGGACGACCAGCCAATCGAGTTGGCCGAGCGCGCGGCGGGCGAGCACGGCGTTTTGCCCACCCACTGCCGGATTCTGGCCCATGCAAAAGAGACCCTTCATGGCGCCATCCCGCATCATGAGCATCATGGGTTGGAAGGAGTAGTCGCCGCCGATCTTGGGCAGCCGATTATAGGCGAAGTTGTTGTCCGGCGACGCAAGGTCGCCGTAGTACGCCTTCAGCAAACTGACCACATAGGCCGGGGCGTTGTGCCACCAGCCGGTCGGCGTGGCGACCGTCGAGAGGTAGTCCGCGAGCGTCGCGTTGGCATTGTCGGCGGTCGGCATGGGGAGATAGCCGGGGAGGAGGTTGTAGAGCGTCGGGATGTCGGTGCTGCCCTGGATGGTGGCGTGGCCGCGGAGGGCCATGATGCCGCCCCCTGGCCGGCCGATGTTGCCGAGCAGCAGTTGCAACAGCGCGCAGCAGGAGATCATCTGCGTGCCTGTCGTGTGCTGCGTCCAAGCGACCGCGTAGGCGAAGGCGGTCGTTCGCTCCGGCCCGGAGTTCGCCGTAATCGCCTCCGCGACCCGCCGAAAGTGCGCCTTCGGCACGCCGCAGACGCGCTCGACCATTTCCGGGGTGTATCGGGCGTAGTGGCGCTTCACAACCTGAAAGACGCACCGGGGGTGCTGCAATGTCGGGTCACGTGGCATCTCCGCGCCCTGCTCGCCCACCTGCTCGTCGTAGGGTTCCGCGCTCTGTTTAGCGTCGTCGGCGTCCTCATGCTTGGCCGGCGTGCCAGCCGGTTGCCACGTCGCCGTGTCGTAGCGCCGCTCTGTCGCGACATATCCCGAGAAGAGGCCGGCGAGGTCCTCGGTATCCTGAAAGTCGTCACGCAGGACGACGGGCGCGTTGGTGTAATGCACCACGTACTCGTGGAAATAGCGCTCGTGGGTGAGGACATAGTTGATCAACCCGCCGAGGAAGGCGATATCCGACCCGGCACGGAGCGGGACGTGGATGTCGGCCAGCGCCGAGGTGCGGGTGAATCGCGGGTCGACGTGAACGACCGTCGCGCCGCGCTCCTTCGCGTCAACGACGAAGCGGAAGCCGACCGGGTGGTTCTCGGCCATGTTGGCGCCCATGATCACGATGCAATCGCTTCGGGCGAGGTCCTGCAAGAAGGTCGTCGCGCCGCCGCGTCCCAATCGGGCGCCCAGACCGGGCACCGTCGAGCTGTGTCATATGCGGGCCTGGTTCTCCACCGCGACGATGCCGAGCCCAGCCGTGAAGAGTTTCTTAATGAGATAGTTCTCTTCGTTGTCGAGTGTGGCGCCGCCCAGATGGCCGATGCCGAGCGTGCGGCTCACCAGATTGCCGTCGCCGTCCCGCTCCTCGTAGGTGGCGTCGCGGGTTTCCTTGACGAGCGCGGCGATGCGGTCCATGGCCCAATCGAGCGGGCGCTCTTCCCAATGGTCGGTGTAGGGCGCGCGGTACTTGACGGTGGTGAGCCGGAGCGGATTGTCGATCAGGCCGCGGGTGGCCGCGCCCTTTGGACAGAGGGTGCCGGCATTGATCGGGCTATCAGGATTGCCTTCGATATCGACCACACGGCCGTCTTTGACGTAGACCAATTGGGAGCAGCCGACGGCGCAGTAGGGACAGACGCTGACCGTCGGCTTCAGACCGCGTATCCGTGAGCGCGTGCGCCGAGTCTCGGCGCTGACCGGGTTGGGAACCGGGCCGACGTGCCGGCGGAGGACTGATCTGAGTGCCGAAAGGGGCTTCACGATCCGCGCGTCTCCGATCTCAGATCGTTCCGATCAAGCGATGACGGTCGCGGGAAAACAGGGCCAGAATGGTATCATGGCTCTCCGATGCGGCAGCACCGCGCTCCTCAAATGGCGAGGCATACGCGCGGTGTGCGTCCCAACCACACCGCCACCAAGCGAGCACGATACCACTGTTGAAGGACTGAAAGGGCAACATGGCGAACCAGACGACGTCGAAGAAGAAGCGGACCACCGCACAGGGCTCGACCACGAGCGGACCGCGGCCCGCGGCTACGCCGGAAACCAGCCACATCCCACCGCCACGCGCCGCGCGCCGCGCGGAGCTCGTCAAGAACCAGCGCGCGGAGCGAAGGAAGCGTTACCAGAAACAACAGCGTGACTGGTTGCTGACCAAAATCGGCGCCGGGGCGGTTGCTGTCGCCCTCCTCGTCGGCCTGGGGTACGCCATCTACAATTACGCCGAGGATCGCCGGCTGAACGTGAAGCCGGACGGTGTCCAGGAGTTCAGCTATGTCGGCGGTGACCACACGCCGCAGTCGGGCACGCCGGTCGAGTACACCGAGTCGCCGCCGGTCGGTGGCGCCCACGACAGCGCCTGGCAGAACTGCCGTGTCTACGATCAGCCGATCTACAATTGGCACGCCGTGCATTCGCTGGAGCACGGCGCGGTATGGATCACCTACCAGCCCAACCTGCCCCAGGAGCAGATCAACGAACTGCGGAACAAGTTTGACGGACAGACTTTCGTCTTGGTAAGTCCTTACCCGGACCTGCAAGCACCGATTGTGGCGACTTCCTGGAACAACCAGCTTGAGCTCCAATCGGTCGACGACGAGCGGCTTGATCAGTTCGTCCGCTACTTCCGGCAGGGCCCGCAGACGCAAGAGCCCAATGCCACCTGTGCGGGCGGGACGACAGTGACGCGGGCCTAATGGCGGCAGACACGCTTGAACGCGCAAGAACCCGCTTTGCCGTGCGATCGTCGGTGAAGGGCTGGATATTGCCCGTCCTGGCGGTTGCGGTGCTTGCGCTGGCCGTCGGATGGGGGATCGGACACTATCTCGACGCTCGGATGCCGGGCAATAACTCTGCCGAAGCCGGTTTTGCTCGCGACATGGCGGTGCACCACACGCAGGCGGTCGAGATGTCACTGATCGTCCGCGACCGAACGAACGACGACAAGATCGGGACCCTCGCGACCGACATCTTGCTCACCCAGCAGAACCAGATCGGATACATGGAAGGTTGGCTCGCCGTCTGGGATGTGTCGCTCACCGGCAACGAACCAGCGATGGCCTGGATGGGACACGAAGTTCAGGGCCAGATGCCGGGCATGGCGAGCCAAGCGGAGGTCGATCAACTCCGCACGATGCCGGTCGACGAAATGAACGCCGAGTTCCTGCGCCTAATGATCATCCACCACGTCGCGGGAGTCGACATGGCCGACGCCATCCTCGAACGCTCCGACCGACCCGAGGTTGTTCGCCTCGCCGAGGCGATCGCCCGCACCCAACAGGCCGAAATCGACCTGATGAACGACATCCTCACCCGACTCGGCGCACCAACTGTCGATCCCGCCGCCGCCACCCCGACCGTCGATCACGACCACGAGGACTGATGATCCCTAGGCTGATCCCGCCCGGGCATTCCGGCGACGACGGACCGGGATAACGACAGAACTAGCCCAACTGGCCGCGCACCGCCCCTGCCGGAAACTCCGCGTTATGAACGTTGACGTAGAACCCTGCCGGGTTTTGCAGGATCTCCCTGATCAACGTCCGATTTACCTCGTCGATACAGCCGCTTGAGCTGCCGTCAGTTGGCGGAGCCAAACCGACCACGACCGGCCCAGCCACATCCTCGGCGCCTCGGTGAATATGCGCCGCGGTCGCTGGCGCAATGTCCGCGACGAACAGTTCGAAGCAGACCTCCCGCTGGCCGTGATTGAGGGTAATCAACGCGGTTCCCGAGCCGTCCGGATCGCCTGGTCCCGGAACCTCCGCCGCGCCTGTCAAATCCGCCGACAGGGGTCGGCCACCGTGACTGGAGCCACTCAATCGTTCCGCCTGCACCGACCCCACCGACCATAATCCGGCCACCAGCAGAAGAACCAATCCGGCTGACGTCGCCCCGAGGTTTCGAATGCCCATTTCGCTCCCTCCTTGTGATCCGCGATCAACCGCACAACCTGAGAGGAATCATTGTCTATCCTACGCGCCACTCAGCAGCCGGGATTAACCAACTGACGACGACCTCGCTCCCATCGTGTGGAAGCAAGGCCGCTCAGTGCTACCGTTGCAACGCTGACGGCTGACGGCTGACGGCTGACGGCTGAGAGCTCGATTACCCCTTCACCGCCCCCGCGGTGAGCCCAGCCAGGATCTTCCGCTGGAAGACGAGCACGAGGACGATCAGCGGCACCGTGACGACCACCGCCGCCGCCATCCGGTTGGCGAAGGGTATCTCGAACTCCGTCTGGCCGGTGAAGAGGGAGATCGCGACTTGGACCGTCCGCGCATCGTAGTCCTGCGTGAAGGTCAGCGCGTAGAGGAACTCGTTCCAGGCCGCGATGAAGGCGAGGAGGCCGGTCGTCACCAAACCCGGCGCCGCCAGCGGCAGGAGGATCTGCCAGAACGCCCGCAGCGGCGACGCGCCGTCCACCAGCGCCGCCTCCTCGAGTTCCCCAGGCATCGCCTTGAAGAAGTTCGTCAGCACCCAGACCGTGAACGGCAAGGTGAAGGTCAGATACGTCACAACCAAGGCGGTGCGCGTGTTGTACATGTTCGGCGTGTTGAAAAACCAATCACCCCGGATCATTGTGAAGAGCGATCCCAAGATCGCCACGGAGGGGAACATGGTCATCGACAGAATCGTGTAGAGCGCCACCGTCCGCCCGCGGAACTTCAACCGGCCCATCGCGTAGGCCCCGAGCGAGCCGAGCGCCAGCGCTACCGAAACCGTGGCAAAAGAGATGATGGTCGAGTTGCGCAACGCCCGCAGGAAGTCACCGTTGCGCAGAACGTACTCATAGTGGCTCCAGTCGATCGTTTCCGGCCAATACCGGACGGGGGTCGCCGAAAGAATCGAGGTTGGCGTGATCGAGGTCACGATCGCCCAATAAAAGGGAAAGATGGTGTAAACCATGATCATAATGACCAGTAGCCAGAACAGCCCACGCTGGAGATAGTGCCGGAGCGGCGTGCGATGCTCCGCCGCAACCGCGCGGGCGGTCGTTGGTACGGCGGCAGGGGCCATGTCAACAGTCGTGTCGCGTGCCATCGTCAAGCCTCCTCCACGCGCACCAACCGGGTGTATAGGATGACCATAATCCCGATACTGAGGAAGATCACCACGGCCGCGGCGGAGCCTTCGCCGAGGCGGCCGATGCCGATCAAGGTCTGCTGAGTGAAGATCGCAATCGACATCGTGTCTGGTGCGTACGACTTCATCACGTAGATGGCGTCGAAGATGCGGAAGGCGTCCATTGACCGGAAGATCAACGCCACCAGAAGTGCCGGCCGCAGCAGCGGCAGCGTGATCTGCCAGAACTGCTGCCACTTGCTCGCCCCGTCCACCGTCGCCGCCTCGTAGACGTCGCCGGGGATGATCTGGAGCCCGGCGAGCAGCAGCAGCGCCATGAACGGCGTCGTCTTCCAGACGTCGACCGCGATGATCGCCGCCATGGCTGTCGAGGTGTTCGACAGCCACGCCACTTTCTCGTCAATGATGCCGATCCGGTATTGCAGCAGGTCGTTGATGACGCCATAGACGTCGTTGAACATCCATTGCCACATCAGCGCGGAGACGACGGTGGGGATCGCCCATGGGATCAGCATCGACGTCCGCACCAACCCCCGGCCCTTGAAGTTGGAATTGATCACGAGTGCGATGATGACGCCGAGCACCAGCTCAATCGCCACGGACGTGAACGTGAAGTAGAGCGTGTTCTTAATCGCGGTGCGAAACAGCGAATCCTCGAAGAGGTTTCGATAATTGTCGAGCCCAATATACCGGGGCTCCCGGGCACTCGCGAGGCGCGTATTGGTCAGGCTGAGGCGAAAGGATTCGATGAGCGGATAGATCGCGACGATGAGCACGATCGCGATACTCGGCGCCACGAGCAGCCAGGCAAGCCGCTCTTGCGCGCGCCCGACCGTGGAGTCGGGCGCTTGCCACGTCCACCGGCGCCTCTTTGGTTCGGCGAGCGGGGCGACGTCTGTCCGCGTGCTCATAGTACCCCTGCCTCGTTTAGGCG
>JBOGUF010000185.1:0-17773 GCA_050696075.1 Thermomicrobiales bacterium
GGCAGTACGTCGCTATAATGAATGTCGCCAGGTCCACGGGGCACCTCCACGGGTCAGCGGTTCGTCACCGCCCATGGTAGCGCCACCGTGGACCTGGCTGCTCAAACTTGCACACGGGGTTAGTTAGTCCCCGGCGGGGGCGGATTGGGGGGTGGGTTGCGGGGCGGGGTGAACCGGGGCGCCTTCGATGCGCAGGTCCGGGATCCAGCGCAGCCAGCGGGGTAGGTACCAGTTCCTATCGCCCAGCAGCTTCATTGCCGAGGGGACCAGGATCGAGCGGACGATGGTGGCGTCGAGCAAGACCGCCACGGCCAGGCCGAAGCCCATCTGCTGGATGTCGACCAGGCGGCCGGCGGCAAAGGCGCCGAAGACGGCGACCATGATCAGGGCCGCGCCGGTGATGATCTTGCCGGTCGCCTGCAGGCCCACCGCCACCGACTCCTCGTTGCGGTGCGTCTGGTCGTAATGCTCGCGGATGCGGCTGAGGAGGAAGACGTGGTAGTCCATGCTGAGGCCGAAGAGGACGCAGAAGAGGAAGATCGGCAGCCAGGCGGCGATGGAGTCGGTCTGTTCGAAGCCGAAGAGGTCCGCGCCCCAGCCGTGCTGGAAGACCGCCACGACCAGCCCGTAGGCCGCGCCGACCGAGAGCAGATTCATCACGATCGCCTTGGCCGGGACGACGACCGAGCGGAAGGCCATCATCAGGAGCAGGAAGCTCAGGCCGAGGACGAAGGCGAAGACAAGCGGCGTGTAGTCGGTCAGCGCGTCGTTGAAGTCGACCGTGAAGGCGCTGGCGCCGGTGACGTAGACGGCACCCGCGTGCTCACCGAACGCGGTCGGAACGATCTCATCGCGTAGCGTGTCGATCTCGTCGAAGGCGGCTTGCGAGTTCGGGTCGATGCCCATCGGGATTTCGACGATGGTCAGGTCGCCGCGCTCCGCGGTGGTGACGGTCGCCGGGCCGTAGAGCGGGTTGTCGGCGAGCGTCGTCGTGAGGGTCTGGACGCCGTCGGTCACCCACCGCGCGTCCGACTCGCCATCGACGACGAATTGGACCGGGCCGATTGAGCCGGCGTAGAAATCGCGCGCCAGAATCTCGAAGCCGGTCTTGACGTTGCTCTCCGGCAGCGACTCGATGCCGGGCTGGCCGGTCTCGATCGAGAAGACGGGCGCGGCGGCCACGATCAGGATGCCGAGCGAGATCACCAGCGCCGCGACCGGGTTGTTCATCACGGTCCGGGTCACGCGCCCCCAGAAACCGCGATGGATCGTCTCACGGTCGTAGCGGCGCTGGGCCTCGACCGTCGCCGCGTCGTACTTGCGGCGGCGCGGCCAGTCGATCTTGTCGCCGATCAGGCTGACCAGGGCCGGGATGAAGGTCTGGGTGGCGAAGACGGCGACGATGACGGCCAGGATGGCGCCCGCGGCCAGGCTATGGAAGATGCTGACCGGGACGAGGAACATGCCCATCAGGGCCAGGACGACGGTGCCGCCGGAGAAGAAGACCGCCTTGCCGGCCGTGCCGCCGGCGAGGGCAATGGCGTCGTGCTTGGCCATGCCGTGGCGGCGTTCCTCGCGGTAGCGCTCGAGCAGGAAGAGGGCGTAGTCGATGCCGACCGCGAGCCCGATCATGGTGATCATGATCGTCACCATCTCGCTGATGTCGACGACTTGCGAAACGATAGCGGTCAGGCCCATGGCAACCGCGATCGAGACGATGCCGAGCAGAATCGGTATGCCGGCGGCAACCAGCGCGCCAAAGACGACGATTAAGACCAGGAGCGCGACTGGGAGACCAACCTGCTCCGACTGAGCGATATCTTCTTCCGCGATCTCCCCGTAGACCTCGCCGCCGCTCAGGTCGCCAACGGCGTAGACCGCGATCCCATTGCCGGCATGCCCCTCGGCCGTCTCGACGAACTCCGCGCCGTGCTCGGAGAGCTCGGTGTAGTCGTCGTAGCCGCCCGCGAGCGTGACCGAAATGATCGAGGAATGCCGATCCTCGGAGACGAACCGGTTCGCCGCGTCGGGGTCTTGCTGCCGCGTCAGGTAGAAGTTGCTGGCGGAGGCGACGACCTCCGTCATGCCCATCAGGTCGGCCGTCGTCTGCTCGACGACCTGCTGAAACGCGGGATCATCGACCGTTTTGTCGGCCGCGGTGACAACGATCGTCTCCGAGAGCGGGTCCGAGCCCATGCGCTCGTCGATCAGATCGGAGCCGTGCTGGGAATCGGGATCGTTCGTGAAATTGGCCTCGTTGTTGAGGGCGCTACCCATCGTGCCCTGGAGGCCGGCGGCGATTACGATCAGCAGCAACCAGATGCCGAGTGTCCGCCACGGCCGGCGGGCGCTGGCTTGCGCCAATCCCCGTGTTGAAAAGAACGATGATGCCACGAAACACCCCTTCCAATTAGGTGTCGAAACTACTTCGCCGGTTGGACGCCGGACCACCTATCCACACATCATGGTCTTGACTCGCTCGCACGCCGGCGAGGGAGACAACCTGTGCCATGCTACGGTCCTCCTGTCATCACGCTTTGTCTGATTTGTCACAATCTTGTAAACACCAACGGGATCCTCGACGGCCCGCCGCGTTGCCGTGTCGATGCGCTGGCGAACGCGGAGCGCGATCAGCGCCATCACGGTGACTATGGCGATGGCCGCGCCGATAACTTCCTGTAGCGAACCGCTCTGGATTGCAAGGGCGAGCCAGTCCGCCCCGGCGATAGCGCCCCCCACATCCGGATTGATCGCGAACGCGGGCGCCCCCGCGATGGTGAGGAGCCAATCGCCGGGCCGCGCGGTCAGTAACCAGATGGCCAGGGCGGCGAGAGAAAAGGCCGCGACGGGCACGGCGATCCAGACGGGCGTTCGGTAGGGGCACGGCGGATCGTGTCCATCGCGGAGTGATGCCGCGAACCGATTCCTGTTCTCGCTCTCCGCGCGACGGGCACGGCCCGCCGTACCCCTACCGTGTTGCGCAATCATCACCAACATCGTCCTGCTTCCACTCCGTTCGAACACATTTCGTTCTTCGTCGAGATGGATCATTCCCGCTTCCCTCCTGGGGCTCCATGTGTGAGACGCGAGTCGAATGTGTTTGTGATGCGCCTGTACGGACACAAGCCGATCTCCTCTCCGCGGAAGCGGAGCGTCGCGACAACTTCCGGTTTGCGGTTTGAACGGAAGCGGCTAAACGCTGACGGCTAACGGCTACCGGCTAGCTTCTCAAGTAGGCGAGGACCGCCAGAACGCGGCGGTGGTCTACTCCCGTGTCGGGGAGGCCGAGCTTGCCGAAGATGTTGGTCACGTGCTTCTCCACCGTCCCTTCACTGACGAACAACCGGCCGGCGATGGCGGCGTTGGTGCGCCCTTCCGCCATCAGGGCAAGAACGTCGCGCTCGCGCTCGGTCAAGGTATCGACCCGGTCGTCGCGCCGGCGGCGGGTAACGAGCTGGGCGACGACGTCCGGATCGAGCACCGTTCCTCCTCCCGCCACCTGCCGCACCGCGGCGACAAAGTCGCCGACGTCGGCGACGCGATCCTTCAAGAGATAGCCGACGCCCTCCGCGCCGGATTCGATCAGTTCGCCCGCGTACCGTTCCTCGACGTACTGCGAGAGGACGAGGACCGGGCTGCCTGGCACCCGCTGCCGGGCCTCGATGGCGGCGCGCAAACCCTCGTCCCGAAAGCTGGGCGGCATCCGCACATCGACCACGGAGACGTCGGGCCGGTGCTCCTCGACAGCCGCGATCAGCCCCGGCCCGTCGCCCACGCGGGCGATGACCTCCATGCCGGCGTCCGTCAGGAGCCGGGCGATGCCTTCCCGGAGCAGCACCGAATCCTCGGCGATCACGACCCGCACGGAATCTCTGCCCGCACCCTCGTTCCTTGGCCGGTCGGGCTCTGGACGGCGAATTGTCCATCGAGCGCGGCCAGCCGCTCGGCCAAGCCGATGAGCCCCGTGCCGTCGTGCATCGAGGCGCCACCGGCGCCGTTGTCTTCGACGTCAATAATCAACCAATCGTGCTCGCGGCGCACATGGACGCGCGCGGCACTGGCGTTGCTGTGCTTGGCGACGTTGGCCAGCGCCTCGACGACCACAAAGTAGGCGGTTGACTCGACCGCCTCCGGCAGCCGCCCGTTGAGATCGACGTCGACCGTCACCGGGACCGGCGAGCGGCCGGCCACGGCGGAGATGGCAGCGTCGATCCCGCGGTCGGTGAGCACGGCCGGGTGGATACCCCGGACCAGCTCCCGCAACTCGACCAGTACCCGTTTCGCTTCATCATGCGATGCATCGAGCAACTGGCGGGCGGCATCGGGGTCGCTCTCCATCTTCTCTTTGGCCATGCCGAGACCCATCGCTAGCGAGACGAGGCGCTGCTGGGCGCCGTCGTGCAGGTCGCGCTCGATGCGGCGGCGTTCGACCAGCATCGCCTCCATCACGCCGGAGCGGGTGCGGGTCAGAACCTCGACGCGCTCCTCCAACTGCTCCTGCGACGGCCCGAGCATCCAATGAGCGAAGGCGAAATGGGCCCGCGCCGCGCCGCTGATCAGGAGCAGGGCCGGGAGAGCGACGACGACGCCGAGCAGGGCAATCATGATCGCCTCCGGCAGGGTGTCGATGCGCCAGCCGCCGATCGCCGGGCTGTCGCCCATCCAGTAGTAGAGCGGGATGGTGATCATCGAGAGCGGCCAGATCGCGGCCAGGCCGACGATGGCAAACTCGATGACGCCAATCGGAAAGAGCGCAATCAGGTAGAACAGGTCACGCCAGACCGCCGAGTCGGTGATTTGGACCTTGAGCCGCCGATAGAAGCCGGCATCGGTCGTCACCCGGTACGGCTCCGGGATGTACCCGCCGCCGAACGATTCGATGCGGCGCCGCTCCATGCGCGCCGCGCCGACCCACATGTACATCGTGATGATCAGAATCGGCAGGCCGATCAACGTGACCGCGAGCCCGGCGCCGACCGCAACCAATACGACCCACACCACGAACGAAACAATGCCGAGTCCCAAGTTGAAGGCCAAGAAGGCGGCGGCGGTCCATGGCCGCGGGCGCAGCCACCGTTCCGTGAGAACGCAAGCGCGCTCCCGCAACTCGTTCGGTTCGCCTAGCGTGAACGGCGTCGACATTCGATAAGGTCCTTACCCGATCCTCTTAGGTATACGCGGACGAAACGCCGGACTCATCGATCACTACGGAGATTATAGGGAGTCAGGGTCATCGAGGAATCCCGGCAGGCGGGAGATTCGGGGGTAGGGTTATCCCCCAGGCGTTAGGCCGTGTTTGCACACCGTCATGCTGACCACCGGGAAGCATGACGACGGAACCTGACAGTTCGGTCGTGACAAACCACTAGGCGTTAGGAGGTTGATGAGATGGAGCGTCAGCCGGGGTCAGCGCCACGGAGCGGGCGGCGTTATTGGCGGCGGCGTCGCCGGAGGCGATGCAGTCGGGAATGCCGACGCCGCGGTAGGCGTGGCCGGCGAGGTGGAGACCGGGGATGGTGGCGACGGCGCGCTCGATGGCGGCGACGCGGTCGAGGTGGCCGAGGGTGTATTGCGGCATGCCGTCCGGCCAGCGGGTGACGCGCGCGAATGACGGATCGGCGGTGATGCCGAGGGTGGCGCGGAGTTCCTCGCGGGCGATGCCGATCAGGTCGTCGTCCGCGGCAGCAACGATCTGATCCTCACCGGTGCGACCGACGAAGACACGGAGGAGCGCGTGGCCTTCTGGCGCGCGCGCGGCCCATTTCGAGGAGACCCAGGTGCAGGCGAGCGCCTGCCGCCCCTCGACGCGCGGAATGACGTAGCCGTGGCCGGCGAGCGGGTGTGAAAGGGCGCGCTCCGGGTAGGCAAGAGCGACGGTGGCACTGGAGACGTGCGGGATCGAGCGCAGGAGCGTCGCGGCGTCCGGCAAGAGCTCGTCGACGAGAGTTGCCGTCGGCCCGGCCGGGGTGGCGAGGATAACGGCGTTGGCCGGAAGTGATGTGCCGTCATCAAGATGCAGCGAGAACGGACCGTCCGCGTGGTCGCGTGACAGGCGGGAGAGGTGCGAACTCGTCACGATTTGGACACCCTCGTTGCGAAGCCGAGATTCGATCGCCTCGACCATCTCAGCCATACCGCCGGCTGGGGCAAGGAACGGCGAGGGGCGCTGCTCTCCGCTCGTCGGCGGCCCGTTGCGGCGGGCGGCGAGCATGCCTTTGATCAGGCCGCCATGCTTGATCTCGCCCGCGCGGAGGTGGGGGAAGGTGGCGGCGAGGCTGAGCTCGCGGCCATCTCCGGCGTAGATGCCGGCCATCAGCGGTTCGACCAATCGCTCATAGACCTCGCGACCAAGGCGACGCTCGATGAAGGCGGCAAGCGTCTCGTCGCCCGTTCCCCGGCGTGGCGGAAGCACATAGTCGAGCGCCATGCGCGCTTTCCCCAAGGGGGAGATGAGGCGGGTCTTGGCCATCGGGCCGAGCCTGGTCGGCACGAGGCCGGTCAACCCCTCCGGTAGGTCGTAGAGACGGCCGTTGCGCATGACGAAGGTGCGGCGCGTCTCCTGGCGAACGCCCTGGAGGCGTTCCGCGATGCCGAGTTCCCGGCAGAGTTCGATGCCGCGCGGCTTCATGGCGAGGAAGGAGTCCGGACCGCCCTCGATGACGAAGCCGTCGATGCGCTCAGTCTTGATCTTGCCGCCCAGGACCGGCTCGCGTTCGATCAGGGTAACCGCCGCGTCGGGCGCGATCCGCTTCAGCCGCAAGGCGGCGGCGAGCCCGGCGATGCCACCGCCGACGACGGCGATGCGTGGCCGATTGGCGCGTTGCATCGACGTTAGAGCCATCCGGCCGCGGCGGCGCGGTCGCGAACCAGTCCGGCGAGGCTGGCGATCATGACCGGGTGGTCGTTGAGCATCTCGATCCGTTCGAGATGCATGCCGAGTGAGTCGGCCTGGTCTTTGAACTCGACGTCGATGTCGAAGAGGATCTCGACGTGCTCGCAGACGAAGCCGATCGGGGCGATCAGGACGTTCCGCTGCCCTTCGTCGTGGAGCCTGGCAATACTCTCGCCACCGTCCGGACCGAGCCAGGGGTCAGGGGTCATGGCCGCACTCTGGAAGGCGAATTCGTGGGGCTGGCCGGGGAGTCGGGATGCGACGGCCTCCATCGTCGCCTGCAACTCGTCCGGGTAGGGGTCGTTCCACTCGCGGATGCGTTCCGGCAGAGAATGGGCGGTAAAAATGACCGGGATGTCGTTCCGTTCATCGGGCAGGAAGCGATCGAGGGCGACGCGGGCCCGGTCGGCGAGGGCGTCGAGGTAGCCGGGGAGGAGGTGCCAGCGCTCGATCGGGGCAACCTCGATGCTGGAGCCGGCCTCATCGACCTTCTTGAAGTAGGCGCCGATGCTCATGCGGGAGTAGTGGGGCGCCATGACGAGGCCGACCGCGCGGGTGATGCCGTCAGCTTCCATGCGCGTGAGCGTGTCTTTGATGTAGGGATGCCAATGGCGCATGCCGACGTAGGCACGCCACGTGGTGCCGCCCTGTTGGTTGAGCGCGGTTTCGAGGGCATCAGCCTGGGCCTGGGTCAGCTCACGGATGGGAGAACGGCCGCCGATCTGCTGGTAGCGCTCGCGGACCTCGTGGATGATCTCGGGCGACGTTGGGCGGTAGTTGCGCACGTCGAGGAGGTAAGGTTCGACGTCGTCGAGGGAGTCTGGCCCGCCGTAGGCCATGACCAGGACGCCGATGGTCGGTTGGGTCATGCGAGGGGTTGATCCTTTCCGCGACCAGTCGTTTCATGAGGCGGGCGAGTCACCGACTCGCCCCTGCAAAGATACCCGGATGGCACGGAACGAGGCGGCATCTATGCCACACCCGTCGTCCCTAACCCCTAACGCCTAACGCCTAGATTGCCGTCCAGCCGCCGTCGACGGCGAGGGCGTGGCCGTTGACCATGGCGGCGCCAGGGCTGGCGAGGAAGAGGACGGCGGCGGCAACCTCTTCGGGAGTGGCGAGGCGGCCAAGGAGGATGCGGTTGAGCACGTCCTCCTTGAACGCGGGGTTGTTGGCGAACATCGGTTGCGTGAGCGGGGTTTCGACGAAGGTGGGGCAGACGGCGTTGGCGCGGATCTGGTACTGAGCCCACTCGACGGCAAGAACGCGAGTGAGGTTGACGACGCCGGCCTTGCTCGAGCAGTAGGCGGCGCGGTCCCAATAGCCGACGAGACCCATCTGGCTGGCGATGTTGATGATGCAGCCGCCTTGGGGGGTCTGGTCGCGCATGACGCGCCCGGCCGCCTGGGCAACGAAGAAGACGCCCTTGAGGTTGACGTCGAGGACGCGGTCCCAATCTTCCTCGGTGACGTCCATGGCCAGCTTAGGCACGTTGACGCCGGCGTTGTTCACCAGGACGTCGAGGCGGCCGGCGATAGCGGCGGCCTGGTCGATACAGCCGGCAATCGAGGACAAGTCGGTGACGTCAAGGGGGAGGGCGTGGGCATCGCCGCCTGCCTCGCGGATCTGGTCGACGGTCGCTTCGGCGCGGTCCATCCGGTCCGGCAACTCGGTGATGGCGACGACCGCTCCTTCATTCGCCAGGGCGATCGCGCTCGCCCGACCCAGACCGGTTCCGGCGCCAGTTATCAACGCCACCCGACCGCTTAACACGCCGTTGCCGTTGGTGGTTGCCACGCGAACCTGCTCCCCTTCTTCTAACTGAACACGTCGAAGATGTCCGCCACTGGCAGGCGGAACCCGGGAACCACCTCCTGGCCGTCAAGCACGTCTCCGGTCTGTAAGAGGCGCCGATCCTGATCCGGGCGGACCACCTCGACAGTTTGACGGAGCGGATTGGCGATCCAGATGAGCGTGGTTCCAGCTGCTAGGTAATGGTGGATCTTCCGCTCGATCTCACGCCGCGTGTTTGAGGAGGAGAGCACCTCGACCGCCAGGTCGGGCGCACCAGGGAAGAAGGCGCGCAAGTCGAGGCCAGGTGGGATACGTTCGCGACGGACAAATGCCACGTCCGGGGCTCGCACAGTGTCCGGGTTCCAAGTGAGAAAGAAGCCGCCGTCGGGGCCAAAGACTACGCCTAACCTGCCGCGCTTCACAAAAGTGCCCAGCGGGATGATGATGTTCACCGCGTACGCGCTGGCATCCCCGAAGGATGGGCACACTTCGACCAGCTCCCCCATATCGAGTTCAAAGGGCGCATCGGCGCCCATCGTGGCTAGGTCCTCGGCGGTGAAGAGCTTTGTCGTCGCCATGGTCTACCCTTCGCTGAGCGGCGTAGGCTTTCCGCGAAAAGGCCGCTCCAGCGGCATCCTAACACCTTCCGTCAGCTCGACATACGGCGTCTCACGCAAGCTACGAGATTCGCGGGATCGGCTGTTGACCGGCCGGCGTGGCTGTGCTACGTTGCCGGGCGAGTCGTCGTTGAATACTGTCCACATTTCGGGCGCCGGACGCGCCCAGAATCGGTTCAGATTGGCCTCGATTTGCCCCACCGGTCGCTTCGGACGCGGCGGGGCGGCGCTTGATTCGGGGTGTTCTCCGGCGCATGGGCGCCGGGGTGTGTCGCGTCATCCAACGGAGGGTGAACCGTGTCCGAATCGCGTGAGTTGTTGCACCGACCGGAGAAGAATCGCAAGGAAGTCGGCCACATCGTCAGCGGCCTGACGCGCCGCGGGCTGTTTGGCGGGGTAGCGGGGCTGGGGGCGCTGGCGGCCGCGGCAGGATTTCGGCCGGGGGTGACCGCGGCGGAAGCGATCAGCAATCTCGGCATCCTGCCGGACGACCTGCCGGAGAAGCGGTACCGGGCGGCGACTGTCGAGGTGCTGGGCGCTTCGACCTGGGTGTCGCACGGCATGGAGACCGCCAGGTTCTTCGGCGACTTGCTCGGCGTCGAGGTCCAGTCGTTCGACGGCGAGGGGCAGGCGGCGAACCAGCTTAACGCGCTGCAAGCGATCGCGAATGAGGAATGGGACTTCGTCGCCGTCCATCCCGCGGCGAGCGATGCCCTGATCGACGGCGCGCAAGCGGTGATCGACAAGGGTATCCCGCTGATTATCATGGACACCCGGCTGATCCAGGACCTCGAGGAGTTCCAGGCCTTCCCCTACCTGACCTACCTCGAACCGGACAACATCTACATGGGCTCGACCGTCGCCAACGAACTCTTCAAGGCGATCGGCGGCGAGGGCGAGGTGATTCACACCCAGGGCGCGCTGGGTCACACCGGCGCCCAAGGCCGAGCCGAAGGCTTCAACCAGACCGTGGCCAACTACCCGAACATCACGGTCGTCGACGACACGCCGGGCGACTGGCTGCAAGCTCAGGTGGCCGACCTCTGGCAGGACCTCCTGCAGCGCTACCCTGACGTCAAGGGCGGGTTCTTCCACAGCGACGACATGGCGCTGGCGGCGCGGGCGGTGATCGAGTCGGCTGGCAAGCAGGATCAGGTCAAGGTCGTCGGCGTCGACGGCTTGAAGAACGCCTGCGAGGCGATCCTCGAAGATAAGATGACCGCCTCGGTGATCAACCCGAGCGGCCGCATCCACGGCGGCGCGATCTGGGCCGGCTACCTGACCATCTCCGAGACCGATAACGCCAGCGCCGGCATCCCGAAGTTCATCCGCACCGACGGCGGTCCGATCACGAAGGACAACGCGGCCGGGTACATCTGGCTGCACGATAACTACCAGTACTAGGCGTTAGAGGTTAGGAGTTAGGAGTTAGGAGTTAGGAGCTAGGGGTCAGGGACGTTGGGAGAATGTCGCGCAATGCAAGAAACGGCTGGGACGATGGCGGCCCTGACCCCTGACTCCCGACTCCTGACCCCTGAGGCCGAGCCGCTGCTCGCGCTCCGCAACGTGACGAAGCGCTTCGGGGGGGCGACGGCGCTGAGCGGGGTCGACTTCGAGCTGGCGGCGGGGGAGATCCACGGGCTGGTCGGGGAGAACGGCGCGGGCAAGAGCACGCTGATGAAGATCCTCAGTGGCGTGCATGCGCCCGACGAAGGGGAATTGTCGCTGCGGGGCGCGCCCGTCAGCTTCGGCTCCCCATCCGACGCGCGGAACCACGGCATCGGCATGATCTACCAGGAACTGAGCGTCATGCCGAAGCTGACGGTGGCGGAGAACGTCTTTCTCGGCCGGCAGCCGACGAACCGCTTCGGGCTCGTCGACTGGAAGGGGATGAAGGCGGCGGCGCGGACGCACCTGGACGAACTCGGCATCGCGCTCGACGTGACCGCGCCGCTCGGCATGCTCTCGCTCGGCACGCAGCAACTGGTTGAGATCGCGCGGGTCGTCTTCTCCGGGGCGGCGATCATCATCCTCGACGAGCCGACCTCCGCGCTCTCGGTGCCGGAGGCGGAGCGGCTCTTCGCGCTGATGCGCCAACTGCGGGCACGCGGTAAGACGCTCGTCTTTATCTCCCACTTCCTCGAGGATGTGCTCGCGGTCGCCGACCGGGTGACGGTGCTCAAGAACTCGCGCAAGGTCGCGACGCTGCCGGCCAAGGGGCTGACGAAACACCGCATCATTGAACTGATGATCGGCGGGGAGGCGACGTCGCTGGCAGCGAGCTACGAGCAGGGCGTGCGGCTGCCGCCGCGGGCGACGCTTACGCCGGTGATCGAGCTCGACGGGTTGACGGCGGAAGGCGAGTTCAGCGACGTCAGCTTGACCGTCCACGCGGGCGAAATCTTAGGCATCTTCGGCTATCTTGGGGCCGGCATGACCGAAGTGGCGCGGGCGATCTTTGGGCGGTTGCCACCGCAAGCGGGCGTAGTTCGCTTGCATGGCAAGCCGGTCCGGCTCGCCTCACCGCGGGCGGCGAAGCGACTCGGCATCGCCTACCTGACCGAGAACCGGCGGGATACCCTCTTCCCGCGACACGAGATCTACAAGAACATCACGCTGGCCCACCTGAACCATCTGGTGAGGCCGGTCTTCCGGCACCCGGGCGAGATCGCGGTGGCGGAGCCGCAGGCCCAGCGCACAGACGTGCGGCCGATGAACGTGACGATGCGTGCCGGCAACTTGAGCGGCGGCAACCAGCAAAAGGTGGTGCTGGCGAAGTGGCTGACGCGGCAGCCGACGGTGCTGATCCTGAACGAGCCGACCCGAGGCATGGATGTCGGCGCCAAGCGCGAGGTTCTCGACCTCATCAAACAGTTGAAGGCGGAAGGCGTGGCGATCCTCCTCTTGTCGACCGAGCCGGAGACGGTGATTGCCGAGTCCGACCGCATCCTGGTCATGTCGAAAGGCCGCATCACCAAAGAGTTCGCCGACGAGCGCGTCAGCAAGGATGCGCTGATGAGCTTCGCTTAGGGGTCAGGAGTCAGGAGTCGGGGGTCAGGGACGAAACGGCGCTCTTGCCCTAACCCCTGACTCCTGACTCCTGACCCCTGGAGAGAAACGGATGGCACAACAGGTACAACAGCCGGTCGAGGCGCCGGCGGGTGGCGGGCGAGCGGGGCTTGATCCGCGGGATCGGGCGCTGCGGATCGCGAGCCGGAACGCGCGAACGATCGCGCCGCTGGCGACATTTGTCGCGATGTTCGTCTTCTTTAGCCTGGTAACCGACGTATTCTTTACGGTCGGCAACTTGCAGAACATCGTTACCCAGATCGGACCGGTGGCGGTGGCGGCGGCCGGCGTCACCTTCGTCTTGCTCTGCGCCGAGATCGATCTGAGTATCGCCTCGGTGGCGACCTTCTCGGGGGTGATGGCAGCCTACTTCTTCCACCCGGACCACCTGGACCGGGGGTATTGGGGGATCCTCGTCGCTGTGCTGGCGGCAGCCGGGATCGGGTTGCTCAACGGTTTCCTCGTCGCCTACATCGGCATCCCCTCATTCATGATGACCCTGGCGATGCTCACCATTGCGATCGGGCTGGCCCAGTACGTGACCGAGGGGCGCATCATCGACGCCAAAGGCGTACCGCCCGTTCTCGAAGATTTGGCGAGCGTCGGCAACCGGGTGCTCGGCATCCCGGTCATCGGCCTCGTCGCGCTCGGCGTCTTGATTATCTGCGACATCGTCTTGAGCTACACGAAATTTGGTCGTTATGTCTTCATGACTGGCGGCAACCGGGAAGCGGCCGAGATGTCGGGCGTCAACACCAAGCAGGTGGTGATGCTCTCGCTGATGATCTCGAGCCTGACGGCAGGACTGGCCGGGATGCTCTTCATCGGCCGGCTGCACAGCGCGAACCCCGGCGCCGGCGCCGAGCTGCTGATCCAAACGATCGCGGCGGTCGTGCTGGGCGGCACGTCCCTCTTTGGCGGCGAGGGTGGGATCAAGAACACGCTGATCGGGCTGTTGATCTTCGGCATCCTCTCCAACGGCTTGAACCTGATCGAGGGGCTCAGCATCCACTTCAAGGACGCCCTGGAGGGGATCATCCTCGTCGGCGCCCTGCTGCTCAACGTGCTCGCGCTGCGCCTGGAAAAGGTGCGGGTGCGAACGGAGTAACGGCCGTTGCCTGCCGGGATGGGGCGTGCGATGCTTGCAAGTATCGCGGGCGCGCGGACCCGCGCCCGGCGTCCGATACCAGGCCCGCACACGTGGAGCACGTCCATGACGACATCAGAAAAGACGACAAGCCCAGCGCTGGACGCCATCGTCCAGGCGGTCGCCGGGTGTGAGGTAGTCGACCTGACGGTGACGCTGGCGGAGCAGATGCCGGCGAACTGGCCGACCCACATGCCGTTCCAGCGCAAGGTCTACAACTGGTACGAATCGCGCTCGGCCGGGCAGATTCAGCCGATCCACGGGTTCCGTGGGCCGTACCACACGGCCTGGCTGGTGCTCGACGAGCACTGTGGAACGCACGTCGACGCCCCGGCGCACTTCGTCGCCCCGCCCGGCTCCGGCATTGAGCTGTCCGGCGAGATGGGGCTGGTGACGGTCGAGAAGGTGGACCTGGGCAAGTTGATGGGTCCAGCGGCGGTGATCGACGCCTCGGATTTGACCGAGCAGGGAGCGGATGGCGTCTGCGTCGAAATCACGGCCGACCGCGTCCGGCAGTGGGAGGCGGCGCACGGCGAGTTGCACGCCGGCGAGATCGTCCTCTTCAGCACCGGTTGGGATGCCTGGTACCGGCCGCTGCCCGATGGGGCAGGGTATGTCTTCGACCCCTTCATTATGCACCAGGGAACGAGCTGGCCAACGCCGGACGTGGCCTGCATCGAGTATTTGCACGAGAAGGGGATCGTCACGGTCGGACTGGACGGGGTGAGCGTCGGGCCGGCGCACAACGGCGTGCCGCACCATCAGTTTGGGCTGGCGCGGGGGATGCTCTACATCGAACTGCTCGCAAACCTGAGTAAGTTGCCGCCACGCGGGGCGTACTTTGTCTGCCTGCCCCTCAAGATCGAGGGTGGCAGCGCGGGGCCGGGGCGGGCGATCGCATTTGTTCCGAAGGCGTAGGACGACTGGCGACTGGCGACTGGCGACTGGCGACAGGAACAACGTACGCCTGCCGCCTGACGCCTTTCACCTTCGGGGGGGATTGATGGCTGAGGAGCGGTTTTTGGTCACCGGGGCGCTGGGATGCATTGGGGCCTGGGTGACAAAGCGGTTGACGGACGAAGGGGTGTCGGTCTGGACGTACGACCTGCCGGGGACCCCGCATCGGTTGCGGCTGATCATGGAAGACGACGCGCTCGCCACGGTCAATATGGTTGAGGGAGACATCACCGACCAGGAGCGGTTCGAGCGGACGGTGGTCGAGCAGGGAATCACCCACATCGTCCACCTCGCGGCGTTGCAGGTGCCATTCGTGCGCGCGAACCCCGTCCAGGGGGCGCGGGTCAACGTCGTCGGCAGCACAATCGTGCTGGAGACGGCGAAGCGCCACGCGGCGCAAGTGCGGAACGTCGTCTACGCTAGTTCCATCGCGGTCTACGGGCCGGTCGAACGGTATCCGCCAGGACCGCTTCAGCACGACGCGCCATTGCTGCCGACGACGCTGTACGGCGTGACAAAGCAGGACAACGAGGGGACGGCGAAGGTCTACTGGCAGGACTACCAGACGCGCAGTATTGGCCTACGGCCCTTCTTTGTTTACGGACCGGGGCGCGACCAGGGGATCAGCGCGACGCCGACGAAGGCGATGCTGGCAGCGGCGGTCGGACGGCCCTACCACTTTACCTTTGCCAGCGCGGCGACCTACCAGCATGCCGACGACGTGGCCAAGACCTTCATTCAGGCGGCGCGAGCGACCGTCGATGGGGCACCGGTCTTCAACCTCGGCGGCACGGTGGCGAACAGCGACGACGTGGTCGCCGCCATCGAAGAGGTCGCGCCGGAGATGGCGGGCCGGATCACCCACGGCGCGGACGTGATGCCCTTTCCGGCCGAGATCGACGGACAACCGTTGGAGGAGGCGACCGGGGCAATCGGCTGGCGACCGTTCCGGGATGGCGTGCGGCAGACGATTCAGGATTTTCGGGCGGCGGTCGAGGCGGGGCGACTGGACGTGGAGGCGGCGATTGCATAGGGATGCGCCCCTACCCCAATGCTGAGTTCATGTGCGCTCTCGGCTATCACGCCCGTGCCCTTCGAAGAATTCAAACTTGGGGGGGCGGGGGACAATCCGTTCTACAATCCCCCAAGCACGAATACCGACCGACGACCACACGAGGACGACCAACGTGTCAAGCACCGTCGCGACGCACGAACCGCCAAGAACCCGCACGCCGGGGGAGATCCTGCGCCGCTACCGGGAGGCATTGGCCAAAACCGACGCCCTGATCGAGCGCACGCCGGCGGCCGAGGGCAAGAGCCTGGCCGAGGTCCGGCAGCGGGCCGAGATGCGCCTCGCCCGCCTGCGCCGCTTCCTCGCCTACCTTGGCAACCCGCACCTGCGCTATCCAGTGGTCCACGTCGGCGGCACCTCCGGCAAAGGCTCGACCAGCACCGCCGTCGCCGCCATCCTGACCGCCGCCGGCTACCGCACCGGGCTCCACACCTCGCCCTACCTCCAGGCCGCGACCGAGAAGCTGCAATTCGACGGCCGCCTGATCGCCGGCGACCGCTTCGCCGATCTCATCGACGACCTGCTCGCCACGGCCGACGCCTGGGCCGCCCGCAAGGACGAGGGGTCGCTCACCTATGGCGAGTTCTGGGTCGCGCTGACGGCAGTCGCCTTTGCCCAAGAACCGGTCGACATGGCGGTGATCGAGGTCGGCGCTGGTGGGCGCTTCGACATGACCAACGTCGTGCAGCCGGCCGTCAGCGTCGTCACCTCGATCGGCCTCGACCACACCGTCACGCTCGGCCCCACCGTCGAGCAGATCGCCTGGCACAAAGCGGGTATCGTCAAAGCCAGCGCCCCGGTCGTCACCGCGGTCGCCGACCCGACCGGGCTCCGACCGATCCTGGCCGAGGCCGCGGCGACCGGCGCGACCGTGACCCGCGTCGTCCCTGGCGCGACCTTTGAGATCCTCACCGAGGATGCGGACGGCGTCACCTGGCACGAGGTAGACGCCCAGGGGATACCAGGACCCACGCTCACAACCGCCCTGCCTGGTCGCTTCCAGGCGACCAACGCCGCGACGGCCGTCGCGGCGGTCCGCGCCCTCGCCGCGCAAGGTTTCGCCGTGCCGTTCGACGCCATCCGCGAGGGTCTGGCCCATGCGCGCATCCCCGGCCGCTGCGAAGTCGTTCAGGCGTCGCCTCGCGTCATCCTCGACGGTGCGCACAACCCCGACAAGGTCGCCGCTCTCGTCGCCGAGTTGCCGCGCCTCGCCGCGCGGCCCGCTGGCGGCCACCTCATCGCCGTCGTCGGCATGCTCGAGAGCAAAGAACACCAGGCGATGCTACGCCTGATCGCGCCCGCGGTCGACGAATTGGTCCTCACGACTCCTCGCGTCCTCGCCAAGCCGGGCACGCCGGTCGATCTCCTTGCTGCCGAAGCCCGCGCCGTCGGATTTGGCGGCACGGCAATTGCCAGCGACGTTCCGCGATCCGCCCTGGAGCAGGCACTCGGCCGTGCGCAAGCGAATCGCGGCGACGTGGTGCTGGTGACCGGCTCGCTCTACCTCGTCGGCAACCTCCGCCCGCGCTGGTACCCGGACGACGCGGTGCTTCTACAACAGACGCCGTGGCCGCGGCCGTCGCCGTCGCAGATCGGTGTGAACCGTGATGCCACCGGATGAACGCCAAGGCACGCCCGTGGCGGGCAGAGAGCGAGCAGCCAAGCTGGCCTATCGTCAGTCGGCGCCTGATCGTGAACTGACCCGCGAAGCGGCCCTCGACGCGGTCGTCCGTCTGACTCGCGTCATCGGCGCTGGGCGCGACATGGAGCGAGTCTTCGACGCCTTCGCCGAGGAGATCAGGCACTTTCTCCCATTCGACCGCTGCTCCTTCGGGTACTACGACGCCGCGGCCCACACCCTCCTTGTCACCCACGTCCGCGGCCGGCTTCCGCACTACCCGGATGATGGCGACGTCGTATCATTGGCCGCCGCCGCCGCCGGCCTGGTCGCCGAAGACCGTCGCCCCTTCATCAACGTGATCGGGGCGGAGGATCGGTTCCGCGAGGACATCTTTCGACGCGCGGCCGGCGTCGTCGAGGCGGTCCTGTTGCCGGTCGTCGTCGACGACGCGGTCGTCGGCGTCCTCGCCCTTTCCAGCCGCCAGGCGGGGGTCTACCGGCCCGAGGACCTCTGGTTCCTGGAAACCATCGCCGACCACTTTGGCCTTGCCGTCGCCGCCACCAACCTGCGCCGCGACGCCGAGCGGCGCGCGGCGCGCGCCCCG
>JBOGUF010000186.1:0-8959 GCA_050696075.1 Thermomicrobiales bacterium
GTCCGCCTCCCCGCCTCCCTGCCTCCCCGCCTCCCTGCCTCGCCGCCCTACGTCCCTGCCACCCGTTGCAGGTGATCGACCGCGGCAGACGCCATCGCAATCGCCTCGTCTCCGTTATCGGCCGCACCGATGACGGTGACGTAGCCAATCTGCGCTACGCAGACGACGTAATCGTCGTAGCCAATAACGAGCGCTGGGGTATCGAGCGCGCCCGTGGGCAGCGCTACCGGCGTGCCGCCCACGTCAGCACTGGCGCCGGTATTACGAGCGAAGAAGTAGTCCGCCGCGCCTTGATTGGGATAGACCACATACGCCATGCCGGTGAGCCAGTCGTCCCCGAGCGTCACCAGGACGCCGCCGATCGCGCCGCGCAGATCGTCGTCGTTGAAATCCTCCCAAGCCTCGATCCGGGTCTCGGTGAACCCTGCCGGTATCTCGTCCATGGCGAACGGCTCGACAAGCAGGCGCTGATGCAGCGTCCAAGGATCGATTTCGGTCAGTAGGCCGCCGGGAGTTGGTGTCGCCAGTGACGCACTGGCCGCCATGACGTTTTCCAGGTGTCCCACCAACATTGCGGCCAGCGCGACGGTATCGAGCCCAGCCGGTAGCGACCCGTCCTCCGCCCGCACCGTGACCAGCACGTTGCCGATCTGCACCAGGCAAATCGACTCGCCACCCGCCATAACTAATGCGCTTGGCATGCCGTCGAACCCGACAGGCGTCGAGACAGTTGCATCCACCGCCGGCGCGTTCTCAGTAGTCTCCCGTTGCAGCGCGGCCGCGGCGCCGGCATCGTCCGGGTACACCCGGTAGGTGAGCGCGGCGAACGGGACACTCGGGAAGATCACCCGCGCCGCCCCCACCGTTTCGTCCAGAAACTGGAACGCTGGGTTGTTCCAAACCGCGATCACCGCCTGCTCGCCATCAGCCGGTGTTTCGCCCACGTAAGCCGTCGTCAGGAGCTGGCGGACAAACGCCTCCGGCGATGTGACCGCGGTCGGCGTGGCCTCCTGGCCGAGCGCCATCGCCGGCACGCTCCCCACAAGCACCGCTCCCAGCAGCACCAGCGCCACCCACACCATTCGACGTCCGCACGTCATCGCCCCGCTCCCCCATTGTTGGTCCACTCTCCCATCGTCGGTCCCGTGCTCCACCATGTGCAACGTTTGCGTTTCGTCCTGAGTTCCATTGCCGTACGGTACTGGGAACTGTCCGTCCGCTCGGGGCGTTTCCCTGCCGTGGGGATCGGCACGGAATCCCCTTGGATCGCACGGGAGGAGACTTGCATGTTCCGCGCCGTTGCCCTGGCCATCACGCTGTTGTGGCTCTTCACCAGCGCGGCTGCCGCCTGCGAGCCGCCGCCGGTCGACAACGCGTCCGGATCGACCGGCGGCGTGCGGGCGCGGACGACGGACGCGACGCCCACAACGCCGGGGCCGACCGATCCGGCCGCCTGCACGGTCGCACCCCGGACGCTGCCAGAACTCCGGCAACTGATCGTGGACGCGGGACAGGCGGGAGCCACGCCGAGCTCTGAGCCATCGCCTGTCTCGCTCTCGGCCCTGCCGACCGGTGAACCGGCCGACATCGAGACGATCGCCGCGATCACGGCAACCGTCGAGCAGTTCATGGCCTGCATCAACGCCGGCGACGCGCTCCGCTTCGTCGCCTTCGTCAGCGACGACTTCCTCCGAACCGTCGCGGCCGATCTCGGCTTCGTGCTCGATGACACGACGGAACTGCAAACACCGGCGCCGCTCGACGAAGACGAGTGGACCCGGCTGGGCGAGGTCACCGCCGCCCGCGTGCTGCCGGACGGCCGCGTCGGCGCGGTGATCATCCCCGCGCCGCCCGACGACGAGCCGGTCTTCTTCATCTTCGTCGAGGAGGGCGATCGCTGGCTGATCGACGGCTTCGTAGAAATCGAAGACGAGGATGTCGATTGCTGCGCCGACTCGACGACGACAACCTGGCAGCCGGTCCAGGGCGACGCCTACGAGGGCGTGATCGTGCCCGAAGGCGACGGCCCGCGCTTCTTCCGGTCGCTCGCTGGCGCCGAGCCTGCCGGCTACTGGACGCCGGCCGCGTCCGCGATCGCACAGTTGGAGGAGGACCTCTTCGTCTTCATCGTCCCGCCCCCCTGCGGCGAAAGCCCCGCGCCCGATCAGATCTGGCAAGAGCTCGACAGCTACCGCCGCCAGTACGCCGGCTTCGTCGCCGATGACGGCCGCCGGCTGATCCTGGTCAACGCCTTCTGCACCGACACCGGCCTCGACTGGCGCTCCCAACCCGTCGCCGTCGCCGACGGTGGCGCCTGCTTCTTCCAGCTCACCTACGACCCCACCACCGGCGACTTCTCCGACCTCGACGTCAACGGCGAGGCGTAGCTTTCGCCCCCCCGGCCCCCCAATCCTGGGGGGAGACGAACGAGGACGACGGCGGCATGTCTCCGTCGTCGTCTCCCCCCAAAGTTGGGGGGCCGGGGGGGCCATTTCCGCGTTGTCGAAGATTTGTCAGACGCGCTTGCTAGGGTGAGACCAGACCGGCGTGGGGCCGGGCTGGTCAGGTACCGGTCGCCCCGATAACCCTCGCCGGTCTTCCGAAACAGTCGGCGCTGCCGGCACGCTTCGTCGTGCGCGCCAGACCGGCCATGTCTGCACCATCCTGCGGCGGCATAGCGCGAGCCGATGCCCCGCGCACCACGAAGGGACGACCATGAGCA
This sequence comes from Thermomicrobiales bacterium, assembly GCA_050696075.1. Lineage (GTDB taxonomy): Bacteria > Chloroflexota > Chloroflexia > Thermomicrobiales > UBA6265 > JBOGUF01. The sequence continues at coordinate 2,723 of JBOGUF010000186.1, forward strand.
CCAAGACGCGCTACCTGACGATCCTTGTCCCGCTCCTGAGTCTGAGCCTGGCGCTGGCGACCCTGCCGCTGGCGTCCGCCTCAGCCATGCCGCGCAATTGGACCGGCCACGCTCACTTCGTCCATACCACGGACGACACCACCGCCGACCCCGAGGAACCCGCCGAATCCGAACCCGCACCCGAACCCGCGCCGGACAGCGCGCAACCCGACCCACCCATCGTCACCGAACCTGACCCGCCGCCTCCCGCCGATGAACCGATGGTCGATCCAGCGCCCGCGCCCGTCGCGGACGTCCCGGCCGAGGTTCCTGCCGACCCCGTACCCGCCGAGTCAGACGTCACCGACGCGAGCGAGGACGCCCCCGAGACGGCAGAGTCCGACCCGGCCAGCGAACCCAGCGATACCTTCGCGGCGGCATCCACCGACCAAACCGACGAAGGCGCTTCGACCGAAGACACCAATCAACCCGATGACTCCGGCGACTTCACCGCCGCCGCGGCGCCGGCCACCGTCGACGACTTTGCCACGACGCATCAAGGTGAGGCGATCCAGATTCGTCTCTTGGACAACGACACTGACGCCGATGGAGACAATCTAGACCTCGGCTCGGTCAGTGGCAATATCGGCGGCAGCGTCTCCATCAACAGCTTCGGCGACGGCATCGTCACCTACACCCCTGGCGCGGGCTTCGTCGGGACCGACACCTTCACCTACACCGTCAGCGACGGGGCGCAGACCGCTACCGCCACCGTGACCATCACCGTCACCGCCGTCAACGCCCCGCCGGTCGCCAACGACGACACCGCCACGACGACCGCGGGCGTCCCAATCGACATCGACGTCCTCGCCAATGACACCGACCCCGACGGCGACGCGTTGATCCTGATTGACGTCGGCTTCGCCGACAGCGGCGCCACTGTCGTCCTCGATCCCAGCGCCGGCCTCATCCGCTACACGCCCGAGCCCGGCTTCGTCGGCACCGACCAGTTCGACTACGAGATCGACGACGGGGACTTGTCCGACATCGCCATCGTCACCGTCACCGTTCTGCCGGCGCAAACCAACCTTCCGCCGGTTGCCGTCGACGACAGCTATACAACCTCGCAAGACACCCCATTGGCGGTGCCATCGCCCGGCATCTTCGCCAACGACTCCGACCCGAACGGCGACGACTTCAGCATCTCCTCGGCCAACGTCGTGCCCACCGCCTCCCACGGCAGCCTGACCGTCAGTTCGGGCGACGGCGCCTTCCTCTACACGCTCGATCCGGGTTTCGCCGGCGCCGACAGCTTCCAGTACCAGCTCACCGACGGCCAGGCGCTGGGCAACGTGGCGACGGTCACCATCACCGTCGAGCCGGCCGCCGCGGAGAACCAACCGCCCGTCGCCGTCGACGACACGGCCACGACGACCGAGGGGGTGCCGGTGACGATCAACGTCCTGGCCAACGACTCCGATCCGGACGGCGATGAATTGCTTCTCGATTTCGTCGACGACGCCGTTAACGGCACTGCCGTCGTGCTCGATCCCATCGCCGGCACCCTCACCTACACGCCGAACCTCGGCTTCGTCGGCACCGATGCCTTCTTCTACGAGATACGGGACGGCGACCTATCCACCAGCGGCCTGGTAACCGTGACGGTCACGGCGGCGCCCACGGCACCCGATCCGGACCCAGAGCCACCCGTCGACGCACCCAAGGAACCGAAGAACGAGGAGCCGGCGCCAAAGCAGCCGGCCGCCAAGCCCGCGCCGAAACCGACTGCCGTCGCCACAACACTCCCGGACACCGGCGTCGGCCCATCCACCGCTCACGAGGACGGCCACGCGCTCCTCTTGGGATTGCTGCTCGTCCTCTTCGGCGCGCTCGTCGCCCTCAGGCGCCGTCTCGCCTGACTCCCGCCACCGCCCGCCGCCGCCCGTCGTCGTAGGGGAGGGACCCGCGCCCTCCCCTTCGCCCGCGGGGCGATAACCTCATCGGCGGAACGCCGACTCATCCTCATGAACGGCCCCGTTATTGGTGGATCGAACGGGCCGCATACGCGGCGTATCGCCCCGCGGGCGATGGGAGGCCGCGGGTGCCTCCCCTACGAACGCCGGATCCCGAACGCCGAACGCCGAACATCCAACCCGCTCTATCGCCGGTTGACGGAACCATACAGCCTCGCTATCGTGCGGTATCGACCGTCCCGCAAAGGGAACGACGATGCCGCAACCGCCACCGCTCAAGGCGCACCTCCTCGGCCCGGCCCGGTTGGCCGTCGGCGACCGCGTGTTGTCCGACAGCCTCTGGCCGCGGCGTGCCGCCCGCTCCCTCTTGCTCCTGCTGCTGGCGACGCCTGGTCACCGCCTCCCGCGCGAGCGCGTCGTCGATCTGCTCTGGCCCGACTCGACACCCGACGCCGCCCGCCACACCTACTACCAGGCGCTACGCACCCTCTGCCGCGTCCTCGAACCCGGCCTCCCACCGCGCCACCCATCCGCCTACGTCGAGGCCGGCGCGGAGATGGTCGGTCTCCATCCGCACGTCGACCAGTGGATCGACGTCGACGCATTCGAGGCCGCCCTTGCGCACGCCGAGTCCATCCTCTCGACCGAGCGGCGCGTCGGACTTCGGTCAGCCCTCGCGCTCTACCAGGGCGACCTCCTGCGCGACGAACTCGGGGCCGGATGGGCCACCGCCCGTCGCGAGACGTTGCACCTCGCCTGGCAACGCACAATCCTGACCCTGGCCGACCTCGACCGCGCGGCGGGCGAACCCCTTGCCACCATCGCGTCGCTGGAGATGGTGCTGGCCGCCGACGAAACGGTGGAAGCGGCGCACCGCGCCTTGATGCGCGCCTACGCGGTGGCCGGCGAGCCGGATCGTGCCGTCCGCCAGTACCAGCGCTGCCGCCAGGCGCTCCGTGCCGAACTCGACGTCGAGCCGAGCGCTGAAACGACGTCGCTTCTTGCCTCGCTGCCAGCCCCGGCGGCATCGGCGTCGCGCCACCACAACATCCCCACCCCGCCCAACCCCCTCATTGGCCGCAACCGCGAGATCGACGCGATTCAAGAGCTGTTATGGCAAGCAGAGATCCGCTTGGTGACGCTGACCGGCCCCGGCGACGTCGGCAAAACCCGGCTGGCCCTCGACGTCGCGGATGCGATGGCGGACGACTTTGCCGGCGGCGTCTGCTTCATCCCCCTTGCCCCGGTCCGGGAGCCGGCCCTCGTCATTCCCACCATCGCCCAGCGATTGGGCCTGCGCGACGGCGGCAACCAGCCGTTGGTCGAGCGCCTGCGCGACTATCTGCGCGACGAAGCGATCCTCCTTCTGCTCGACAACGTCGAACAGGTCGTCTCCGCCGCCGGCGTCATCGCCGATCTGCTTGCCTCCTGTCCGAAGGTGAAGATGTTGGTCACGAGCCGGCTCCCCCTGCGCCTCAGCGCCGAGCATGAGTACGAGGTGCGTCCCCTCGCCGCGCCGGCGGCAGGATCGCGCGCCAGCTTCGCCGCCATCGCCCGGTCCGATGCGGTGACGTTGTTTGTCCAACGCGCCCAGGCGGTGCAAGCCGACTTCGCCCTCACCGAGCAGAACGCGCCGGTGCTGGCCGAGATCTGCCGCCACCTCGACGGCTTGCCCCTGGCCATCGAGCTGGCCGCCGCCCGGACCAAGGTGCTCCCTCCTGCCGCCCTCCTTGCCCGCCTCGACCAGCGCCTCACTATCCTCACCGGCGGCCCCCGCGACCAGCCCACCCGCCTCCAAACCATGCGCGCCGCCATCGCCTGGAGCTACGATCTCCTCACTCCCGCCGAACAAACCCTCTTCCGCCGTCTCGCCGTCTTTAGCGGCGGCTTCTCGCTCGCCGCCGCCGAGCAGGTGATGGGTGATCGGGAATGGGTGATGGGCGACGGCGCTTCCCCATCACCCATCACCCATCACCCGTCACCCATCACCCTCGATGGCCTCGCCGCCCTCCTCGACCACAGCCTGATGCGTCGCCTGACGAACGACGGCGACGAACCTCGCTACGGCATGCTGGAGACGATTCGCGTGTTCGGCCTCGAACGCCTGACCGCGGCCGGCGAGGCGGAGGCGACCGGCGCGCGCCACGCCGCCTACCTCCTCGCCCTCGTCGGAGACGGAAACCCGGACGGGTCTCCGCGCATCCACGATCTGCCATGGCTCGACACCCTGGACAGCGACCGCGACAACCTCCGCGCCGCCCTGCGTTGGGCAGCGGACCACGCCGACGGATCGACGCTGCTGCGCTTGCTCAATACGTCGTGGTGGTTCTGGCGCAACCGCGGCCCGCTGTCCGAGGGCCGCGCCTGGTTCGAGCGGGCTATGGCAATCACCGCCGCCGACGAGCGGGTCCGCGAGCCGCGCCTCTGGGCTACGTTGCTCTCGGCCGACCTGGCCATGGTTCAGGGCGATTTCCCTCGGGCCGTCGCGGGCGGCCTCTCCGTCCTCGCCCAATGGCGGCGACAGGCCGACAACGGCAGGCGCTTCCGGGCCTGGTTCTTGCTCGGCCTCGTCCTGGTCGGGAGACATCAGGACCACCGAGCCTGCCTGGTGCTATCCCGCGTCGCCGCCCACTTTCGAGAGACGGCCGAGGCAGACTGGCTGGCGAATAGCCTTGCGATGCTTGCCGTACTCGCATTGCGCGCGCCCGACCTGCCGCGCGGCGCCGCCTTGCTCGACGAGTCGCTGCGCATCTGCCAGTCGAGCGGGTTCCGCTGGGGCATGGCCGATGTCTACGAAGGACTCGGCGTGGTCGCCCGCGCCCAGGGCGATCTGGCGACGTCGACGGAGCGGTATCGGCAGAGCCTGCGTATCTACCAGGAGTTCGGCGATCTCTGGGGCGTGGCCGGCATGATGGAACAACTCGGGATCAATGCCGCGCGCCAGGGCGACCACACCGCCGCCGCCCGGCACTTCGGCGCCGCCGAACGCCTGCGCCTCGAGGCCGGCTTGCGCCCCGCCTCCACCGCCGCCCACCACGAGGAGCGCATCGCCGCCATGTCCGCCGCCCGCGGCGAACTGGGCGACGCGGACTTCGCCGCCGCCTGGCGTGCCGGCCAATCGATGCCTCGTGACCTGATCGTCGCCACCGCCCTGATGTCCGCACAATCGCGTCCCGATGTGGCATCCTAAATGGTCGGGACCGACGAACGACTCAGGGAGCAGCGCATGCCAGCAGACACCGCAACCCGCCCCGCCACGACCAGCCACAACCCGTCCGCGACCGACGCCATCATCGAGGTCCGTGGGCTGGTCAAGCGGTACGGGTCGCTGACGGCGGTTGATGGGGTCGATCTGACCGTCCTCACCGGCGAAATCTTCGGCATTCTGGGGCCAAACGGCGCCGGCAAGACGACCACCCTCGAAATGATCGAGGGATTACGGGCGCCCGACGACGGCACGATCACCGTCGCTGGCCTCGACGCCGTCGCCCAGAGCGAGCAGGTCCGGCGCGTGATCGGCGTCCAACTCCAGACGACCGCGCTCTTCGACTATCTCTCCGCCGCCGAATTGATCGAGCTCTTCGCCGGTCTCTACGACGTCGCCGCCCCGCCCGACTGGATCGACCGCCTCCTGGCCATGGTCAACCTGCAGGAGAAACGCGACGCCCGGGTCAATGAGCTCTCCGGCGGCCAGCGGCAGCGCCTCTCGATCACCCTGGCGCTCGTCAACCGGCCGACGATCGTCTTCCTCGACGAGCCGACCACGGGACTCGACCCGGCCGCCAGGCGCGATCTCTGGAAGGCGGTCCGCGACATCCGCGCCGAGGGCGCGACCGTCGTCCTCACGACCCACTACATGGAGGAGGCCGAAGTCCTCTGCGACCGCGTCGCGGTCATGGACCGGGGCCGGGTGATCGCCTGCGACACCCCCGCGGCCCTAATCCGCGCCCTCGGCAAATCGGCGACGGTCCGCGCCCACCTCACCGGCGGCGCCCTCGCCGAAACAGACCTCGCGTCCCTCCCGGCGGTCACCGCCAGCCACGCCGGCGGCGGCAACGGCCGCTCCGCCGAGATCGAATTGCACACGACCGACGCCCAGGCCACCCTCGTCGGCCTTCTCGCCCTGGCTGGCCGCGCCAACGTCACCCTCACCGACCTCCGCAGCTCCCAGGCCTCCCTCGAAGACGTCTTCCTCAGCCTCACCGGCCGCACGTACGAGAGCGGCAAGGACGGCGAGGACGGCGAGGACGAGGCGGAAGGCGGAAGGCGGAAGACGGAAACCGAC
>JBOGUF010000187.1:0-26457 GCA_050696075.1 Thermomicrobiales bacterium
GGGCGACACCGCGACAACACGCTCGTTATCTCATGCCAACGGCCACGGAACTCCGCACCTCCGCCGCCGCTTCGATCATGTTCCGCAGCGCCGGCCGTACTTCCTCCCAGCGCCGCGTCTTCAGCCCGCAGTCCGGGTTCACCCAAACCTGCACCGGGTCGAGGACATCCAACACCGCGCGCAAATTAGTTGCCATCTCCTCAACCGGTGGCACCCGCGGCGAGTGGATGTCGTAGACGCCAGGGCCGACTCCCTTGTCGTAGCCGTGACGGCGCAGGACCTTCACCAGCGCCAGGTCGGACCGCGCGTTCTCGATCGAGATGACGTCGGCGTCGAGCGCCGCGATCGCGTCGATCACGTCGCCGAACTCGCTGTAGCACATATGGCTGTGGATCTGCGTCTCGTCCCGCGCCCCCGCGGCGGCGATGCGGAAGCATTCGACCGCCCAGTCGAGGTAGACGCCCTGATCGGCACGGCGCAGGGGCACCCCCTCGCGCATCGCCGGCTCGTCGATCTGGATGACGCCGAGGCCGGCGGCGTCGAGGTCGGCTACCTCGTCGCGGATCGCCAGCGCAATCTGGCGGCAGGTCTCGGCGCGCGGCTGGTCGTCGCGCACGAACGACCAGTTGAGGATCGTCACTGGCCCGGTCAGCATCCCCTTGACCGGCCGCTCGCTCCGCGACTGAGCGAAGGTGGACCACCGCACCGTCAACGGCTCCGGCCGGCTGACATCGCCAAAAATGATCGGCGGGCGGACGTAACGAGACCCGTAGCTCTGCACCCAGCCGTGGTGCGTCGTCACGAAACCGGCCAAGCGCTCGCCGAAGTACTGAACCATGTCGTTCCGCTCCGGCTCGCCATGAACCAAGACATCGAGGCCAAGCTCCTCCTGCTCCCGGATCACCGCCGCGATCTCCTCCTCGATGTACCGATCGTAGGCGGCTTCTTCGATCTCCCCTTTGTCCAGTTTGCTCCGCATCGTCCGCAGGTCGCCGGTCTGCGGGAAGGAGCCGATCGTGGTCGTCGGCAGCAGCGGCAGGCCGAGCCGATCACGCTGCATCGCCGCCCGCCGCGCAAAGGGACTCGCCCGGCGCCGGTCGGCGTCGGAGAGGGCGGCCAGGCGCTCCTGCACCCGCCGGTCGTGGCGGCTCGCCGCGGCGCGATGGCCGGCAACGATGCGCCGGTTCGCTTCGAGTTCGGCGGCGACGGCATTGCTCCCCTCGTTGACGGCACGCGTCAGCGTCACGATCTCCGTCAGCTTCTGCTCCGCAAACGCCAGCCAGGAGCTGACCTCCGGGTTCAAGTCCTCTTCCAGCCGCACGTCGAGTGGCACGTGCAGCAGCGAACACGACGCGGAGACCATTAACCGGTCGGCCGGGACGTATTGGACAAGCCGCTCCAGGACGCCCAGCGCGGCGTCGAGATCCGTCACCCAGACGTTTCGCCCATCGACGATCCCGGCCGCCAGCCACATGTCCTCCGGATAGCCATGACGGGCAATCAGGTCGAGGTTCTCCGGCCCACGTATCAGGTCGAGACCGACGCCGTCGACTGGAAGGCCGACGAGTGTCTGATACGCCTCGCCGACCTGACCGTAGGCAGTCTGCACAAGGAGCTTGGCGCTTCCCTTCGCCTCGGCCAGGGTCGAGTAGGCGCGTTCCAGCGCTGCCAGGTCTGTCGGCGCGCGATCCTGCACCAGCGCCGGCTCGTCCAGCTCGATCCACTCCGCGCCTTCGGCGGCCAGCCGGGCGACCACCTCGGCATAGACGGGCAGCAGACCGTCGAGGAGCGAGAGCGGGTCGAAGCCCTCCTCAACGGACTTCGACAGGAGGAGATAGGTCAGCGGGCCAAGCAGTACCGGTTTCGCCGGCATCCCCAAGGCGCGGGCCTCCGCCAGCTCCGCGAACGGCTTGTCGCTCGCCAGATGGAACGCCTGCCCGGCACCGAGCTCCGGCACGATGTAGTGGTAGTTCGAGTCGAACCACTTGGTCATCTCCATCGCCGGCACGCCACGATCGCCGATGCGCCCTCGCGCCATCGCGAAGCAGCTGTCGAGATCGACCGTCTCTCCGACCCTCCCGTACCGTTCGGGCACCGCGCCGACCAGGGCGGTGGTGTCCAGGACGTGGTCGTAGAGCGAGAAGTCGTTGACCGGGATCAGATCGATCCCGGCATTGCGTTGCGCCCGCCAGTTGGCGGCTCGGATTTCACGCGCCGTCGCCTCCAACTCGTCGGCGCCGCGCTTCCCTGCCCAACACCCTTCGAGGGCGCGCTTGAGCTCGCGCTTCTTGCCGATGCGGGGATAGCCGGGGATGCTCGCGATCGCCATGCTGCTCGCCTCCGTCGTGAGGTTCACCGTGGTCAACAACGGATTACTCAGCCATTGTATACCAATACGGAGCGCGGCGGGCGGAATCCGTGGCGTCGATGGCACGACCGGCGCCTGTCACGGAAACGGCACGACGGCGTCGCGGCTTAGTGGCCGCTCCGGTCGACGAGGCGGTAGCGGAGGGTCCCATCGCCGGACAGGGTCGTGTCGTCGGTGAAGAAGGTGATCGTCGGCTTGGCGATCCACCAGCCATTATCCGAGGCCGGCGGCTCGGCCGGACCGACCACGACGACGACCGTAGCGCGGTCGTCGTCGCTCGCCTCCGCGTGGTGGAGTCGCGCTAAAGTGAAGGTGAGCTCTTCAAGTACGGGCACGGCCTCTCCGCCGTCGTCCGGCAGGATCACGAATCCCGACACCGCCGCGTTCTCCACCCGCCAAACCCGGTGCTCGACGGCGTCTCGCGCTTGGAGCGTGGCGGTGCCGCGGACCTGGCGCACCGCGAGCGTGCCGTCGGCAAGGACGTCCAGCTCCAGATTGGCTTGCATGGCGAAGTGGTGCGCTGCATCGCGTGAGTTCCCGACTACGCTAATTGGGTTTATGTCTACGACGTAGGCTCCGGCGTCCGGGCCGTTCTGGTGGTTGGCCGACGCGGCGCCGACCAGGGTGAGCGCAAGGCTCACGGCAAGTCCGGTCGCGAGCGGCTGACGCCACATGAATGCGATCTTCATCGGCTCCTCCTTTCGAGTCGGTAATGGACGCTGACGACCAAGGGGAAGACAACGCGGGACTATGACCCGAGGGACGGCGCGGTTAGAAGTCCTCGAACTGCGCCTCAAACAGTTCTTGGGCGAAGCTCACGTATGCCACGCGTTCGCCAACGCCAAGCCCCTGTTCGCGAGCGAGCGCCAGCAGGAGCTCGCGGCTTTGGGCAGCGGGATCGGCCAGGACAAAGAAGCGATCCATGAGCGCGAGCTTTTGTTCCTGAAGGAGCCAATGGACCGCTTCGCCGCCGGACTTCTTGCCTACGGGGAAGATCGTGTACGGCTTTTCCAGAGGTTCCCGAAACTGCTCGTCATAGGTGGTCACGATCTGGTGCGCCTGCGCCCGATCGCCCGCGAGATTCGGCTGGTTGCCGATCGCTGGGCAACTGAAGAGGAAGCGCGTTACGGCCTGGCATTTGGTCGGGTCATCCAGGTCGGCTTGCGTAAGTCCCCGGAAAGCGTTGAATCGTCGGAGCAGGTGGATCTGGTTGCGTATATGCTGCGGGTGGGCAGGCTTCCAGGTATGTCCCTGAAAGCCGTCGAGCGCGATGCGCACCTTGCTCGACGCCGTGCGGGCGTTTCTGATCCATTCGTGCGCGAAGGCCAGCGCCACTCTGGCCTCCTGTTCCCGTGCTCTGTCGGATCCGCGAAACATGAGTTTGTCTTCCGGCGAGGCTCCCCTGGTCGTGGATTCGAATTTCGCCGCGCCATTCGCGCGGAAGATGTACGACACGATGCTGTCGGTGTTGTTCTCCCCGGCGCTGATTTGCGCGCCGTTCTGCTGAAAGTGGATGGTCGAGAGGAGATCGAAGAGGCGAGAATCGCTATAGATGTCAGTTTCACCCGGCAGCGCCGCATGGGTCGCCTCGTGGATGAGCGCGGCCAGCGCCGGCAGGAGATCCTCTTTGAAGAAGTTTTCGCAGAAGGCGAGGGTTTGCGTTGCTCGTGAGTGAAATGCGATCGCCGGTATCTGGCAGGTCGGGTGGCAATCCGACGCGCAGAGCACAACCGGATTGGCGGTTGGGTCGACTTCCTTCAGCCTGGCGTCGTCAAAGATCTGGGCGACCCGATCGAGCTGTGCCTTGACGCGCGGTACATTGGCCGAGGTGGGTGTGCCGAAGAGATCGGCAAATGCCTGGCCTTGAGGCGTTTTGACATCGCCGGGTGACGGCAGGTGCTGGATGGCGTGGTGGACAAACGTACGGGCCGTTCTCATGCGGAAGGTGACGAGGAAGAACCGGCTGTCATCCGTACCCATGGCGGAACAGGGAACAAAGCCTCCATTGGGGCAGGCCTTGCCGGGCTTGCCCCCTGTCCCTGCGGGGCCGACCAGATGCTCGTCGGCCGACAGCTCGATGTCCGATCGTCCGCCTTTCCCGCCAAGATAGGTGTCCAGGACCCCCAGCGTTGCGGGGCCGACCATGCCATCGGCCGCAACACCGGCCCTGGCCTGGAACTGTCTGACCGCGGAGGTGGTCTCACCCCCGTAGACGCCGTCGGCGCCGGATTTCGGCAAGAGGTCGCGCGGCGGCTGGAGATTGGCAAACCCCCAGGCGCGGAGCGCCTGCTGGAGACGTGTGACGGATGGCCCTGTGGCCCCGTCCGCGAGGAGCGCGCTGTTGGACCCCACGGCGCTGAAGCGAATCGCTTGCAGCAACGGATCGCCGAACCAGTCGCCGGCAGGCGGGAATGCCGGGCTCGCGTTTGCAGAAGACGATGACTCCGCGCCCTGGTCCGTGCGTGCCGCCTCCGCGCCTTCTGTATCATAGCTCCTCGACGCCGGTCGAAATGGTTGGCCACAGTCACAGACGCCTTGTCCGGCGCGGCCACAGACCGGGCACACGCCGACGGCGGCCGAGCCGGCCGGCCCTGGACGGTTGTCGCGCTGCACCAGCCGCTGGACGGCCCGATTGCCGACCGTCCGCTGCAAGGCGAGGAGGTCGGACGGCCCCGACCACAGGCCGGGTGAGCGGGCAGCCGCGAGGCGGAAAAGGGTCACACCGCGGGGCGTCGCCGGCGTGGCTGCCGCGCGCTGCCGCTCTGCCGTCGCCGTACCCCCGCGTTGGTCGACACGAAGTGCATAGGACATCGAGATCTCCGGCGCAGACACCACCCTGCTTCTAACTTCGGCGCAAAGGATCCGGCGCGCATCCGCCAGACCACGCGATTCGCGCCACTAGGCCTCGGGGGAGTAGGTCCATGTACGCGGTCGGCGCCTTGATTAGCCCCACCAGCTCCCACCGTCCTTCTCGTCTTTGTCGTCCTTCGAGGAGAACCAGTCGCTTAACGAGCCGTCGTCGTCAGATGACTTTTCCGCGTTCGCGGCGACCAACTCGGCGCTGCTGTCCTTTGTCGTGGACTTGCCGACGGATCCTTGGTCGGACAGCGCCGCGCTTGATTTGGACTTGTCCTCGCCGCCGAACCACGCGGCCAACCCACCGAAGACATCGCCCAGCGAGCCGGCCGCCGACGCCTCGGTTGCTTCCTCGGTCTCGTCGTCCGGGCAGTCGAACGGCGGCCGAAAGGGATCGATCGCGTCCTGGGCCTGCTGATGTTCGCCCTCCAGCCGTGCCAAGTCTTTATTGATCGCCTCGTCTGCTTGTGCTATGGCGTCGTCCCGGTCGGTGGCGTCCGTATAGATGTCGAGATCTCTTAGGAACTCTTCAATGATCTCGCGGTGCGTCCGACCGATCTCCTCGTGCTCGGCCTCGTGCCTGCGCAGGCGGTCCCAGGCAGCCTGCCAGGCTTCCCTCATCGCCCGATTGCGCGGTCTCCACCGCGGCATGTCGACCGAGCACTTGGTGGCGGGTCTCCCCGCCTGGGTGCGGAAGGAAACGCGCGGATTGTTCAGCCGCACGCGGAAGTAGGTGACCCCGTCGACCTCATATGGGCTGACGATGGGCCTGCCTTTCGTAACGTTGTACTTGCATGTCGTTTGCGCCCAGTTGCCGTCGCCGGCGTAGGGGTTCTTGGTGTCCAGCCAGTTGATGAGCGTGTCACAGTCCGCCTCGCGCGGCACATCGACTGGATAGCGCTGGATGAGCGGGGTGGTCGCCTGGCTCGTGCGCTGTCGCTGAAGCAGCCGACAGACCGCCGCGTTGCCGAGCGTCCGTTGGAGCGCGACGACGCTTTGCCGGTCGATCATGGCCGGCGGACGGTTGATATCCCCCGATACGCGGATGGCCGCCGAGCGGTCGTCGGTGTTCGCGCGTCTGAGGGCGGGGACTGTTGGCGCCCAGCGCCGCGTGAGGGCGCTCGTGGTGTAGATCGGCCCGGCCATGGTCGTCTCCTGCGCGGCATCGGCAGGCGGTCACCCGCGCCCGACCGTGCCGGTCGCGTCTCTAGCTTCGGCGCAAGAGGTCCGGCGCGCATCCGCGAAACCACGCGATTCGCGCCGCGAGGGCGAGGGGGGATTAAGTAGAACTACGGGGGCGTCGCAATCCCGCGAGCGCCTGACGGATGATGGCTGACGGCTGACGGCTGACGGCTCAAACGAGGTCGTGGCGGTGGGCGTGGGCGACGGCGGCGGAGCGAGAGGGGACGCCGAATTTGGCGAGGATGTGGCTAACGTGGGTTTGGACGGTGCGGTGGCTGAGGGAGAGCGCCTGGCTGATCTCGCGGTCGGAGTGGCCCTCGGCCAAGAGGAGCAGAACTTCCAGTTGGCGGCAGGTGAGGCCGGCGTGCGCCCCTGGATCATGCGCATTCGCGACGGCCTCCGGCGAGGTGAGTGAGGAAATCAATGCCGACGCCTCGGCGATGGCCTGCTGCGAAGGCATCGCCTGGCCCTCCGCCCACGCGCTCGTAAACGCTTGCTCGCCCAAGTGGTTGCGGACAGCGCTCGTCACCCGTTCGTAGGCGGCGCGTTCGGGCAGAGCAAAGGACCGGCCGATGACCAGGCAGAGGGCATTCGCCGCGCCGAAGAGGCGGGCCGCCAGCCGCGGATGACCGCGTCCCGCGGCCAGCACCGCGAGATTGGCGAGCACGTTCGCGGTCAGTTCCTGGTGCCCGCTTGCCTGTTCGAGGGCAAGGCTCTCCGCGAACGCGGCGGCAGCTCGCGCATCGTCTCCCTGCTCGCAGGCGACAAGCCCGAGATAGTTGAGCGTCCAGGCGACGACGAACGTGTTCCCCGCGGGTCGCGCGAGGCGCAGCGCCTCCTCGCAGCGCGCCATCGCTCCTGCCAGGTCACCTTGGCCGTACGCCACCACGCCGAGGTGATAGCACGTGAGGGCTTCGTAGAGGGTGTCACTGGCTTGACCGAAGAGCGCGCGTGCTGTGGCAAAGAGCGGCGCCGCCCGGTCGTACGCGCCCTGATTCTCGGCCGCGGCCCCGAGCAGCATCAGCGAGAATGATGCGCCCCACGGGTCGTCCAGGGTGCGGTGGAGCGCCAGGCTTTGCTCGACGAGCGGGACCGCGCTCGTTTCGTCCCCCTGGTAGTGGGCCAGATCCCCCGCCCCGAGCAGCGCTCGGGCTCGCGCGGGGGTTGATGCCTCCCGGCTGTTCGCCATCGCTTGGTCCAGCCACCGGCGCCCTTCACTGAAGTGGCTGCGGAAATACCAGAACGGCCAGAGCGCGCCGGCCAACTGCAGGCTCTGCTCGCGTTCGCCGGCCCGGGCCAGCCAGGCCAGCGCCGCGCGCAGGTTGTCGTGCTCCTCCTCCATCTGGCCAAGCCACTCCACGCTGTGGGGGTGCTGCCGAAAGGTCTGCCAGGCGCCCTCCGCCAGTCGCAGGCACCACTCGGCATGCCGCCGGCGCACACGCTCGGCCTCGCCGCTCACCTCCAGCCGCTCCAGCCCGAACTCGCGGATCGTTTCCAGCATGGCGTACCGCGGCTCGCCGTCGTCGCCGACGTGGCGCAGCAGGCTCTTGTCGACCAGCAAGGCGATGCCGTCGAGGACGGAGCCGTGAGTCGTGAGTCGTACGTCGTGAGAAACGACGGCCGGACTACTCACGTCCCACGACTCATGACTCACGACTCGTTCGGCGGCGTCGAGCGTGAAGCCACCGACGAAGACAGCGAGCTGGCAAAACAGGGCTTGCTCGTCGGCGTCCAGCAGGTCGTAGCTCCAGGCGATGGCGTCGCGCATGGTTCGCAGGCGGGTTGGCTCGTCGCGCGGGCCGCCGGTCAGGAGCGGGAGCCGCCATTCCAGCCGCGCCGCGAGCGCGGTCGGCGACAGGAGACGCACGCGGGCCGCGGCGAGCTCGATCGCCAGGGGCAGGCCGTCGAGGCGGTGGCAGATCTCGACGATGGCGGACGCGTTGTCGTCGGTGAGGGCGAACGCTGGATCGGCGGCGCGGGCGCGGGCGACGAAGAGGGCGACCGCCGCCGACCGGCCGCTCTCTTCGGCTGTGCGGGGGAGTTCGGCGGTCGGCACGTCAAGGGGTGGGACGGGGTATTCCTGCTCGCCGGAGAGGCGCAGTCGCCCCCGGCTCGTGACCAGCACGCAGAGCCCCGAGCAGTCCCTCAGAAGCTTGCCCACGACCGGCGCGGCCTCGATCACGTGCTCGAAGTTGTCGAGCACCAGCAGCAGGCGGCGCTCACGCAGCGCCTCGGTCAACCGCGCGATGAGCGGACGCCCGGGCGCGTCGGGGAGCCCCAGCATGCGCGCGATCGTCGGAAGCACCAGGGCCGGCTCGGCGAGCGGTGCCAGAGACACGAAGACGACGCCGTCGACGCGGTCGCTGAGGCCGGCAGCGAGGGCGAGGGCGATCCGGGTCTTGCCCACGCCGCCGGGGCCGGTGAGCGTCAGGAGGCGACGGGTGGGACCGGGGAAGCGCTCGCGGACGTCGTCCAGCAGGCGTTCGCGGCCGACGAGGCTGGTCAGCGACACGGGCAGCGGCGGGAGTGCCAGGGGGCGCAGATCGGAAGTGAAGAGCGCTTCCGACTGATGGCCCCGCCACTCACTGGGGGCGGCGGCGGATATGGTCATGGCGGATTCCGTTCGCGTCCGCGCGACGTGGCTGATACGGTGATTCTGGCCGGTCCGTCGATCCGGCGTCAAGCGAAGGGCACCCCATCGGCCGGCATCCGTCATTCCGAGCGAACGCTCGGAGGAGGCGGGCTGACGCACGCTCCGCTCATTCCCAGACCAGCGTCGCCCCGCTCCGGTACTCGGTGACGCGGCTCTCGAAGAAGTTCTTCTCTTTGCCCAGGTCGATCGTCTCGCTCATCCAGGGGAAGGGG
The DNA here is from genome assembly GCA_050696075.1 of Thermomicrobiales bacterium. GTDB lineage: Bacteria > Chloroflexota > Chloroflexia > Thermomicrobiales > UBA6265 > JBOGUF01. Next base: position 9,272 of record JBOGUF010000187.1, read on the forward strand.
TTGCGCGCCCGGAACTGCCGGGGGAGGCCGATCCGCTCCAGTCGGCGGTCGGCCACGTACTCGACGTACGCACGAAAGAGACTCGCGTTCAACCCGAGCACGCCGCGCGGCAGGCACTCCTCGGCGTAGGCCACTTCCAACTCCACCGCCTCGCGGATGCGCTCGACGAGATGGTCCTGGAAGGCCGGCGTCCACAACTCCGGGTTCTCGCTCTTGATCCCGTTGATCAGGTCGATGCCGAAGTTGAGGTGGATCGTCTCGTCGCGCAAGATGTACTGGAACTGCTCGCCAATCCCTTTGAGCTGGTTCTGGCGGTGGAACGAGAGGATCATCGCGAACCCAGCATAAAAGAAGATCCCCTCCATAATCACATAGTAACCAACCAGGTTCTCGAGGAACTTCTGGGCGCCCTCAAACGTGGATGTCGTGAAGTCCGGCCGCAGCAGGTCCTCGGTCAGCGCCATTTCGAGATTATCCTTGGCGGCAATCGCCGGGATCTGCCGGTACATGCCGAAGATCTGGCGCTCATCCAGCCCCAGGCTCTCGACGATGTAGTGAAAAGCGTGCGTATGGATCGCCTCTTCGAACGCCTGCCGCAGCAAATACTGGCGGCACTCGGCGTTGGTGACATGCCGGAAGATCGCCAGCGTCAGATTGTTCGCCACCAGGCTCTCGGCCGTCGCGAAAAACCCGAGATTGCGCAGCACAACCAGCCGTTCGTCCTTGGTCAGCCGATCGCTCTTCCAGAGCTCGATGTCGCCGGCCATCGGCACCTCAGTCGGCATCCAATGGTTGGCGCAGCCGTTCAAGTAGTGCTCCCACGCCCAGTCGTACGTCAACGGCATGAGTTGGTTGACGTCAACGGTATCGCAGTTGATGAGTCGCTTGGCGTTGGTCGTGGTCGTCGTGATCATGAGGGGTGGTTCCTTTCACAGTCAGAAACGTGGTCATCGCCGCGCGGGGCTTAAGCCGCCGCGCTGACCAAACAAACCCGGCTGATGGAGGTTGGCGAATGACATCGGTACTGATGGCGCTTAGGTAGGGGCGGTTCGTGAACCGCACGGCTCGCCGGTGCCCACGTACGCGGGCGGTTCCCGCCCCGCCCCGACAGGCCATTCGGAAACATTTCGTCAACCTCCATCAGCCGGCTGGCGTTCTTCAGCCCCCTTTAGGGGGTTGTTGGGTCAGCCCGGAGTCCTGAGCTCCGGGCGAAGCCAATACGAACGCCGCCTCGATCCACTACTGGCACGCCTCGCACGCAACCGACGGCTCGTCCTCATCCTCCCGCTCAACCGCGACCGTACTAGATGCGCTTCGCGCCCGCATCCACCGCGGCTGAATCCCCCAGCGGTTGACGTCGAGGGTCGACTGCTCGGACTGGGTGGCAGCGCGCGTGCGCAAGTAGTAGGTCGTCTTCAACCCCGACCGCCAGGCCAGGTGGTACGCCTCACTCAGCTTCTTGCCGCTCGGTTCGGCGAGGTAGAGGTTCAGCGACTGGCTCATGTCAATCCACTTCTGCCGCCGGGCGGCGCAGGCGATCAACCACGACAGGTCGATCTCGAACGCCGTCGGGTAGCGCGCCTTCAGATCGGCGGGAACGCGCTCAATAGCCTGCACCGAGCCATCCTGGTACTTCAGTTCGTCCCGCATCGCCTCGTCCCAGAGACCGCGGGCGGCTAGATCTTGCACCAACGCCTCGTTGACGACGGTGAACTCGCCCGAGAGATTGCTCTTGACGAAGAGGTTCGTGTACCGCGGCTCGATCGACTGCCCCACACCCTGGATGTTGGCGATCGTCGCGGTCGGCGCGATCGCCAGGCAGTTGCTGTTCCGCATCCCATGGCGGCGGACCGCCTCGCGCACCGGCTCCCAATCGAGGGTCGCGCTCAGATCGACCCCGATCAGTTCGCCCCGCTCCTCGGCCAGCAGCGGCACTGTGTCAATTGGCAGGAGACCTCGATCCCACTTCGACCCGGCATACGAGGCGTAGGAGCCGCGCTCGGCGGCCAGCTCGGTCGAAGCAAGAATCGCCTCGCGGGCAATCGCCTCCATACTTGCGTCAGCGAATGCAACCGCCTCTTCCGAGGCATACGACGCCCCCAGCCGCCAGAGGGCGTCCTGGAACCCCATCAATCCCAGCCCGACCGGCCGGTGGCGCAGGTTCGACGTGCGCGCCTGGGGAATGGGGTAGTAGTTGAGGTCGATCACGTTGTCCAGCATCCGCATCGCCGTGCGGACCGTCTGCCGCAATCGCCCGCGGTCGATCCCGTCCGCTGCGACGTGAGCCGCGAGGTTGACCGAGCCCAAATTACAGACCGCGGCCTCCTCCGCGCTCGTGTTCAACACGATTTCGGTGCAGAGGTTGGCGTTGTGGATCACCCCGGCGTGGTCCTGCGGGCTGCGCACGTTGGCCGGGTCCTTGAAGGTCAGCCAGGGGTGACCGGTCTCGAAGAGGCTGGTCAGCATCTTCCGCCAGAGATCGGCCGCGCGCACCTGCCGCGCTTGCTCGATCTCGCCGCGGGCAAACGCCGCCTCGCACGCCGCGTATCGCTCGGAGAAGGCGCGACCATATAGGTCGTGCAGGTCCGGCACGGCGCTCGGGCTGAATAGAGTCCACGTGCCATCGTCGCGCACGCGCTGCATGAAGAGATCGGGCACCCAAAGGGCCGTGTTCATGTCGTGGGTGCGGCGGCGGTCGTCGCCGGTGTTCTTGCGCAGGTCGAGGAACTCTTCGACGTCGAGGTGCCACGCCTCCAGATAGGCGCAGACCGCCCCCTTCCGCTTGCCGCCCTGGTTGACTGCCACCGCGGCGTCGTTCGCGACCTTCAGGAATGGAACGACGCCCTGGCTCGACCCGTTCGTCCCCTTGATCCGGCTCCCAAGCGCCCGGACCTGCGTCCAGTCGTTGCCGATGCCGCCGCTCCACTTCGATAGCAACGCATTGTCGCGCACCGCCGAGAAGATGCCGTCCAGGTCGTCCGGCACCGTCGTCAGGAAGCACGAAGAAAGCTGCGGGTGCCGCGTGCCGCAGTTGAACAGCGTCGGTGTCGACGGGCAGGCGTGAAAGGTCGACATCAGCTCATAGAACTCGATCGCACGCGCCTCTCGCTCTTCCTCGTTCAGCGCCAATCCCATCGCCACCCGCATCCAGAACACCTGCGGCAATTCGATCCGCCGGCCCCGGTGATGGATCAGGTAGCGGTCGTAGAGCGTTTGCAGTCCGAGGTACTGAAAACGCAGGTCTCGCGCCGGGTCAAGCGCCACGCCCAGCCGGCCAAGGTCGAAGTCGAGCAGTTCAGGCGTCAGCAACTCCCGTTCAACCCCCTCCCGCACGTAGGCGACGAATGCGACGGGGTAGAGCGCCGCCGCCTCGTCGATCGTGACCCGGCGCCGGAGCACCTCTCCGTACAGACTCCGCAGTAACGCCCGCCTGGCGACGCGGGAATAAGCCGGGTCCTGCTCGATCCGCCCGCGAGCAGCAAGGGCAATGGCACGCTCGATGTCGGTGATCGCCATCCCGTGATGAACCGACGCCAGCACGTCGTCGACGACGGATTTCGCCGATACTCGGCCTTCGACCTCCGCGCAAGCGTCGTCCACCCAGGCGCGAAGCACCGCGCGATCAAGCAACAGTTCCTGCCCATCGCCATCGACAACCCGTAGCGCCTCATCCTCGCGCCTCCGCGCCCTGGCTTCCCGATAGAGGATGTACCGCCGGGCGACGGCATAGGCCCCGTCCGCCATCAACTGCCGCTCGACTTCGTCCTGGATCTCTTCGACCCCCGGCTGTGCCCCAGCGGACAGCCGCGGCTGCAACGTCTCGACGACGCGCCCCGCGATCAGCTTCACCCGCGATGCCACCACCGCCCGCAACGGATCCGGAAACGGGCACCCCAACTCGGCCCGAAATGCCATTTCGATCGCCAACGCGATCCGCGTCGGATCGAACGCCGCCTCCCGTCCATCGCGCTTGCGCACGGTGGCCGTATCGAAATCACCATCGCCGACATCCGGCGGTCCAACGAGAAACGTCGTACCCATGGCCATCTCCGTTCCGATGTGGTTGTTCTCCACTCGGTAAGGGCACGGCCCGCCGTGCCCGGCTACTTGTGGCATTCAGTGCGGGTTCATGCGTGGGAGATGGGGAAGGACGGCCTATCCAGAGACGCCATGCACCAGGCGTCCCGCCGATCAGGCAGCGCCGACCCTCGCTCCCGCGAGCGAATCACGGACCGTTTCGGGAGAAGGGATAGCGGAGGGATGGCCGGGCGCGCACCAGCCGATCGCCCGCCGACCTTCCCGCGAAGGTCCGGGTCGTTCCCGCGCCGGTGCGGCGCGGACTATCGGCAGGTCTTCGGGCTCGCAGGCGTGGCGACGACCACGCGCCGCGCTCCTACTGGCCGTCGCTTCCCAGCTTCCCGGAGGGGCGGGGGTCAGGGGTCAGGGAGAAAGCGGCTAATCGTCCCTGCCCCCTAACTCCTAGCTCCCGCCCCCTCCGATCTGCCAGTGCTTCTGACGGCGGTCGTTCCTGCCTACCGCTGCGGGGCAGCTCCGGACTTGGACCGGATTCCCTCTTGTGCCGGGGGTCGTGTAAACGGCCCTCGGACCGATAGTCGGATCAATATATGGGGGTATGGAGTCATTGTCAATACTATTAGTAGTGTGACAACAGGACAACGCGGCATGCACTCGCTCTCGATCCATCGGCATTATGATAGGTGACACTGCCTTCATCGAGCGTTTCTGGACAGAACGCCTCGACCTCCTCAAAGAGGAGGTCGAACACGAAGCAGAGAGGACACCCGTCCGAGGTGCACATCGCCGCGCCGTCGGAAACTGTCTAACCCTTTCCTGGCCGATCCCACGCGCATCGTGCGCTGGATGGGTCGCGACGTCTCCGTCGATCCCCAACCCGGCGGCGCCCTCCGCATCGACATCAACGACTGGGCAACGACCGACCGTGCTCCTGTCGCCCGTCGCCTGATGCCTGTCGCCTGTCGCCTACCCCTTCAACCCCGTCATCGCGATCCCCTGGGTGAAGTACCGCTGAAGCAGGATGAAGACAACCAGCACCGGCAGAATGATCACCAGGGAGCCGGCCATCAGCATTCCGGTGTCGGTCCGGTGTTGCCCGATGGCGAAGGTCGCCAACGCCACCGGCAGGTTGTACTTCGACTGGTCGCTGAGCACGATCAGCGGCCAGAGGAAGTCGTTCCACGAGGCGAGGAAGGTAAAGATCGCCAGCGTCGCCAGCGCGGGCATCGAAAGCGGCAGCGCAATCCGCCAGAAGAGGTGGAATTCGCTGGCGCCGTCGATCCGACCAGCGTCGAGCAGGTCGTCCGGGATGCCGAGCATGAACTGGCGCATCAGGAAGACGCCGAACGCCCCGACCGTGCCCGGCAAGATCACCCCGGTGAGGGTATTCACCAGGTTCAACTCGCTGATCAAGATGAAGGACGGAATCAACGTCACCCCGCCGGGGATCATCATCGTTCCCAGGATGAAGACGAAGAGCTTGTCCCGGCCCACGAAGTGCAGCTTCGCCAGCGCGTAGCCGGCCATCGAGCAGAAGAAGAGATTGGTCAGCGTCTTCGCCCCGGCAATGATGACGCTGTTCCTAAAGTAGGTCGGGAAGTCGAGTTCGTCGAAGAGTTGCCGGAAGTGGGCGAAGGTGAGTGTCTCCGGGATCCAGGTCGGCGGGAACCGGTTCAACTCCGCCTCTGTCTTGAACGACCCCAGCACCATCCACAAGAAGGGAGCAATCATCACCACCAGGCCAAACAGGAGCGCCAGGTAAAGCAGCGCCCGTTCCCAACGTGCCGGCGCGTGCTCGGCGTCGATGGGAACGGAAGCTCCCGTTCGCTCAGCCTGTTCGATCGTGACCGATTCGGCGCCGGCCATCGCGTTGCCCCCGTTAGGTTTGCTGTCGCAGCAACCGGAACTGGATCGCGGCGAAGACGACGACGGCGAGGAAGAGCAAATACGAGATGGCGCTGGCGTACCCCTGGTGGAAGAGGTCGAAGCCTTGCTCGTAGAGGTACATCGAGACGGTCAAGGTGCGGTTCAGCGGCCCACCATCGGTCATCACGAACGGCTCTTCGAAGACTTGCAAGAAACCGATGCCGGTCGTGATCGTGACGAAGAGCATCGTCGGCCGCAGCAGCGGTAGCGTAACGTCGCGGAACTTCTGCATCGTCCCCGCCCCGTCGACTTCGGCCGCTTCGTAGAGTGTCCGGTCGATCCCCTGCAGGCCGGCGAGGAAGATCACCATCGCCCCGCCGACATTGCGCCAGACCCCCAGCGCGATGATCGCCGGCATGGCGACGCTCGGATTGCCGAGCCAACTCACCTCGCCCAGCCCGACCGTCCGCAATATCTGGTTGAGCAGCCCCAGATCGGTATTCAGCATGTAGCGCCAAATGACCGCGACGGCGACGATGCTCGTCACGACCGGCAGGTAGTAGCCGACGCGGAAGAAAGTGGCGAAGGCGCCGACGCCGCGGTTGACCCCCATCGCGATTAGCAGGCCCAATCCCAGGTTGAGCGGCACGCCGGCGGCGACGAAGTAGAGGGTGTTGAGCGCGGCTTGGTGGAACGTGCCATCGCGCAGGAGGTCGCGGTAGTTCTGCAGGCCGATCCACTCCGCGCCGAGCGGATCGCGCAGATCGGCCAACCCGAATGAGGTAAAGCTGAGCAACAGCGACGACCCGATCGGGAAAGCCAGGAAGACCAGAAACACGACGATCCACGGCAGGACGAAGGCCCAGCCGATCAGGTTTCGGCGCAGCCGACGCCAGGCGACCCCGTGCGGAGCCACCCGGCGCGGCGCGTCGATCGCGAGGATCGACGGTTTCATGGCGGCTACATCCGCACGGAATCGGCGGCCTCTTGCATCGTCGCGGCTGCCTCCTCCGGCGTCGCGTCGCCGAGCGTCACCGTCTCCAGGTTGTCCTGAATAATGAGGTCAACTTCGGTCCAGGCCGGGATCGTCGGCGGCGATTTGGCGTCCGCGAGCTGTTCGCCAAAGACCTGGAGCAGCGGGTCCTCGGCCAGCGCACCGGTCTCCCAGGCGCCTTTGACGGAGGGAAGATCACCGGTCAATTCGTACCATCCGGACTGCACTTCGGGCCGCGTCAGGTAGTCGATGAAGGTCCAGGCGGTCTCGCGGTTGTCACCGTCGACGAAGACAGTCAGGTCCGCGCCGCCGACGAACGACGTTCGCGTCTTGTTCTCCGGCATCAGGGCGACCGACCACTTACCCTCCATCTCCGCGCCGCCCTGGTCCGCGATCAAGCCGATCGACCAGGGGCCGGAGAAGAACATCGGCACGTCGCCACGGATGAAGGCCTGATGCACGTCGAACTGCGGATCGGTCGAGGACAGTTCCTCCGCGAAGAAGGATTGATACCAGGTGAGGGCTTCGATCACCTCAGGTGTGTCGAGGCGCCAGGCTTCGTCCGCGAAAATCTCGCCTCCCGCCTGCCAGATGAAGGGGAGGAAGTCGGCCCTCGGATGGAGACTGATGCCGTAGCGGAGGCCGGCCTCCTTCGCCGCCACCGCGGCCTGCTTCAGCTCGTCCCATGTTTGCGGCGCCTGCTCGAAGCCGGCCTGCTGCACCAAATCCGACCGATAGTAGAGGACCCGGGTGTCGACGTACCAGGGGATGCCATAGGCGGTCTCATCGACACTGACGGCCGCCCAGGCCGCCTCCCAAAACTCGCCGGAGCGCCCGCTGAGGTCCTCCGGCGCCTGCTCCAGGGCGCCGGTCTCGACCAGTTCGGCCATCCAGGTCGTGCCGACCATGCTGATATCCGGCAGACCGCCGCCGGCGATCGAGGTCAGCAACTTCTGGTGGGCCTGATCCCACGGCACCGGCGTCACCTCGACGCTGACCTCGGAAAACTCCGCCATGAAATCTTCGGCCACGGTGGGGAGCTTCTCCCCCTCGACGCCCATCGCCCAGACGGCAAGATCTCCCTCCTGGGCGGCCACCCGGCGGCGCATGGCCGACAGCATCGCCGGCGTCAGCGCCAGCGCCGGCACGGACTTCAGAACGGTACGTCGCGAAAACCTCGCGGTCATGACTCAACTCCTTTGTCAGGACGGCCATCCGTCGTGGGATGACCGGATCCGTCAGGTGACAAGCGTCCTCACGTCGAATTTGGAGTGAACAAGTACCGTGCCAAGGATCATCCGGTTGGTCGGCGACGGCAAATGGCATCCCCGTAGGGGTAATATGAGGACCAAGCCGGCTCGAAAGATGGAGGTGGGATGTCTTTGTAGTGATCCGGCGGAGCTGCGCAACAGACGCGTCTGCCGCGGACCTAGCCGTTCTGGCGCGCAAAGGGAATCATCAGCACTAAATCGACGTAGCGGCGATGCGCCAGGTCGTCGGGGATCGTCTCGAACTCACCGGTTTCCCATCGTCGAATGAACTCCTCGCCGCTCATACCAACCCACTCTCGCGCGGCATCGTCGAACATCTGGCGTCCCTCTTCGGGCGAAACATAGATGATCTCAGGGACCAGGGAATCGTGCTCGACCTCGACGTCGCTGTTTGGAATGGCAGGTTCCATTGATCTCATCCAATCGCATAATCAAGTGATGGGATCCGATCCGACCATCCCAACCTACGCACGACAACGGGCGTGCCGACCGTCAGCCGCCAATCATCCGCGCGATCTGCGCCAGGTGAATGGCGTCGTGTTTGGTCATGTGGGCGACGAGTTGCTGCACCGTGATCTCCCCGACCTCGGTGTGGCGGCCGACACGGGACCAACCGGACTTGTCCAAGCCTTCGAGCTGGGCAATGTGCTCGGCGCGAAGGCGCTCGAAGCGGTCGAGTTCCGCGGCGAGTGACATGCCCAGATACCCCCGCTCCTCGGCCAGCGCCGCCTGATCGTATCCGACGAGGACCGGCGCGTCCTCCGCCGTCATCCGCGCGATCCGATCGATGACGCGCCCCTCGGCGTCGGCCAGGTGAGCGACAATCTCCACCACCGCCCATTCGCCCTCACCGGCGCGCTCGCGCGCCCGCCCACCATCCACGTCCCGCACCAGCGCCCGCAAAATCGCCGGCGCCGCCCGGTTCGCGTCGATCAATTCCGCTCGCTCGTCGAACACGGACTCCCTCCAGGCGTTAGGCGTTAGAGGTTAGGCGTTAGGGAGAACGACGTAGCCCCTAACGCCTAACGCCTAATAGCTCACAACTCCGCTAGCTCCCGCTTCAGCCAATCAAGGGCCTGCTCGTCGACGCAATAGCAGGTAAACGGGCCTTCGATATCGCCACGCACCAGACCGGCCTCGCGCAGGCGCTTGAGATGTTCGGAGACAGTCGATTGCGCCAGTGGCAGCGCGTCGACCAGCGGCCCACACTGGCAGGAGTTGCGGTCCCGCAACTCTTGGAAGATCTTGAAGCGGGCCGGGTTGCCCAGCGCCCGCAGCATGACGACGACGCGCTCTTCGGTCTTGGTTTGTTCAAGCGTCTTCATAGGCTCTGGCTCAGCTCATCCGCTTCGTCGGCGTCACCCGGATCGGTTGCGTATAGCGCGCCTGCATCGCCTTTGGCGTCGAGCCGAGGCGGCGGAAGAGCGCGGCGTACTTCTCGCCGAACTCGTCCGGCATCAGCTTGGTCGAAGGCTCCGCCGTCAACGCCGCGACCCCCGCGAACATCACGATGTCCTCGCCCTCGTCGGCGGTGTCGAGGGCGAGGACGACGTGGTTCGAATGCCGCAGGTTACGAATCTTCTGGGTCTCCGGCTCGCTGAAGATAAGCACCGTTTTACCGTCCCACCAGAACCAAACCGGCGCCAGATGCGGCCGGCCATCGGGCCGCGTCGAACCGAGCCAGATCATTAGTTCCGACCGCAGCCGGTTGTCGACGCGGACGCCTTGTGCATCGGCAAGATCGAGCATCAACATTCCCCCGGCCCGTCCGGCGCAGACGCGCAGCTTAGCAGGAGGAGGCGGCCGAGCGCGAGCGGGGCCTGTGCGCCCGCGCTCGGTCGACCGCTGTCGCCACGAGTCGATCGACGAATCCGACCGTCTCCTCTTGCCGGGCCGGCTCGCCGTCGTCTGTCAGGTCGCGCCGGTGGCCGGTGTAATACGGTCGCAATCTCGCCGCCTCCCGCGGGTTGTGAAACTCCTGCAACATCGCCTCGATCATCGGTTGCGCGCTACCCAACATCCTCGTCCATCCTCTCTATCGAATATTTCCGATATCGTGCCGCCAAAGCGACCCCGGCCTCCGCCGGGGACCTGCGCTCCATCAGAAGAACGCGACGGCATCGAGACTGTGAGATCGCCCACTTCAATTCGTCCATCTGCATCACGCACGTTCCGCGCACGGCCTAGCCGCGGGAATCCATACCCGTGAACATCGATCCTACCTATAATGGCGATAGTCTCCTCCGCTGATGCACGCGAGCATTCGAAGCGAGAACAGATCATGACGGCATACACCCGCCGAATTACGCGCAAGGGCCAAGTCACGATCCCGATCGAAATCCGCCGGTCGCTTGGTATTGCCGACGGCGACCGCGTCGATTTCGTGCAAGAGAACGGCGCGGTCAGAATCATCCCGACCGACAGTGTTACCGCGCGGACATACGGCATACTCCATCGGTATGCGCGTGTTCCCCCACCGACCGCCGAAGAAGAGCGCGAGGCGTTTGAGTGGGCAGTGGCCCAGGAGGTTTGGGAGTCGATGAATCGGTGACGACGGCGGATACCTTCCTCGACACTAATATCCTTCTTCGCCATATCCTTAGAGATCATCCAGACCACTCTCCGCGAGCTCGGGCATTTCTGGAGCCCGCCGAGGGCCTGTTTGCCAAGCCCCGTCATGCTGAGGCGCAGCCGAAGCCCGCCCTGAGGCACCGAAGGGCATCCCCGCGCGCAGCGCATCGCCATCACAACGGGGACGGCTGCGCCGGGGGATGCGTCGCTCCCTCAGCATGACGACGGGGCGCCCGCCGCCGCCGGCTGACGGTTGGCAAACACGCCCTAATCTCCGCGTGCCCCAACCACCGGGGAAACCGCCAGCGGCTGATATTCCTGAAACGCATTCGTCCGGCATGAATCGCGGGCCATCAGGCACATCTGCGCGCTCAGGATGCCCGCCGCCAACGGTGCGCGGCCCCGTTCGCCGCGCTGAATCGCCGCCAAAAAATCCTTGGCGAGTTCGACGTCGCCGCCGTGGTGGCCGCCGCCGGCATCCTCGAAGCGGTGACGCTCGACGCGCGGCGAGTGATGGTGATGCACCGTCACCTCGCTCCGGCACCAGTCAAAGGTCACCGTCCCGCGGTAGCCGACGAGGGTGGCCCCCCGCGCCGCCGCGCCGCGCCGCGTGTAGAAGTTCTGCGTGTAGACGCAATGGATGCCCGACGCGAATTGGATGATCGCGCTCGCCGAGTCATGATTGCCCGTGTCCACCGCGAAGCTGCACTGCCAGTCGTTCGGCTCGACGGCATCGGTGACTCCCTGAAGAAAGAGGTTATAGGGGCTCTCGGGGCACGTCACCTGGAGATCGCAATCGACGCAGTGCAACCCGGCGGGCATGTCGCCCCGAAAGACCGTCTTCGACTCGACCGCGCAAATCCGCACCGGCCGCTGGTCGATCAAGTAGTTGAGGTAGTCGAAGTCGTGCGTCGCCTTTTGTAGCCACAGACTGCCGATCGCCGCCTCATCCCGCATCCAACCGTGGTAGTAACCGCCGGCGTAGAAGGGCACGTTGTTGACCGCCTGCACCTGCTCGATCGTGCCGATCGTGCCGCTGGCGACCATCTGCTTCGCCGTCTCGCACAGCGCCGAGACGCGCAGCGGAAAGGAGACGACGACTGGGCCGCGCGCCCGCTCCATCGCCGCGTTCAACGCCTCGAGCTGCTCCCAGTCGATGGCAACCGGCTTCTCCAGGAAGAGCGGCAGACCGCGATCGAGCACCTTGACCGCGTACGGCGTATGCAGCGCGCAACGGGTGCCGATCAGCACCCCGTCCAGCGCCGCCTCGTCGAGCATCCGGTCGACGTCGCCGTAGAAAGTCGCGCCCGCCAGTGCCTCCGGGAAGGCGGCCCGCAGCTCCTCCGCCTTGGGATCGACCGCGGCAACGAGGCGCGTGCCCGCGTTGAACCGCTCAATCGTCGCCAGCACGTGCCGGATGCGCTGCCCATAGCCGATCACGCCAAGCCGGATCATCTCCGTCGTTTCCTCCCGGTAATACGTCGCTCGATGCGGCGCAGTATCGGTACGAGGGCGACGGGCGTCAATCGGTAATCGGCGATAAACGAATGGCCACCGGCAACGAGTCGCGCGCCCACGCGTTCGGCAACGGCCCGTCGCGCCAGCCGTAATACTTGGCAACGACCGTTTGGCGCGCGATCAGGTCCTCGTCGGCGCCCTCGATGATCTCGGCGGTTCCCGCGAACGTCTGCCCGTCGAATCGGATACTGACGCGCGGCTCCCGCTTGACATTCTTGACCCAATCGGACCGATCCCGTCCGCCGGAGAGGATGTAGAGCGCCCCACCCCGCGCCGCGAACCAGATCTCGATCTCGTGCGCCTTCCCGCTTATCCGCCCGGTCGTCGTCAGATAGCAGACGGATCGACTAGCGAGGTCGTCGGGAAGCGTGGCATCAGACGCCTGTACGATTGACATGCAACGGTCTCCTGTAACCTACGAAAAGCCTCAGCGACGATCAGCCATGCGCCGCTTCGCTCAACGCCAACAACGACGGCACTTTCACGTCCAACCGCCGCCAGGTCTCCCCGGTGTCCTCGGTCAGCCAGAGTTCGCCGTCTTGCATGCCGGCAATAAGCACATGTGGCCGTCCGCGCGGGGCAAGTAGCGCATACGGCATGTAGGGAAGAGGCCGCGCTAGCGAGCCGTTGCCGCCCAACGCTTCCCACGCCGCGTCGCCGCGCTTGCGGAAGAGCACGCCCCGCGAATCGCCATTGCGCCGGTGCGCCTCGCGGGCGCCGTAGCTGGCCGAGACGTACCAGAGGTCCGGATCGGCCGCGTCCACGGCCAGACCCCAGACGTAGTGCCGGTCCATCCCCGCGTCAACCTCTTGCCAGGTCGATCCCGCGTCGGAACTCAGCGCCACCCCGCCGCCGGCCGCCTCGTAGACGCGGTCGGGCGCGGTGGGATGCGTTGCCAGGCAGTGGGAGTCGAGGTAGGAACCGGGTTTCCGGTCCTCCCAGGTGCGGCCGCTGTCGAGCGAGCGCATCACGCCGCCCAGTTCGATCCCGACGTAGACCCGCTCCGGGTCGACGGGATGCGTCGCGATCCAGCGGACGTGGCTGGTCCACGGCCGCGGTGGGAAGGACCACGTCGGCGCGCTCGGCAACTTCGGTAATTCGGGGAAGGATCCCCAGGTCCGGCCGTCGTCCTCTGAGCGGTAGAGATTACTCGGCTCCGTGCCGGCATAGACCGCGCCGCCGCGCGCCGGAGCGATGGCAACGGAGAGAACGCGCTGGTCGGCAATCCCCGCGCCGACCTGCTCCCAATTCTTGCCGGCGTCCAGACTGCGATAGAGCCCATCGTCGAACGTACCGGCGAAAACTCGGTTCGGATTGTCCGGGTCGCCGGCGACGCATTGGACTCCGCCCCCTTCGAGCGAAAGGGTGACATCGAACTGCTCGCCGTCGGCGCTGTCGATACGGGCGACGGCGTCGCCAGTGGCGGCAAAAAGACGAATCGCGGCCATACGTCCTCTCCTCAGTTCACGCCCGATCGACGAAGCGACACTCGTCGCATGACTCCTTGCCGTCCTTGCCGCCCTACTCGTTTTCGCCGTCATCGCCCAAGTAGAGGTCGTCGCCGCGCTGCAAGCGGCGGGCGATGGAGGCGGTTTGTAGCATTGAGCGGCTGGTCGGGGCGTGGGCGGCAAGGTAGCGGGCCACCGCGACCAGGACGCGGTGCGCGGCCGCCGAATCCTCCGGCAGCAACTCATGGAAGAGCGCGCTCCCGGCTTCGAGCATCTGGTACGAGTGGAACTCGCCGTCCTCCCGCAGCAGGACGTGGCCGAGGGCGGCGACCAGCGGCGCCAGGTCGTGACCGAGCGCCAGGTAGCGATAGGTCAGGTCTGCCGCCGGTTGGACCTGCTGCTCGCGGTCGAGCAGATCTCGCAGCGCGGTCAGCAGCGCGTCCCCGTCGGCCGGCAGCGCGTCCAGGTCAGACCGGCGATGCTCCGGCAGTTTGGCGGCGGGCATGTTCAGGAAGCGGTCGAGGTAAATCCGCATCGCGCCGTGGAAGACGCCTCGCGTCAGTTCGACCGACGGCGCCCGACGCATCGACTGATGGACCGCGTTGGCGTGGGTGAAGGTGTGCAGGACGGTGATCCAGTCGCCGAACTCGTTGGAGGTATGGAAGCGGGCCACGCGCAAGGCGGCGGCGTAGCTGACGGCGCGACTGATGCCGGTCAACGGTGCCCCCGCCGCCAGCGCGTGGGCCAACGCCTCCGCGATCGCGGCCGGATCCTCGCCCAGCAGCGTTGCGATCAAATCGTCGTCCCCCTGCCAAGCAGCGTTGCCGCCCGCCGTGGCGACGAGTTCCGGCAACCGCGCAAAGACCGGCTCCAACAGCGTCACGAGATCGACCGGGTGCCGCCAGGCGTTGAGTTCCTCGGAGCGCCGGCTGTTCGTCAGCACCGGCACCAGGCTGGGCAGGATCGCGGCGGCGGTCTCCGCCTCCCAACCGACCAGGTCGAGCAGCTCGCATGCCTTGTTGACGAAGTCGAGCGTATGCCCGCCGTCGAGGAAGTAGTGGTCGGTAGCGGCAGCAAAGAGGATGTCGGCGATCACCCGTGGCTCATGGCCGGCGTGGATGGCGGTCAAGAGCGCGCGCTCCGCCCCGTCGCGATCGCGCACCTCGACGAATTGCCGGAACCACGTCTTGAGCCGCTCGGCGGAGACATCGGCGGTCGGCAAGGGGTCGAGTCCAAAGCGAGGCGGCTCCCCCGCACAATCGCGAGCGACGTTGACTAGGCCGTGGAAGAGAGCCAGCGCCTGGTCCTCCGGAGTCAGGCGCGGCAGGACATTCCCCATCGCGGTCATGATCGTCAGGCCCGACTGCCAGCCGCGATCGCGATAAGTCGCTCCGAACCGGCCGCCGACGTCGAGCACCTCGCGGGCCGGCACGCCGAGCTCCTGCAACGCCAGCACGTTCTTGATCAGCACCAGGTTGAGTTGCTGCTCCAGACCGTCACGCAAGCGGGCCTTGGCATACCCGGCCCGATCATCCCGCCACGGCCGTGGATCGACGTAGACGACCCCGTCCTCGATGACCACCTCGTAGGTTTGCACGTCGTCCGCGAAGGGGTCGAAGGTGCCGCCCGACTCCAGATCGAAGCGGGCGTGGTGCCAATGGCAGGTCAGGATGCCGTCGCGCACACTCCCCTTGTGCAAAGGGAAGCCCATGTGCGGGCAGCGGTTGTCGACCGCGTACACCTTGTCGCTCGTCGAGGAGGGAAAGACGGCAATCCCGTGCCGCCCGCCAGAGACGACCCGCACGCCATTGAGTTCCGCCCGTGGACCCACTCGCACCAAGGAATCGAGGCGAGTTCGCGATTCGACGACCGTTGCCATGGCATTGCCTCCTGCTCATCGTTCGACGTTCGACGTTCGACGTTCGACGCGCCCCTACAATGAACCCGCGATCTCGCGCTCGACGATATCCACGATCGCCGGAGATCGCCTCAATCGCCGCGCCAGATCAATCACCTCGGTCGTCATCGCCTGCATCCGCGCGCGGATCGCGTCGTCGCGGATCGTCCGCGTTTCGCGGTCGATCGCCTCGTTCGGGATCGTGACCACGGTCGGGACGCTGATGCCGTTCAGCGAGCGCGCGGAGTGGTGCAAGGCATTGATCACGTTCCAGGCGCCGCCGCCGTGGGCGCTCGCGCCGAGCGCCATCAGTCCAACCGGCTTGCCGGCAAAGTAGCGCGTGGCCGGCGGATCGTTCCGCATGTACTCGAGCATGTCGAGCGCATTCTTCACCCCGCCGGAGACGGTGCCGTGGAAGGTCGGCGAGCAGAGGATGTAAGCGTCGGCAGCGCGGACTTCGTCCAACAGCCAGGGGAGCGACGGCGGGTAGTCCTCGAATGGCCGGTCGCCGGCGTAGACCGGCAACTCGAGCGACCGCACGTCGGCCATGACGGCGTGCGCGCCTTGCTCCTCGGCCAGTGCCAGCCCCGCCTCCAGCGCGATCCGGCTGATGGATTGCCCACGTGTGCTCCCGCCGCCGATACCGAGGATGCGAAGCGGCCGGTCTTGCGGCGCGCGGCCATTGACGTCAATCACGGGGTCCCTCCCTGGTCAGTCCTTCGTTAGATCGATTCCGAAATGGTCCCAGAGCGCGGCGCGTGTCTCTTCTGCACCGTCGAGGGGGATGTCTTCTTGCGTTCCATCGACCGTCACAATCAGCCGGTCGCGGCTGAGCGTGATCCGCCCATCCGGTCGGGCCAAGGAGCAGAGTGCCCCCTGGGTGAAGTGGGAGTCGGACAGCGTCTGTAGCTCAACGCAACGCACGGCAAAGTCGTCGAGGCGGCGCGGGGTGAGCGTGAAGCTATAAACGTGCTGCCAATCCTCGTCCCCATCGCGCCGCCAAAGTCGTTGCATTTCTCCGTCCTGATCGAAGCGAAAGCTGCCCCCGTCTGGCAGATCATGCTCCTTCTCGGCGACAAAGCGCAACGGAAACGCGAGCGAGCTGCGCCCAGCCCCGACGTCGACCAGCCACCGATCCGGCGAGTCGGCGGACTCCACCAGCAGCACGATATGATCGAAAACCGGACTGAGCGTGCCGTCCTCCCGCGGCCACTGAGCGGAAACGCGCGTCACGCGGAACCCGATCGTTTCGAGCATGAACCCGAGCAATCCGTTCAGCTCGTAGCAAAACCCGCCGCGACGCCGCTGCACGATCTTGTCGAAGAGCGCGTCTGGCTCCAACCGAATTGGTCGTCCGAGCGGGATGATATCGAGGTTCTCGAACGGCGCCGCCAGCAGATGCGCCCGCACGATGCCGGCCAGCGTCGCCAACGTCGGTTCGGCCGGCGCTTCGAAACCGATGCGGTGGAGGTAGGCGCCGACGTCCCTCATCGCTTCACTCCGCTTCCGGCGTGCATCACGAGTGACGGCGTTCGCGTGGGGGCGCCGCCAACCATCTCAAGTCGAGTGCCGGCGCGGACGAGGAG
>JBOGUF010000188.1:0-31656 GCA_050696075.1 Thermomicrobiales bacterium
ACCAGAACCAGTGCGAGAAAGGGCGCCGCCCAATCGCCTTGAGGAGGGCGTTGTCGGCCACCGACGCCCGCGCCACGATCCCTTCGCCGAGCCGGTCGTCGGTGACGTAGCCGATGCCGGCTTCCCGCATCGCCGCCACCCCTCGGTTGGTGACCTCTTGCCCGTCGCGGACCAGGCGACCCGCGGTCGCGCGGCGCTGGCCAGCGATCACTTCCGCCAGTGCCGTTTGGCCGTTGCCGTCGACCCCGGCGACGCCGACGATCTCCCCGGCGTGCAGGTCGAGCGAGCAATCGCGGATCGCGGGCGCTCCCCGGTCGTCAACCGCTGAAACCTGATGGAGCGTCAGCAGCGGCGGTCCGATGACATGCGGCGCCGGCTGAGCCTCCCGCGGCGGCAACCCACCGAACATCAACTCGACGATCCGCCGCCGAGTTTCGTCATTGCCGCCTTGCCGCCTTGCCGCCTCGCCGCCCTCAATTCTGCCGGCGACGCGCCCCTGGCGGAGA
The DNA here is from genome assembly GCA_050696075.1 of Thermomicrobiales bacterium. Lineage (GTDB taxonomy): Bacteria > Chloroflexota > Chloroflexia > Thermomicrobiales > UBA6265 > JBOGUF01. The sequence goes on from JBOGUF010000188.1 coordinate 507, forward strand.
ACGGTGATCCGGTCGCTGACCGCGAGGGCTTCGTCCAGCTTGTGCGTAATCAGGGCGATGGCGACGCCCTCGGCCCGCAAACGGCGCAGGATCGCAAAGAGCCCGTCGACCTCGCCGGGGGTGAGGACGGAGGTCGGCTCGTCGAGTAAGAGGACGCGCGAGCCGCGAAAGAGTGTCTTGACGATCTCCACCCGCTGACGCTGACCGAGCGCGAGGCGTTGCACCTCGGTCCGCGGCGAGGCGGAGAGGCCGACGTCATCGCAAAGCTCGGCCACGCGGCGTTCGGCTTGGGCCAGGTTGAGCCGGAATCGATCCGTCGCGCCCAGGACGACGTTTTCGAGCACGCTGAGGTTCAGCACCAGGGCGAAGTGCTGATGGACGGCGCCAATCCCCTGCCGCAGGGCGTCGGCCGGGGAGTGGAGTGTGGCGGGGCGGCCATCGATCAGGATCTGGCCCGCGTCCGGCTGATAGACCCCTGAGCAGATGTTGAGGAGCGTCGTCTTGCCGGCGCCGTTCTCGCCGAGGACGGCGTGGATCTCGCCCGCCCATAACGTCAGGGAAACTCGGTCATTGGCCACGACCGAGCCGAAGCGTTTGGTAATCTCCCGCGCCTCGACGACGGGTACAGATGCCACTTGGGGATCGGTCCGCGTCGTCACGATCGCCTCACCGACGTCGCCGTGGGCGACGAATTGATGGCGCCAAGGAGATTCTGAGCGCGAATGTCGAGGGCATCGCGCCCGAGGCGGCGGGCGATCTCGTCCACCTGCATCTCGCCGATCGCCGCCAGGAGGGGTGACGTTGCCGTCCTGGGCGGCGTGTTGGTGTACACACTCCGCGCGTCGAATGAGACGGCCTGCCAGCGGTACGGACCAAGCACGGGCTCCGATTCGATCCGGAGCGGGTGGTCGCCGGCGAAGGCGCCAACATCCAGGTCGAGTCGGACCTCACGGGCCAGGAGGCGACCGCCCGCCGTTGCCGCCGTCCGCATCCAGACCCACGCACCGGGCCAGGCGCCGCTTCGTGGCCCGTCGTCGCGGGTCGCTTCCAGCCGCACCGGCCGCTTCGCCTTGCGGGCGAGCGCGGCGGCGAGCGGCGCGACTGTCAAGCCATCGTCGTTGATGCCGGGTTCGCGCCCAGGCGTCGCGGCTGTCCGCACCTGTTCCAAGGTCAGGCCAAAGATCCGCGCCAGCTTCGCCCGCAAGAGGAATGGTTCAGCGGCTACGGTCCAGACCGTCAGGGCGTCATCGGCCCAGTGGGCGGCAATTGGCGGCGACGCGACAGGCGACGGCCCGCCGCGGGCGATCTGGTAATTCCCATCGACGATCAGGTCCGCTCCGGCGAACGTCGCCGCGACGTCGCCTGACGCCGCCGACTGGCGCCAGCAGACGTTGCCGGGGTGACTAGTCCACTCCATGGGGCCGTGGAGGATGCCGGCCTGGAGGAGTTCGGTGACGTGGAGCCGCGGTGCGTCGTCCGCTAGCGCCACGTCGAGGGTGGAAACGGCCGGGCGGTTCTCGTAGGTGACGTCGATCAGGGTCAGCGCGTGGGCGGCGATGACGGGGTCCTCGGCGGCGACCGCCGCGACCGGCTCCCCGGCGAACCGGACGCGGTCGATGGCCATCAACGGTCGGTCCTCGATGAAGAGGCCGTGGTACGGATCGGTGTCGAGGACATCGTCCGAAATGAGCACGGCGACGACGCCGGGGAGCGCCTTCGCGCGGCGGGCGTCGATCCGGGCGATGCGGGCGTGCGCACGCGGACTGACCAGCACTCGGCCGGCGAGTATCCCCGTCTCGTCGACCGTCGCGCCCACGACCTCGGACGTCATCACCGTTTGAGCCATCAATGCGCGCTCCCTTTCCCGGTCCTTGGCCTTCGATCCGTCCAGGGAAATCTAGCCGGTTCGGGACGACGGCGAAAGTGGTCGGCAGCGATCGCGGACGCTTGGGCGCCGGCCGTGGAGTGGAGTTGTCCGCGCGCGGAAGCATCGCCGAGCGATGGGGCCAGCAAGCTGAAACGAGTTCGTTGGTTTTTCCTAGGACTATTGGCTTGCATTCTGATGTCGGACCACGTACTATCATGCTAGGCATCTCATAATCGATGCGTCCACATCCCGGTAAAGTCGCGGCAGGACGGTGTTCTGTCCGATTTCGTGGCGGGATGGCGGAACAAAGAGAACAGCGGCATCAAAGGCGGCAATCGCTCTGGCACCGGCGCTGGCGCGACGCATTCCGCGGTTCGTCGCCGCTCGCCTGTGTTCGGGAGACGTTGACCGCGTGAACAGTACGCACGACAATAAAGAACGAGCGGTGTATCCTCGCATGCGCCAAGTTATCGTGGTCCTGGTCGCATTGGCGCTGGTCGGGGGAGCATTCGGTCCTGCTCATTCAACCTTCCCACACGCATTTGCCCAGGAGGACGCGGCGACGCCAACCGTAGCGGAGCCACTGACAACCGGCGACGCCGCGACCGAGGGCGAGCAACCGCCGCCCGCGGTGAACGAGCAACCCGACGAGCCAACCGAGGCGCTCATCGACCCGCCACCGGTGACGGACCTGTCACCGTCACCGGGCGAGGGCACGCTGGATGACGTGCCGCCCTCCGATGAGATGACCGCTGCCCCTGCCGACGAAACGATGCTGGTCGAGGAGACCATCGCGCCGTCGCTGACATACGCCCTTGCCGGGCAGCCGCGCTGCCTGCTGGCCGATGGGCAACCGGCAATCGTGGCGCACGGCGGCTTCCTCGACTACGACTGCGCGGCCGACGTGCATCTCAGCGGCGCCCACCTCGCGCCGGCGGCGGTGCAACTCGATTGGACGGTCGCGGCCGGGGTCGACGGCGGCTGGTCGGTGCAGCTCCTGCCGCCCGCGGTCGATCCAAATATGCCGCCCAATTGGACCGTCGCCGGGAGCGCGATCGCCGAGTTTGCCCATCGCGGCGGGATCGGCGCGGGCGCATCGACCGACGCCCTGGACGCCTTCGAAACCACGGCCACGCTGACCTTCGGCGTGCGCGCCCACCGCGTCATCTGCGGCACGGAGGCGCGGCCGCTGGCGGTGGAGGTCGCGGTCGCGGCCTTGCTGCCGGGCCTGGACGCCGCGACGATCGCGGACGCCGGTATCGCGCCGGAACCGTATACGCTGCGCCCGGAACTGGCGCCGATCCCCGAACCGTCGATTGCCTTCGGTGGCGCGCTCGACTTCGGCGAGGTGCGGGTGGACGCCACCGGTGTGCTCGCACCGCCCACGCCGCAAACGATCGACGTCACGGTCAGCGGGCTCGACCAGGCGTGTGGCGAATGGACAGTGCGCCTCGATACAACGACGCTGGGCGGCGACGATGGCTCGACGATCGCCGCCAGCACCCTCCACCTTGTCTCCATCAACGACGATGCGCTGGCCGAAGGCGGCTGCCCGTTGGAGGGCGGCTGCGAGATCGCCGTGCTCCGCGCCGGCGCGGCTTCCGCGCCGGCCACCACCTTCACCCTCGGCGTCTCGCTGGTCCTACCGGATCAGCCGCGTGCAACCACGTTCAACTCGACGTTGACGGCGACGCTGGCGGACGCGAGTTCCGACTCGTAATCCACCAGCTCGCGATGCCAATACGCGGAAAGGAGCGGATGCCAGGGAAGACGCAACACGGTCTTGGGGAAACGAACGTGTGGGTCTGGTGACCCTCGGGCGAGGATCACCAGATAGGGCGCCGGGACTCTCCGCCCTATCAAAGCCAGGAAGCCCCGGCGCACGACGAGCATCTCACATCCCGCCCGCCAGTGCATGCGCGGCAAAGGAATCCACGCTCAATCGCGGGCAGAGTGCGAGTGCTCGATGAGGAAAGGTGAACGAAGCACCATGAATTTCAGGTACAAGGCTCTTGGCCTCGTTGCTGCGCTCGGACTGGCGGTGACTACCGTCGGCCCCGCGACGGCGCAGGACGTTCTCATCGACACCGCGAACGTTAGCGTCACACTGAATGAAACCGGCCAGTTCGCGGTCAGCATCCGCTCGGATGTATCGCTTCCTGCTCGCAATACGTCGGCGGTCTCCGGAGAAACAACCACGTCTGGCAACATCCGCATCGACTACGTGGACACCAAGAGCTACCGCACTCTCAGCTTCTTCACGAGGTTGGAGGCCGACGACTTCGAGTCGCAGGAGCTCACGGTGCCAATCTTTGGTGGCGCCTACACCATTCCTGCCAGCAATCTGGTGATCCTGGAGAACCACAACCCGGTGCAGGGTCGTTGGTCAGGCGCTCATCCAGACGCCAATCCGGATGGGGATCGGATTGGCGATATCGGCGCGACTGGACATGGGGATTACAACCTGCCTGGGTGTCTACCGAGCGGCACAAACTTCGGTCCCGGTTGGCATCCTGGTCCAGGCGACGCTGCATACCATGATTGGACCGTCCTGCTTGCTGGGGAGAACTCGCTGGACGAGCAACGAGTCGTCGCTTGCGGCAAGGAAGGACCCGGCACAGCTGGTCACTTCCTCGCTTGGGGCACGACGCAGCGAATTCTCGTCCAATTGACGATCCCGGCGGCCCAACCGGCGGATACATACGTGTCGACGCTGTACCTCGATGTGGTCGATAACACTATCTAGCGCCACCGCCTTGGGGCGCATGACCGCGATCGTATGGACCGGCCGCTGTCGGCCGGTCCACTTTCGCTGGCTGACGCGGGCACTCGATACGTGTCGCGGCGGTGCGCACCGTTGGAGAGTGGAGAAGTGCGAAACGTGATGATTCCTCGACTGGTGAAGGCGATCCTGCTCGTGAGCCTGTCGTCCGGTTTTGCTGTTCAGGGTACGGCTTCTCAGCATACGGGTACGCCGTCGGCAGAATCGCCACCAATGGTCGCGGTGGCCTATGAGATTTTTCCCAAGGGTGGCCGACTCGGCGACCACTTCGAGCCAGTCATTGAGGCCGGCGAAACGGCGGAACTCACGGTCGTGCTCGCCAATACCGGTTCCGTCGTTTTCGAGGGGCGCACCTACGCAATCAACGCGTTTAGCGCGGTGAACGGTGGTTTCGAAGCCGCCGCGGCTGGCACTCCGCCGTCGGGGCCAACGCGCTGGCTCGACTACTGGGAGCAGGTGTACACCATTGAGCCGGGCACCGGCATCGAGCGACCTTTCACCGTGACCGTGCCCGAGGAGACGCCTCCTGGCCAATATTTGACGGCCATTGCGTTCGAGAACGCAGATCCCCGCCCAGTTGAAGGCAGCGACGTCTTCAATCAGATCGTGCGCTTCCCGATGCCGGTCTTTATCACCGTGCCGGGTCCCGTGGAACCGGCCTTTGAGGTCGGCGAGATCACGCTGGAGTCGGCGGCCGACTATTCCCAACTTCACATTCAGATCGTCAACACCGGTAACGTCCGCATTCGGCCGGCTGGCATGGTCACCGTCTCGGATGAGGATGGCAATACGCTCTACCGTGCTCCGGTGAGCATGGGATCCGTCTTTGCCAGAGATTCGACGTCGCTGGTGGCGGGACTCCCGGCTTTGCCCGAGGGCGAGTACCAGATCGCGGTCGATTTGACCGATTCGGAGACGGATGCGGCCGCAACGAGGGACGCGACAGTGACGGCGACCCCACCGGCAACACCGGTACCACCGCCGTCGGTGCAAATTGGCCAGGCGTCGGGGACGCCACGTCCAACCGCGGACGACGTGCAGTTTCTCGACGTCGCCGCCACGATCGACAACGCGGGTGAGCCGTTGACGAACGTGCAGGTGACGCTGCGCGTGACCAAGGACGGCGAATTGGTCGAGGACTTCCCGCTGGCGACATCGCTGACGGTTGCCACCGGGCAGACGCCGATCCAGGAGCGGTACGTCCCCATCACGGGCTGGAGTTCCGGAACGTGGGCGTTCACGTTGAGTGTGGAGGCCGTCGACCCAGGGACAGGAATTGCTCAAGTGCTGGCAACGATCGAGCTTGACGAACTTGATATCCCATAGCGTCGCTTCGGAGGGCATGTCGCAGGTTTGCGCGGAGCGGGGGCGGAGAGAACGGATGACGCGCGGAACTCGACTGGTAGGACTTTCCGTGGCGGTCTTGATCGCCCTGGGGGCGGCGCGGCCGACGGGGGCTCAGACGACGGCCGAGACCGGTGTTACCGTGACGACGCAGAATGCGGGATCGTTCGTTGTCGAGTTCGCGGCGCTTGATGGCGGCTATGCCTTCGTCAATTCAACCGGCGGCACGATCGTTTCGGTCACCGCGACGACGGGAGATACCGCGACCGCCACCGTCAAGCTCGCCTGGACCGACACCAGGGCTGATGGGAATCGACCGGCATACACGATCGCCGTGCGTGCGACCGACCTAACCTCCAACGTGGACCGGCTGGATGGCAACGGTACATACGTCATCTCGGCCGAACAACTCTCCATCATCCAAGTCGGGGATGATGCACTGACTCCACCAATGTCGCTGGACACGCCTCGGACGATCTTTATCTCGGGTCCGGACCCAGCGGCGGGCGAAGGCAGCCTCGTGATCGTGATTCAGCTCAACATTCCGCCGTCGAGCTATCCGACCAAGTATTCGACGACGTTGGGCGTCGAGATGAGCCCCGGCGGCGATGGTCCATGAGATAGGGTTCGATCACAACTCCGTCATTCCGAGCCGCCGTGAGGAATCGCTCCGGCATGGTCAGCGAGGCGAGATGCCTCTCCGCGATCGGCATGACGGGGTATGGCGACCGGCATGACGGGGTGGCGCTACGCGGTGGCCTTGCGGAGTTTGGAGAGCTTGCGTTTCCAGATGAACCAGGCAACGCCGGCGAGGATGGCGAGAATGACCGGGTATTCGAGGTAGTCGACGTAGCCGCCGACCTCTTCCCAGTTGTCGCCCAGCCACCATCCGGCCATGATCAGGATCGTATTCCAGACCCCGCTGCCGATGGCGGTGTAGAGGATGAACTGCATCACGTTCATGCGGCGCAGACCGGCCGGGATCGAGACAATGCTGCGCACGATCGGCACCAACCGGCAGATCATCACCGCCGTGCCGCCGTGCCGATCAAACCAGCCGTTCGCCTTGTCCAAATCGCGCTCGTTGATCGCGAACCACTTGCCATACCGTCGGATCAACCAGCGCACGCGTTCGTCCCCGAACCAGGCGCCGGCGGCGTAGAGGATCAGCGCGCCGATGACCGCGCCAATCGTCGCCGCTAGGATCACCGCGGGCAGCCACATCCGGCCTTGGCCGGCCAGAAAACCGGCCAGGGGCAGGATCGCCTCCGAGGGGATGGGGGGGAAGACGTTTTCGAGGATGACGAGTAGCGCCACACCGGTATAGCCCAGCGATTCGATGACGTCCGTGGCCCAACTCGCGAGCGCGTCGATGATTCCGCCCAAAACGTGTCAACTCCTCATGCGCGGTCGCGCCAAACCGACGCGCCGTGAAACGGGCATGCTGGTCATGGTGATCCGGGGTGGTAGGTACACGTCGGCGAGGAATGCCACATAGCCCCAGAGACCCGCTAGGTTGTACCACATCGGCCGGGCAGAATCGCGATCGGCTTGCCTGTTGCACGATGGGCGGAGACGATGTCGCGGCGGCTTGGGGGTCTCCCCAGCATCACGATTGGAGGAACGGACATGTTGCTGCAACCGGCGAGCGGGAAGAAGGTGCATTGGCAGGAGTTTCTCCGGCACGAGCTGACGGCGATGGTCGACAGGCGGCCGGTGGTGATCGTCCCGGTCGGGTCGGTCGAGCAGCACGGGCCGCACTGCCCGCTCGACGTCGACATCAGCGGGCCGTTCCACATCGCGACGCGGACGGCTGAGATCGTCGACGACGTGCCGGTGATCGTCGCCCCGCCGGTGACCTACGGCTTCACCCACTACAACATGGGCGAGATCGGGACGATCACGCTGCGGCTCGAGATCTTCATCGAGATGCTCTGCGACGTGGTGCGTAGCATCTGGGCGAACGGCTTCCACCGCATCGTTATGGTCAACGGCCACGGCGGCAACGACGCACCGGTGCGCTGCGTCTCGGTCAAGCTGGCGGAGGAGGACGTCTGGGCCGTCGGCTTCTCCTATTGGACGATGGTCGCCGAGGAACTACGCGCCTGGAGCGAGGTGGACGAAGGAAGCATCGGCCACGGCGGCGAGTGGGAAACCAGCCTCCAACTCCACCTCCGCCCGCATCTGGTGGACATGACCCTCGCCAAAAGAGACGAGTGGCGACTGAAGTTCGGCAAAGAGGTCGGCAGGTTCGCCGTCTTCCCCGAACGGCGGCGCGAGATGGAGCACGGCGTCATGGGCGATCCCTTCGTCGCCTCGGCGGAAAAGGGGGAGCGCCTCTTCAATCTCCTCGTCGCGCGCCTGTCGCTGCTCGTTCGCGAGTACAGCGCCGCCGAACCGCCGCGCTATATGGAGTTCGGCAGCCACTGCCCGTACCAGCCGGTAGGAGCGAGGGGCTAGGAGCGGCCGCTCCCCGTGAAACCGACCTCCGCCGTCCGGCGTTCCTTAAGCAGCGGGCCGACGCCGACCCCAGCGGAGGTGAGGACGTGCTCACCGGGAATCGCACCATTCCATCCAGCCAACCGCATGCCGGACGTTCGCCGCTCCTGGCCGCCGCGCTCTCGGCGGTGGCGCCCGGCGCGGGGCAGATCTATCTGGGGCGCCGGCGGCGCGGGGTCGTCATGCTGGTGCCCACGCTGCTTCTGGCCTGCGCGGCGCTGATCCTCTGGCGGCTCGACCCGTTCCAGGTGCTCGCCTGGTTGGTACGGCCCGAGGTCCTTGTCGCCCTCCTCGTTGCCGACCTGGTGGTGCTCGCCTTTCGCGTCTTCGCGGTACTGGATGCCTATCGCGGCCGGCGGACGCGGCGGGTGGTGCAAACGATTGCCCTGGCGCTGTTGTTGCTGTTGACGGCAGCCCCGCACGCCGCCCTTGGCTATTACGACGTGTTGACTCTCGATGCGATTGTCAAGGTCTTTCCCTCGGACGATGGCACACCCGGCGTGGGCGATCGCGTTGAGCCGCGTGGCGAGGTAACGACGACGCTGCCGGTCGTGCTCAATCCCACTCCAACCCCTTCTACTCCCTGATTGCTCCGCGGAAGGAGAAACCACAATGCAGAGACACGCCCATTCGCGGCTTTGGTTCGCCCTTGCCGTCGTCGCCCTCCTTGCGGTGAGCGTGATGCCGGCGCACGCGCAACCGATCCAACCGCGCGAAGCCGGAAACGACGATCGGGTCACCATCCTCCTGCTCGGTGGCGACGCCGGCCCGGAGCGATCCGGCCTCCGCACCGACTCGATGATCGTCGTCACCGTCGACCGCAACACCGGGCAGTCGGCCATCTTCGGCGTGCCGCGCAACCTGGCAATGACGCCGCTGCCGCCGGACCTCGCGCACCCCTTCGAGTGCGCCTGCTGGCCGTCGCTGCTGAACGAGCTCTACGCCTACGCCGAGGCCAACCCCGGGCGCTTCCCGGCCGACGACCACCCCGGCGCGCTAGCGTTGAAGGGCGCCATCGGCCATCTGCTCGGGCTGCCGATCGACTACTTCGCGCTGGTCGACCTACCGGGGTTTGTCGACGTGGTCGATGCCCTCGGCGGGATCGACCTCGACGTGCTGGCACCGGTGACGATCTTCCTCTCACCGGCGCGGGAAGGCGAGGCCTGGCAGCAATACGACATCCCGGCCGGGCGCCAGCACCTCGACGGCCACCAGGCGCTCGCCTACGCCCGTTCGCGCGAGGGCGGCTCCGACTACGACCGGATGGCCCGCCAACGCTGCCTGCTCGGTGCGCTGGCGCGCGAGGCGGACGTCTCGACCCTGCTGCGCGCCTATCCAGATCTGCTCGACGAGCTCACCGACAGCATCCTGACCGACGTGCCCCGCGACGAGCTGCCGGAGCTGATCGCCCTGCTCGACAAGGTTGACTTTGCCGAAATCGTCGTCCTCGGCTTCGTTCCACCCGACTACACCGCCGGCTGGGTGCCTCCGGGCTACCCGATTCCCGACCCGGCCTGGATCCAGCAAACCGTCGCCTCCGTCCTCAACGGCGCCGGCGACCAAGGCGAGGCGTTCGCCACGCTGCCGAATGCATGCGAATGGACGGAGTAGGCGTTAGGCGTTAGGGAGAACGACGACGTAGCCCCTAACGCCTAACGCCTACGCGACACGCACCGCGCCCCAATAGCGGGGACCGTAGTAGCCGTCGTAGAGGCTGCTGATGACGACGCCGGTGCCTTCGTTCTCGGCGTGGATGAAGAGGCCGTCGCCGATGTAGATCCCGACGTGGGAGATGCCGGCGCGGTAGGTGTTCTGGAAGAAGATGAGGTCGCCGGGGAGCCAGGCGCCATAGTCGATCCAGGCGCCCGCGGCGGGTTGCCCCTCGACCGCGTGCCCGACATCGATCCCGATCGTGGTCAGGACGACGTACTGGGTGAAGCCGGAGCAGTCGAAGCCGGCCGGGGTGTTGCCCGCCCAAACGTACGGGTAGCCGAGGTAGGCCATCGCGACGTTGGCGATCTGCTGCCCCGGCGGAATCGCCTGGGTCTCCTGGACGGCCGCGCCGTCGGCGTTGCGTTCCTCAGTTTGGGCGAATGCCGGCGTGGTGGCGGCCAGCGCCAGGCCGAATGCCGCCAGAAGCACGATGAGGCGGGCCACCAACAGCCCGCGCGACCGCGCGACGCGCGGCGATTCCCTCGTCATGAAGTCTCTTCCCTCTCTTGACGCCAATCCGAGCCCCCGCTCGGCCGTCCCGCGGGTATCGGGACGCGCTGTGATGTGTTTTGCTCCTTTCCGACCCGACGACCGGTTCGGGGTTGCCCATTCCGCGTCGGCGCTGCAACGCCGGCGCGGAAATCATCCGGTTCCACGCGGGACACGATCCAGGCTCGGCCTCGGCCACGACCATCCGGGCCAACCGCGCACCCGAGCTGTCTGGATCGCGGCAGGCTACCATCCGCTCCGGCGCGATGTCCACCAGCGCTCGTTTTACGACGGTCTATGCCGGCTCGTGGGGTTCGTTGGGGGAATCGCCGTGCGACCCCTCCGGTCGCAACCGGACCCGCGTCACACGGAGGCCGTCCATGGCGACCAGCTTGAATCGCATCCTTCGATGAGCGGCGAGCGGCGTCATGGCGGGCCGGTCCGGTACGGTACAATCTCCGCCGTGTGTACCGGGCAGGCGCGAGTCGCGTGCTGAGTCGCGTGAACGAGTGATGGGAAAGGGGTGAGGGGCGGATGGCCTACCGGTTCCTGGTGGAAGTACCGGAGTCGCTGGCGGACCAGGCCAACATCGCCGTCGGCGAGGCGGGCGACGCGCAGGTCGTCGTCGTGCGCCCGCACGGGCGAATCTACGACGAGCTGTACGCCGACTTGACGGTGGCCGCCCACTCGCTACGGGTCGTCGACACCCTCTACCGCTGGTTCGACGACCTGGGTGGGTCCCGCCCGGACGTCCGGATCGTCCTCCACAGCGGCGAGCGCGTCTCACTCGAGGAGCACGATCGGGGCGCGATGGTCGGGGCGATTCGCCGCGACCAGCCCTGGGTCGAGCGGACCATCCCCAAGATCGGCGAGCACGACACCCTCGAAACCGTCGCCGGCTCCCGCGAGGAAGCAAGCACCCAGCCGGGCGGAGCCCGCGCGCTGGTCGTCACGCCAACGCTGGAAGCGCCGGCGGCAGAGCGGCCGATGCGCGTGCGGGAGCTCAACCACATCGCCTTGCGCGTCCAGGACTTGGCCAAGGCCGAGCGCTTCTATACCGACTTCCTGGCGATGGACCTGCTTGGTCGCGCCCGTAGCGGACCGAACGGTCTGCTGCAAGCACTCGATGGGTCCTATGCGTGGGATGAGGCGGTGCGGACCGGGACCGAGGCGGATGTCAGCTACCTCCGCAACGGCCCGCTCACCCTTGCGCTGCACTGGCTTGGCCGCGGGGCGCGGTTGGAGCGGAGCCTGCTCGACCACATCTCGATCCGGCTCGACGCCACCGCCTTCACGGAGCTCAAGGGCCAGGTGCTCGTCCGCTCCTTCGAAATGCTCGCCACCGCCGAAACTGCCTTCATGTTCCGCGACCCCTTCGGCTTCGTCTGGGAAGTCACACTGCACGGCGCGACGGCCGCATAAGGCATAAGGCGTTAGGCATAAGGCGTTAGGCGTTAGGGGCACGTCGTCGTCTTCTCTAACGCCGAACGCCTCAGCCCTAACGCCTAACCAGGGATCGACACATGCTCGATAGCTACCAGGACTTGATCGACGAGCTGCTGGGGACGCCGAAGGCGGTCCGCGAGGTGATCGCGGGCGGCGCGGCCCCGGAGACGCTGCGCTTGATCGCGGAGTTGCGAGACCGGGATGCGCTGGTCCTGGAGCGGGTGCAGCGGATGGTGCGGCAGCCCTTCCCGCACCTCAAGGCGTTGCCGGAAACGCCGGAACCGGGCGAACCACCATCCGACGCCGACGCCCTCCTTGCCGCGTTTGATACCGGGCGCGGCGAGTTGGTCTCCTTACTTATGAATCTCACCATTAAGGACTGGGAAAAGACCGCCACCCATGATACCCGCGACCACGTCAGCGTCGCCGACGAGGTCGAATCCCACGTCGAATTCGACGAAGACCACGTGGCGCTGATTCGGGGCTAGGGATTCTGGTCCGGCTGCTCGACAAGTTGGCCGGTGGCGTCCTGCCGAGCATGCAAGATGCGGATGACGACGATCGCGGTTTCTTCGATTCGGTAATAGATAACGTGGTGCTCTACCTGCTGGCTGTGACCCCCGAGAAAATACTCGTCTCGGGATCGGGCTGTACGCCCCGCCGATACAATTCGTCAGCCTCTCGGCTGATCTCGTCCAACACCTCGGGCGTGAAGTCGATCAACTCCCCACGATCAGCCTGTTCCACGCCGACTGCTAGCAGTGCGCGGAGATGCCGTAGGCGATCCCGCTCATCCAGCAAGCGCACAGCCTCACGGAGGGCTTCATCGGCGTCGGCGTAAAGGCCCATCTCGACCTTTGCGCGGATCAGCGCCTCGGTTTTTGGATCGAGCACAATTTGCATGAATGTGTCCTCCACGGTCCAGCTTAGCAAACCCGTGCTACGTTGGATAGCCAGCCGACTTCGCCCCTACGATCGCCTGATTTCTGCTGCATCCTCCGCACAAAGAGGAGAGCCGCCGGTGTAGGAACCGGCGGCTCGCTGAGGAGGGGGGAGAGGGGAGTGGAACGGGGGTCCGGCCGGGTCGCCCGCGCCGCGGGTGGGGGCCGCGTGGCGCGAGCAGTTGGGCTACCTCTAGATTAGCACAGAAGTTCTAATCCTGCAAGCCCTCCGCCCGGCGTTTGTGATGGCCTGTGGCTGTCAGGCATCCGCCGGGGCCGCCAGACGAGCGTTCCATCTCTAGTAACGCATCTTCCGCGCCAATGGTTACGGTGGCGTGGCATTCAGTACAGTTCGTCCGAGTGCTGAGTGCTGAATGCTGGGGGTGATGGATGGCGGCGGGGCAGCAAACGGGCGGACCGGTGGTCGTGGTCGGAGCCGGGATGGCCGGACTAACCTGCGCCGTCGAGTTGACCCGCGCCGGTCGCGAGGTCGTGGTGCTGGAAGCGGAGGATGCGGTTGGGGGCCGGGTGCGGACCGATCTGCACCCGGACGGATACCTCCTTGACCGTGGCTATCAGGTGGTGCTCGACGCATATCCAGCGCTCCGGCGCCAACTTCACGTGGACACGTTGCGCCCGGGGGCGTTCGACGCCGGAGCGCACATTTGGACGGGGCGGCGGCTGGTGCCCTAGCCGATCCGTTCCGCCACCCGGCCGCTCTCGTGCGCGACCTGACGACGTCGGTTATTCCCCTCTCCGACAAGCTGCGCCTGGCGCGGTGGCCAAGTGCGGCGGAGGCCGCCGGTGCGCCCGCGAACGATCTGCCGGCGTGCGTTGCGCTGGAGGCGGCGGGACTGAGCGCGCGCTTCGTCGATCGCTTCGCGCGTCCGTTCTGGGGCGGCATTGCGCTTGACCCGTCGCTTGCCTTTAGCACGGGGCCGATGCTGTTTACGCTCAAGATGTTCCTCCCGGGCCGAGCCGTGTTGCCGTCCGGCGGCATGCAGGCGGTGCCGGAGGCACTGGCGGGGCGTTTGCCGTCTGGTGTCGTGCGGCTGAACCAGCCGGTCGAGCAGATCGTGACTGAGCGAAACCATGTCACCGGCGTCCGCGTCGCCGGAGAGACGATGCCCGCCTCGGCCGTTGTCGTCGCCACCGATGCGCTTGCCGCCCGCGACCTGACCGGCATCACCGCGATTCCCGAGGCGGGTGTAGGTTGCGTCACCGTCTACCTGACAGGCACGCGCGATCCCGGTATTGGACGGCGACTCGTGCTCGACGGCACGGGTACGCTTGCCGTCGCCAATCTCGCGGCGCTTTCGACCGTCGTGCCGTCCTACGCCCCGGCCGGCCGGCATCTGTTGGCCACGGTCATGCTCGGCGAAGGGCCGTTGGCCGAACCGGACGACGAGAAGCTGTCCCAGATCGCTCGCGAGGAGGCGGCGCTGATGCTCGGCCACGATCCGAGCGACTGGGCGTCGCTTGCCGTGGTCCGCATCCCGTTCTCGCTCTTCGCCCAGCCGCCGGGAATCTTCGGCCGTCTGCCAGGGAACAGGACAGGTGCGACCGGCCTCTATCTAGCCGGTGAATACACCGTCGACGCCAGCAAGAACGGCGCGATGCTGAGCGGCGAGGCGGCGGCGCGAGCGGTACTTGAGACGTGAGACGTGAGGCATTAGGCATTAGGATTAGACGGTGCGGTCGGTGGAGAATGAAGACGTTGTCCCTCACGCCTAACGCCTTGGAGAATTTCGATGCACGGTGCATACAAAACGCCCGGCGGCAAGCTCGTCGCCGTCGACTTCGAGGTCGCGGACGGTCGTCTCCATGGCGTGGCGGTCCACGGCGACTTCTTTCTCTATCCCGAGGAGGCGCTCGCCGACATCACCGGCGCCCTGGAAGGATTGCCGGCCGATCTGGCGGAGGCCGAGATCGCCGGGCGGGTGCGCGCGGCGATCCCGCCGGGGACCGAGTGGCTCGGCGCCTCGCCGGAGGCACTGGGGGTGGCGGTGCGGCGGGCGCTGAGTCCCGCGGAGGCGGAAACGAGCGCATCACATGACTGATCAGATGACGGTGCAGATGCCGCCGGACGCGACGGTGATCCCGGACGAGTTGGAGGCGCGCTGGCGGGGCCTTCAATGGCAGCTCATCCCCGGCGTCGCCCGACCGCCGCTCATGAACATGGCGCTCGACGAGGTGCTGACGCTGCGAGTCGGGCGCGGCGAACGCCCGCCGACGATCCGGATTTGGGGGTGGAGCGCCCCCTGCGTTGTGATCGGCCGGTTCCAGTCGGTGCGTAACGAGGTCAACGAGGAAGCGGCGCGGGCGTCCGGCATCGAGATCGTGCGCCGGATCAGCGGCGGCGGCGCGATGTTCATCGAGCCGGAGGGCGCGATCACCTACTCGATCTATGCGCCGGAGGAGATGGCGCGGGGAATGAGCTTCCCCGCCTCCTACGCCTTCTTCGACGCCTGGGTGGTGCGGGCGCTGCGCGATCTTGGCGTGAACGCCTGGTACGAACCGCTCAACGACATCACCTCGACGGGGGGCAAGGTCGGCGGGGCGGCGCAGGCGCGGCGCGGCGGCGCGATCCTGCACCACACCACAATGGCCTACCAGATGAACATCCCACTCATGCTCCAGGTGTTGCGCATCGGCCAGGAGAAGTTGAGCGACAAGGGAATCACTTCGGCCGAGAAGCGCGTCGGCCCCCTCCGCCAGCAGACCGACCTGCCGCGCGACGTCATCATCGACCTCCTCGTCGGCAGCTTCCGCGACCGTTTCGGCCTCACCGCCGGCGACGTCACCGGGGATGAACTCGCTGAAGCCGAACGGTTGGTGACGGAGCGATTTGGCACGAAGGAGTGGATTTACTTTTTGCCGTGACCCTTAACGATGTGGGGGCACGACTCAACCATTGTTGCCCATTTGCCGCGGTGGTAGGATGCGGCCAAAGGGCAATGATGCCCTCCTTAAGGAGAGCCACATGGTCCAGGCAACCAGCCGTCCTGTTGGTGATCAAATCGAACAGATTCAGCAACGTCTTGGCGTCTCCGATGAGGAGATCGCCTCCGCACTTGGCGTTGCGCCCCGTACTGTCGCGTCGTGGAGGCGCCAGGATGCGATGCCTGAGCGTGCGGCGCGCCAACGGCTGGAAGCGCTCGCCGCGCTCGACCGCCATCTCCACGACACGCTCAAGGCCGAGACTGTCGCCCCCTGGCTCCGAACACGGCCCCACAATCTTGGAGGCATGACGCCCGCCGAGGTCATCGCCAACGGCGAGTTCGACCGGATCGAAGGGCTCCTCACTGTCGTCGATCACGGCATGTTCGGGTAGCGTTCGGTGGTGGCGCTTCCGCTGGAATGGAACCCGCGGCGCGCGGTTGAGTCGTGCGACATTGTCTCCCTTAAGCAGGCCGTCTGGCGTGGGCATCGTCGCTCGTACGATGCGCTCGATCACACCGGTTCGCTGCTGCGTTCAGCGCGATTCCATCGCGCCCCTCAAGAATTCGCCGCTCAACCAACATGGCCTGCCCTGTATACCGCGTTGGACTTGGCGGTGGCGCTCGGCGAGATGCAGCGAAACGTCGACCCGGACGCGCTGAGGCATTATCGTTTCACCGAACTCTGGGTCCAACTGGAAGCCGTCGTCGATTGCCGCGACCTTGCCGCGCTAGGGCTGGACTTAGCAGACCTTTTCGATGACGTTGACAATTCGACGCCGCGGACCCTCGCCTCGGCAGCGGTCGGCCTTCGTGTCGAGGGCATGCTCGTGCCTTCCGCTACTCTTATGGGCGGCAATCTGATCATCTTTCCGCATTTGGTGCGTTCTAGCTCGGTGCTTGTACCCGTGCGATCGATCGACCCCATGCTCGCAAAACGAACTGCCGAACAACCGTGACTTCGGGGATAGTTGGGATGCAGAATCGCGATACCATCACTACCGAAACCCATGCCCGTGCCCTTGACGCGACCGACCCGCTGGCACCATTCCGCGAACGCTTCTACCTCCCTCCAAACACGATCTACATGGACGGCAACTCCCTCGGGCTCCTCTCGCGGGATGCCGAAGCGGCGGTGCTGCACGCGCTGGAGGAGTGGAAGCGGTTGGCGGTCGGCGGGTGGCTGGGGGCGGAGCCGGATTGGTTCTCGATTGGGGAGGAGTTAGGGCGGCTGGCGGCGCCGCTGGTCGGGGCCGAGCCGGACGAAGTCGTCGTCACGGGTACGACGACGGTGAACCTGCATGCCCTGGTTGCCACCTTCTACCGGCCCGAAGGGAAGCGGCGGAAGATCGTCGCCGGCGCGCTCGACTTCCCGTCGGACGTCTACGCCCTCGCCAGTCAGATCGCGTTGAAAGGCGGCGACCCAGAGAATGATCTGGTGCTCGTTCCGAGCCGTGACGGGCGAACGCTGGACGAGGATGACCTGATCGCCGCGATGACAGACGAGGTCGCGCTCGTGCTCCTGCCCTCCGTCCTCTACCGCTCCGGACAATTGCTCGACATGCAACGGCTGACGGCGGCGGCGCGTGAGCGAGGGATTGCGATCGGCTTCGACTGCGCCCACTCGGTCGGGGCGATTCCGCACCGCTTCAACGAGTGGGGTGTCGACTTCGCCTTCTGGTGTACCTACAAGTACCTCAATGCCGGGCCGGGGAGCACCGGCGGACTCTACGTCAACCGGCGCCACTTCGGGTCCGCGCCGGGGCTCGCCGGTTGGTGGGGCTACCACAAGGACCGCCAGTTCGACATGCGCCACGAGTGGGAAAGCGCGCCGGGAGCCGGAGCCTGGCAAATCAGCACGCCGCCGATCCTCTCGACCGTACCGCTGCTGGGGACGCTGCGCCTCTTCGCGGAGGCGGGGATCGATCGCGTGCGGGCAAAGTCCCTCAAGCAGACGGCCTACCTGGTCGACCTGATCGAGGCGATAGGATTGACCGCGTCGCCGTATAGCTATCGCGTAGGCACCCCGCGAGAGCCGGATCGGCGCGGCGGCCACGTCGCCGTTGGGCACGATGCCGGGGCGCGCATCAACCGGGCATTGAAACGTCGCGGCGTCGTACCCGACTTCCGCCCGCCCGACATCGTCCGCCTTGCCCCGATCGCCCTCTATACGAGCTACCACGAGATCTGGCAGGCCGCCCAACATTTGCGCGACATCATCGACACCGGCGAGTACCTGGCGGTCGAGGCAGGGCGAGAACTGGTCGCGTAATCCCACCCATCTTTCCGAGTTTGGCGAGGAATGACGGTGCAGCTTGCCGCTCCTGGCACTGACGTGTAGCCTGCGTCTATGACACGCCGAACATTGAACGATCCTGAGCCCGCGAAGGAACGCCGAACGCCGATCGATCCGCCGCCACGCCTCGTGCTCTTCGACCTGGACGACACGCTCTGCGACTACGCGCGGGCGCGGGCGCTCCGGCTGCGGATCGCCTTTTCGCTGGCGATGGCGGGGCGTTCGGCGGACGGCGTCGTGGACGTCGAGCGACTGATCGCGGAGTCGCTGGCGATCCATCCGCACGGGACGGAGCATTTTGCCGAGCTCTTTGGGCGGCACGGTATCGGCGGCGATCACGAAGCGGCAATCGCGGCGGAGTGGTATCGCGCCAACCGGTTCCACGGTCTCGAACTCTTCGCGGACGCGGTCGAGACGCTGCAAGCGGTCCGGGAAGCGCTGCCGGGCCGCCGGCTCGGCATGGTGACGAACGGGCCGACCGAGGTGCAGCGCGCGAAAATCGAGCTGCTCGGGGTCGAAGCCCACGTCGACTTCATCATCATCTCCGAGGAATTTGGCGCGTGGAAACCGGACCCGGCCATCTTTCGCGAGGCCCTGCGGCTGGGAGAGGCTGAGCCGGGCGATGCCGTCTTCGTCGGCGACTCCCCCGACCACGACATGGCCGGCGCCCGCGCCGCCGACATTCGCGCGATCTGGGTCAATCGCCTCGGCCGCCCGTGGCCGGCCGAGGCCACGCCGCCCGATTATGAGGTCGCGGACTTGGCGGCGGTGCGCGGTCTGCTTGGCGCATCGCCGGTCACTTGACCATGTGCATCCTGCAGGCCGCGGATTGACGCCGTGCCCCTCGACAGGGGGCGGAACTGACTGCTATCCTGCCGGGCGTCCGGCGATATTGTCGTGCTGGCGCGCGGATTTGCCGCGCTCTGGCGGCGTGCCGAGCGCGGACGTGTTGGTGCTCCCCCGCGGCGTATTGGAGGTCCCGAACCGGTGCTCGATCCGACCCGTCGACGTGCCCGGCGCTCGGCGAGCCGTCTGTCCGCGCTGGCCGCCGTGCTGATGGTGACGTTGACGCTCGCCGCCTGCGGTGGCGACGACGACGAAGGCGCGCGGATCGAGTGGAAAGTCGGCACCCCGCCGGGCATGGCCGCGGTCGAGCCGACGCCGCAATCCCCGCGGCAGCCCGACGCCACGGCGCCGGCCCCGGACCAGACGGCGCCCGCCGAGGAGGCTCCACCCCTGTCCGACGTTGCCTCCGATCCGCCGTCCGGTCCGCTGACGCCTGAACAACGCGTCGAGTTGCAGCCGAACGAACTCGGGTGGATCCCGATCCTCGAGTATCACAACTTCACGACCAATCCCGACAACGAAGAGCAGTTCACGCGGAGCTACGACAACTTTCGAGCCGACCTCGAATGGCTCTACGAGCACAACTTCTATGTCGTCCCGCTGCGCGACATCTTCCTCAACCAGATTGCCGCCCCGGCCGGCAAACACCCGGTCGCGCTGACCTTTGACGACTCAACGGCTGACCAGTTTCGCTACCTGATCAATGACGACGGATCGGTCGAGATCGATCCGAACTCCGCCGTCGCCGTGCTGGAGGCCTTTTTCGCCGAGCACCCGGACTTCGGTCGCGGTGGCTTCTTCGGCGTTTTGCCGAAGGCGTGTTTCAACAGGACAGCAACAACAGCCGAGAGCGACCAAACTCCCTATTGCGAACAGAAGCTGCAGTGGTTGCTTGACAACGGCTACGAAGTCGGCAACCACACGCTGAATCACGCGAGTATTCAGGACGTCGACGACGAGACGTTCACATCGGAGATCGGGGGCGCGATCGACGCGCTGCAGGAGTTCGTGCCCGAGATCACAGCCGATATCTTCGTCGTGCCCTATGGGATGTACCCGCTCGCCGACGAGCGGGAGAACCAGCGGGAATGGATGCGGAACGGTTTTGAGTACAACGGGCGGACGGTGCAACTGCTTGGGTCGTTGCAAGTCGGTTCCAACCCGGCCGTCTCGCCGGTCAGTACCGAATGGGACCCGATGTGGACGCCGCGCATCCAAGCATTCAACCAGGATGTGCTCGACGATTGGGGCGGTCTGGACACATGGTTCCCCGCGTTCGAGAACGAGCCCTACATGCTCTACGTCAGCGACGGCAACCCTGACACGATCACGATCCCGACCGATCCCCCTTCCGGCCTCGGCGAATTCGACCCCAACAAGGCCGACGGCAAAGAGGTGATCGAGTACGACCCGGAAACCGGCGAGGCGCTCTGATCGACACGTGCCGCGCGGCATCCCCCGCCTTCAATAGCTCGCCATGACCCCACAATGACTTTCGCTCGACCTCGACCCGGGACCTGGGATTTAGCCAAGGCTATCTTGACAAAAAGGAGAAACAATATTACGATTTGGCCATCAGTCAATTCGCCAATCGTGAAGTTGGATGACCATGCTACCCCAGCGACTCAATCGACGGTCCCTCGTTCGCATCGGCGCGGCCGGCGGCGCGGTGGTGGGAGCCGCGGCGACGGTGCCGTTGCTGTTGCCAAACGGCGGCACGGCTGCCGGACCGTCCAGCGTGCCAGGGCAAAAGGAATCCGCGCACCAGCAAGGAGCCGAGCACGAGGGTCACGGCAGCCTGAACCTGCCGGTCGGCGACGTCGACGTGACGCGGATGGGGTTCGACCCCTCGGTCTACTTAACCACCTTCAACTACGGCGAGCCGACGACGATGGCCGACGGCACGGTCGTCCGCGAGTACGACATCGTCGCCATCGACAAGGAGATCGAGATCGCGCCGGGCGTCTTCTTCCCGGCCTGGACCTACAACGGCCAGGTGCCCGGCCCCACGATTCGCGCCAACGAAGGCGACCGCCTGCGGATCACCTTCGTCAACAACGGGACACATCCGCACACGATGCACTTCCACGGCATTCACAGCGCGTTCATGGACGGCGTGACGGGGATCGGCCGCGGTAATATCTTGCCGGGGGAGGTCTTCGTCTACGAGTTCGAGGCCAAACCGTTCGGCTGCCACCTCTACCACTGCCACTCGACACCCTTGAAACGGCACATTCACAAAGGGCTCTACGGAGCGTTCATCATCAATCCCGACCCGGCCAAGCACGGCGAGACGGCGAGGCGGCGGCACCCGGACCACCCCGAGTCGGCGGAGTGGCAGGAGTTCGTCATGGTGATGAACGCCTTCGATACCACCTTCGACGCGGAAAACGAGGTCTACGCCGTCAACACCGTCGCCTTCCACTACATGAAGCACCCGATCCCGGTCGATCGCACGCGTCCCGTCCGTATCTATCTCCTCAACTTGGTCGAGTTCGACCCGATCAATTCGCTCCATCTTCACGCCAACTTTTTCGATTACTACGACACGGGGACGACCCTCGAACCGACGCTGCGCCGGGTCGACACCATCTCCCAGGTGCAGGGCCAACGCGGCATCCTCGAACTCAGCTACCGGGGCCACGAGCCAGGGCTCTACATGTTCCACGCCCACGTCTCCGAGTTCGCCGAGCTCGGGTGGATGAGCGTGTTCGACGTGCGCTGAGGCGTTAGGGCGTAGGCGTTAGGCGTTAGGAGAGACGACGACAAAGCCCCTAACGCCTAACGCCGAATGCCGAACGCCGAACGCCTAGAGGCAGAACGATGACTGAAACGATGCTGACGAAACCGACCGAGGACGTAGACGTGCGTCGATTCGGCCGTTCGACCCTTGTCTACGCACTCCTGCCGCTGGTGCTGCTGGCCGGCGTGTTGGCGCTGATTCTGGCGACGGATGGCGGGTTGGGCGATCGCGGTGTGCCGCCGATTGAGACGCTCTCCGTGCAACAGGTGCGGCTGCCGGAGCCGGGGCTGATCGAATTTGAGGTCGTCAACGACGGGCCAGACCCGATCACCATTGCCCAGGTGCTCGTCGACGAGGCGTATTGGCAGTTCACAATCGACCCGGCGGGCGAGTTGGACCGGTTGGAGTCGGCGACGCTTACCATTCCGTATCCCTGGGTCCAGGACGAGGCGCACGGCATCGCCTTGATCAGCGAAACCGGCGTGGTCTTCGAGGCCGAGGTGCCGGTCGCGGTCGAGAGTCCGCGCGCCGACGGCGAGAGTATCGCCCGCTACGGCCTGGTCGGGCTCTACGTCGGGGTCGTGCCGGTGGCGCTCGGGCTCCTCTGGTACCCCTTCCTGCGGCGGCTTGGGCGGCGGGCGATGAACGCCATCCTGGCGCTGACGATCGGGTTGCTCGTCTTCCTGGTGGTGGACATGTTCGAGGAGGCGCGAGAGGTGGCGCTGGCCGTGCCGGCGTCGTTCGACGCGACCGTGCTGATCCCCGTCCTGGCGCTGCTGACCGCGGGGCTACTCGTTGTCGCCGGGCGCTCGCTTCGTGCCCGCAAACCGGCCAATGGTGGACTCGGACTCGCCTACCAGATCGCGTTCGGCATCGGGCTGCACAACCTCGGCGAGGGATTGGCGATCGGCAGCGCGTTCGCCATCGGCGAGGCGGCGCTCGGCGTCTTCCTCATTATCGGCTTCACGCTGCACAACGTGACTGAGGGGGTTGGCATTGCCGCGCCGCTCGTCCGGCAGCGTCCCTCCTTGGCCCATTTCGCCGGGTTGGCGGCAGTGGCCGGCGGGCCGGCGATCCTCGGCACCTGGATCGGCGCGTTCACCTTCTCACCGTTGTGGACCACCATCTTCCTCGCCGTCGGCGTCGGCGCGATCCTGCAGGTCATTGTTGAGGTCGGCCGCCTGATTGTCCGTAGCCAGAAGCAGCACAACGAACCGACGCTGACGTGGAGCACCCTGGGCGGCCTCGCCGCCGGGATCGCGGTGATGTACGCGACAGCGTTGCTGATCCCGGCGTGACCGCAACTACACCAACGCCTCGAGATTTGCCGCCAGCGCCGCCGGATCGAGGTCCGAGCGCATCAACACACGCTGCCGCCCCTCCGCGTCAATCACATACACCGCGTCGGTGTGGGCGAGGAGGTAATGGTCGTCGCCCTCGCGGTTCAGCATCGCGCCGGGGTCGATGCCGTAGTCGCTCCAGACCGCTTCCAGGACGGCGTGATCGCCGTTGAGCGCATACCAGTTGGGGTTGTCGCCGAGGCGGTGGCGGTCAGAGAAAGCCGCCAGGGCTTCGGCGTCGTCGCGCTCCGGGTCGACGGTGACCGCGACCAGCGCGACGTCGTCCCGCGTCTCTTCATCGAGTAGCTCGTAGGCGGCGCGGAGGTTTTCGGCCGTCAGGGGGCAGACGTCCGGGCAATTGGTGAAGATGAACGTAAGCGCAACGACTTTGCCTTCAAAGCCGGCGAGCGAGACGGTCTGCCCGCGGTGATCGGTGAGGGTGAAGTCAGGCGAGGGCTGCTGGTTGAGGACGGTGCCGGTGAGCGCATGCTCGTCGTCGCCGCCGAACGCCGCTACCAGGAACACCCCAACGGCGATAACCGCCAGCGCCGCGCTGCTGACGAACATTACCGTCCGTCGCGGACTCTTTCGCATATCCACGCGTGATACTCCATGCCCGATCAGGACAACGCGATGTCGATCCACACCAGGATACCCCGGTCCGCGTAGATGGGTCGCCAGTTCGCGTTCAACGCGGTACGCATGCCCAAGCTGCTCGATGGGACGCCGGCAACCTCCGCTACGACCTCGTTTGCCCATGCCGTCTATACTTACGCTGGCAACCGGCATGGCCGGTTCCATGACATTCGCTCATCGCCTAACGCCTAACGCCTGCCGGCTCCAAATGAGGCATCCACGCATGGTTACCGCTGTCACAGACGCCCTGACCACAACTCAAGCCCCGGCGCGCAAGCGCATCGTCGTCGCCGATGAGCTCGGCTACTGCTGGGGCGTGCGCCGCGCGCTCGACATCATCCAGGACGCGGCGGAGAAGCAGGGGCCCGTCGCCCCGGTCGGCGACATCATCCACAACCCGCAGGTCGTCGAGCGGCTGCGTGCCCGCGGCGTCGAGGGCGCCGGCTCGGTCAGTGAGGCGGTCGACCGCGGTTTCCGCCGGGTGGCGATCACCGCTCACGGCATGGGGCCGCACCTGGCTCTCCAGGCGGCCGACGCTAACGTTGAGCTGATCGACACCACCTGCCCGTTGGTCACAAAGGTTCAGCGCCTGGCCCAGAAGCTAGTCCGCCAGGGGTACTTCCTGGTCGTCTACGGCGATTCATATCACCCGGAGGTCAAGAGCGTCCTCGGCTGGGCGGCGACGAGCAAGTCGGTCGCGGCCAAGAAGGTCGAAGATTTACCCTGGAACGCCAGGCGCGGCGAAAAGGGTGAGGGGAAGATCACGCCGCCGCGCAAGGTTGCGCTCGTCAGCCAGACGACGAAGAACGTCGACGAGCTGATGAAGTTCGCCCGGCAGTTGCAGGAGATGGTCGTGCCGGAGGGGGGCGAGTTCCGCCTCTGCAACACGATCTGCGAGCCGACCAGCGAGCGGCAGAACGCGCTGAAGCGGCTGGTCGAGCGGGATCGGGTCGACCTGATCCTGGCGATCGGCGGCCGCAAGAGTAGCAATACCGCTCGCCTGGCCGAGGTCGGCAACGCGATGGGCGTCACCGCCTTCCACATCGAGCGCCCGGAGGAGATCGAGGACGCCTGGCTCGACGGCGTCGCCACGGTCGGCCTCACCGCCGGCGCCTCCACCCCGGACGACGTGATCGAGGACGTGGTGAACATCCTCGCCGCCAAAGGCTACGCCCCCCCCGAAAACGGCATCCGCCCGGTCGACCCCGAGTACATCCCGGCGTACTAGCGCTATCAGCCGTCAATACTCCCGCCATGCCGTGCCCGCGCCGCGGGGATAGGTGGCGGCCATCGAGATGCCTCAGCCAATTCGCCGAGGCAGTGCCAAATGGGCCGTCGCGCCGGCGCCGGGCGCGCTCTCGATCCAGAGGCGGCCGCCGTGGCGCTCGGCGAGGGAGCGGCTGACGTAGAGGCCGAGGCCAAGCCCTCCCGCGTGCCACTCCGATGAGACGACCCGCGCGAAGGGGCGAAAGAGGCGCGCGATCTGCTCGTCACTCAGGCCGGAACCGTGGTCGTGCACCGTAATTTGAATCTCGTCCGGTCCGGCGTCGACCGTGATGTCGACCGGGCTGCCGGGCGGCGAGTACTTCAGCGCGTTATCGATCAAGTTGGTCAGGATTTGATCGACCCGGCCGTCGTCCCAATAGCAGGCGACCCCCGGCGGCGCCTTGTCGATCCGAATCCGGTCCGCGTTGGCGATAGTGGCGGTGAGGCGCTCCACGACCCGGCCCAACAGTTGCGCCAGATCGACCTCGACCGGCCGCAATTGCATTTCGCCCGCCTCGAGTTGTGCCAACCCGAGGAGCTCTTCGACCAGCGCCGCCAACCGGCGGGCCTCGCGGCGGATCGTCGCCATCCGTCGTCGTACCAGCCCCAGGTCGAGGTCCTCTCGCGCGAATTGCAGGTGGATCAGGTCGATGAACCCCAGCAACGCCGTCAGCGGCGTGCGTAGCTCGTGCGCCGCGATCGAGAGGAGTTGATCCTTCGCGCGCAAGGCAGCCCGCTCCCCGGTCACTTCCTGGAAGAGGACGATATAGGCCCGCGTCTCGTCGTCGATCACGACTGGGGTGACCCGGCGGATGAAGTTACGCGGCGGGTCGCCGACGTTCACCTCCTCTGGCGGCCGCTCGACGGAGGATGACGCCGCACGGGCGAGGAATTCCGTCGTCGACTTGACGTGCCACGGGATCAAGTCGTCCACCTCGTCCGTGGTCAGTCCAACCGGATCGCGTGGCAACTGGTAGAGCTCCCGCATCGGCTGGTTGGTCAAAATCACCCGGCCCGCGACCGAGACGACGGCGAGCGGGTTCGGCACGGAGTCGATCACCGTCCGCAGTTGGTGCTCACGGTCGCGCTCCTGTTGGAAGAGGCGGGCATTCTCAAGGGCGACGCCGAGCTCGGCCGCCAGCGCCTCCAAGGCGACCGCGTCGGCGTCCTCAAATGCATCGGCACGCAGGCTCTGCACGTCGAGCACGCCGAGCACCCGCCCCTGGGCGACGATGGGCGCCGCCACCTCGGAGCGGATACCGTCAAGACCAGGACCGGGAACGTAATGCGGATCAGCCCGGACATCTGGCGCCAGGTGGACCCGCCCTGTCTCCGCGGTCCGGCCGATGATCCCTTCGCCGGGACGCATGCGGTCGCCGATCGGCGCCGGAATCGGCAGGCCGGCCGTCGCGCGTAGCCAGGG
Organism: Thermomicrobiales bacterium; assembly: GCA_050696075.1. Lineage (GTDB taxonomy): Bacteria > Chloroflexota > Chloroflexia > Thermomicrobiales > UBA6265 > JBOGUF01. Next base: position 27,077 of record JBOGUF010000188.1, read on the forward strand.
ACTGCCGGAGCGCTCGTCGATGAGGAAGACGTTGACCAGGTCGTAGCCGAGCGCCTCCTGAATCGCCGTGGGGACCTCGTCGAGCAACCGTTCGGGATCGAGTTCCTGGGCGACGTCAGTGGCCGCGCGAGCGACGGCGCGTAGGCGAGCCGCCAGCGTCCGCTGCCGCTCGAAGGCGGCGCCGCGTTCGAGGCCAATGCCGGCGTAAGTTGCCAGGGCGGCGCACGTCGTCGCCCGCGCCGGCGGGAACGCGCCGGCATCGGTGCTGTGTAGTTCGAAAGCGCCGATGACCCGGTCGCCGAGTGCGATTGGCAGGAAGAGCGCCGCCTCCGCGCCAAGATCGGCAAAGAGTCGGCGGTCGGCGGGCGAAAGGGAGGAATTCCCGCCGGCCGTGCGCACCGTTTCCCCGCCCATCACCGACCGCAGGATCGGACGTCTATCGATCGGATAGCGGGCTCCCGTCTCGACGAGCGGCGCCCCGGCCTCGAGGACCGATTCGCACGCTAGCACCTCAACCTCTTCGGTGGTGGGATGCCAGCGGAGGATGATGCAGCGCTCCGCGCCGGCGATGCCGATGCTGGCCCGCGCTACCTCACGCATCATCGGGCCGAGTTCGAGGCTGCTGGCCAACGCGCGGATCACCCGCTGGATCGCCGCATAGTCGTCGGTCGCGTCGGGTGGGCCGGAGATACTGAGGGGCGAGCCGCGGGCGTCACAGAATCGCGCGCTGGCCCGGGGTTGCGCGCCGCAAGCGGGGCAGACCGGCGCCGGGATCGACACGTCGCCGTGCAAACGCTGGTTGTCGCCCTCGGCATGTCCCATGATGTACGTGCATTTCCCGATGCTCGCCGCCCAGAGCGCCAGTGCGACGCGCGTCAGCGGCGACGGACGGCGGACCAGACAGACCGGCCGCCGCGCCGCGCCGTATCGCGCACCCACCGTGCCCCGCGGACGGCGAGCCAAACGGCCACCGCGCGGGCGTTGCGCAGGTCGTCGTCGATGTCGGTCGCGGCGAGGCCGATGCGCTGCAGATGTTCGTCGGCGACCTCCGGGGGGGACATGCGGAGCGTCTGCCGGAGCGACAGCAAGAGGACGATCACGTCGTCGACCTGCCCGGCGACCGGGATGATGCCCGGCACCAGATCGATCGGCGAGACCGTGTACACCCCGCCGACCGCCAGGGTGGCCTTTGCTTTTGCCGGCACCCGCCCGTCGCGGGCGAGGGCGATCGCCAGCCGCACGTAGCGCGGCATCCGCTTCGCCGTCTCCCAAAATCGGGCAAGTACCGGCGGCGTTCCTGGCGGCAGCGCGCCGATGCCGTCCAGTGGCTCCTCTGGCTCAGCCGCCCCGGTCGCCTGCTCCGCTTGTTGATGCGCCATCGATACCCCCAGTCACCAGCCGGCCGGCACTACCCAGCCGGCTGCCCACCACTTCGCATATGGCATGCCGCTCTCACGCGAACCTATCCGCACAAGATCACACGCCGTCGAACGAGAGCAATTCCTCGCCGCGGCTCGGAATGACGAGTTTGATTGCGGCTCTAGCCGGCCTCCGTACTACCTGCTCACCAACTGCCGCAGGACGAAGAGGGCGTTGGCGGGACGCTCGGCGATGCGGCGGGTGAAGTAGGGATACCACCGCGTGCCGTAGGGGACGTAGACGCGCATCCGGTAGCCCTGGGCGACAAGGCGCCTTTGCTCGTCGCGGCGGACGCCGTAGAGCATCTGGAACTCGAAGCGATCCGCGCCGATGTCGTTGGCGGTAGCGAAGGTCTTGATCGCCTCGATCAACGCCGGGTCGTGGGTGGCGATCGCCGGGTAGCGGCCGTGCTCCAAGAGCAACTCCATCAGCCAGCGGTAATTGAGGTCGACCTCGGCCTTCTTTTGGAATGCAATCGCCGCCGGCTCGGCGTAGGCCCCCTTCACCAGGCGCACGCGGGCGTGGCGGGCGATCATCGCCTCGACGTCGGCCCGCGCCCGGTGGAGGTAGCTCTGCACGACGATGCCGACCTGGTCCGGGTAGTCGTTGTGAAAGTCGGCAAAGAGGCGCATCGTCCGCTCAGTGTAGGCCGAGCCTTCCATGTCGATGCGGACGAAGCCGCCGACCGCGCGCGCCGCGGCCAGGATCGGCCGCACGTTCTCCCGCGCGACCTCGTCGCCCAAATCGAGGCCCAGCATCGTCAGCTTGATCGAGATGTTCGGTTCGACCCCAGTGTCGGCCATCCGTTCCAGGATCGCAACGTAGGCGCCGACGGCCGCCCGCGCGTCCTCGGCGGTGGCGACGTTCTCGCCGAGCTGGTCGAGGGTGGTCGCCATGCCCTGGGCCGCGATCGCCTGGGCGGCGGTCAAGGCGTCGTCCAGCTCCTCCCCGGCGATGAAGCGCTTGACGAGCTTGCCGGAGAGTCCGTTGCGCCGCAGCACGCGCTCGACGCGCGGCTGATCGGCCACTGCCAGCATCGAACGGCGAAGGAGGTGCATTGTTGCGGTCGCTCCGTTGTCACTCAGGCGGCGCGACGCCCGGCGCCACCGGGGCAGAGTATGACACGGCGGTTGCGCGCCACAGGGCCACGGCCGCGATGGCGCTGATGATCGGCAGGGCGGCGAAGGGGGCGCCGTAGCCCGCCGCGTCTTGCAGCACGCCGGCGACGGCGGGGCCGACGACTAACCCGAGGTCGCTGCTGAGGCGAACCATGCCGACCGCGCGCCCGCCCCGCCCCGCGCCGTGGAGGACGAGGTCGCCGGCCGCATTCGTCGCCAGTACCTGGCCGAAGCTGTAGGGGACCAGCGGCAGCGCCAGCCACATCGCCTCGCCGGGCGCCAGCAAGAGCGCCGTTCCCGTAAGGGAGACGACGACACCGATCAGTAGCGCCCGCCGCCCACCCCAGCGGGCGATGACCCGGCCGCAGGGGAAGGCGGCGACGAGATGGACCAGCGTCACCGAGAGCAGGAGCGCCGAGATCGTACCCGGCGAGGCATCGAACGCGTTATCCGCGTAGACCGGGAGCGCGGTCCAGACCGCGTAGTTGGCGTAGGCGAGGAAGTTGGCGAAGACGAAAACGACAATGGCGCGGGAGTGACCGTCGTTCGTTCCGACTTCCTCGTCCGTCGCGGTAGCGGCCAGTGGAGCCGCCGTCGCCGGGGATCGGTGAGACCAGGCGCCGGCGACGGCGAGCGCGGCGGCGAGGCCGATGCCGAGGACGAAGATGCCGCGCCAGCCGGTCGTCCCGGTCAAGTAGCCGCCGGTAGCCAACCCGAAGATGCCGCCGATCGTCGCCATGAAGCCGAAGTAGGTCATCGCCGCGCCTTGGCTGGGGCGCAGGCGAACCAGCGAGAGGAGGGCCGCCGTCACCAGAAGCGCGACGGCGACCCCTTGCAGCATGCGCGCGGGGAAGAGCACCGCCGCATCGGGCGCGCTTGCCGCCAGCGCTGACCCAGCGGCGAGCAGGACGCCGCCAGCGATCGCCGTCCCCGGCGCACCGATGCGCGCGACGAGGAACGCCGCCGGGAAGTTGCCGACGAGCCGCCCGGCGAAGAAGAGCGAAAAGACCAAACCGGCGCCCGAGGCGGAGAGCGCCAGATCATCCTTGATCGAGGGCAAGGCGGGGGAGACGATGTCGATGGTCCAGTAGATCAGGACCAACGACAAGAGGGCGACGGCGAAGGGGAGCACGAACGATCGCGCCGCGGGCGATGCGGCGGTGGTGGGCGAATGCTCGTCGATGATCTCGACGAGCGCCCCGGGCTCGTCCGTCGCATCTTTGACTGCCGCCACCGTTCGCCCTACCCGCCTGTCCCGCGACCACCGCACCTGTTGGCGACAGCATACCGAAATCGCCGTCCCGTATTCTTGCGCGGGATGAGCGATCGATACGAGGCGGGGGAGCGGATGACGACCTACCAAGCGGGCAGGGTGCCGGGCACGGGGTTTCCGATCGAAACGACGGTGCGCGACGCGCTCTACGACCGGATTCCGTTGGCCACACCGGAACTGGCGCTGATCGGCACGCGAACCTTCCTGCGACTGGAACGGATTCAGCAGCTTGGTTTCGTCTCGCGCGTCTGGCCGGGCGCCAAGCACGCGCGCTACGAGCATTCCCTCGGGGTCTTGCACCTGGCGCGGCTCGCCGTTGACCACCTGCGGTCGCTGTCGACCGGCGCCTGGATCACCGACGAGGACGCGCGCGTGGTCACCGCGGCCGCCTTGCTGCACGACGCCGGGCACTATCCGTTCTCGCACGCGATCGAGGAATTAGGCCCGCCGGTCCTGCCACACGAGGAGGTCGGCCGGCGTCTGATCGAAGGGCCGGAGATCGCGCCGATCCTGCGCGATGCCTGGGGAGTCGACCCGCAACGGGTGGCGACAGTCATCGCGCCGGGCGATCGAGAATTGCTCCCTGGTGACCGGGTGCTGCGCGCCATCCTCTCCGGCCCGCTCGACGTCGACAAGCTCGACTACCTCCCCCGCGACGCGCGCGCCTGCAACGTGCCCTACGGCGGCGTCGATACGGCGCGGCTGATCGATGCGTTGGAACTGGCCGACGTGTCCGGTGATGAGGCGGAAGGCGGAAGACGGAAGGCGGA
>JBOGUF010000189.1:0-3637 GCA_050696075.1 Thermomicrobiales bacterium
TGCCGCTCGTGACGAGGATCTCGGCGTCCCCGCGAATCCCTGGGGGTTCGGGTCGCCCTGACACGCGCGTCACACCACGCGCCCATCGCCTGGTACGCTAGCGGCCGCTCACTAACGCTCGGGAGGCACCATACGGCTATGGCCAAGGAGATGCCGAGGACCGAGATTCAGAAGAGTTTTGAGCGTCTCGGCCTCGCAAACGACACCGACCGCGCTCAGTTCGCTTCAGAAGACCACACTGCCGAACCTGCCCAGCCTTCCTCCGACTTCGTCATCACCCGACTGTCCAACAGCGCCTACCTCTCCTAGCCGGCTCCGGGTGCCTGGCTGGAAGACCCTCTTTGACGAAACAAGGGAAGCTGGCAATGCGCACGACGTCGTCAGGCGGAAGTACCTAGCCGAGCTCAGCCGGCTGACCGGCCGCAACACCATCGCCTACTACTCCGGCTGGCTCCAGAAGATTCCTGCCAACCCCGCCGGATACACGGCGCTGGTAGTCAACGACAGCGACAAGAACGGCCTTATGGCCACGATTCATGGCCTGGACCGGAAGCAGGGTCTGGACCTTATCCTCCATACCCCTGGCGGCGAAAGCGCCGCTACCGAGTCACTCGTCGATTACCTCCGCGCGATGTTCGGCACCGAGATGCGCATGTTGGTTCCCCAAATTGCCCTGTCAGCCGGGACCATGATCGCGTGCGCTGGTCGCGAGATTGTCATGGGGACGCACTCCAGCCTTGGTCCCATTGATCCGCAGATTGCTGGCGTCCCCGCTCACGGCATCGTTGAGGAATTCAAGAGAGCCGGCAGCGAGATCGCGACTAACCCTGCCCGCATTCCGGTTTGGCAGCCGATTATCGCCAAGTACACACCGACATTGATCGGGGAGTCGGAGAAGGCGATCGTCTGGGCGACCGAGATGGTCACGGAGTGGCTCAAGACCGGGATGTTCGACGGTGATCCGCATGCCGACGCGAAAATCGCGAAGATCATCACTGAGCTCGGTGACCATGCGCTTACCAAGTCGCACGCGCGGCACATCTCCTTGAAGAAGGCTCAGGACATCGGCCTAAAGGTCACGCCGCTCGAGAAAGACTCTCAGCTGCAGGAAGCCGTCCTAAGCGTCCACCACGCCTACATTCAAACTCTCGCAGCTACGCCGGTCCTCAAGATCATCGAGAACCATGCCGGCGTCGCCTTCGTCACCATCGGCGGCTAACCAGAGCTCGCACGTCGTCCGCCCGCTACGACGAGGCGGCCTTCTCAGCCACCGACAACGGCCTGATCTCATCGGCTCTCGGCTGGACCGCACGCCACTCTCGGTCTGGGCGCCCGGTTGCGGTGGCGCGTCGCAAAGCGAGGCGTTAACTCCAACGTCCGAGCTGCAGCCAATGGCTCCGAAAGAGCAGCTTCGCGCTCAGCCAGGCCGAGGCGTTAGGTACGAACCGACACTGCTCGCCGAACTCCCGTCTGCTGTGTTCGATCCGCCCCGGGGTACAGATCTCATCGCCGAACGCCTGTCTGTTGTGTTCGACCCTCCCTCGGGGTACCGGTCGGCTCGCTAGGCTGGCGCAGTGACGGCGGCCGGGCGGGACAAAGAGCTCTCGCTCATCGAGCACCTCGTCGAGCTGCAGAAGCGCATGTACGTCATGGCCATCGGCGTCGGCGTCATGACTGCGATCTCCTTCACCTTCGCCGATACGCTCATACGCATCCTGCTGCTGCCCTCGGGCCAGGGCTCCTGCATCACGCTCGCGCCCACGGAAGGCTTCGCGACGTTCATGCGGGTGGCCCTGTTCTCGGGTATCGCGCTGGCGATGCCGATCCTCGTCTGGCAGATCTTCGCGTACGTCGATCCCGCCCTCATGCCGAACGAGCGGCGCTTCGTCCTGCGCCTGGGACCCTTCGTGGTGCTCCTGTTCGTGGCGGGAATGGCGTTCTGCTACTTCCTGCTGCTGCCGCAGGCGCTCGGGTTCCTGCTCAACTTCGGCGGCGGCGTCTTCCAGACCGAGCTGCGCTGCGCGGAGTACATCTCGTTCGCGACGATGTTCATCCTGATGTTGGGCGTCGTCTTCGAGGTCCCGGCGATCATGTTCGCGCTCGTCCGCGTGCGGATCCTGTCCCGGGCTCGGATCGCCGCCGTGCGGCGCTACGTACTCCTCGGTGTCTTCGTGGTCGCGGCGCTCATCACCCCGACGCCCGACCCGTTCAACCAGAGCCTGGTGGCGATCCCGATGTATCTCCTCTTCGAGCTCGGCCTGTTCCTGGCACGCTTCGCCGAAGGTCCTCGAGCCGGCGCCGCAAAGTAGCCTCCGCCCCCATCTCCGTGGGCTCGTAGTAGCGCCGTCCCAGGAGCGGCGGCGGCAAGAACGTCTCCAGCGGGTCGAAGTGCTCGGGCCGGTCGTGCGCGTAGCGGTAGCCCTTCCCGTATCCCATCTGGCGCATCAGCCCGGTCACCGCGTTGCGCAGGTGCAGGGGGACGGGCTCGGCCCTGGTGTTCTCGATGTCGTCCTGAAGGCGGCCGCGCGCCGTCTTGATGGAGTCGGACTTGGGCGCGAGCGCGAGGTAGACGGTCGCCTCCGCGAGGGGGTAGTAGCCCTCGGGGAACCCGATCAGGTGCGTCGCCTGCTGCGCCGCCGTCGCGATCACCAGCGCCTGCGGGTCCGCCAGCCCGACATCCTCCGCCGCCAGCACCACGATCCGCCGCGCGATGAACATCGGGTCCTCGCCCGCGTCGATCATGCGGACCAGCCAGTAGAGGGCGCCGTCGGGGTCGGACCCGCGCACGCTCTTGATGAAGGCGCTGATGGTGTCGTAGTGCTGATCGCCGGCGCGGTCGTAGAGCAGGGTGCGGCGCTGGAGCGCATCGCGCACCGCGGCGCTGGTAACCACACGCCGGCCGTCGGCCGCGGGCTCCGCCGCGTCGGCCGCGAGCTCGACCGCGTTGAGGGCCACGCGCGCATCACCGTTGGCGACGTTCACCAGGAGGTCGAGCGCGTCGGGCTCTAGGGAGGCCTGGCCCTGGAGGCCGCGCTCGTCGGCCAGCGCTCTCTCGACGATCCTTCGCACATCGTCGTCCGTCAGCGCGCGCAGCGTGTAGACGCGCGTTCGCGACAGAAGGGCCGAGATGACCTCGAAGGAGGGGTTCTCGGTCGTGGCGCCGATGAGGATCACGTCCCCCTCCTCGACGTGCGGGAGCACGACGTCCTGCTGAGCCTTGTTGAAGCGGTGGATCTCGTCGAGGAAGAGGATCGTCGGCCGACCGCTCCCCCGCCGCCGCTCCCGCGCCCGCTCGATCACGCCGCGAATCTCGGCTTTGCCCGCGTTCACCGCCGACTCCTCCTCGAACGCACCTTCGGCCCCCGCGGCAGCGATCCGCGCCAGCGTCGTCTTCCCCGCCCCGGGCGGCCCATAGAGGATCGCGCTGTGAGGCTTCCCAGATTCGATCGCGCTCCGCAACGCCGACCCCTCCCCCAACACATGCTCCTGCCCAACGACCTCCTCAAGCGACCGCGGCCGCATACGGACCGGGAGAGGAGCGTCCCTCAACAACTCATCCTTACCCCCGGGCGTCTCTTCGCCCGTATCGAACAGTCGGTCCTCCACCACGGCCGAGTATGAGGGATGAGAGGGAGGG
>JBOGUF010000190.1:0-17093 GCA_050696075.1 Thermomicrobiales bacterium
CAACGATTGAGCGCATCAAGACGACGACAAGTAAACGGGCGACGCCATTCGGCGTCGCCCGTTTCGATTCGCGACGCCTAATCTGCCTCATTGCTCACCATATCAAGCACGCGCCGCGCCATGCGGATGCTCGCCGCGTCGATCATCGTCCCATCGACCGAAATCGCCCCTTTTCCGCCCGCGCTTGCCGCTTCGTAGGCCGCCACGACGGTGCGCGCGCGGGCGATCTCGCGGGGAGACGGCGTGAAAACCTCGTTGACGATGGAAATCTGGGACGGGTGAATGCACCACTTCCCATCGTAACCGAGCGCCCGCGCCTTCTTACTGGCGGCCAGTAAGCCGGCCGCGTCGTGGTAATCGGCATACGGTCCGTCGATCACGCGGACCCCGGCGGCCCGCGCGGCGACGACGATGGCGCTTGTCGCGTAGTGCCAACGATCCGCCCCGTAGGCCGCGTCCCAATCGTCGGCAACCCCAATCGACTCGGCGGGCATGCCGACCGACGCCGCGTAGTCTCCGGGCCCAAAGATGAGCGCTTCGACCCGATCGCTGGCCCTGGCAATCGACGGCGCGTTGAACAGCCCTTCGGCGCTCTCGATCTGGACTTCGACGCCGATCCGCCGCCCGATACCGACAGCCCCTTCCAGTTGGTCGAGGAGCGTGGCGACGACGTATATGTCTTCCGCGCGCCGTACCTTCGGCAGGATCACCACATCGACCTGGCCGGCGGCCCCCTCGATGACATCGATCAGGTCCCGGTAGAAGAACAGCGTTTCGAGCCCGTTGACCCGAAAAGCGCGCGGCTTCGGCCCCCAGTCCAACTCGCGAAACGCCCGTACAACGTTGGCGCGCGCGACGGCCTTTTCACCGAGCGCGACCGCGTCTTCGATGTCGAGAAAGGCGACGTCGGCGTCGAGCCCGATGGCCTTCTCGATCATCCGCCAATTCGACGCTGGCACCGCCAGCACGCTGCGTTGCGGCTGCATCTTCCCTCCACGCCGCGGAGTGAATTGAGACTACACCGTCCCGAACACGAGGTGGATGATGTTATAGATGATCCAGCCGAGCAGCACACAGACCGGAATCGTGACGACCCAGGCGGCGACGATGCGACCGGCGACGCCCCAGCGCACCGCCGAGGCGCGGCGGGTGGCGCCGACGCCCATGATGGCGGAGGAGATGACGTGCGTCGTCGAAACCGGGATGCCGAGACGACTGGCGGCCTCGATCACGGTCGCCGCCGCCGTTTCCGCCGCGAACCCGTCGATCGGGCGCAACTCGACGACCTTCAGGCCCATGGTGCGGACGATGCGCCAGCCACCGACCGCCGTCCCCGCGCCCATCGCGAGCGCGGCGGAGATGATGACCCACGTTGGCACCCTCCACTCGTCGCCACTCCAGCCGTAATAGCTCGCCAGTGCCAGGGTGATCACGCCCATCGTCTTTTGGGCGTCGTTGCCGCCATGACTGAAGGCCATGTAGGCAGCGGAAACGACCTGCAAACGCCCGAAGATGCGGTTGACCAGCCGTGGAGCGCGCTTGGCGAATACCCAGAGCAAGACAAAGAGCAGGGCGAACGCCCCCATGAAGCCGAGCAGTGGTGAAAAGACCATCCCTTGCAGGACTTTGGTCACACCGTCGACCAGGATCGAATCCGCACCGGCTTCCGCGATGCCAGCGCCGACGATTGAGAAGACGAGGGCGTGACTGGAACTCGACGGAATTCCGTACCACCAGGTGATCAGATTCCAGGCAATCGCCGAGACCAATGCGGCGACGACCAAGCCTTGGGTCGCCAGGTCCGGCGGCACGATGCCTTGGCCGACGGTGCTGGCAACCGCCGTCCCGGTCAGTGCTCCGACCACGTTGAGCACCGCCGCCATCAGGACCGCCCGGCCCGGTGAGAGTACGCGCGTGGCCACCGAGGTCGCGATCGCGTTCGCCGTGTCGTGGAACCCGTTGATGAAGTCGAATACGAGGCCAAGGAACACGACCAGGATCAGCGCCAGCAGGGCCGAATCAGGCATGCTTGAGCAAGATCCCTTCCAGCGTGTTGGCAATGTCCTCGGCGCGATCCGTGGCGTCTTCGAGGAGTGCGTACAACTCGCCCCAGCGGATCGCTTGAATTAGCCCGGGCACATCGGTGACGCCGTCGTACAGATCAGCCAGCGTCTGATTGAGGGCGTCGTCCGCCTCATTTTCGAGCCGGTGCAGTTCCAGGACCGAGCGGAGCATGGCGTCGCGCTGCTTGGCAGCGAATTCGAGCACCTTCACGGCATCGACGACGAACTGCGCTTGTTCCGTCAGGATTCTGACAAAGAGTTTCGCCGGTTCTCGCGCGGGTCCGAGCTTGTAGAGCGCGATGCGGCGGCCGACCTCCTCCAAATCGTCGACGAAGTCATCGATCTCGCCCGCGAGGTCGCGTATGTCCTCCCGGTCGAGCGGCGTGACAAACGTACTGTTGAGCGCGCTGAAGATCCGATGGGTAATCTCGTCGCCATGGTGTTCAAGATCCCGCAGACGCCGGACTTTGCGTTCGATATCGGTTTCCGCGGCGACAATCTCCGCCAGGAGGCGTGCCGTCTCGGCCGCGTTTGCCGCCCCATCTTGAAAGTGCTGGAAGAATTGCTCGTCACGCGGCAGAAATCGCGCGAGCACCATCGGTCTGCTACTCCCCTTCCCTCTATCCGCCGCGCTGCTCGCGGCGCTTAACAGTATCTTAACAATTTTGCAACCGATTGCGCCGCGATCGCGTGCCTATCGCGGGCAGAGGAAGAGCCCACGAAGGTGCAAACCTATCTCCAGGCAGCGGACTGATCGATTATCGCGAACGGTCTTTGCGCGTCGAGCTCTCCGCGGCAGCGATTGCAAGCCCGTCGAAGAGGGTCGGTCCGAGTTGGCTCGGAGGCGCCGGTGGCGCTTCCGCCTCGCCGTCGACGAGGCGAGCCTGAACCCACCGGTGCTCCTCGGTATGCATGAAGCGGATGAATCGCTCGACGACGGCGCGGGCGTCGTCGCTGAGGTCCCGATACAGCGAGAGGAGGTGCCGTTCGGCGGTGTTGTCGACGGCGCCGCCGAGTGGTTCGAGGATACCGGCGGCGCGCAGCACGTCCCAGCGGGACGCACCAAGGGCAATAGCGAGTTTATCGAGGACCGGGACACTCGGCCGGGTACCGCGGCCATGTTCGATGTCGCAGAGGTAGGAGCGACTGATGCCGGCACGGGTCGCCAGTGCCCGCTGGCTCACGCCTTGGTCCTGGCGGTTCGCCTTGATCCATCCCCCCAGCGCCTGGTTCCCCCCGCCCTGTGATCTGCCGGTCGAGCGGTCGCCAATGCGCGGGGTCATGCCAGCCTGCCTCCATCGGTGCTCGCGGCGCACCCCCATTGCCGACGCCATGCGACTGGTCGACGATAATACCCTGCCGGACCCCATCGGCCAAGCCGTCGACCCTAAGTTGATTCGGGAATCTGCATGCCGGCGAAGAGCCGGCGGAAGGCATGCTCATAAATCGAATCGACTTCGCCGGCGGGCGCGCACTTCTGACTCATGCCCAACATCTCGAGCATGACGCAGCCGTGACCGAGCGCCCAAATCGTGAGCGCGGCAATTCGAGGATCGCCCGGCGCGAGCTCACCGCGGTCCATCGCTTCTTGCACGACGTCGACAACGAGGTCGAAGATGCGCGATCCGTGATCGATCTGTTTATCGCCGGGCTTATATGCTGCGTCGAGGTGGCCGAAGATCAGGCGGAAGAAGTCGGGGTGGTCGAGCGCAAACCGCCGATAGGCTTCACCGATTGCCAAGAGCCGCGCCATCCCAGGTTCGCCGCGGGCGATCGCGGACTGGAACGCGTCGGTCAGCAACAGCACGCCTTCCGCATGGAGGGCGTCGAGCACCGCTTCCTTGCTGGCGAAGTAGTCGTAGAGCGTTGGCGCCGTCACGCCGACCGCGCGTCCCAGGGCCCGCATCGACAGTCCCGTGTAGCCCTCTTCCAGGACAATCGTGCGGGCCGCGCCCAGGATGTCTTCGCGCATCAGGGCGCGCAGTCGCTCTCGGCGCGAGTGTGGAGTTCTGGCGGTAAGTTGGTCGATCGCCACGCAATCCTCCGAACGTCGTTAGGCGTTCTCATACGACGTTAGCTTATGCCGCCGGTTGGTTTATTGTCAATCACGAACTCGGTGCGCTCAATCCTGCTTTGCCCGCGCTTGTCGCCCACGTCGCGGAATGCGACCATGCGTCCGCGCGGTTGCTCATCGTCGCCGCGAATGCTCTCGAGGAAAGTGCAAGTGCGTCCACACCGCGGACTCTACGATATATCTGTGCCGATTGCAGCGGAGCTGCCGGTGTGGCCGGGCGATCCCACGATCGAAGTCGCGCCGGTGACTCGCATTGGTGCTGGTGACGTCTGCAACCTCAGTCGCCTCTCAATGTCAATCCACTCCGGCACGCACGTGGACGCGCCGTGGCACTTTGTAGACGACGGTGCGCGCCTCGACGAGATCCCGCTGGACCGCTGGGTCGGGCCATGTTTCGTTGCAGAACTGCATGACGTCACCGGCTGCATCGACCCCGTACACCTGGACGGCGCGGACATCCCACCCGGAACCGAGCGGCTCCTCCTCCGTACACGGAACTCGCGTCTGTGGCAGAGCGAATTCCGGACGTTCACCGAAGATTATGTCGCTCTCTCACCCGCCTCGGCGCGGTGGATTGTCGAGCGCGGCATCCGACTCGTCGGTATTGATTACTACTCGGTCGATCCGTTCGCCGACGAGTCCCACAAAGCCCATCGCATCCTGCTCGGCAGCGCGGTGTTGATTGTGGAGAACCTCGACTTGTCCGGCATCGCGCCGGGGACATACGAGCTCTTCTGCTTTCCGCTCAGGCTCATCGGCGTCGACGGCGCGCCGGCGCGCGTCGTCCTGTTGGATCCGGCCTAAATGCCGCCGTGTCCCGCGCCGCGCATCGCGGCACTCGGAATCTCCAGTTGGGATACCTTTCTCGTCGTCGACGAGTATCCAGCCACAGGGTCGTTTGCAGTTGTCGAGCAGTCGGCAACCTTTCCAGGCGGGACGACCGCCAATAACACGGTCGCCTTAGCACGGCTCGGCGCACGGGTCTCCCTCGTTTCCCTCGTGGGCGACGACGAGGCCGGTCGCGCGGTTCGATCCGCGCTTGAGGGTGAAGAGATCGACCTCAGCATGCTCGGCGTCAAGTCCGGTTTACCGACCGATGCCTCGACCGTCGTCGTCAGCCGCCAAGCGCGCGACCGCACGATCTATTGGCATCAGGGCGCCCGATTGGTCCGTGGCGACCGTCTCGATGTCACGGCGATCTTCGCCCACGACCTCGTCATCATTGATACCGACGATTTGCCGCTCCGTCGCTTTCTCGTCGATCTGCCGGCCCACACCGCGCCGCGGGCTCGCCTCCTTGGCACGCTGACGTATTTGTCCGACTCGGGCGCCACGGACGCGCTCACCGTTGCCCTGGGCCACGACGCGGTAGTCGGCAACGAGCGAGAGCTATGTCAGATCGTTGGTCTCCAAGACTTTGAGGGAGCCCTCATCCGCATGCAGCAGGCAATGCGAACGTCAAACCTGCGCGCCTGCGCTATGACGCGGGGTGCAACCGGGGCCACGATCTTCACGCACGGCGAACGCTGGGACGAGCCGGCATGCTCCGTCGACGTCGTGGACACGACCGGAGCCGGCGACGCATTCGCCGGCGGGATCGCTTACGGCTTGGCGTTGCGGTGGGAGTGGCCGCGCATCGCTCGTTTTGCGAACGCGGTCGCCGCGCTCTCGACGCGGGCCCTCGGCGCTCAGACCGCGCTGCCAACTCTTGACGAGGTCGCCTCGCTCCTCGGGCAAGATCGGGCTACACTGGCGCCATGAGCGCGCCCGTTCCGCTCCGCCTCACGGCCCCAACCAGCCGTCCCGCGCGCCTCTCCGCCACGATCAAGCATCTGGCGGGCGAGCACGGCTTGACCGTCTCCGCGATCACGTCGGCGAACCCGTTTCCTGACCTGGAACCGGTCCTCATCGACCGGATCGACGCCGGGCGCCTGGCCGGTCTCGATTGGTTCACCGCTGATCGAGCCAGATTCTCAACGGCGCCGAGGAACCTGCAGAGTAGTGCGCGATCAATCGTCGCCGTCGGCGTCGCCTATTGGAGCGTCGATCCCGGCAAGCCGGACGACGGCGAACCGCGGGGCCGCATCGCCCGATACGCCTGGGGCGTCGACTACCACGATCTGCTCAAAGACCGGATGCAGGGGCTGCACGGGGCGATCGAGCGCGAGGTCGGCCGGACAATCGAGGCGCGGTTTCTTGTCGACACGGCGCGGATCGTTGACCGTGCGGTCGCCGCGCGCTCCGGGCTCGGTTGGTACGGCAAGAACGCCTGCATCATCGTGCCGGGCCATGGCTCCTGGGTGATGCTCGGCGAACTCTTGCTCGACCTGGAACTGGAGCCTGACTCGCCCCTCGACCAAAACTGCGGCCGATGCCAAATCTGCCTCGATCGCTGCCCGACGGGCGCTATCGTCGCCCCCTACACGATCGACACGCCGCGCTGCCTCTCGTTTCAGACCATCGAGCAACGCGGAGCGATCCCCCGTGAGCTGCGTTCGTTGTTGGGCGACTGGGTGTTCGGCTGCGATGTCTGCCAGGATGTCTGCCCGTACACCAAAGCGGCCAGGCCGGAACCCGATCCGGCGTTCCTGCCGGCATCGGTCGAGAATGCCTACCCGTCGCTGCGCCGGCTGCTCGCGCTCACACCCGAAGCGTATCGGCAAACCTATCGCGGCACGGCCGTCACACGTACAAAGCGCCGCGGACTCGCCCGCAACGCCGCGGTCGTGCTGGGCAACGTGGGAACGACGGACGACGTGCCGTTCCTCGCCGCCGCATTGTCCGATCACGACGAGCCGTTAGTGCGGGAGCACGCCGCCTGGGCACTCGGTCGCCTCGGAGGACGAGTGGCAAAATCGGCGATGGATCGTCGACGGAAACGCGAGACTGATCCAGCGGTCGTCGCGGAAATCGCGCATGCGCTCATTGACATGTCGTAGCTGGTTGGCAACGCGGACACCACGAGGGGCAGCGGCTGTACCGCTGCCCCTCGTTCCAGACGTTTTCGTTGCGATTACCGCGCGCCCTTGGAGAGCGTTCGCATGCAGCGGGTGCAGACCTTAATGCGCTTCATCGCGCCGTCGATCACCAGATGCTTGCGATGGATGTTCGCCTTGAAGTCGCGGTTGGTGCGGCGCTTAGAGTGGCTAACGTTGTGCCCGAAACTCTTCGTCTTGCCGCAGATTTCACACGTTTGGGACACCGATGGAACTCCCTTCCTGTCCGCCTTGGCGCGCGACGTCGCTGAACAGGCGTGAGACCGGCGCGCGGGCGGATGCTCGGCGCGCTTCGTGGCACACAACGAGCGAGAAACGCAAGAAGAAGGCACCGGCCATGGTGGACGGCGCCACGGTAACGGCCTATGCTAGCACGCCAATGCCGCCGCCAACAATGGCCCGAATTAGGGCCGCGCGGTCCCACTTCGCCGGTTTTCATTCGGCTCAGGAGCACCATCGTGGCAAGTGCCATTAAGCAACGAGGTGATGTGCCGGCAGGGCGCATTGCCGTGGCCGTAGGCGCCGTCGTCGCCATTGTCGAACGAGGTCACGTCAGCGTCGAGGAGCGGTGCGCCGCTCCCGATTTGGCCCGAGCATGGGTGTGATCGAGCGCGCGGACCGCGTCTCCGCGGCCGTTTGGGATGGGCAGGCGCTGCTTGTTGGCCTGACCGCCGCCACCGATTGGCTCACCGCCAATCGCGACCACGTCAACGCACTCAACGTCTTCCCAGTACCGGACGGCGACACCGGCACAAATATGGCGCTCACCATGCGCGCCGCCCTCGACGAAGCCCTCAAGCTCCCCGCCGACGACCGAGACGATGCCGGCCAGGTCGCGGCGAAAGCGGCGCACGGCGCGCTGATGGGTGCGCGGGGCAACTCGGGTGTCATCCTGTCCCAGGTCTTTCGCGGCTTCGCGCGGGTCATCGCCGGTCGCGAAGAGATCGACGGCCGAGACCTGGCGTGCGCGCTCGATTCGGCGCAGGAGATGGCCTACAGTGCGGTGATGCGCCCGGTCGAAGGAACGATGCTAACCGTGATCCGCGTCGCCGCCGAGCACGCTGGCGTGGTCGCGGCGCGGTGGCCATCCCTTCCGGCCGTTCTCGCGGCGGGACTTTCAGCGGCCCGCGAAACGCTCGCCGCCACGCCAGAGATGCTCGACATCCTCAAACAAGCCGGCGTGGTCGACGCCGGTGGCCTAGGATTCGTGCTCATTCTCGAAGGCCTCGACTACGTTGCACGGGGCGAGTCGATCCCGTCGACGGCCGCGGACTTTGACGGCGCACTTGGGACCGCGATGCCATTTCTCGACCGCATCGACGAGTTGCACGGCGAGGAAGCCTTCGGCTATTGCACCAACTTTATGATCTTCGGGCGGCAAATCGACTTTCCACGCGTCCGCACGGAACTCGCCGAGCTCGGTCAGTCGGCAGTTATCGTCGGCGATGAGACGGTCGTCAAGGTCCACATCCATACGCTCAACCCCGGCAAAGTGCTCGACTATGCCATTCAGTGGGGCGACCTTGGCCAGATCAAGATCGACAACATGAACGCCCAGACCGATGCGCTGACTGCCCAGCGACACGATGTGGCACGACGAGTGGAACCGCATATCGCCGAGCCAGAAATCGGCCGGCAGGCGGTCCTTGCCGTTGCCTCGGGAGTCGGGCTCTCTGACGCTCTGCGCTCGATGGGAGCGACCGGAATCGTCGCCGGTGGGCAGACGATGAATCCGAGCGTCGAAGAACTCCTCGCCGCGGTTGAGGCGACCACGACCGACGAGGTCATCCTGCTCCCCAACAACCCCAACATCGTCCTGGCGGCCAACCACGTGCCGGGACTCACGACGAAGCGCGTCCGCGTGGTCCCGAGTCGATCCGTGCCGCAGGGCATCGCCGCGCTCGGCGTCTTCAACGCCGACGCCGATCTTGACGCAAACGTCGCGGCGATGACCAAGGCGTTGCCCTCGGTGCGAACCATCGAGATCACCCGCGCCGACAAAGACGCCTGCATCGACGACGTAACGGTCCGCTGTGGGCAGGTGATTGGGTTGGTGGACGATAGGGTTGTTGCCGGCGGCGACGAGGTTGCCGGCATCGCCCTCGATGCGCTGACACGGGCCGGGATCGATTCGGCAGAACTCGTGACGGTCTTTTTCGGCGACGAGGCGCGCGCGGACGAGACCGAACAGATCCGCTCGCAAATCGAGCACGACCACGATGGAGTTGCGCTCGAGGTGTACGACGGCGGCCAGCCGCACTATTTTTATGTCATCGCCGTCGAATGACGGGAGGAGAGAAGATCGATGGCGCGAATCGCGGTCGTCACCGATAGCACCGCCGACCTGTCGCCTGAACTCCTACGGGAGCACGGCGTCACGATGGTGCCGCTCAACGTCCATATCGGCGACGAGACCTACAAGGATCAGATCGAGATCACGTCGCGGGAATTCATGAAGCGGCTGCCGCTTGCACGTCAACTACCAACGACGTCCCAGCCAGCGCCGGGCCAGTTCGAGGAGACGTTTCGCACCTTGGCGGCCGACCGTGACGCCGTGCTCGCGGTGCTGATCTCGTCAAAGCTGAGCGGAACCATCCAGTCCGCTGGCATCGCGCGCGACGCCGTGGCGGCGACGCTCGACGTCGAGATCGTCGACTCGTTGAACGCCTCGATGGGTCTCGGCTTGCAGGTGGTGCGCGCCGCCCGGCTCGCCGCGTCCGGTCTCGGCGTGCAGGACATCGCGCGGCGTCTACGCGCCGAGACGAACGCGTACCACCTCGTCTTTTTCGTCGACACCCTCGAGTACTTGCAGCGCGGGGGTCGCATCGGGCGCGCGGCCTCCCTGCTCGGCTCGCTCATCCAGCTCAAACCGCTCCTGCGGATCGACGAGGGGCAGATCGTGCCGTTCGAGCGCACGCGGACCAAAGCGCGGGCGATCGAAGGGCTAAAGAGCTTCGTCAAGAGCTTCCCCAATATTGCCGAATTGGCGATCCTGTACAGCACAGAACAGCAAGATGCAGAGGAACTAGCCGATAGTCTGACGAACGCGTTCAAACGAGACCGCATACACATTGCCCAATTCAGCCCAGTGATCGGCACACACATCGGACCGGGGGCGTTGGGCGTCTGTGTCTACGAGGGGGAGGCCAGCTAAATGTCGTCGGCTAGCCGGACGGTCACCGTCGTCACCGATTCGACCGCCGACATCCCAGGCCCATTGGCCGCGTCGCTGGGTATCCGCGTGGTGCCGCTCTCCGTGCGATTCGGTGAGCAGACGTTCCTCGATGGGGTCGAATTGTCGCCCGCCGAGTTCTTGGCGAAACTCGTGGCGAGCCCGGAACTGCCGAAGACGTCGCAACCGCCAACGACCGCGTTCGAGACGGTCTTCCGAGAGGAGATCGACTCAGGCCGGCAGGTCGTCTGCCTGACCATCGCCTCCCGCCTCTCCGGAACCTTCAACTCAGCGCGTCTCGCGGCCGAGGCCGTCGCGCCCGACCGCATCCACGTCGTCGACTCCGGCACGGTCACGATGCACCTTGGCTGGGGAGCGGTTGTCGCCGCCCAGTCGGCAGCTCACGAGAATGCTGTACAGGTCACAGCGGCCGCGCGCAACGCGCTCGGCCGTAGTCACCTCTACGCCTTGCTCGAAACGCTCGAATACGTCTACAAGGGAGGCAGGATCGGCAAAGCAGCCCAGCTCTTCGGCTCGATGCTCGCCATCAAGCCGATTCTGACTGTCCGCGACGGCGAGGTGACACCGCTCGAACGGGTCCGCACCTGGCGGAAGGCACTCGATCGCCTTGTCGAGTTGGCACGCGGTCACGCGCCGCTCGCATCGCTGGCGATCCTCCACGCCGGCAATCCGACCGACGCGGCGGCGCTGGCGGACCGGCTGGCCGATCTCGTTCCGCCAGACCAGTTAGTCACCGCCGAGGCGGGCCCCGTAATCTCCACCTACGCCGGCCCTGGCGCCGTCGGCGTCATGCCGCTCTCTCGTACGACGCCCTGACGATGGGGACTCTTGGAGTACACTCACCTTGCTTCGCCAGCCGCCGTTAGCGGCTGCGTCATCGATCGGACTCTATCCCCGCCGGAGCGCCACGGCACCGTGTTGACCGCCGCACCAACCGACGAAATGCTCGACATGGCGATCGAGTCGCTGCGCCGCGAGTGGCGTGCCGGGTGCACGGGCCAGATGGCCTGGTCCATGGCCGCCGCCAAGGTCAAGCGGCTACGCGAACTCGCCGCGTCCCAGCAAGCGGGCGAGATGATCGAAGAAATTGAGCGCCGGCTCCACCGCTACCGCGCCTTACCGATTGCGGAGCGTAAACAGGAACTCACCGAGTTGGCGGCGGCGCTCAATGCCCTGCGACCGCATCTGCGACCGGCACAAAGTCCCGGCCCTCCCGTTGGAAAGCTGCCTTCGGCTATCGCCCCTGGCCGGCGACGGGAGCGGCCCTCCTCGGCCGATGAGCGGGAGAAGCCACCTGCCGTCAAACCACTTTCGCCAACGGCGCCGATCACCGACCTGCCACGGGTCGGCCATTCACTTGCCGAGAAGCTGTCCAACTTGCACCTGCGCACGGTTGAAGACGTGCTGCGCTTCACGCCGCGCCGGCACATCGACTATTCGCGCACCGTCAAGATCGGTTCTGTTCTGGCCTTCGGCCCGCAAGACGAGGTGACGATCCGCGGCGAAGTGACCGATCTCCAGGAGATGCGCGGCGTGGGACGACCACGCGTGCAGATCCGCCTGGCCGATGAGACCGGCTGGATGCGCGTCACCTTCTTCAACACCTACATCTCAAAGCAGCTCCGCGTCGGCGACGAGATCGCCGTCAGCGGCCCGATCGACGTCGGCTACGGCGCCCCCTCGTTGACTGAACCAGAGTGGGAACGGCTCGGCGGGCCCGCGCTCTCAACCGGCCGCTTGACGCCGGTCTACTCGCTGACCAAGGGCGTGCATCAGAAAACGTTGCGCAACCTCACGCGCGCGGCGCTCGACGCGACGAAGGGCAGTGTCGAGGACTATCTGCCAGACTCCATCATCAAATCGCGCGTCCTGATGCCACTCGCGGCGGCATACGAGAATCTGCACTACCCGGCCGGACAGCTTCAACTCAGCCACGCCGAGACGCGGCTGTCGTTCGACAATCTCCTCCTCCTCCAACTTGGTCTGATCCGGCGCAAACGGGAGCGCAAGGCCCACGGCGGGATCCCGCTCAAGGTCGATCGCGACCTGCTCTCCGCCTTCGTCAGCGGTCTGCCATTCACCATGACCAGAGCACAGCAACGCGCGCTCGATGAGATCCTGGACGACCTCACGAGTCCTCAACCGATGACGCGCCTGCTCCAAGGGGACGTCGGCAGCGGCAAGACCGTGGTCGCCGCCGCGGCTGTGCTGACGACCGTGGCCAACGGCTACCAAGCCGGCGTGATGGCGCCGACAGAGATCCTCGCTGAACAGCATTTCCACAATTTGCGTGGGCTCTACGCCCACCTCGACGCCGAGTCGCGGCCGACCGTGGCGATGTTGACCGGGGCGACGCCCGTCCGCGAGCGGCGGCGCATCATGTCAGGCCTCGCCGACGGCGGGATCAACCTGCTGGTCGGCACGCATGCGCTCATCCAAGAGGGGGTCGAACTCGACCGGCTCGGGCTTTCGGTGGTGGACGAACAGCACCGTTTCGGCGTGCGCCAGCGGTCCGAACTCGCCGGCAAGACCGATGGGGCGCAGCCGCACGTGCTTTCGATGAGTGCGACGCCGATTCCCCGCACGCTCAATATGGTGCTGAACGGGGATCTGGACGTCTCGATCATCGACGAGTTGCCGCCCGGTCGCATCCCGATTGAGACCCACCGCTTCTTCGGCCAGGCACGAGAGACGGCATATCAGATCGTGCGCGAACAAGTAGCCAAGGGGCATCAGGTCTTCGTCATCTGCCCGCTGGTCGAAGAGTCGGAGGCAATCGAGGCCAAGGCCGCGGTCGCCGAGGCTGAGCGGCTGAAACAGGACGTCTTCCCCGAGCTCAGCATCCTGACCCTACACGGCCGCATGAGTGGCAAGAACAAGGACGCGATCATGACCGCCTTCCGCGACCACGAGGCGGACATCCTCGTTTCAACCTCGGTGATCGAGGTCGGCATCGACGTGCCGAACGCCACCGTGATGCTGATCGAGGGCGCGGATCGCTTTGGCCTGGCCCAACTCCACCAGTTTCGCGGCCGGGTCGGACGCGGCGGTAGCCGATCCTACTGTTTGCTGCTGGCAGACGAGTCGACCCCGGCCGGTGAAGAGCGCCTTTCGATGATGGAAGCGACGACCGACGGCTTCTTGCTCGCACAAAAAGACCTCGAACTGCGCGGGCCTGGCGACTTCATCGGTACACGCCAAAGCGGCCTGCCCGAACTGTCGTGGATCGATCACGCCTTCGATACGCGCCTCCTCGACCAGGCCCGGGAGACGGCAGAGTCTCTCCTGGACGCCGACCCGGACCTGCTTCATCCCGATCATCTATCCCTGCGCGCCCGCCTCCAACTCTTCTGGTCCGCCGCTTCGCCGGACATCCCACTGTAATGCGCGTCATTGCTGGCGAGGCGAAAGGGCGACGGTTGAAGGGACCGGCGGGGGAGTTCACACGTCCGATGACCGACAAAGTCAAGGAGGCACTTTTCTCGACGCTCTGGTCGTTGGGGGTCGAACCGGATCGAGTGCTGGACCTCTATGCCGGCACCGGCGCGCTGGGGATCGAGGCGCTCTCACGGGGGGCGGGCTGGGCGGAGTTCGTCGAGCAGAAAAGCGCCGCCTGCGCTGTCGTCCGCGACAACATCGCCCAGACTCGATACGCGGACGTGAGCCGGGTCCATCAGCTCTCGGTCGCTTCGTTTATCGGACGGGCGCGACCGGACCTTGAGCCGTTCGACTTGGTCATCGTCGATCCGCCGTACGCGGATCCGAACATCGCTCATACCGTCGAGGAGATCGGCCGTTCGCCCCTGGTACAATCCGGCTCGGTCGTGGTGGTGGGCCACTGGCCTCGCCTGGAATTGCCCGAGCGCATCGCCAATCTGGAGTTGTTGCGCGCTCGATGTCACGGCGACAGTTGCTTCTCGATTTTTGAGGTGGAAGGGTCGGAGACCGCGTGATGATTTCGGCGATCTACCCTGGAAGCTTCGACCCGATCACTTACGGACACATTGACGTCGCGCGCCGAGCGGCACAAATCTTCGACCGCGTCGTCGTCGCCATCTACCGCGGCGCGGAGAAGCCATATGCGCTCTTTACCATCGATGAGCGGATCGCGATGGCGCGGGAGGCGCTGGCCGACGTGCCAAACGTCCTCGTTGACAGCTTTTCTGGTCTCACCGTAGAGTACGCCCGCGCCATGGGGGCGAAAACGATCGTGCGCGGGCTCCGGGCCGTCTCGGACTTCGAATACGAGTTTAAACTCGCCCACATGAACGATCACCTGGCGCCGGAGATTGAAGTCGTCTGCCTGATGACGTCGTCCCGCCATTCGTTCATCAGCTCGAGTCTGATTCGCGAAGTCGCCTCGCTCGGTGGGGACGTCGACGGGCTGGTGCCCGACCATGTGCGGGACGCATTGCGGGCAAGAGTCGCCGC
The DNA here is from genome assembly GCA_050696075.1 of Thermomicrobiales bacterium. Classification (GTDB taxonomy): domain Bacteria; phylum Chloroflexota; class Chloroflexia; order Thermomicrobiales; family UBA6265; genus JBOGUF01. Next base: position 14,758 of record JBOGUF010000190.1, read on the forward strand.
CACAGCCGGCGTCGAGCGCGGCAGTTAGGGACCGGGTCCAACCAATGGCCGAACCTCCTGACGACGATAGAGAGATGTGGGAAGAGATGCATCCCGACGACGAGTTGCCGCACGACGGCACGGTCGACATCCTCTACCTCGTCGATCGGCTCGAAGAGCTCGTCGGCATCGGCAAGCGGGTGCCCTTCAGCGGCCGAGTGATGGTCGAAGAGGAGCAGTTCCTGGCGCTGGTCGATCAACTCCGCATCGCCGTCCCCAACGAGATTAAACAGGCGCAGCGGGTGATCCGCGAGCGTGAACGGGTGATTGCCGAGTCGCAGGACGAAGCGCAAACGATCCTGGAGACCGCGCGCAAACGCGCCGAGTATTTTGTTTCCGAACAGGGCATCCTCAACGAAGCGCGCCAACAGAGCGAGGAGATCCTGCGCCAGGTCGAGGAACGCCGCAAGCGCTCAAAGGGCGAGATCGACGTCTACGCGCTCCAGCAATTCACGAAGGTCGAAGAGGCGATGCGCGAGGGCCTCGAGATCATCGACAACGCCGTCCGCGAAACCGTCGCCACCATCGAGCGCGCCAAGAGCGCCATCGGCCAGGACCCCCCACTGCCTCCCCGCGGTGCTTAGCGGCGAGCGACGTTCCGAACCAAGTATCGAGTCCCCGCCCGGAACGGTTCACGGAGGCGCGAGCCCGAGACGTTGCCGTATCACCTCCAACCGTTGTTCGACCTCCGCTGGTTCATACCGCAACCATCCGGCTGGACTGGCGCGCACCTCGCGCCACGTCGCCTCAACCTCTTCCCAGTCAACTTCTCCAGCACGTATGAGGCGCACGGCGTCCGCCAGGTCCTGCTCCAGTCCTCGCGCGGCTTTCCCGATGATGAGACTCGGCAAATGGTAATAGTAGACAGCGACTGGACCGAACTGACCCACGTACCGGGATCGATCCAAGGCGGAGGAAGGAATCGGCAGGAAGTCAGCGGGGCTGGCGGGCTCAACGTTGACGTCAAGCTCTATTTTGAGCGAACGAATCGCCAGTTCGAGCTGCGCCAAGGTTTCTGGATCATCCGCGTCGGCCACGTAATCGATGTCGAGCGTGGCAGGCCGCAGGCCGAGGTCGATCAGGACGCTGCCACCGACGAGGTAAAAGCGCAGGGGTCGACGAACCCGACGACCGAGCGCCTCCAGGAATCGCCTCAGGTGGGCTTGGTCGGTTCGTCGTCGCATGTCACTCCCCAGCCACGGCGGCGAATTTCGGCGAGGAAGAGATCGAGCAGGCCGCAATAGGTTCCCCAGGCGTCGTATCCGTAGCGTTCCTGCTCCTGGTCGGCGAGCTTCCAAAGCGTGGCACGCCCGAACTCTTTGTCCAGCGACGGCAAATCGAGAACGTCGCGGAACGCGGGTGGAATCAGCGGCCGCGGGCCGAAGCGGAGAGCGATACGGGTGCGAGCCATCCGCTGCATCGCCGCCGCGGCAACATAGCGTCGCATCGCACGGTCACGTTGCACGCCTCGCAATTCACCAATCGCCGTCCGAGCATCGGCTGCCAACGCGGGGTGGGTGAGGAGCAGGAATATCACGGACTGTTGTAGGCGCGGCTCCGCGCTCGTCATTAATCGGACGAACAGCTCGCGCGCCGTCCGCGGGCCGTCGACCTGGAGCGGTCGTCCAGGGGACACATGAAGAACGCCCCAGCGGTTGAGCGCGGTCGTGAGCATGTCCCATTCCCTCGCCTCGTCCGCTATGCTGGATTCTCGATTGACCTTGGAAACGGACGCGCGTTCCGGCATCTGATCTCGGACCATCATGCTCGCCTTCGTCAATCGGGTTCGCCCTGGCATCTCCCGTCCCACGCCGTTCGAACGTTGCCGCGCAGATCATACCCGCTGGTCGAGACGACCGTTCACCAGAGTCGCGGAGGCGCGGGCTAAAGGTTGACGGCATAGACGCGGACGGCCCAAAAACCGACCGTGGCAAAGTAGGACGAGCCCGTGGTCAGGGCGTGATCGAACAGCATGATGGAGGGCGCGCACATGACCATCCCGAGGACCGCCGGCATGAAGAAACCCATCCCTTCGATGCGGTCTCCGGCGATCTTGAGGTATACCGTTGCGGCGGCGTCCATCCCGACCGACAACGCCAGCAGACCGGCCCTGAGGGCCGTTGCCAACGAGAGAGTCACGACGCGCTCCCTTCCTCGATATCGGGTCAGGATTGGATGGACCAACGACGGTAAGGCTCGCTTCCACCTCAGACTTGGATCAGTTCCAGCCCGCGGCGCGGTATACGGCGAACACCAGGACCGCGATACGATGTCAGACGGAGTGTCCATCCGGGGCT
>JBOGUF010000191.1:0-93809 GCA_050696075.1 Thermomicrobiales bacterium
CCGCGAGAAAGGGGGGATGGGGATGGGGGATGGGGAAAGGAAGTGAATGATCACCTGAAACCTGACGGCTGACGGCTGACGGCTGACGGCTGACGGCTCGGCTATGCCTCGGTCAGGTCGGTCGGGCGTTCGGCGAGGGTGACGGCCACGGCTTGCTCGTCGCCGTCGCGGTCGATGGTCAGCTCGACGGTGTCGCCGGGTGCGCGGCCGAAGATCAGGATCTCGACCAGGGAGGTGTCGTCATCGATCTCCTCGCCGTCGATGGCGGTGATAACGTCGCCGGCGCGCAGCCCGGCCTCAGCGGCTGGCGTATTGGGCTCGACGTTCACAATCTCGTGGCCGGCGACCTCGCCCCAGTTGCTGACGCCCTGAACGCCTTCGACCACCTCGCGTCCCTGGATGCCGAGGTAGGGGCGGTTCGCCGTGCCGTCCTCGATCAGTTGCTCGACCAGTGCCCTGACGGCGTTGCTCTCGATGGCGAAGCCGAAGTTGCTGTCGGTCGCGCTGCTGTTCATCACCCGCGGGAACGCCTTGGCGACGTTCATGCCGATCACCTCGCCGTCCATGTTGAGCAGCGGGCCGCCGGAGTTGCCGGGGAAAATCGGCGCGTCGTGTTGGATCAGATTGGGCAGATCGTAGCCGCCCGGGGTCTCGAGCGCGCGGTCGATGGCATTGACGGTGCCGTCGGTGACAGAGTTGGTGAACTCGCCGTAGGGGCTGCCGATGGCGACGACGTGATCACCGGCGCGTACCGCGTCCGAGTCGCCGAAGCTGACCGTGCCGGGCACGGATTGCCCCGCATCGAGGTTGAGCTTCAGCACCGCCACGTCCTGGAACTCGTCGACGCCGACCAACTCGGCCTCGGCAGTCGTTCCGTCGGAGAAGAGAACCTCGAACGCGGCCCCGCCGGCGACGACGTGAGCATTGGTCACGACGTGCCCGTCTTCGTCGATGATATAGCCCGAGCCAGCGCCGACCGGCCGCGGCTCGTCTGTACTTCCTCGGCCGAACGGGTCTTGGATCGCCTGGAGATTGGTCACCGTGACGACGGCCAGATTCGCTTGTTCAGCGACGTCGGCGACCGATCGTTCGATCGTGTCGGTCGACTGGTGGCGCGCGGACGGTTGGGCGTCCGGTGTGGCAACGCTGTTAGCGAGCGCGCCGCCGACGTTGAAGCCGGCGACGGCGATCGCGATCAGCAGAGTCAGGAAGGCGGTAATGACGACGCCTCGGTGTCGCCGTGACGGTTCAACTCGGTTAGGGTCCATCGACCGATCGCTCCTTTCAGAGTGCAAGCGGCGAATGCGGCCTCCCGGGATCCGGCACTCGTCTTGGCCGCTTGTCGCTTGCGTTTGGATTGCCTGGACCGGGGCGCGACGGGTTGTCCACTTCCGAGTGTGGCCCGCGCGGCTGAATAGTCCCTGAACCGAACCTGAAAAAAGGCTGAAGAAAGCGGGGTGTTTGCGCCGTCACGACGCAATGTAAGGAGGTGAACTGGCGGCAGCCGCGAACGGGCGTCAGTGCTTGGGGCTAAGCGGACCGAACTGGTCCTCGGTTGGCTCCGCTCAGCAGAACCAGTTCTCGGTCAATCGGGGCGGGCGCGGGCGGAGCACAAGCGGCCGCGGAACTGGGGGATGATCAAGGCCGACCGCCTCGTGGGCGGCGTCCCAGATGCGCGCGAAGGTGCGCTCCGCATCCTCAACGTCCAGCGCCGCCCGTTCGGCGATGCGGGCGACGGTCTGCTGAAGCTCATCCATGCGTGGGTCTGGGTGACGCCAGCGGTGGGTGAAGTTGGCGGCGTCCAAATCACCGACCCATTTCGCGCTATCCGGTTCGTCCAACAGGGCGGATCCGGGCGGGACGAGGAGGCGGATCGAGAAATGGACTGGATCGACGTGATGAATCAGCCCGTGATCCGCGACGAAGCGCAGCAGTGTCAGATAGCCGTCGAGCGTCTCCCATGGGGTAAAAGGCAGCAGGGATGGGCGCATGGGGATGCCGGATTCGTCGAGGATTGCCAGCGCGGTTTCCACGTCGGCGCGCGCGTGGCCCTTCTTGAGTTTGTCGAGGACGTGGTCGCTCAGGGTTTCGACGGCGGAGAGGACGAAGGCGCAGCCGAGTTCCGCGAGGTCCGGCACGAGTCGCCGGTGCTGGAGGAGGTGCTCGATCTTGATCGTGGCGTCGAAGGTCACGACCGGATTGTCCGCGCGCACCTCGCGCATGATGCGCAGGCCGTGAGTCGGGCCATTGAAGAAGTCTGGGTCGCCGAAGGTCAGGTGCCGCGCGCCCGCCTCGATCTGGGCGCGGGCGTCGGCCACGACGACCGAACGCGGTACCGCGAAGAAGCGACCCTGGTAGATCGGCGTGATCGGACAGTGCAAGCAGGTATGATGGCAGCCGCGCGTCGCCTCGACATACCCGGCGCGCACGATGGCGCCGTTGCGCTCCAGCCCGGCGTATCGGCGCAGCGGCGGCAGGGCCGACCGATCCGGTTCCGTCCGCGGCAAACGCTCGAGGACGGGCGGCGCGACCGCGCCGCTTCTGCCGACGCCCGGCACGACCTGATCGCCGCCCGTGTCGAGCGCGCGGGCGAGTTCGACGAGCGCCGCTTCGTACTCGCCGCCAATGACGCTGTCGACGCCGTGGTCGAGCAGGTGATCGGCGTTGAGGGTGGCATAGAGTCCGTAGCAGCAGATGTGGGCGTCCGGATTGACCTCGCGAACGCGAGCGGCGATGCGCGCCCCGAGCCGCAAGGCGGTGTGCATAGGAACCGAGATGGCGACCAATCCCGCTCGCCTTATGGTCCGGTCGTCAAGCGTGTCAACCGCCGTGTCGACCGCGACGGGTGCGAAGCCAGCCCGCCGCAGGTGGGCGATTGGCGAGGCGAGATTGAGCGGTTGGTGCCCAAGCTCGTAGCACGAGATGAGCAGCACCGCGCCGGGGATGGTGAGCGACGTTGCGATTGTTACAGGGTGGTCGAGTGTCGAGATAGCCACGGGCGCCGATCGGTCCTCCTAGGCACTTGATACCCTATACGACGGCGCCGCGCAAACAGTGGGCAGGTGTTGGGGGCGAAGAGCAATGTTGAAGCCGCCGTATTTGACCGGTGAGCGGGTCTATCTGCGACCGCTGAGCATGAATGACAAGGTGGGCGCGGCTGCCTGGTTCGATAGCCCGTTTCCGGTCGGGGCGTCGCGGGCCGAAGAGGCACTCAAAGAGGAGCACAAGAACCCGTGGTATCTCGGCCAAACGACGCGGTTGGCCGTTGTTCGTATGGAAAACGATGAGGTCGTCGGCGGGGCGACAGTCGAGCCTCACGACGGCGCGCGCCGGGCGTGGCTCTGGTTCAAACTGGCGCCTTGGCTGGCCGATGGGGACGAGTTGCGCGCGGACGCGCTGAGGGTTGCCATCCGGTGGTTGCGAGACGACTTCGAACTCATGGCAACCATCGTACCGATTGCCGCGGACGAGGCAGCGACGCTTGCCGCGGCGGAGGAGTTGGGGATGGTGCAGGGCGTCCGCCTGCGACAGTCGCGGGCGCGACCGGGCGGCCGGGTCGATATGCTCTATTACCAGGCGCTGAACCCACGGTGGGAAGTGAGGAACAGCGATGCGTAATCCGATGCTCGTCGGCGAGCGGGTCTACCTGCGACCGCTCGACCCGTCCGACGCTGAAGAGATGGCGCGGGGCGCGGCGACCGAGCCGGAAACCTTCTTCGACCGGGGCCGCTTTCCCGCCAGCGCGATTGCCTATGAGCACATGATCCGCGACGTGAACGCTAAGCCACACCCGCCGACCGAGATCTTCTTCGCGGTCTGCCTGAAAGAGGACGACCGGCTGATCGGCGGGGTCAACGTCGACCACATCGACTGGATCGACCGCACGGGCGAAACGGGAAGTGGGTTCCTGCCCGAGTTTCGCGGCCAAGGCTACGGCACCGAGGCCAAGTTTCTTTTGCTCGAATACTGCTTCGACCACCTTCACTTCCATGCGCTCCGCTCCCACGTCTTCGAGCCGAACATCCGCTCGGCCGCGGCGCTGCGAAAACAGGGCTACCGCCCGGCCGGCCGCCTGAAGTGGGAAGGCGTCAAGAACGGCATCTATCAGGACACGCTGGTATTTGACGTGCTGCGCGATGAGTACCTGGAGGCGCGGGCGGACTGGCAGCAATCCCGATCGGGGCACGGCGGGCCGTGACCGCGCATCGCTACCGTGCGGGCGATGGCGTCGCCGCCCACGCTGGCAGCGCTTGCTCGATCAACGACAACGCCGTTGCGATCGAGCGCCGGCCACGGTCGCCGCCACCAGGGTTGAGGCCCGCGAGACAGAGCACGGCGACCTTACCCGTTGCCAGGACGGTTGCCATAGCTGCCGCCGCTTGCGGAATCTCCAGACCGTGCTGGGAAGGGGTCGAGGCGCTGGGGACAAGGTGCGGGTCGAGGACGTCGAGGTCGACGTGGAGACAGAGCGCGTCCGATTGGTCCGCCAGACGAGAGACGGCCTCCGCCAGCGCCGTGCCGTCTCGGATCTGGTCGGTGGTCACGACCGAGACGCGATGCACCTTGAGCAACGTCGACTCTTGATCGTCGAGTTCGCGCACGCCGGCGATCAGCATGCGTGACGGCGGGATTGGCGTCGAGAGACCGGCGGCAGCGCGCCAGCGCGGCGCGGCGAGACCGGCCAGAATGGCGACCGGCATGCCCGCCAGGATACCGCTGTAGCTCGTTTCCGGCGTATTGAAGTCGCCGTGGGCATCAAGCCAGACGACACCGATCCGCGCATCGACGCCGTGGGCCAGCTCGAGACCCGCGGCGACGCCGATGCTCGCGGTGTCGTCGCCAGCGAGCACGAACACGGCTATGCCTTGTCGGCGGGCGGCCGCGACGAGTGCCGCCGTCTCCGCCCCGAGGCGGCCAATGTTGACGCCGAGCTGGCCCGGCTCGCGCTCCTCCTCGGGCAGATGCGCGGTGCGAACCTCGCCGACCTCGTGCCCGGCCCGCACGAGACGCGCGGCAATCCCGGCGTCGATCAGCGCACCCGGCCCGGCTCCCAATCCTTCGTCGTACTCGTCGTAGCGATACGGAACGGTGATGACCTCGACGCGCATCGCACCGACCCCCTTCAAGCAGCTAGCCGCTAGCTCCTAGCCACGAATTGCTCGCCCCATCCTTTCCTGACGAGGCGATTCTACTGCGACGACTGCCGTGGCGCGTATCTTGGCGACCACGGAAGGTGGTGAGGAGCGGGGTACAATCGCCGCGTTGTGTCGCGTCGACCGACTGAACGCGGTTGCGCGGCGATGGAGGGAGGTCGTTGAGCGCAGCCGGAGCCGGGAATCGCGGAGCGACCCCGACCATCGACGACGAAGTCGACTACTACCAACTCCTGGGCGTGCCCTACCACGCCACGACGGGCGAGATCACGCGGGCCTACCGGGCCGCGATGAAGGCGACGCATCCGGATCGGCAAGGCCCGGTCCGGCGTGCCGCCGCCGAAGAGCGCGCCAAGCTGCTTAATCGCGCCTTCACTACCCTCTCCAAGACGCATTTGCGTCAGCACTACGACCAGAAGATTCGTGCCGAAGTGGTCCAGGACCAGATCATGAGCCGCTACGTCGGCGGCTTTTCGATGCCGGGCGCGAACGGGACGGACCTCGTCGGCGATGCCCCGCGGCGGCAGCCGACCAGCGCCGAACGCCAAGAGCGTGCCCGCGGCGAACGCTACGCGATGGTCAGCGTCGTCCTTGTCTTCGCTGCCGCCATGGTCGCGGTGATCGCGCTGCTACTGCTCTGGGCGGCGTTGAGCGCGGTGGTCGAAGCGGTGGTGTGAGCGCGCTCAGCGGTTCTTGCGGCGCCGGTCGCGACGGACCGGCTTGGTGGCGGGCGGTTTCCGCCGACCAGGGACCCACTGGCGGCGCGGGGGGCGGTCGGGGCCTTCCAGGCGAATGAGCGCGGCAGTAGCGGCTTCGAGCGACGTGAGCAGCGTGTCCATTCCGGCGCGGAGGGAGGATGGCGCGGGCGCTGCATCCGGGCGCTCAGTCGCAAAAGTGGCGGTCAAGAGCCGACCGATTTCGGCGGTGAGATCGAGCGCGGCGACGGCCGGTAGGAGCCGCCGGTCTTCTGGCGGCAAGTCGGTCACCGCGCTATACGCGCCGGTGACCTGTTCCACGGACTCTGGCGACCAACCGCCGAACCGGGTCACTGCCTGCGCCAGGTCGAGCACCGGTGGCCCGACCGCTGCCCGCGCAAAGTCGATCAACCCCGCAACCCGTTCCTCGCCGGCGCTGCGTCGCACGATGACGTGCGCCGGCCAGAGCCCAAAATGTCCAACGACCTGGCGTTCGTGAAAAGCAGAGCTTGCGCCCGACAGCACTTGTTCGGCCGCCGGCAACGCGCGCTCCGCGGTCCGGAGCCAGCGCTGCACGAGCGGGGTCCGGGTCGCGACCGGACGCAGCCGCTCCCGGTTCGTTTGCCAACTTGCACGCACCGCGTGCTCGATCCCATGCAGCGTCACCGCTGGCGCGTCGGCACGATGGCTGAGCGGCACCAGTGCCGCGTGCAGTTCCGCGACGCGGGCGGTCAGATCCGCCTGGGTCGCGCGAGACATTGGGGCTGGGACGTGGAGGGACTCCCCGATCGATCCTACGGATGGTTGGTGCCGAACGGCGGTGCGGCCCGGTAACCACGACGTTGCGTCGAACGCGCGATCATCGAGGCGGACGAGTGCGCCGTCCGGAGTTCGGTGCAGGCGAGGCGTAAACAGCAAACTGGCGCTCGCTGCCGCGTCGAGCAGATCGTGGATGAATCGGATCCGCTCGGGCGCGACGTCCGCCGGCCAGCGCCTTACCCGCCATTCTCCGGAGGCCGCCTCGACCCGGACCAGATCGGCATGGCCTGGTAAGGGCGTGATCGTGGTCGCGTCCGGGAAGAACGCGCGGGCCGCTTGGGTGAGTTGGTCGTCGGGCAAATTATCGGTCATGGCTAACCTGACGAATCGTCTTGGTGTACAGAGGTAGGGGTGAGTACGCGGACGATCTCCGCGGCCCGCGAACGTTGCTCGCGATCCCAGGTGACTAGCGGAACACCGATTTCGCGCGCGACCGCTACGTACGTTGCGTCCGCTCCGCGAAGTCGGAGATCGGCCGCGAGCCTCGCATAGGATTCTGCCCGGTCGCGATCAAGCGGCACGAACTGGATGTCAATCGTCTCTCGCAGGCGTACGATCGCCTGACGGCCGACATCTGAGCGGCCAGTTAGTCGCGCAAGAACTCCTGCCACGTCCACTAAGAGAAGCGTCGGCGCGAAGAAAGCTGCCCTCACCGCGGTCTGATGCTGCAACCACTCGACCGTCCTGAGATGAAACTCGTCTTTCGAAGCCAAGAAACTGACACAGATGCTGGCGTCGAGCACCATCACAGGTCGCGCCGATTCTCTTTGACGGCATCCACTGCCGACACTCCATCGGGCCAGTACTTCGAAATCTCCTGAGCGAACTTTTCCAGAGCAGCGAAACGACGGCTAATCTCCTCTTTCGTCAGAGGTGGTCGCTGCTCGATAGGCGTCAAGCGAGCGATCGCTTGACCCCGAGAAGTAATCTCGATCGTCTCTCTCTCGTCGCGCACGCGACGCAGAATCTCGCTGGTATGGGCTTTGAACTCGCGCACGCCGATCTGCTGCATGGCCGGTCTCCTTCGTGATCTCCATTGTGGTTACAAGCATACTATGCGCGGCGGAGCTTCGTACGAAGGTCGTTTAGTCCCGTTCCGGTCGGAAGCCGGGGCCGTTGAGGCGGCGGCCGGGCGTGGCGCCAGTGTGCTGACCATCGCGGAGGACGGCGACGCCGTTGACCCAAACGTGGTGGATACCGGTCGAGAGTTGGTGGGGGGCGTCGTAGGTGGCGCGATCGGCGACGGTGGCCGGGTCGAAAGCGACGATGTCGGCGGCAAGGCCGGGGCGCAGGATGCCGCGGTCAAAGAGACCGAGGCGGGCGGCGGTGGCCGCGCTCATTTTCCGCACCGCATCCTCAAGGGGGACGACGCCTTGCTCGCGGACGAATCGACCGAGGATGCGGGTAAATGTGCCGTAGGCGCGGGGATGGGCGAGGCCACGCTTTGCCGCCGTGTCAGGGTCGAGGCCGCCGGCGTCGGTGCCGATCTTGATCCACGGTTGCTGAAGCTGTCGATGCAGGTTCGCCTCGCTCATCATGAAATAGAAGGTGAAGATGTCGTGCTGCTCGGCGGCGAGCAGGTCGAGGGCGGCGTCGATCCAGTCCTGGCGCCGCTCGGCGGCGATCTCGGAAAGCCGCCGGCCCTGGTAGCGCTGCGTATGCTCGGGCAACCCGAATGAAGCAAGAAGCAGGTTCTCCGGGCCGGCGACGCCGGCGAAGTTCTCCCAGTCGCCGGAGGGGTGCTCCATTTCGGCGCGGACGCGCGCTCGGAAGTCGGGCTCGTCTCGCAGGCGTTCGTAGAGCTTCCCCCCTTCGGCGGCCCAGGGCGGCAGGCAGGCGGAGAGTCCGGTGCCGCCTGCCTCATAGGGGTACATGTCCGCCCCGACGTCTAATCCCTCCACCCGCGCCAAGTTGATCATGTCGATTACCAGCGGCAAACGGTCCCAGTTTCGCTGGCCGGCAAGCTTGAGGTGATAGATCTCGGTGGCGACGCCGGTCCGCCGGGCGATCTCGATTGCTTCGTCGAGTGCTTCGACGATGCGGTCCTCCTCGGAACGAATGTGGGTAATGTGGACAACGCGATAGGCGGCGACGACCTCGCAGAGGGCGGTCAGTTCATCAGTATCGGCGAAGGCGCCGGGTGGGTAAATCAGCGCGGTTGCCAGACCGAAGGCGCCGTCCTCCATTGCGTCCGCCACGACCCGGCGCATCGTATCCAGCTCGGCAAGACTGGGCGGTCCGAGCTCGTATCCCTTGGCGAACTGGCGGACGGTCGAACCGCCGATAAAGGAGCCGATGTTGACCGCGACGCCGAGGTCAGCGATGGCGGCCAGCCAGTCGCCGAAGCGCGTCCAGCCTCGGGCACGCTCGACCCATTCGTCGAATCCTTCGCCGACGAAGCGCCGCTGCCCCTCGTGAAAGGGACGCTCGATTCGGCCGCCGAAGGGAGCCGGGGTCCAGTCCTCGCCCATGATCTCGGTCGTGACGCCCTGGGTGACCTTCGAGAGCGCCCGGCGGTCGGAGAGGAATGGGACGATCGAGTGCGATTGGATGTCGATGAACCCCGGACAGACGACGAGACCGGTGGCGTCAACGATTTCGGTGCGCAGTCCAGCGCGGATCGAGCCTGCCGGGCCGATGGCAGCAATGCGATCGCCTTCGAGGAGGAGGTCGCCGTAGAACCAGGGATTGCCGGCGCCGTCGACAATGCGGCCGTTCGCGATGAGGACCAAACGCTATTCCTCGTCCTTGGCGGAGGCGGTCGCCTCGCGGATCGTTTCAACGACGCTGGCGTCGGCGAGCGTCGTGGTGTCGCCGAGTTGTCGGCCGGTGGCGATGTCGCGCAGAAGGCGGCGCATGATCTTACCGGAACGGGTCTTCGGCAAGTCCGGCGTGAACATGACCGTTTTCGGCCGCGCGATCGGCCCGATCTTAACGCCGCAGTGTTGACGCAACTCTTTGCCCAGGTCCGGAGTGCCGTCGATGCCCGCCTTGAGGATGACGAAGGCGAAGATCGCCTCGCCGGTCAGGTCGTCCGGCTGGCCGACGACCGCCGCCTCGGCCACGTTCGGATGGGAGACGAGGGCGCTTTCGATTTCGGTCGTGCTGAGGCGGTGCCCGGAAACGTTCATCACGTCGTCGACGCGGCCGAGCAGCCAGTAATAGCCGTCGTCATCGCGCTTGGCGCCGTCGCCTGGAAAGTACTGGCCGGGGAAACGGCTCCAATAGGTCGCCTTGTAGCGTTCAGGGTCGCCGTAGATGCCGCGCAACATCGAGGGCCAGGGCTTGGTGAGGACCAGATAGCCGCCCTGGCCGAGCGGCACCGAGTTGCCGTCGTTGTCGACGATGTCGGCTTCGATGCCGGGCAGGGGAAAGGTGGCCGAGCCGGGCTTGGTCGTCGTGATGCCCGGCAGCGGCGAGATCATGATCGCGCCGGTCTCGGTCTGCCACCAGGTGTCGACGACTGGACAGCGCTCGCCGCCAATGTGGGTGTGATACCAGACCCAGGCCTCCGGATTGATCGGCTCGCCGACCGTGCCGAGGAGGCGCAGAGTCGAGAGGTCATGCTGCTCCGCGTGTTGTGGGCCCTGCTTCATGTGGGCGCGGATCGCGGTCGGCGCGGTGTAGAGGATGGTGACCTTGTATCGCTCGACGATCTCCCACCATCGGTCCCACGCCGGGTAGTCGGGCGTCCCTTCGTACATGACGCCGGTCGAGCCGTTGGCCAGCGGGCCGTAGACGATGTACGAGTGGCCAGTGACCCAGCCGACGTCGGCGGCGCACCAGTAGACATCGTCCTCCTTGACGTCAAAGACCCACTTGTGCGTGGCGGCGCAGCCGAGGAGATAGCCGCCGGTGGTGTGGATGATCCCTTTCGGTTTGGCGGTCGTGCCGGAGGTGTAAAGGAGGTAGAGCAAGTCCTCGCTCTCCATCTTCTCCGGCTCGCAGTCGGTCGATTGACCGGCGACCGCGTCGTGCCACCAGACGTCGCGGCCGGCGACCATCGTCGCGCCGTGGTCGGTGCGCTGGGCGATGAGGACCTTCTCGATCGAATGCGTGTTGGCAAGGGCGGTGTCGACGTTGGCCTTCAGGTCGACGACGGAACCGCGGCGGTAGCCGCCGTCGGCGGTGATGAGGACCTTCGCCTCCGCGTCGTTGATCCGGTCCGCCAGCGACTCGGCGGAAAATCCGCCGAAGACGACGGTGTGCGGCGCGCCGATGCGGGCGCAGGCGAGCATCGCGATCGGCAGCTCGAGGATCATCGGCATGTAGATGGCGACGCGGTCGCCGCGCTGCACGCCCATCTCTTTGAGGGCATTGGCGCACCTGGAAACCTCGTCGAGCAACTCCCGGTAGGTGATCGTCTTGCGGTCGCCCGGCTCGCCTTCCCAGTAGTAGGCGACGCGGTCACCGCGGCCGGCGGCGACATGGCGGTCGAGGCAGTTGGAGGAGACGTTGAGCTGCCCGCCGACGAACCATTTGGCGAAAGGCGGTTCCCATTCGAGGACCCTGTCCCAGGGCGTGAACCAATCGAGCATCGTCGCCTGTTCGGCCCAAAAGGCTTCCGAGTCGGCGACGGCTCGCTCGTAAATCCTTGGATCGCCTATGGTGGCCGATGCCGCAAAGCCGGATGGGGGCGGGAAGGTGCGGTCTTCGGCCAGAAGCGCGGCGATTGTTGCAGACTGTTGTCCCTGATCCATCGGGTCTCCTCTCGCCTGAACGTGCATCTCCCGTGGCGTTTCCCCGCCGGCACACGCGCAATGCACACCAGAGTGGAATAGGTGGCGAGTATACAAATTCCGGCGGCGTACCGGACGCGAGGCGAGGCGGGGCGGAGATGCCCGACTGGCGTTGCGTGCGAAAGCGAGGACTGTTGCAATAGTCGACGCGAAGCGGTCCGCGTGTGGATCGCGGCAATCTGAGCAGCGAGGAGGGAGTTCGTCCGGATGGCGACGGTGCACATGATCGTCGGCTCATTGGTGGTGCTGGGGTACCTGGCGCTGACGATCCTGAACGTGATGGCGATTGGCGGTCGCCACTTTGCGTGGGTCAAGCCGCTCTCGTTCGGCGTCGCGGGCGTGCTTGTGGTGCAATACCTGTTTGGCTTCAACCTGCTCGGTGGCGACCACGACCAGACGGCCTGGCACTACCTGATCGCGCTCGCCGCGTTGATCCCAATCGGGTTCGAGCACGCCTCGGCCAACGCGCGGCCGGACCCGAAGGAGCGCGCCCGTCTGGCGGCTATCGCCAACGCCGCGACCTTTGTGGTGGTCTTGGTCGCCTATCTGATCGGTGAGATGGGATCGTGATGGCGGCGGTCCCCTATCCGTGAGTAAAGCCATGAGCCGATCGCGGGTCGCCGCGTTTGAGGTGGCGATTGTTGGGGGCGGCGTCGGCGGGGCGACGCTTGCCGCGGTCTTGGCCGAGGCTGGGCTCGACGTTGTCGTCGTCGAACGGGAACCGGTTTTCCGCGACAAGGTGCGGGGCGAGGGCATCCACCCGTGGGGGTATCGGGAGGCGAAGCGGCTGGGACTCGATCCGGCGCTGGCGGCGGCCGGCGCGGTCGAGCTACCGATCTGGCAGAACTACACCGACCGGCAGGCGGACGAGCCGTCCTACTGGGCGGACGACCCGGAGAACGGGCTGCCGGAGGTCACCGTTGTTCACCCGGCGCTGCAAGAGGCACTGTTGGAGCACGCGGCGACGCACGGTGCGACCGTAATCCGGCCGGCGAAAGTGACCGCGCTGACGCTAGACGGTACGCCAAAGATCACTGTCGCCTCGGAGGACGGCGAGCGGACGATCCGCGCCCGTCTTGTAGTGGGCGCGGACGGACGAACGTCGCGCGTGCGAAGTTGGATCGGGGCGCGGACCGAGGAGGACCCCGTCCACCACCACTTCGCGGGCGGATTGATCGGCGGGACGACGCTGCCCGAGGGCAAGACGCATGCGGCAACATTCGACGGCGGTCGGATGTTCATCTTCCCTCAGAGCCATGGGCAGGCACGGGCCTATGTCGTCGGCATGGCCGACCGGCTGGCAGCGCTCCGTGGGGCGAAGCATCGCACGGCATTCGTCGACTACTGCGCGCGGCTGCTGCCGGACGGCTGGTTCGAGCGGGCGACGCCGGCCGGGCCGGTCGCGTTCTTCCCGAACAACGACGTCTGGTCGAACCGGCTCACGGCCGCGGGCGTCGTCCTGATCGGCGACGCGGCCGGCGCCAACGATCCGAGTGTCGGGCAAGGACTTTCGCTCGTTTTTCGCGACGTGCGGGAGCTGCGGGACCTGTTGCTGGGCGAGCGGGATTGGCCGGCGGCCATCGAGGAATTCGCGCGCCGCCGGGCGACCTATTTTGCGGTGCTGCGGGCATTCGCGATGTGGGTTGGAGTGCTGGCGATTGAGTCGGGATCGGTTGCCGACGCCCGTCGAGCGCGGGTGGAACGGGCGCGAAAGTCCGATCCGACAGCCGGTGGATTCGCCATGATTTTCTCTCGCGGGCCAGATGGGTTGATTGTGGATGACGATGCGCGGCGCCGATTCTTCGGCGACGACTGTCCATGAACAAGGCACGCCGGCAACGGGTGTTGCTCCAAGCGCACGGTGGACGCGCGCGGCGAGCGGTGCAGCGAGCGGTGCAGGAGCCCTTGCCGTATCTCTGGGCGACCCTGGTCGTAGCTGGATTCTCCGCCGCGATGCTGACCGTGCGCGACGAACTCGGCGTGCTCAACGTCG
The DNA here is from genome assembly GCA_050696075.1 of Thermomicrobiales bacterium. Taxonomy (GTDB): domain Bacteria; phylum Chloroflexota; class Chloroflexia; order Thermomicrobiales; family UBA6265; genus JBOGUF01. The sequence continues at coordinate 13,400 of JBOGUF010000191.1, forward strand.
CGCTGATCTATCTTCTCATCTCCTTTGTCCTGGCGCTTAGCCTCGGCGCCGGGCCGGCGGCGCTCGCCGCGGTGCTCTCCTTCCTGAACTTTGATTTCTTCTTCATCCCACCGTTCCATACCTTCTCGGTGGCGGATGGCGATCACGTCCTGGCCTTATTCATCTTCCTGGGGGTCGCGATCGTCACCGGCCATCTGGTGGCCCGCGTGCGTTCGCGGACCGACGTCGCCCTCCGTGAGCAGCGGCGCACGACGCTGTTGTACGAGCTCAACGCCGCGTTGATCGGCAACGCCACGCTGGACGATATCCTGGCCAGCATCGTCGAGCGCGTCGTCCACGCCTACGGGGCTTGGCGGTGCCGTATTTTGCTGCCCGGTGATGATGGTCAGCTATCAGTCCGGGCGCGTTTCCCCACGGACGCTGGCCTGGCGATCGATCGCCAGCACCTTGCCCTCGCCGCCTGGACGATGGAGCACCGGGAGCCGGCGAGCCGGGGCATTGCCCGGCCAAAGGTGCGCGCCCCGCATGGGTCGCGTCCGGCGCCGGTAACGACCCGCCGGCGGCGCGAACCCGATCTGCTCTATGTGCCGATTGCCACGGCGGAGCGGTCCGTCGGCGTGCTCGAGGTCTCCGGGAGGCCAGGCGGCGGAAGATTCGAGGATGAAGATGAGCGCCTACTGACGAGCTTCGCGAATCAGGCCGCCCTTGCCTTGGAGCGGGCGCGACTGACCGACGAGGCGGGGCGTGCCGCGGTCCTCGCCCAATCGGACGAGCTGAAGTCCGCCTTGCTGGCGGCCGTTTCGCACGACCTGCGTACGCCGCTGGCGGCGATTAAGACCTCGGCGACGTCGCTCTTGGACCGATCGGTCGCGTGGGACGACGCGGCGCGGTCGGAGTTCTTGCAGGCAATCGACGAAGAGACCGACCGCCTGACGCTGATGGTTGGCAACTTGCTCGACCTGTCGCGCATCGAGGGCGGCGCGTTTCGCCCGGATAGGGAGTGGTACGACGTCGCCGAGCTCATCGCGGACATCGCGGGACGGTTGACCAACCGCACCGTCGAGCACGACCTGTCGTCTGACGTGGAGCCGGATCTGCCGCTCGCCTTCTTCGACTACGTCGAAATTGCGCAGGTGCTCGTCAACCTGGTGGAAAATGCGGTGAAGTACACGCCGACCGGCACTGCCATCACGCTCTCGGCGCGGCGAACCGGCGACGCAATCGAGTTTGGCGTAATCGACCAAGGTCCTGGCATCCCCGCGGCCCAGATCCCGCGGCTCTTCGAGAAGTTCTACCGGGCAAGCAATACCGCCAACGTCGGTGGGACCGGCATCGGACTGGCGATCTGCAAGGGGATTGTCGAAGCGCACGGAGGGCGGATCCGGGTGGAGAGTCGGGTTGGGGAAGGCGCCGCGTTCCGGTTCACGCTCCCGATCGGCGACGTCGAGAAGGCTCCGGCGTGAGCGGCCAGCGCGTGCTGATTGTCGACGACGAGCCCCAGATTCGCCGGGCGCTCCGCACGGCGCTGACCGGACACGGCTATGCGGTCGAGGTTGCGGAGGACGGCGAAACGGCCCTGACGACGCTGGCAACCTGGCTGCCCGCCGTGGTGGTGCTCGATCTGGTGATGCCCGGCATCGACGGCTTCGAGGTGGTGCGCCAGGCGCGCACCTGGACGAACGTGCCAATCATCGTTCTCTCGGCACGCGGCCAAGAGCGCGACAAGGTGCAGGCGCTCGATTTGGGCGCCGACGACTACTTGACCAAGCCGTTCGGCATTGAGGAATTGCTGGCGCGTGTGCGAGCGGTCCTGCGGCGAGCCGGCGAACCGGGCGAGACGCGTCTCATCGTCGGCGACGTCGTCATCGACGTCGCGCGCCACGTCGTGACAAAGAGCGGCACCGAAGTCCACCTGACGCCGACCGAGTACGACCTCCTGCGGGTTCTGGCCGCAAACGCCGGCAAGGTGCTCACCCATCGCCAACTGCTGGAGCGGGTCTGGGGCGGCTATGCGGCCGAGAACTCGCAGCAGTTGCGCGTCTATGTCAACTACCTCCGACGCAAGCTCGAAGACGATCCGGCGCGACCGCGGTTGCTCGTCACTGAACCCGGCGTCGGCTATCGCTTACGTTCCGATGCGTGAGCACTGCCCCACTTCTCCCGGCTTCTAACAACCTTCTAACACCGATTGCGCCCGTCCTTACGCGGCTCTAACGGCCGGGTCTCTATGCTCTTCGCCTGGACGGTCGGATGCACGCTGCCGTCAGGAGACGCTCTCGTGATTGGTGGTACGCCCGCGATGTCGATCTTGCTTGTCGATGATGAGACACGGCTACGGCGCGCGATTGCGCGGTCGCTGACGGCGCGTGGCTACCGGGTGGACGAGGCGGCCACCTGCCGCGAGGCGGTCGCCGCGGCGTCGAGCGGGCGCTACGACCTCCTGCTGCTGGACGTCAATCTGCCCGATGCGACGGGTTGGGATGCGCTCCGGGAGTTGGCCGCCGCGGGCCGGACGATTCCAACGGTGATGGTTTCGGCGGTGCCCCCAAGTGCCAGCCGCGTGCGGGAATTTCAGCCCGTGGGCGTGCTCCACAAGCCGTTTCCGATCGACGCGTTGCTGCGCTTGGTGCAGTCGGTCGCGACCCGTGAAGGCGCCGAGGGCGCCGGACCGGACGTCGAACCGAACGAGCACGAGTGATAGGGCGGGGTGATGTTGGACGTCGTGCTGATCGCAACGGCGATCGTCGTTTTCGCGGCATGTATTGCCTATGTCCGAGGCTGTGAGCACCTCTAGCAGGATCGGGCCCGCGGCGATGCGCTCAAACACCGGCGAAGGTGATGGTCATGAACACGGGGATTCAGTCGGAACAGATGGATCAGCTTGACCGAGCGGTCGATGCGGCGTGCCGACTGACAGCCTTCGGCGAGGTGCGGGCCGTCCATGTCGTCACCGAACGACGACCGAGTTACGAGGAATTGCGGCGCTATCGCACGCGGGCCGAGGCGAATGGGCTCGCGCTGACGGTGCTCGGATCGGGCGGCGTCGTGCTGCGCTCGCGGCGGGTCAAGCCGCCGCTCGTGGGCAGGCAGGATGCCGGCCGAGTTCAAGCGGCGATGACAGCCCTCGACCGTCGAACCAACGGCGAGCGCCGATCTGAACCCGCCAACCCGCGCGATTCGACCGACCGGCGGTGGGCGGCGCCACCGGGCAACCGGCGCTCGCGATGGCCAGCCAGGGGCTGGCTCGGCGAACTGCATGCCATGAGCGAGGGAACGAGATGACCATTACCGAGGTCGTCCTGGTGCTGATCGCGGTCAGCCTTCTCATCTATTTGGCCTATGCGCTGTTGCGGCCGGAACGGTTCTGAGCCGGCGCCCCAACGAGAACGCGGTTAAGGATCGGAAGCCATGTACGCCGTCATTCAGATCGTGATCTGTTTCGCCATCTTGCTCACGCTGACCAAACCGCTCGGGATCTACATGGCCCGTGTCTTCGGCGGAGATCGGGTCTTCCTGACGCCGGTCGTGCGGCCGCTCGAGCGTGGCGTCTACCGTCTGACGCGGGTAGACGAAACGCGGGAGATGCCCTGGACCACCTACGCGGTGGCGCTTCTGCTCTTCAACTTCGCCGGTTTCCTCGTCGTCTACGTCATTCAGCGTCTTCAGCACGGGCTTCCGTTCAATCCGCGGGATCTGGCGAACGTCGAAGCGCGGTCGGCGTTCAATACCGCTGTCTCCTTTGTGACCAATACGAACTGGCAGGGGTATGCCGGCGAAGTGACGATGAGCTACCTGACCCAGATGGCCGGGTTCACCGTCCAGAACTTCGTCTCGGCCGCCACCGGCGCTGCCGTCGCGATGGCGCTGGTGCGCGGATTTGCGCGCCGCTCCGGGCGGGAGATCGGCAACTTCTGGGTCGACCTGACGCGGGCGACGCTCTACATCTTGCTGCCGATCTGCATCGTTTTCTCGCTCTTCCTCGTCGCGCGAGGCGTGCCCCAGAACCTCGGCGACTACACCGTGGTGCAGACCGTCGCGAGGACGACACAGACGATCGCGCGGGGGCCGGTTGCGTCTCAGGAAGCGATCAAGATCCTCGGCATCAACGGCGGTGGCTTCTTCAACGCCAACTCCTCGCATCCCTTCGAGAACCCGACTCCTCTCACCAATCTGATCCAGATGCTGGCGATCTTCGCCATCCCGGCGGGCTTGACCTACACCTTCGGGCGGATGGTCGGCAACACCAGACAGGGCTGGGCGATCTTCGCGGCGATGAGCGTCCTCTTTCTCGTGGGGGTGGCGGTGACGACGGTCGCGGAGCAGGAAGGCAACCCGCTGCTCACTTCGGCCGGCGCCAACCAGAGCACGGAGGTCGCCGGTCAGGACGCCCCTGGCGGCAACATGGAAGGCAAGGAGACCCGGTTCGGGATCAACGCCTCCGCCCTCTTCGCCGTCATTACGACCGCCGCCTCCTGTGGCGCGGTCAACGCGATGCACGACTCCTTCACGCCGCTCGGCGGGTTGATCCCGCTGGCGAACATTGCGCTCGGCGAGGTCATCTTCGGTGGAGTTGGCGCCGGGCTGTACGGCATGCTCGTCTTTGCGGTTGCGGCGATCTTCATCGCCGGGCTAATGGTCGGGCGGACGCCGGAGTACCTCGGCAAGAAGATCGAGCCGTACGAGATGAAGATGGCGATGCTGGTCCTGCTGGTGCTGCCGCTGTCGATCCTCGGCTTTTCGGGGGTGGCCGCGGTGACCGACTGGGGACTCAACACCGTCTGGAACCCCGGCCCGCACGGGCTGTCCGAGATTCTCTATGCCTACACCTCGGCGACGGGAAACAATGGCTCGGCCTTCGCCGGTCTCGGCGCCAACACGCCCTTCTACAACGTCACGCTCGGGCTGGCGATGCTGGCTGGGCGGTTCCTGATGATCGTGCCGATCCTGGCGCTCGCCGGTGCGCTCGTCGCCAAAAAGCGGGCGGAGACGACGACCGGCACCTTCCCCACGACCGGACCGCTCTGGGTTGGCCTGCTGGTCGGCGTCATCCTGATCGTGGGGGCGCTGACCTACTTCCCAAGCTATAGCCTCGGACCCCTCATCGAGCATTTTCAGTTGGGAGACGAAGTGACGTTCGCGCCGTAGGCGGCAAGGCGGGAATGGGACAACAGGCGAAGAACACAACGCCGAATCGCGAGACAGTCAACAAGGGCACGTCAATGGATGAAGTCGAAACGTCACCTGTTCAGCCGGCAACTCCCGTGGGTGCGGCCGGGGAGACCGATGGCCCACCCCTGCCGCCGCGCGACCAGTGGCCGTCGTCGCGGGGTTCGCTGAAGAAGCAGCCGAAGCGCAACCTCTTTGATCCGGCGATCGTCAAGCCGGCGGCCAAGGATGCCTTCCGCAAGCTCGACCCGCGGCACCTGTGGCGCAACCCGGTGATGCTGATCGTCGAGATCGGCGCCGCGATTACGACCGTCATCCTCATCGCCAACCTCTTTGGCGACGGCGAGGACCCGACCTGGTTCGTCCTCTCGATCAGCCTCTGGCTCTGGTTCACGGTCCTGATCGCCAACTTCGCCGAGGCGGTGGCGGAAGGGCGAGGCAAAGCGCAGGCCGATACCCTCCGCAAGACGCGGACGGAGACGAAGGCCAAGCTCCTAGTCGACGGCGACCGCAATCGTGTCGAGGAACGTGCCTCCTCCGACTTGCGGCCGGGCGAGGTTGTCCTCATCAAGGCGGGCGACACGGTCCCGAGCGACGGCGAGGTGATCGACGGGGTCGCTTACGTCTCCGAAGCGGCAATCACGGGCGAGTCGGCGCCAGTGCTCAAGGAACCGGGCACCGACATCTCCTCCTCTGTCACCGGCGGCACGCAGGTCATCTCCGACTGGTTGATCGTGCGGATCACGGCAGAGCCTGGCAAGACCTTTCTCGACCGCATGATCGCGCTCGTCGAGGGAGCGGAGCGGCAGAAGACACCGAACGAGATTGCGCTCAACATCTTGCTGGCAGGGTTGACGATCATCTTCCTCATCGTCGTCGTGACGCTCGCGCCGCTCGCTGAATACGCCGATGCGCCGGTTTCGACCACGACACTCATCGCGCTCTTGGTGACGTTGATCCCGACGACGATCGGCGCGTTGCTTTCGGCGATCGGCATCGCCGGTATGGACCGCCTGGTGCAGCGCAACGTCCTGGCGATGAGCGGGCGCGCGGTCGAGGCGGCCGGCGACATTGACGTGCTGTTGCTCGACAAGACCGGCACCATCACCTACGGCAGCCGGAGGGCGGCGGAGTTCATACCGGTCGACGGCGTCACGCGGGACGACTTGGCGGCGGCGGCGCTTCGCTCGTCGCTGGCGGACGACACGCCGGAAGGGAAGTCGATCGTCGCCCTCGCCGAACAACTCGGCCAGCGAGCCGATGGCGCGTCGCTGGAGGGTGCCGAGTTTATTCCCTTCACCGCCGAGATGCGGATGAGCGGCGTGCGCCGCAATGGCCACGCGACGATGAAGGGCGCGGTCGATGCGGTGGCGAAGATCGCCAGGGGCATCCCGCCCGATTTGACCGCGGCGGCGGATCGCGTCGCCGCCGCGGGCGGCACGCCGCTCGCCGTCGCCGAGGACGACCGCGCCTTGGGGGTGATCTACCTCAAGGACACGGTCAAGCCGGGGATGCGCCAGCGCTTCGACGAGTTGCGGGCGATGGGCATCACGACGATCATGATTACGGGCGACAACCCGCTGACCGCCAAGACGATCGCGGGCGAGGCAGGGGTCGACGACTTTGTGGCCCAGGCGCGGCCGGAGGACAAGATCCGGATCATTCGCGAGCAGCAGGCCGAAGGCCGCCTGGTGGCGATGACCGGCGACGGCACGAACGACGCGCCGGCGCTGGCTCAATCGGACGTCGGGGTGGCGATGAATACCGGCACGGCTGCCGCCAAGGAGGCCGGCAACATGGTCGACCTCGACTCCGACCCGACCAAGCTGATCGAGATCGTCGGCATCGGCAAGCAATTGCTGATGACCCGCGGCTCCCTGACCACCTTCAGCATCGCCAACGACATCGCCAAGTACTTCGCGATTATCCCGGCGATCTTCGTCGCCGCCTACCCATCGGCAGGAGAAGGCAAGCTCGACGCCCTGAATGTCATGCGCCTCGAGAGCCCGGAGAGCGCGATCCTCTCGGCGATCATCTTCAATGCCCTGATCATTGTCGCCCTCATCCCCCTGGCCCTGCGGGGCGTCGCCTATCGCCCGATGAGCGCCGAGGTGCTGCTGCGCCGCAACCTGCTCATCTACGGCTTAGGCGGGGTGATCGCGCCCTTCGTCGGGATCAAGGTCATCGACCTGGTTCTGACAGTCATTGGACTGACGTAGGGGTTTGGCGTTTGGCGTTCGAGGTTCGATGGCAGGATTGAGAGGACAACAAGCATGTTTGCACAATTGCGGACCGCGATTCTGATGATCGTCGTGCTCACCGTCATCACGGGGCTGGCGTATCCGCTGGCAATGACCGGGATCGCGCGGGTCGTCTTTCCGGACAAGGCGGATGGGTCGCTAATCGAGCGGGACGGCGAGGTGATCGGCTCGGAACTGATCGGCCAGAGCTTCGTCGATGCTGACACCGGGCAAACGCTGCCGGGCTTCTTCCGGGGACGGCCGTCGGCGGCCGGCGCGCTCGAGGATGGGACGATTATTTCCGGCGGTTCCAACTACGGGCCGACCAATCAACTCCTGATCGACCGGGTGAACGCCGACGTCGCGATCATTCGCGAGGAGAACGGCCTCGCCGCCGACGCCGAGATCCCGGTCGATCTGGTGACGACGTCGGGCAGCGGTCTCGACCCGCACATCAGCCCCGCCTCGGCCGAAATCCAGATCGCCCGCGTCGCCCGCGAGCGCGGCATTGGAGAGGATCAGGTGCGGAGTCTAGTTGAGGAGCATACCGAGGGGCGTACCCTTGGCGTCCTGGGCGAACCACGGGTCCATGTGCTGAAGTTGAACCTGGCGTTGGACGACCTGGCTTGATACCCGCCACCATCAGGCGCTCATGACTGAGGCTGCCCGTCCCACACCCGACGACCTCCTCGAACGGTACGGCTTCGCCATGCGGCGCGACGAGCACCGGCGAGGGAAGCTGCGCATCTACCTGGGCGCCGCGCCTGGCGTCGGCAAGTCCTACGCGATGCTGCTGGAGGGGCGCCGGCTCAAGGCCGAGGGCCATGACGTCGTCATTGGGCTGGTCGAGACCCACGGGCGGGCCGACACGGCCGCGCAAATCGGCAACCTGGAGGTGGTGCCGCTCCTCACCATCCCCTACCGTGGCGTCACCGTCGAAGAGATGGACACCGAGGCGATCCTGCGCCGCAATCCAGCGATTGCCCTCGTCGACGAGTTGGCCCACACCAATGTACCGGGATCGCGCCACGAGAAGCGGTACGAAGACGTCGAGCGCCTGCGCGACGCCGGCATCGACGTCATCGCCACGCTCAACATCCAGCACCTTGAGAGCCTCAATAGCATCGTCGAGAGCATTACCGGCGTGCGGGTGCGGGAGACGGTTCCGGACAGGGTCCTCGACGGCGCCTCCGAGGTCCAGCTTGTCGACTTACCGGTCGAGGGTCTGATTGAGCGTTTGGAGCGAGGGAAAGTCTACCCACCGGAGCGGGCGCGCCAGGCCTTGGAGCATTTCTTCCGCGAGGGCAACCTCACGGCGCTACGCGAACTGGCGTTACGGCGGACCGCGGCTGGGGTCGACGAACGACTCGAAAACTACATGCGCGAGCACGCCATCGACGAGGTTTGGCCGGCTGCCGAACGCGTGCTGGTCTTGATCGACGAGGACCCCGGCGCCGGGACGGTGCTGCGCCATGCCTGGCGGCTGGCGAGCGCGCTGCGCGGCGAGCTGGTTGGGGTGCTGCTCGTTCCTCCGGGTGGCATCGACGCGCTCTCCACGAAGCAGCGAACCGCGCTCGATCGCGTGCTGCGCCTCGCCGAAGACTTGGGCTCCGAAGTCAAGATTGTGGAAGGGGAACACCTCGCGTCGACGCTGGCCGATCAGGTGCGGGCGGAGAATGCGACGGTCCTCGTGATCGGGCATGCCCCGGAGAGCCGCTGGCAGCGCATGCGACGCCCGCCCTTAGCGGACCAGCTTCTCAGATTGGTCGACGGCGTCGGGATTCACCTTGTCGAGCTGGCAGAGGAACCCCGCCGGCGTCTGGACCGATAACGCCTGATCGAATACTGGTGGAGGCCGCTAGACTCCGACGCTGGCTTTGCGTGCACGACCACGCCGGCGCGGGGCGACGCCGTTCGCGGCCGGTTCGTCATCCTCGGTGGATTCGGCGTTGGCTCTCTCGGCCTCGTCGTCGATCTCCGGCAGGACCCATGAGGTTGCGGGCTTGATGATGTAGGGCATAACGAAAGTCTCGGTCGACCGGATGCCCTCGATGCCGGCAAGTTGCCGGGTCAAAAACGTCATCAGATCTTCCTGCGACCGCACCACCACCTGGACCAGGATGTCGAAGTTGCCCGTGACGAAGGTCGCGAAGGTAACTTCGTTCATGCCGCGCAGCATCTCGGCGATCTCTTCGAGCCGCCGCAGCTCAACCTTGAGGCCGATCATGGCCCGGAAGTCGTACCCAAGCTTCGATGGATCGGCCTGCATTGCAAACTCGATGACGCCGCGTCGCTGGAGCCGGTCCATGCGTCGCCGCACCGTCGACTCAGGGATGCCGGTCGCGCGGCTCAATTCCGCGTACGAGATGCGTGCATGCTGTTGCAGGAGCCGGATGATCGCGCGGTCGGTTGCCGTCACTGTCCGAGCCATGAGCCTGTATTCGTCTCCCTTGCGAGGCGCGGTTGGGGCCACCATGGCATGCTGCCGTGGCGGCGATCGACCGGCGCGAGGCGGGTCGCGGACCGACGAGAATCGCCATTCGGTAGCCTACCAGAAACGTCTGACCTGTGACGCGCGTTGACAAAACAGACGGCCCGGAAGCCGCGGCCGCGGAGGAGTGAGCCTGAATGGGGGCGAAGGGAGTCGTGCCGGGCATCAAAATTGCGAAGATTGGTGACTGTACGTCCAATGTGTGGTAGTGTGCATACGTGGGCAATGGTCGACCCCATTAGACCGGCATTAGCGCTAAACTTCATACCCCAGGTCTCTCCGGGTCGCCAAGTCGAGGGAAGGATCGGCGTCTCTGTGCGCGCCGGACGAAAGCCGGCTCGCCGGTGTTCGTTCGGTGGAGGCGTCCGAGTAGTTTCAGGGGAGAGGAGCGATGCGTCGTTCGCTACCGGTCGTGGTCGTTGCGGCACTCTTGCTGCTTGCGCCGGGGCTGGTTGCAGCGCCCCAGGTGGCGGCGCAGAACACTCTTGGCATAACCAGTTGGATTACGATCGGCGCGACCGCGCCAACTGTCGGCTGCGCGGTCCCGATTGCGGTCGAGGTCCACGCCAGCGGCAATCCCGTTACCCAAACCGAGGTCGCGGTCGCGCTCTTCGTGGACGACGTGGTCGTGGGAGCGGACCGAGCAGCGACGGATGGTGGTGGGGTTGCGATCCTGTCGCTTGATACCAGCGGCGCCTATGCCGGCGCGAACGGATGGGTGGACGTCAACATTGCCGGCGTCTACATCAAAGGCTTCTCCCTGATTCCAAGTAGCGGCGGTGGATGCAATTCCGGCGCCACGATGCTCACGGTCACGGGATCGATCCCGAACGTGCAGTCGACTTCGTCGAACAGTGGCGGTAACTTCCCGACCTACGCCCAGCAGCGCAATCTGAGCTGCGAGTACGCCGCGATCCAGATCGCCACGACTTACTGGGGCAACCCGGTTTCCGAGTACGCGGTCGAAGCGACTGTCGGGCGCTCGCCGAATCCCCATTGGGGCTATCGCGGCAACATCACCGGCTCGTGGGGCAACACGGAGGACTACGGCGTCTATGCCGCGCCGCTGGCCTCCGCGCTGCCTAGCTTCGGTTACGTTGGCGACGCCTTCTTCGCGGTCGGTGACTCCGGACAACTGACGAGGCGGCTCGACGCCGGCGCGCCGACGCTCGTCTGGCTCGGGCTGTGGGGTGATCAAAGCCACTACGACTACCTCGATGACGCGCGGTACTTGTTGGTGGCGGGAATGCACGTCATGGTCGCCTACGACTACGACCAGAACAGCATCTACCTCTCCGACCCCGCGACCGGCTCACTTGTCTCCTATTCCTGGGGCGACTTCATGTACATGTGGAACGTCCTGGACGGAATGTCCCTGAGCGTATGGCCCGCCTAGGTCGATCGCCACGCGAACGGATGCAACGTGATACCCGGCGTTAAGACGCCGCGCTCAACCTAATCAGTTCCTCCGGGACTGCGGCAATCGACCCTCCCAACCGCGGTCCCGGAGGAACTTTGTAGGTTGCGCCCCTGGTTTCAACCTGGGGAATCGTTGATCGCATCCTCTAACGCAAACGCAAGTCCGAGGTTGTCGGCAAGAATCCGTAGCTCGGCCAGCACCGCCAATTTGATTGGCACGCCCTCGGCGCGGTTGCGGGCCTCGGCAGCGTTCTCGGGGTCGCCGGGGACGAGAACGCCGGTCGCTTCGTGACCAGGGGCAGGGGGAGTGGCGCGGAGGCCGGCGAGCATCGCGTCGAGATCCTGGTAGAACTCGTCCGGTTCGCGGAAGGCGTCGATCCGCCAGGCCATGAAGGCGTGGCCGATGCCGGAGTTGGTGTAGCGGCCGCTGGCGGCGCCGGAGATGGCGGCGCTCCAGGCCGCCCCGGCGAGCGGGCCGCACAGGACGTCGACGATCACGGCGAGGCCGTACCCTTTGTGTCCACCGCGCGAGCGTTCGCCGCCCAGCGGCGTCAACGAGCGGGCGGCGAATGGGTCCGTCGTCGGCAGCCCCTCCGCGTCACATGCCCAACCCGCGGGGATCGGTTTGTTGGCGCGGCGCGCAATCTCGATCTTGCCCCAGGCGACCGTGCTGGTCGACATGTCGAGGAGCACGGGCTGGCCGGACGCGGTCGGCACCGCGATCGCCAGCGGATTGGTGCCGACCATCGGCTTGGCCCCAAAGGTCGGGGCGACGAGCGGCGAGGCGTTGGTCATAGCCATGCCGAGCAGCCCGCGCTTGGCGGCAAGGAGGGCGTAATAGCCGACGATGCCGAAATGGTTGCTGTTGCGCACCGTGGCTAGGCAGATCCCCGTCGTTTCGGCCTTGTCGATGCAGCGGGACATGCCTTGCGGCGCCAACACCAGTCCCATGCCGTTCCGCGCGTCGAACGCAACGCTGGACGGCGACTCCCGCACGACGACTAGCTCCGCCTCGAGGTTGATCAGGCCATCCCGGACGCGCCGCGCGTACATCGGCAGCCGGGCGACGCCGTGGGAGTCGATACCGCGCAGGTCGGCAATGACCGTGCTCTCGGCGGCGATGGCCGCATCATCCGGCGTGAGACCGACCTCCTCAAAGACGGAGCGGGCGAATTGGGTAAGGACGTCGAGTGGGATTCGGGGCGCGCCGGCCCACTCATCGTCCGCGAGCGCGCCAGCGGCGATGTTCAGCGTCGCTGTCATGAGCTCCTCGTCAGCATTCTCCACGATGCTTCCCAGCGGCGGCAGGATATCCGCGAGCGCCCAATCAGTCGAGAGGCAGAGCGAAGAAACCGGGACCGTGCACCCCTACACAATTCGCTATGCCAGTCGAATCCATGCTCCTTGTGCATGCCTGTCACGCGTAGGCATGGCTCACATCGATCGTGACGAGATGCACGACAGGAGACCGGTTTTCCGGCAGCGACAGTACGGCAACGGCCCCAGCGTACTCGAACGACTCGATGCGCTCATTACCCTACGATCCGTGCCATTGGGGCACGATCAGCTTCGTTCGTACACCCTTCTTCTCATATGTCTTGTTGACAAATCCCCAAATCGGTCGGGTAGACTGCTAGGACTAGCGGGGTATTCCCTTCGGGGAAGCAAGCGAGTAGGGTGATGGCGGACCGTCCGCCGGTCCGGGTCATCTCCCTACCGCTCAACAGGGATGGCTGCTCTGTTCGCCCCGCGACGAGAACTCGTCATGGGAGGGGGTCGTATGCCTTTCGGGGGTCTTCGGGCCCGCGAATCCGGCCGACATTCCGGGGGGGATGTCACCGGGCGCGGGTTTCGAGTTGTCATTTGCGGTGCGTTGCTTTTCGCCCTGCTTTCTGTGCTCATCGCTCCGCAATCCGCCGAGGCCAACAGCGGCGCATGGGTCGACACGGATCTTCTCAATCTCCGCGCTGAACCCGGCACTTGGGCCGCGGTTATCAACCAGATGCCGCAAGGATCGCCGGTCGACGTGCTGGACGGGCCTACCGGGGACGGCTGGTATCTGGTCAGCTACTACGGTCACGTCGGGTGGACGTACGGCGGATACCTGTCGATCAACGGCGCCCCTGGGTGGGGCGAGTGGGTCGGCGGCGGCGGCACGCCGGCGCCCGAGCGATGGATTGACATCAATCGCAGTACCAGCACCGTCACCCTCTACGAAGGCGACACGGCGATCGCCTCGTATTGGGCCTCGCTCGGCTGGGACAATTCCGACTACGGCTTCTACGCCACGGCGAACGGCACCTACTACGTCTACGGCAAGCACCAGGCGCTGACCTGGACCGAGTGGGGCCAGGCGTACATCACCGACTGGGTTGCCTTTGACCCTGAACGCCTCAACGGCTTCCACTCCTACTCGAAGGATGGCAACGGCAACATCATCCCTGGTGGCGACGGCGCCACCGGCGGCTGCGTCGCCCTCGGCCCCGGTGCCGCGGAGCACCTCTTCGCCTTTGCCGACTACGGCACGCGGGTGGAGGTTCACTGGTAGCGACGAGCTATCAGCCGTCAGCTTTCAGCTAGTAGTTTGCAGGGAACAGGACGGGAGCGGCTCGAAGAGCCGCTCCCGTCGCGTATGCTGTTGTTTGGACGGTCAAGCGGCCGCCGCGTGTTCCCGGCGGTGATGCTCAATGGAGGAGCAAGGGTGTTGCGCCTCGCGCTCGTCGTAGTTATGGCGTTTGTCTCTATCTCCCTTGCCGCGCTTCCCTCCGTGGCAGAGATGGCAAGCAACTTCGAGGTCGTCGGCCGGCACGACTTGAACGCGCGCGGCATGAACGCGGGGATGGCGATTGCTGGCGACTGCGGCTACGTCGGCAGCCGTAGCGGCGAACAAGGCAGCCTCATCCTCGATTTGAGCGACCCGGCCGCACCGCGGGTCGCGGGCGAGATACCGCATCACGTCGGCAGCACGATGCGTGAGTTGCGCGCGGTTGCCGCGCTCGATCTGCTGGTGGTGCTCAACTACCGGCTCAACCCCTTTTCGCTTTCACCGAATAGCCTCGACCTCTACGACGTTTCCGACTGCGCGGCGCCGATTGCGCGCGGAAGCGTTAACTTCGGCGACGCGCTGCCGCATGAGTTCTTCCTCTGGGTCGACCCGGCCAGAGAGCGCCAGGGCCGCGTTCTGGCCTACGTCGCGATGTGGGGCTTTGCGCCAAACCTGCGGGTGATCGACTTGACCGATCCATCGGCGCCGGCGGAGGTCGCGACCTGGGACGCGCTCGATGACGCAGGCGTGCCTTCGCGCATCCATTCGTTGACCGTCTCGGAGGACGGCAGCCGGGCGTACCTGGCCGATTGGAGCAACGGCCTGATGGTGCTCGATACGTCGAATCTGGCCACAGATCAGGTGGACGCCGCGCCGCGTCTGCTGACGCCGCCCGCGGCCTGGCTCTACCTGCCAGGCGGCAACCTCCACAGCGCGGTGAAAATCCCTGGTGAGGAAGTGGTGGTGACGACCCAAGAAATCTATGGGCCGGGAACGTGCCCCTATGGGCGGCTGCATGTCGTCGACGTCTCCGACCCGGCCGCGCCGGTCGTGGCCGGCGCATACGGCATCGCCGAGAACGACCCCGCGGCCTGTGGCGCCACTGCCGCGCTCGACGGCGCCTTCACCACCCATAATCCGACCGTGCGCGAAGGCATCGCCTTCGCCACCTGGTATGCCGGTGGATTGCGGGCGGTCGATCTGCGCGACCCGGCGGTGCCCGCGGAGGCCGGCGTCTTCGTCCCCGATCCGCTGCCTGCCGTTGCGGCGGACGACTTCTCCCTCGGATCGTATGCGGTTCGGATGTGGAGTTCGCCGATCATCCGTGATGGGTTGATCTATGTCGTCGACATTCGGAATGGCCTCTATGTCTTGCGGTACACGGGGCCAAATGCCGACGCGATCGAGCGGATCGACTTCGCGGAAGGAAATGCCTGGGCGGACGGCGATTAGGATGCCGCGGTCCGCTCCGCTTGATTGCGGTCCGGCGCCGAGGCGGTGAGGTGACCGGGTGTGTCCTCATCGCGGAAGATGTCCCGCTCCGGGTGCGGGAAGTGCAAGCGGCGGCGGACGGCGACGGTGGCGATGCCTGTCCGTGGAGCAAAGAGGAATGCGATGACAAACAATCCCGTCGCGACGAGTACGACGCTGGCGCCCGAGGCGATCCCGAGGTAATAGGAGAGATAGAGCCCGATCACGCCGGAAGCGGCGCCGATGGCCGCCGAAAGGAAGATCAAGACCCGCAGCCGGTCGGTGAGGAGGCGAGCGGTGGCAGCGGGCGTGACGAGCATGGCCAGGACCAGGATATTGCCGACTGTCTGAAGCGAGATCACGATGGCCAGGGAGAGGAGAATGAGAAAGAGTTGGTCGACGAACCAAAGGTTGAGCCCAGTTGCCTGACCGAAGGTGCGGTCGAAGGCGATGATGGTGAATTCGCGGCGAAAGAATGCCAGCACGCCGAGGACCAACACGCCGACGGCCGCGGTCAGGTAGAGGTCGTTGCGCGAGACGCCGAGAATCGAGCCGAGCAGGAACGAGGCGAGGTCCTTCGTGTAGGTGCGCTGGGCCGAGATCAGCGCGATGCCGAGGGCGAACCCGCCGGCGAATAGAACGCCGATGGCGGTGTCATTGGTTAGGCGGGAGTGTTGACTGACTGCCCCGATGCCGAGCGAGACGAGGACCGCGGCCACGAGCGCGCCAATCAGAAAATTGCCGCCAAGGACGTAGGCAATGACGACGCCAGGGAAGATCGCGTGGGCCAAGGCGTCGCCCATGAAGGCCATGCCGCGCAGGATGACGAAGCTGCCGACCACGCCGCAGATGACGCCGACAAGCATGATCGCCACGAATGCGTTCTGCATGAAGGTGTGCTGGACCGGATCGGTCAGCCAGTCGATCATGCCCGCGCCCCCGGCTCTCCGCCCAGGTCGAACGGCACGATGGCTTCGCCGCCGAAGGTCGCGAGCAAGTTGGCCGCGGTCAACGTGGACCGCGGCGGGCCGGTGGCTACCAGCCGCCGGTTGAGCAGAACGATTCGGTCGGAGGACTTGGCCGCCCGCGTCAGGTCGTGGGAGGCGTAGACGATCGTCTTTCCTTCCTGGCGAAGTTGCTCGAAGAGTCCAACCAGCAGTTCTTGGGTCGGCACGTCGACGCCGGAGAATGGCTCGTCGAGAAGGTAGACATCGCCCTGTTGGAGGAGCGCGCGGGCCAGGAAGACTCGCTGCTGCTGGCCGCCAGAGAGAGCGCCGATCTGTACGCTGGCGAACCGGCCCATTCCGACTTGATCGAGCGCGGCCAAGGCTCTGTTGTTTTCGTCCAAGCCGAACGGCAGCCAGCGGGAGCGCCGATTGGCGCGGGCGAGCAGTGTCACGTCGAGGACGCTGACCGGGAAGGTCCAATCAACGGACGTGCGCTGCGGCACATAGACGACCCTGGGCGTGGGACGCGAGACCGGTATGCCGTCGAATTGGACCTGGCCGTGGGTTGGCGGCAGCATGCCGGCAAGCACCTTCAGCAGCGTGCTCTTGCCGGCGCCGTTCGGCCCGACGAGGCTCGTCGTTTCCTCCGCGGCGAACGCCAGGCTGACGTCTTCCAGCGCCGAGCGGTCCTCGAAGTGGACGCTCAACTCGTCCGTTTCAAGTCGGAGACGGGCACGACCGGCCTCTGATTCGACGGTGGCCGCGTAACCTTCCATCGATCGCTACCGTAAGGCTTCGACGATGAGCCGGGTATCTGTCTGCATCAAGCCGATGTAGGTGTCCGCGCCGGAGTCCTCGTCGCCCAAGCTGTCGGTGTAGAGGTCGTCGACGATCGCGATGCCGGCTTCCGCCGCCAGTTTCGCGGCGAGTTCCGGGTTGGTCGTGGTCTCGGCGAAGATGGCCGGGACTTGTGCCTCGGCGATCAGATCGAGGAGCGCGGCGATGTCCCGCGCCGACGCCTCGGTCCGGGTGTCGAGGCCCGGAATGACGGTGCCGACAATCTCGAGGCCGTACCGTTCGGCATAGTAGCGCAGCGCGTCGTGGTTGGTGACCATTTTGCGCCGATCGGCGGGGATCAAGGCGATGCGTTCGGCGATCGCGGCGTCGAGTTGGTCGAGGTTGGCTTGATAGGTCGCCAGTCGTGCCTCGTAGGCGGTGGCGCCGTCCGGGTCGAGCGCGCCGAGGTCGGCGGCGATGCTGGCGACCATCGTCTTGACCCGCGTGGGGTCGAACCAGACGTGCGGGTCGCCCTCGGCGAACTCCTCCTCATCAGAAGCGATCGTCTCGATGTCGCGGGTGACGACGAAGACCTCGGCTTCGCTGCCGGCGTTGTCGATGAGGGAGTTCGACCACGCGTCGAGATGCAATCCGTGGACGAAGACCGCGTCGGCCTCCTCGACCTTGACGAGATCCTCCGGCGCGGGCTCGAAGTCGTGGGGGTCGGCGTTGGCCGGCAAGAGCGACTCGACCGCGACCCGCTCGCCCCCGATCTGGGCGACGAGGTCGGCGATGATGCCCGTAGTTGCGACCACGTTGAGCGGACCTTCGTCGCGTGGCAGCGCGGCCGGCAGCGGCGCGGGTTCGGGGAAGGGTGGGAAGTCGTCGGCCGCCGGAGACGCCTGCTCCCGCGCGAACGTGGCTCCGGACGTCGCCAGCGTCGCCGCGATGAGTGCGACCGCAAGGGCAGTCCAGGCTGTCCGAGTCTTGCTGTTGCGAAGAGAACGAACAACCATCGTGCCCACGACCTCCTACCCGTATACAGTGTGCCAAATGTGTCGACGTTCAAAGACGCTCCGCACCGGCCGCGCCCTCGATGCCGGACCGCACGGTAGCATGTATTGAGACGATGTGTCAATAACTCAGGGAAACGAGCGGGCGATGACGGCGACGGCGCCCTCTTGGCAGGTCGGGCAGACGCCGAAGACCTCCAGGTGATGACCGTGGATGGAGAAGTCGGTATCGCGCACCAGATCGGTGACCAGCTCGTCGACTGGGCAGCGGGTAAAGGCCACCGTTGTGCCACATTCGGAGCAGACGAGGTGGTGGCGGTGGCCGGGGATGCCGACGACATAAGCAGGATGACCGCCCGGTTGCAGAAGCCGGGTCAGGACGTCGACCGAAGCGAGGATTTCGAGCGTGCGGTAGATAGTGGCGCGACCGATGTCCGGTAGCTCCGCGACGAGTTGCTCGGCGGAGAAGGGGCGATGGCGACGCAAGACCGCGGCGACGACGTCGCGCCGCGGCCCCGTGAGCCGGTAGCCGTGGTCCATGAGCAATTCGCTGACGTCGTGTGCGGTGATCGGGGCAGTGGCCGTATCCATGCCGGAAAGGGTAGCACAGCCGTTCCACCGGCCCTCGAGATGTCCGGCGTGGGATAATGGACCGTTGATTTGGAGTGGATAAGCCGACTGAGTCGAGGGACAGATGGTCAGTTCACTAACGGTGGACCGAAAGACGCGCCGTGTCAGCGGATCGCTTTCGGTCAGACTTTTCTGGGCGGTTCTGGCGCTGACCGGTGCTGTGGCGATGGCGCCAATCGGCGCCCCGGTCGAGGCGTCTACCCAGGCGAGCCGTGCGGTCGTCTGGGACCAGTACGACGTCTCCCTGACGCTCCGGCCGGATGGATCCTACCGGGTCATCGAACGGATGGTTGTCAACTTCCAGGGCGGTCCCTTTACCTTCGGCAACGCGGCGATCCCACGCGAACGCGTCGACGGCATCAATAACGTCGGCATCACCGAGGCCACGGCGGACGGCGACGTCGCCTACGACCCGGTTGACTGGGATGACTTCGAGCGAGCGCCGGGAACCTATACCGCAACCCTGACCAATACCGAGATTCGGATCGAGTGGGGTTTTGCATCGACGACCAACGAGCAGCGAATCTTCCTCCTCTCGTATGACGTGTACGGCGCGCTTCGGGTCTATTTGGACAACGACCCACCCAATCAGCAAATCTGGTGGACGGCGATCGGCCGTGACGTGACCGAGATCGCGCCGGTGCGACAATCAACGGTGACGGTGACGTTGCCGCTGCCGGTGCCGCTCGATCAGGTGCAGATCGGCGAGGCGGGCGAAGAGGACCCGGCCGACTACACGGACGACGGGCAGGTATTCACCTGGCAACGCACGAGCCTGGGGGCCGGCGACTCCTTCGAGGTACGCGTCCAGTTCCCGCTGATTATCAATGCCGCGGCGCCGTCGTGGCAGCAAGAGGATGACGAACGCCGGCGGCAGGACGAGGAGGACGAAGAACGCGGCGCGATTCTCAACCTCATGTTCCTCGGCATCGCCATGGCCTCGACCGTCCTCGGCGGCGTCGGCGTCTACGGGCTGTGGTACACCCGCGGCCGTGATCCGCAAGTCGGCCCCGTCGCCGACTTCCTGCCGACGCCGCCGGACGATCTTTCGCCCGGCGCCGCGGGGGTGCTGGTGGATGAAGTGGCGCACGAGCGCGATGTCGTGGCGACGCTGGTTGACCTGGGCAATCGAGGCGTCATCAAGATCGACGAGGTCGTCGAGGAAGGCATCCTGGGCTTTGGCGGTGGGCGTGACTTCAACCTGCGCCTGGAGAAGGCAGACGCCGAGCTCTCGCGCTACGAGCGCGCGCTGGTGGAAACGCTCTTCGGCCTGACGCCGAAGGCCGGCGAGGACGTGAAGCTCAGCACCGTCAAGAGCCGATTCACTGAGGCGCAAGAAACGATCAAGAACCACCTCTACGAGGAGCTGGTGAAGCGGGGGTACTTCCCCACGTCGCCGGAGAAGACGCGCACGACCTATAAGAACATTGGTGTTGCCGCGCTGGTGATTCTCGGCATCGGCGGTTGGACGGTGATCAGCGCGATCGCGGAAATCGCGCCGCTGATTTGGCTGGTCTTCTCGGTCTTCTTTGTGCTTGCGATCGCGCTGGTGCTGACGTCCAGTGCGATGCCACGCAAGTCACTGGCGGGCGCCGAGTCGGCGGCGAAGTGGCGCGCCTTCCGCCGCTATCTGGAAGATATCGATCGCTACGAGAAACTGGACGAGGCAAAGGGCATCTTCGACAAGTACCTGCCCTACGCCATCGCGTTCGACCTGGAGCAAAGCTGGGTGCGCAAGTTCGCCGGCGTCGGCGCGGAGGCGCCCTCGTGGTATGGCGGACCCGGCGGTTGGGTGGGTGACGCCTATCCCCGGCGGGGTCCGCGCCGGCGCGGACCCGTCATTTTCGACGGCGGCTACGGGCCGGGCTGGGGTGGTTCCGGCGGCAGCGGAGGTGGCCCAGACTTCGACCTACCGGACATGCCTGATCTGCAAGATACGAGCGACCGTGCGGGCCGCTCACTGCAATCGGCCAGTGGGGGGCTGTTTGACATGCTCAACACCGCGGCCCGTACCTTCAGCGGCTTCAGCGGCGGCTCACGCCGCGGCGGCGGCTGGGGCGGCAGCCGTGGCTTCGGCGGCGGCGGCTCCCGCGGTGGCTCCTCGGGCGGCGGCTCGCGTGGATTTGGATGACGAGCTCTCAGCCGTCAGCCGTCAGCCGTCAGCCGTCAGCCGTCAGCCGTCAGCATGGTCACGGTGAGCCACAGCCACTCCTTGTCATGCCGAGCTTGGCGAGGCATCTGACTCTCGTGAGAGACGTCGTTCATCAGGAGCAGAGCCCTCGACTTCGCTCGGGATGACGAAGGGAGGCGACTGGAATGAAAGCGGAAAGCGGAAAGCTGATGGCTGATGGCTGAATGCTGATTGCTCGTCGCAGGACCGTGATGGTACGATAGGGGCGAGTTGGTGCTTCGTGCGCCCGCCGGGCCGGATGGCTTGCGCCCGGCGTTGGACGAATCGCCTTCGGGGGTCGACATGGTTGTCTTGCGTCCCGCGCCGGCTGTCCGATTACTGCTCGGCGCGCTCGTTCTCTTTTTCAGCGTCATTTCTTCGCTTGCATTCGCGCCCCGGTCGGCGGTCGGAACGGAGCAGGTCGTCGTCAACGGTCGCACCTACGACGCCTACATCCCGACGGCGACAAAAGAGGGGCAGTTCGAGCATTACACCTGCGAATTCGACGCGGCCTGGGTCGTTCTCGAGACCTTCGGGATCAATCTCGGGCTCGCGGAGATGCTCGCGATCGTTGGGCACGACACCAGTATCGAGCCTTACTATCAACAAACGGCGAACGGCATCGTCATCTACGGCGGCGACGTGACGACCGCGTTTTCCGGCAACTACGCCGACAACTTCCTGGCCCGCACCACCGGCACGGCGATGTGGCCGCTCTTCGAGGATTACGGTCTCGACGTCAGCCGGGTGCAGGACCGTGAGCAGATCGAGCGAGCGCTGGAACAAGGCAAGCTGATCTGGATCAAGACGACGGTCGACTTCCAGCCGTGGACGCCAGCGACCTGGGTAATGCCGGACGGCGACAGCTATCAAACCGTCCTCGGCAACGACCACGCCGTGGTCATCATGGGCTACAACGACCAGGGTGTCGTCATCCGCGACGTCCTCGGCCCCACCAGTTCGAACTGGAACCGCGTCTACGAATACGAGGTTGACTGGGATACCTTCCTTTGGGCCTGGGGCTCCCACGGCAAAGACGGCCTCGCCGTTGGCCGGCCGATTCCCGAAGGCGACGGCACGGGCATCGGGTCTGTCGCGGTCGAGTGATGTGCGGTTGCCATCGGCCCCGCGCGGATGTCCTTGGTTTCCCAGTCGATCTGATGGCGCCGGATCGCGTTCGTCACGCGATCGAGCGGGCACTGGCCAACCCTTGGGACGGTCGTTGCCGCCACGTCGTTACCCTCAACCCCGAGTACGTGATGGCCGCGCGGCGCGACGCCGCGTTCGCGGCCGGCATCCGCGCGGCCGACCTGGTCACGGCCGACGGCGTCGGCGTGGCGCTGGCGATCCGGCTGGATCGACACGCACGGGCGGCGGCGTTCGGTCGAGTCACCGGCGTGGAACTCCTGGGGTGGCTGGCTGAGAAAAGCGGTCCGCTCGGCGCGCCGCTCTTCTTGATAGGCGCCGGTCCGGGCGTGTCCGAAGCGGCGGCGTCGGCATTGCGGCAGCAGCAATCCGATGCGGCAATCGCGGGTTTCTGGAGCGAGGGCACGGCCGAGCCGCAACACGACCGCGAGGCAATTGCCCGGATCGCGGCAAGCGGGGCACGGGCCGTTGCGGTCGCCTATGGGGCGCTGGGCCAAGTCTTATGGATCGAACGCAACCGCGCCGCGCTCGCCGGGGCCGGAGTCCGGCTCGCCGTTGGCGTCGGTGGCTCTTTCGACTACTGCGCCGGCCGGGTTCCCCGTGCGCCGTCAGTCGTGCAACGCCTCGGCCTCGAGTGGTTCTATCGGCTGGCGCGCGAACCATGGCGATGGCGACGGCAAGCGGTGCTGCCGCTCTTTGCGGTCTTGGTCTTGTGGGAAAGGATCAAGCGGCCGCGTTGACCGGATCGAAGCTCTCGGTCCGCCCTTACATAAATACCGCGTACGTACGCAAATCAATTGGCCGTTAGGCGGCGTTTGACAAGCTCCGTCATGCTGAGGCGACGCCGAAGCACGCCCTGAGGAACCGACGGGCATCCCCCGGCGACGCCGACCCGTCATGACGGCGATGGTGGCCTCAATCCCCGTGCCTGATGATCGGCGGTGCGCTTCGCGCGGGGATGCTTCGCTGCCTCAGCATGACGGGGTGCCAACGCGGCCTAGGCGTCCGGAACCACGAAGCTCACGAGTTGGATGTCGCCCGCGGTCACGATACCTTCGGCGGTGAAAACGGGTGCGGGGGTGGCGGCCGGCGTGCCGGTTTCTTCAGGACCGACGGTCAACGAAAGGGTATCGAGGCCCTCGCCGAGCTTGCCGCCGTCGAGGATGCAGACCGTGAACGCAAAACGCCCCTCGCCGTTCATCGTCGCGATGCCCTTCAACTCGCGGTCCTCCTCCGGCTCGCCCTCAATCGGCCCGTAGCTCGTGATCTCAATGCTTTCGATTCGGGTCCCATCGGTGCCGAGCCATTGGAACTGGCCGAAGATCTCCGGCTCATCGCTGTCTTCGAAGATCAATCGCGTCCCAAGAAAGAGGAACTGCGCATCGCCGGAATCCACGGTCACGACGCCACCGCCTGCCGCGCCGCCACTGCCCTGTACCGCGTGGTGAGCGTTGGGTGCTGCCCCCGCGTTTCGTACCGATGCCGCGGTCGCTCCGAGTGCCAGACCAACGAGTCCGAACTTCATAGCCGATCGTCGGGTCAGCGATTCGACTGAGTGTCTAACCACGCTCCTGCTCCTTCCATGCGAACGATCGACTCGTCTACCTGAATCCAATCGCAGGTCGATAGTATGCCGCCAACCGCTCTCGCGCTAGAGACGAAAGGGGGCTGTCATCGCTCGCTCCACAGCATGGGGCTACGGGCAACGGATGTCATTGTGAGAGTTACCCATTTTTCCGGCATGATCCGAGAGCATATACATCGGCAGGATTGCCGAGGGCGGAGAACAAGCTAAGCGTCGCCGCGCGTCACCAGACCGTGTGCGAAGGCCCAGATAGAGAGTTCGGTCCGGTTGGCCGAATCGGTCTTCGTCAGCATGTTGCGCAGGTGGGCATTGACGGTGCGCGGGCTGATGTAGAGCTCCTCGCTGATTTGCCGATCCGACTGGCCGCGGGCGACCAGCCGCAGCACGTCGACCTCGCGCTCAGTCAATCCCGCCGGGAGCGCCGCCCGTCCGGCTGGCCGCGTGGCCAGGGTGTTCTGCCCCTCCCGCGCGCGATCGGCCCAGATCGGCATATCCATTGACTCGAAGCCGGCGATGGCGGAGTCGAAGAGTTCCGCGGCGCGGGAGGCCGATTCGTCGGCGTGCAGTAGGGCGATCGCCTCGTCGAAGTCGACCGTCGCCAGGAGGGGGTCCTGTTCGGCGGCGTGGAGCGTCCGTCTGGCACGGTCGAAATACTCGCGCGCCTCATCAATCTGTCCGAGAAGCGCCGCCATGCGGGCGACCGAAAGCGCGTTGGAACACTGCGGATAGTCACCCCGTTCAGCCTCGATCAGTTTAAGCGCGAGTCGTCGATACTGGGTCGCCAAATCGTCGGCACGCAAGCGCCAAATTGCAGTTGCGGCATGTGCGACCGCGCCATTCAGATTGCAATCGATCGGCTCTGATGCCGTCAGGACAGGAGTTAGCACGTCAAGGAGGCGACGAGACTCGTCGGTTGTACCGGCTTCGGTGTGCGCGTAGGCGGCTAATGCACCGTAGAGGGCGCCGGCGAGCGTGCTGATGTCATTCGGCCCCATAGTCGGGTCGTCAACGAAGCGGGTCCAATAGGCAGCGATCGTTGGCCAGTCGCCGCCTAAGTACATGGCGAATGAGGTTGCCATTTCCATCGCCAGCGACTCGGGTTTGCGCCCCGGCCCGAGACGGGTGAGAAGGTCATTTGCGCGCGCTTCCGACGCCCGCGCTTCGGCGAACCGCCCCGCGGCGACGTGCAACCACGTAATCTGATTCCATGCTTGCGCTTGCCAGGAGAGTGCGCCATAGCGCTCACCGAGCGCGATGAGCTCACGCCAAAGATTTGCCGCGTCCCGAAACGCGCCGTGCTGATAGTGATAGTCGTTGGCCGCCGCGGTTAGGGCCTGCATGATCGCGGTCGGATTGCTCCAACCCCTGGCGCGGGTGACGTAGGCGTCCGTTTCAGCGCGGGTCCGATGATCGAATGACTCGACCGTGCGCGCAAAGTCTTCTTCGTCGCCCGTGGCTCGCAAGACGGCGATGGCCTCGGGATCGTAGCCCAGCCAGCGGCCCGCACGGATCGTCTCCCGCGATACCGGCTCTACCGGGTCCACTTGAAGCATGAGCCGCGCCCAGGTTCGGTCGTGCCGGTCGCCGCAAAGTGACAGACCGCGCTCGACCAGCGGGCGCCAGACCCGGCTGTCGGCGGAGGCTCGCCATTTGAGGGCGTTGGCGACGGTCGCCAAGAATTCCGCTAGTGTCGCCGAATCCGCACGACATTCGTCTAGGACTTGCGACGCCTCGTCGATCGTTCGCCGCGCCTCGTCGATCAACACCGCTTCCGCTTCGGCCACGGCGAGGCGGGTGAGGTTGGCGGCACGGATGGCGGCGTTGGTGTTGGCGGCGAGATCACGGGCGATGCGGAGAAAGGTGACGATTTGGTCGGGGGAGTGAGCGCGTCGGGCGGCGTCGGCGGCGTAGAGGGCGTACGAGATACCGGCGTCCTCGCCGGGCAGACTCAGCGAGCGGTGGTATTGGACGGCCAGCTCGGCAGCGTGCTCACATTCTCGACCTGGGTAGGCGCGTAGAAGTGCTTCTGCCGCGCGACGGTGGATGCGGACACGACGGGACGGGCTCCAGGAGTCGGCCAGGACGTTGCGGACGATCGCGTGGACGAAGTCGTAGCGCTCCGGGCCCGGTTCGACCGGCTGGATCAGGCGAGCGGCGAGCGTTTCGTCGACGGCATCGAGTAGGGCATCTTCCGGTATGCCGGTGAGGGCGGGCAGGACGGCGAAGTCGAAGCCGCCGGTGAAGACCGCGGCGTGGGAGAGAAGCCGCTCGGCGTCGGACGAGAGGCGGGCCAGGCGGCGGGCGACGACCTGGCGCACCCCTTCCGGGATGCCGAGGTCGGCCAGATCGCCGTGCACCACCCAACCCCTGCCGTTCGGCACGAGCGCGCCCTCGTCGGCCAGATGCCGAACCAGCTCATGGATGAAGAAGGGGTTGCCGTTCGTCTCCTGATGGATCGCGTTGGCGAGGCCGTCATTGCCGCCGATGAGCCGATCGACGTCCACGATCGGCAGACCACGCAGGGCAATCGGCGCGGCGTCCGCATCGCGGCGCAACACGGGCAGGAGTTGCGTGAGCGGGTGCTTGCCGTCCAGTTCGAGGTCGCGGTAGGTGGCGACAACCAGGACCGCTCCCTGCCCGACGAAATGCCCGAGATGACGCAGCAATTCGAGCGAGGCACGGTCGGCCCAATGGATGTCGTCGAGGACGACAACAACCGTTTGTTTGGCCGCCAGGCGCAGTAGGAAGCGCACGACCGCGTCGTAGAGCCGGTAGCGTTCCTCGTTCGGTCCGAGCGAGACCAAACTCGGCAGGTCGGCGACGAGCGGCGCGAGATCCGGGACCAACTCGGCCAACGACGTCCCTACTTGCGCGGCGAGGCCCGGTCTCTCCAGCAGGCTTTGGCCAAGGGCGCCGCGTACCAACAGGGGGTCGGCGGCGCGGACGAAGCCGCCGATCGCCTCCACCCACGGCGCATAGGGCGGCGACCAGTCGCCTTCGTAGCTGCGACCCCAGAGCACGAGCGCGCCGCGTTCGCGGGCATAGTCCGCAAAGGCTCGAACTACGCGCGTCTTACCGATGCCCGGTTCGCCGGCGAGCAGGGCAACGCTGCCTCGACCGGCGCGTGCGCCTTCGAAGCGCGCGGCGAGGGCGGCCAATTCGGACTCTCTGCCGACGAAGGTTGACTCATCGAGCGTGATCGGTGGCATGCTGGTATCCCCAAGGACGCCTTAGGTATCGGGCTTACCCGCGTTCCACGCCGCCCGGGATTTGATCCCCGAGCGGGCGGTCGCGGTGAAGGCGCGTATTCTCGAGATCGTCAGCTATTCCGCGAACATCCCTCGCTCATCGAATCGGATGTCGTGCAACTCGCCAAGAGGCTCGACGCGGCCAGTCGCTAGGAGCTCAGGCAGGAGCGGTTCCGAGGCCCAGAACTCCTCGACGTGCTTTGTGTTTTCGATGCGGGCGATGCGCGAGGTCTCGACCTCGATTTGGAGGCAACAGGCGAGCGCGATGTAAAGCGCCTGGCGGTCGGTGTCGACGGTGAGTGGGATGCGGGCGCCCTCCGGCCCCTTGGCGGTGATCAGGTTCATGTACGTAGCGACGACGTCCATTTTGGCAACCGCCTGCCGCAAAATGACGTCCGCCATGCCGATGCCGGTCGCGTTTCCTTCCGTGTCGGGTGTCAAGTCGCGGAAGATGATCCGCTGGATTTGAGGTTTCAGCACCATCTCGCTCTTGGCAATCAAGCCGACGACATCGCGGTTGATCACATTGGGGTCGGCGCCGTCGCCGCTGATGTCCTTGCCGATCTGGTCGACGATCAGGACGTCGAACTTCTCACCCGGCAGTCGGCCGAGGCGCTCCCGCGCGATGCGTAACAGCTCCTGCTCGCGTTCCCAGATACGGGCGGCCGGTACCGCCTCAACCAGGCTGAGGCGGCTGTATCCGTTCTCGACCAGCGCCAGGGCAAACGGGATGTTGACGTGGCTGAGGGTGAATTGGGCGACGGCCGGAATTAGCGTGTGGAAGACGGCGAAACCGCGACCGTGGAAGGTGTCAGCCCCCTTTTGCTTGCCCAGTCCGATGGCGATCATCTTCATCAGGCCAGACTCGACTGGGCCGTGGAAGTCGGTGTGCGGCTTCACCCGGCCGACC
Source organism: Thermomicrobiales bacterium (assembly GCA_050696075.1). GTDB lineage: Bacteria > Chloroflexota > Chloroflexia > Thermomicrobiales > UBA6265 > JBOGUF01. The sequence continues at coordinate 41,157 of JBOGUF010000191.1, forward strand.
GGGATGACGACATCGGCCTGCTCGTAGGCGACGCGGTCGAAATAGACCGGCACGTTGTCCTCGCACGAGCCGAGGCAGACGGTCGCCATGCTAGCGCGGATCTCGCAGCCCATCCGCTCCTCGACGACGCCGTAGTGGGCGAGGAGAGAGCGTTGACCGTCGGCGGTGGCGCCGCCGTGGCTGCCCATGGCCGGGATGATGAAAGGGTCGCCGCCGCGCTTGCGCACCTCGGCGACGCACGCCTTGAGGACGTCGTCGATGCGGTCGATGCCGCGGCTGCCGGCGGTGAGGGCGACCCGTGTGCCAGGACCGATCGTGGCCGTCACCTCTGACCGCGCGAATTCGGCGGCCACCGTCGCGGCGATGTCCTTGACCTCCGTCGCGTCAAGCTGTTGGCGCACCTTGACCCAGCGGGGGAACTGGCCGCGCTCGAAGATCGACAGGCCATCAAGCGACTGAGACATTGGCGACTTCCTCCGGGCGATCTGCCGGTCAATGGCAGGCGCCCGCGGCGCGCGTTGAATAGGGCGATCCGCGTCGGATGCTGCCATGCATGGTGCGCCGGAGGCGGCAAGTTGTCAACTGACGCGTCGCACGCGTGGCGGCGCGCTCCCATGGGAGCGCGCCGCTATTGATGGCGAATGTCGATCGTTACGACTCGGCAACGAACGTGTTCGGGAGGCAGCCCAGTTGCCAGTTCAGCGGCGGCGTGGCCTGCACCCAGCCCTCCGGACAAAGGAATCCGTCCGGATCGAACTCTACGAGCTGAGACTGGACGATCTCGCTGGAACCTTCGTCGGCCGGCACGGGATCGGGCACCGAAAGCTGGTCGTTGATGCACTTGCCGGACGCGCGGTCCCGGACGAATCCCTCGGGGCAGTCGCCGGCGGAGTCGAACTCGGGCGGCAGCTTGACCTGGAAGTGACACGGGTAGGTGCCGACGGCGTCGCTGTAGCACCAACCCGGCGGTAGTTCTTTCCCGCCGCCAACCGCGACGAACTCGTCCGCCTCGCGCACCTCGCCCGCGCGGGCGCCGATCGGCGTTAGCAGAAACGCGAATCCGAGAACCAACGAGAAAACCGCGAACGTGAGGACGGTCCGATGAGCGTGTCGCGTTGTCATATTGTGCCTCCTGCTCTCGCGATGGTCGCCAACGTCGGTGACCTTGCCATCAGCGTGCCCTACGTAGAGCGATGCTCCATCGAGGAGTTCACGGAGTTTTCTTCGACGGGTATTGACCGGAGGTCCGTGATCCTACTTAATGCCGGGCGTCCGGCGGCCGCTAGGATGGCCGTGAGCGAGATTCGCATGGAGTAGGTGCATGGCGACGCGGGTGCTCGGTCGATTGGACGAGCTGACGCACACGATCAATGAGCAAATGGAGCGCTGGGACGTGCCCGGCCTGGCAATCGGGATCCTCGACGTCGGGGAGGTCGAGACGCGTGCCTTTGGCCAGGCGAGCATCGAGACGCGGCATCCGGCCGCGGCCGAGACGCTTTTCCAGATCGGCTCGATCAGCAAAATATTCACGACGACGTTGGTGATGACGCTGGTCGACGAGGGCAAGGTGGATCTCGACACGCCGGTGGTCGAGTACGTGCCGGAACTGCCTCTCGCCGACAAAGCGGCGCGGCGGGCGATCACCTTACGCAATCTCGTCACCCATACTGGTGGTTTCTACGGCGACCGCTTTGACGATCACGGCTACGGCGACGACGCCCTGGCGCGGGCGGTCGCGGCCTTCGATACGCTGAAGCAGCAGACCGCTCCAGGCGAGCTCTGGACCTATTGCAACGCCGGCTTCGACCTCGCGGGCCGTGTCGTCGAACTCGTGCTCAGCCAGCGATTCGAGGATGCGATGCGAGAGCGCGTCTTCGATCCACTGCGCATGGCGAACACGACCTACTTTGCGCAGGAAGCGATCCGGCATGCGGTCGCGGTCGGCCACGAACCGGACGAGGACGGCAAGCTCAAGATTTCGGAGCCGTGGCCGATCCCCCGGCGCTCCAACCCGGCGGGCGGCATCTCCTCGAACGTAGATGAGCTATTGCGCTTCGCACGGATGCATGTGCAGGATGGCGAAGTCGACGGAACGCGGGTGCTCAGCGAAGCGTCCGCCCAGGCGATGCGGACGAAGCAGGTCGACGCCGACGCGCGCGGCGCTTGGGGACTCGGCTGGTCCTTGCGGACCATCAGCGAGACAGTGATTGCCGAGCACAACGGCGCGACGAACGGCTTTACCGCTCGCCTGACAACCATCCCGGCACGCGGGTTCGCCCTCGCCATCCTGACCAATGGCAGCCGCGGTGGCAGCGCCCACGGCGCGATCAGCAGCGCGGCGTTGGAGCGGTTCTTCGGTCTCACGGAGGACGAGCCGACGCCGGTCGAATGGGATGCGGACCGCCTGGTGCGGTTTGCCGGTCTGTATCGGCAGGATCTCGCCGATCTGACGCTCACCGTCGAGGACGGTGGCTATCGCGTGGCGATCCGTTCGACGAACCCGTTCGACGGGCAGCAGCGCGACCGCGACCCGTTCCGGTTCGTCCCGATCGGCGACCGCCTGCTGCTGGCCAAAGGCGGCGAGTCTGACGGCGGGCGGGCCGACTTCATTCTCAATCCGGATGGCAGCGCCCGCTTTCTCCGCTTCGGCGGTCGACTCGCCTATCCCGCCGGCGCCGACTCCTAGCAAATCCGGTTCGATCCTGTCCGCATTTCGCCGTACGCTGGGGACGGTCGGGTCCGTTCCACGCATCGCTTGGACACCGGATGGCTCGTGACGAGGCGAGATTCAGACAGGATTTGCCTGCCATGAAGGCACACCAGTACGCGGCGGTGGACAGCGCGCCGTCGAACGTCGAATTGTCTCAGGGCCTGCTCATCCGCTTTCTTGACGCGCAGAATCGCTATCGCGACATCCGCGCGATGAAGCGCCGGATGATCGAGCTGCTCGGCGTGCGGCCCGGCGATGCCGTCCTCGATCTCGGATGCGGCACCGGCGACGATGCGCGTTCCCTTGTCGACCTAGTCGGAGCCGATGGGAAGGTGGTCGGGGTCGACCTCAGCACGATGATGATCGCCGAAGCCGAGCGGCGTCACAGCGGTCGGGCGTTACCCTTGGACTTTCGGATCGGCGACGGTCGGCGGCTGAACTTCCCGGATGGGGCGTTCGACCGATGTCGCTCGGAGCGTACCTTTCAGTGGCTCGACGACCCAAGACCGGTGCTGGAAGAGCTGGTCCGCGTGACGAGGCCCGGGGGGAGGGTGGTTGTCTGCGAGGAAGACTGGGGAACGAGCATCTTCGGTTGCATCGCCGCCGAACTCAACGACAAGATGCTTCGCTATGCGGCCACGGTGATCCCCGGCTTGCGCGTCGCGCGTCGGTTACCGGCGCTGTTCCGCGCGTGTGGACTTACCCAGGTAACGGCCGACCTGCATCTGATGGTCGTCGATGGTCACGCATTCGAGGCGGCCCATGCCGAGTATTATCGACACACGCTGCGCGAGGCGCAGGATGGCGGATTTCTCGGTCCGGAGGAGGTTGCCGCCATCCTCACCACCTGGAACGAATCGATGCACGCGGCGCTGTTCGTCGAGGCCCGCACGTTCTGGATCGTTGCCGGCACCAAGCCGCCTGAGAGCCCCACCGGATCTTGAGGCGGCGATGCCCGGAGCGGGTCGAGCGTCTAATCGCTCCCAACGTCGAAATAGTCCTCGCAGGCTACGCCGTCGAAGTCGGGGTCGAGGATGTCGGCGAGTTCGGGATACTCGGCGAGGAACTCCTGGGCCTGTTCGAAATAGTCGAAGAAGGAGCAGGCGGCGTCTTCCTCGACTTCGGCGGGCACCTTCGTACGGTCGATGGGCACGTCGTCGGGGCCGTCTTCGTGCTCAAGATCGGGGTCCATGCTGACCGAGGCGTCGCAGGTGAGCCACAGGCCGGCGGCGTTGGTGATCGCCGCGCGCTCGGCCGCGTCGAGCTCATCCTGGCGGGCGGTGTCGGGGCGATAGGCCCTGGCGAGCGCGTAGCCCTCGCGCACCAAGTCCTCGTTGAGGAGGTGGACTTCGTCGTCGATCTCGGAGATGTACCAGACGTAGCGGAGGAGGCGATCGAACTGGTCACGGTCGCTGACGTCCGATTCGAGCCAGATCTCGCCGTCGGCGGCGACGAGGAGGCTCTCGGTCTTCTTGGTCGCCTCATCGCCGTAGCACTCCGGCTGGTTGCCGAAGGAATAGTTCGTCTCCGGCGTGTCGATGCCGATCATGCGGACGGTCTCTTCAACCGTCTCCCCGCCCTCATCCTCGATTTCCACAATGATCGTGTCGCCGTCGATCACATCGACGAAGAGCGCCGGCACGGCGTCGTTGGGAATTTCGAGTTCGTCCTCGTCGTCGCGCTGGGCGAGCGCGGCCACAGGAAGAACGGCAAGGAAGCAGGCGACCAGCAAAAGCGTTACGGCGTTGTGCTTGCGCACAGAATCGTCCCTCGCTCGATCAGAAACAGCGGCATCACGCGCCAGGTGTAGCACACCGGCGCGAGGGATGTCGATGTAATCGACGATACCGGGCGCCTGTTCTCGGACGCCGCCGCGGACGTGGAGGCAGCCGAGAAGGTGCTGCTTCCGACGGACGACATGAAGCTCAACAAACAGTCGGGATCGTTGGGCGGGGGCGCGGTATAAAGGTTCTCCGACCAGTGGCACCAATCAACACGAGTAGCATCGGGCTCGTTCGCCGCTGGCGGACGGCAAAGTGGACGCGGCAGAGGGCATGGCGATGGCCGACCCGCCTGAGGACTCGACCGACCCGCGGATAGAAGACCGGCAGGCGCTGGAAGCGTTCGTGGTCGAGAACGCGGACCTGGAATCGCTGGAAGGGCTCCTGGCGCAGTTCAACATCTTCGAGGCGATCGGCGTCATCCGCGAGGAGGTTCATCACTCCGACTTCCTCGCCTTCCTGCTCGATCCCCGCCAGAACCACCGCTTGGGCGATGCTTTCGTTCGGCGTTTGCTTCAGAAGATACTGATCGCCGCCAAAGACCTTGCTCCGCCGCTCAGTCCCGTCCACCTCGATTCCTGGGACCTCGGTCGCCTCACCGTCCGCCGCGAGTGGCAGAATATCGACATCCTGCTCGTCGATAAGTCCAACCGGCTCGTGGTCGTGATCGAGAACAAGATCGACTCGACCGAGCACTCTGGCCAGCTCGGCAGTTACCTTCGCCTGGTTCGTGCGGAGTATCCGGCGCCGGAGTGGCGGCACCTGGCGATTGACCTCACCCCGGCTGGTGAGGCGCCCTCCGAGACCGACTATCTCCCCGCCGATTACGATCTGGTCGCCGAGGCGGTGGAGACAGTGGCTGAGAGCCGGCGGCCAGCGCTGGATCCGGTCCTCTACGGCCTCATGGTCCATTACGTCCACATGCTGAGGAGGCATATCGTGACGGACTCCGAGATCGCGGACTTGTGCCACCGAATCGACCAGCGACATCGACGGGCGCTCGACCACATCTTCAAGCACCGTCTGAACCGGCTGGCCGAGATCCAAGACATCCTCCTTGATTGTGTGCGATCTCGGGAGGACTTGATCGAGGACTCGACCTGGTCGAAAAACTTCGTGCGTTTTGGGCACGTGGCCTGGGAGGCATTGCCTACAGGCAGCGGTTGGACACCCTCGGGGCGGCTGGTCCTCTTCACGTTCGAGAACTATCCCGACCGCCTGGACCTGATTCTGTGGGTAGGCCCTGGGCCGGCGGAGGTGCGGCAGCGGTTGATCGACCTGGCCACGGCGAACCAGCCGCCGTATCTCGTGCGCAAGCGGCAGGACCAGAGGTGGAAATGGATCTTTTCGCGTCGCTTCCTCGAGCTGGAGGACTACGAGAACCTGGAGCGCGACGAGATTAAAGCGCGGATTCGAGCGCGGTGGGATGAGTTCGCGAACCGAGATCTTCCCGAGCTGGTCGCGCCGATCCAACAGGCGGCGAGTTCCTTTGCGAGTTCGCTGGCGGATGGCGAGGCGAGCAGTGCGGCAGCGCCCGCGTCGTTGGACGAGGCGGACCAGGGGCCGATGAGCGGCCACGAGAGCGACCGAGCCGAGGCGCTTTAGGAGCGTCTTTCAGAACCCCACGTTCTCTTTCCCCTTCAGCCCCAGCATCTGCCGCGCCTCATCGGGCGTCGCAATATCCAACGACAGCTCGCCGAGGATGCGCACGACCTTGGCGACGAGGTCGGCGTTGGTTTCGGCGAGGACGCCTTTGCCCAGATAGATGTTGTCCTCCAGGCCGGTGCGGACGTTGCTGCCCATAATTGCGCCCATGGTGACGAGGTTGATCTGGTGGCGGCCGGCGCCGAGGACGGACCAGATGTAGTCGTTGCCGAGGAGGCGGTCGGCGGTGCGCTTCATGTGGAGGAGGTCTTCGGCGTCGGTACCGATGCCGCCGAGGATGCCGAAGATCGTCTGCACGAAGAGGGGCGGCTTGACCAGGCTGCGGTCGAGGAAATGGGCCAGGTTGTAGAGGTGGCCGACGTCGTAGCACTCGAACTCGAAGCGGACCCCGTGCGTTTCGCCGAGCTCGCGCAGGATGTATTCGACGTCCTGGTACGTGTTGCGGAAGATGTAGTCGCGGGAGGCTTCGAGGTCGGCGGCTTCCCAGTCGAATTTGAACTCCTTGATCCGGTTGGCGATCGGGAAGCGACCGAAGTTCATCGAGCCCATGTTGAGGGAGCACATCTCCGGCTTGGCGCGCAGTGCCGCCGCCAGGCGCTGTTCGAGCGTCATCCCCTGGCCGCCGCCGGTGGTGATGTTGACCACGCCGTTGGTGCGTGCCTTGATCTCGGGCAGGAACTGCATGAATACGTCCGGATCGGGCGTCGGCTTGCCGTTCTCGGCCTGACGGGCATGGAGATGGAGGATCGCCGCGCCGGCCTCCGCCGCCCCCACCGCCGAGTCGGCGATCTGCCGGGGTGTGATCGGCAGGTAGGGGGTCTGCGAGGGAACATGCACCGCGCCGGTGATGGCGCAGGTGACGATGACCGTGCGGGCTCCAGCTGTGGCGGCGGGCATCGATTCCTCCTGGCGGAAGGCGGAAGACGGCAATGGTCCGGGAATGTACCCGATGGCGTGGCGGCTGTCGCCCCCTGTCTTCCGTCTTCCGCCTAATGGGCGGCGACGGGCGGGAGTTCCTTGGCGACGGTGGTGAGGACGGAGGAGCTGGGGGCGAGGCGGCGGCGGAGGGTCAACCAGTTGCCGAGGGCGCCGATGGGTGAGGTGACGAGGAAGGTCAGCCAGACCGTGCCGAGACCGGCGTCGAGCCAGCGCACCGCGCCGAAGGCGAGAGCGACCGCCAACCAGACCGTCGTCACGCTCATGATCATCGGGGTGCGGGTGTCACCGCTGCCGCGAAGGGCGCCGCCGTTGACCGACCAGACGGCCCAGAAGGGGAGGCCGACGGCGAGGGCGCGGAGGGCGCGCACGCCGTCCGCGATCACCTCTTCGTCCGAGGTGAAGGCCCGCATTACGAGGCGGGCAAAGACGACGTAGATCAGGCCACCGACCGCCATCCAGGCAATTCCCCAGTTCATCGCGATCCGCGTCGCGGTGCGGGCGTGGGCGATATTTCGCGCGCCGACGCTCTGACCGACAAGCGCGGTTGCCGCCATCGCAAAACCGAAGCCGGGCATAAACGCGATCGAGAGCGCGGTGAAGCCGATCTGCTGCGCCGCCAGGGCAACCGTGCCGAGCAGGGCGACCACAGCCATCATCACCATGAAGCCGGCGGCCATCAGCATCTGTTCGATCGCCGCTGGGAATCCAAGCTTGAGCAATTGGCGCCCGAAGTGGACGCGTGGTGTCCACCCGTCGCGACCTCGGAGCGAGATCACGCGCCGGCCGCGAAGCAGGATGGCGATCAGGATCAGCGCGGCCACGCCCCGCCCAGATGCCGCGGCCCAGGCGCTGCCGGCGACGCCGAGCTCCGGCATGCCAAAATGGCCGAAGATGAGGACGTAAGCGACGCAGACGTTGACCACATTCGCCACGATCGAGGCTTTGAGCGGCGTCCGGCTGTCGCCGACGCCGCGGAAGATCGCGCCGCAGACGAAGGTCAGCAGGAGGACGACGCTTGTTGCCGCCGTGACCTCGAGATAGGTCGTCGCATGGTCCGCCACGTCCGGCTCGGTGCCGAAGACGGAGATGACGCTCCCCGCGGCGGAATAACCGATGAACGAGATCGGGATCGCCAGAAGAATGCCCCACACCAGTGCCTGGCGGGCGATCTGGCTGGCGCGGCCAACGTTTCCCGCGCCAAACGCCTGCGAGACGAGCACCGTGGCGCCGATGGAAACGGCGCTCAACGCCGAGATGATGAAGAAGACGACCTCGATCGACGTGCCGACCCCGGCGACGGCCTCTTTGCCGAGCCGCGCGACCATAAGGGTGTCGACCGCGCCGACGGCGGTCTGGAGGAGGTTTTCGCCGATGATCGGGAGGGCCAAGCCGAGGACACGGCGCTGGTTCATGGCGGGGGGCGGGTTGCCACCGGCACGCGTGGCTTGTCCGTGCTCAGTATGCGAGGAGTCAACCGTGGTGGCCATGCGCGTTCCCTTTTGCCCCGCAACAAGAGGCGGACGAGCCTTGCGCCGCGCCGCGTAGCATAGCGGTGCTGAGCGCTGGGTGCTGGGTACTGTGTGGCCTTGGTGACTACACTGGCGGAATGACGGAACGAGGGATCGCGTGGGGGTAGCGAATGCGGTTCGAACGGACGATTACCACGATCGACGCGCATGCGGGCGGCGAGCCGCTGCGCATTGTCACGTCCGGACTGCCGCCATTGCCGGGCGCGACGATGTTGGAGCGCCGGCGGTGGATGCACGAGCACCTCGACGTCGTTCGCCGCGTTCTGCTCTGGGAGCCGCGCGGCCATGCCGACATGTACGGGGCGGTGCTCACCCCGCCGGGCAGCCCCGATGCCGATTACGGCGTGCTCTTCCTCACGAACGAGGGGTACAGCACGATGTGCGGGCATGGCGTGATCGCGCTGACGACGGCGCTGATCGAAACCGGCGCCGTTTCGAACGCTGCTGTCACCTACGACTCACCGGCGGGCCTGATTCGCGCCCGCGCGACGATGGTCGAGGACCGCGTGACGGCGGTCGCGTTCGAGAATGTCCCGGCGTTTCGGTTTGCCAAGGGGATCGAGATCCACACCTCGCGTGGCACGACTCAGGTCGACGTTTGCTTCGGTGGGGCGTTCTATGCCCTGGTCGATGCGGCGGCGCTCGGCACGGAGGTGCGGCGCGAGCAGGTGGCCGAGTTGATTGAGCTCGGGATGGAAGTCAAACGCGCCGTCGAAGCGGCGACCGAGGTGCGGCATCCTGTCGAACCCGAGTTGCATGGGATCTACGGCACGATCATCTCAGAACGGCCGCACCTGGCTGGTTCGCACGGCCGCAACGTCACGATCTTCGCCCAATCGGAAGTCGATCGTTCGCCGTGTGGGACCGGTACGTCGGCGAAGCTCGCCAAGCTGTATGCGGACAGTCAGATTGGTATCAGGGAGCCGTATGTCCACGAGAGCATGATTGACACCACCTTTACCGGGACGGTGCTCGGGGAAACGGAAGTTGGCGGATTGCCGGCCGTGGTGACGGAGATTAGTGGTCGCGGCTTTCTGACCGGCTTCCACACTTTCGTCGTCGACCCCGACGACCCGACCCGCAACGGATTCCTCGTCCGCTGACCGGAGATGACAGGTGGCGTTCGCCGGTGATCAAGAAGCCGTCGTAGCCACTGACCGGCAGCACCCTTGCCCTCCGTCTGTGTTCAGCAAGGAGCGCGCCGCCGACGCATTGCCTCTTGCGGTGGCTGCCTGCCGTGTGTAGGCTGGTCGGCGTCCTTATTATCGGGTCCACATCGACTGGGGCGAACCGCGCCGAAAGGTGGGCAGGTCGACGGAATGGACCATGAAGCCCCCGTGTCCCTCTCGAATGCGACACCACCGGTTGTCGAGCTCCGTGGCGTCGCCAAGCAGTTCGGCGTCGTCAGAGCGCTGCGCGGTGTCGATCTCGAACTGATGCCAGGCGAGGTGCATGCCCTCGTCGGTGAGAACGGTGCTGGCAAGAGCACCCTCGTCAAGTTCCTGGCCGGAGTTCACCGGCCTGACAGCGGCGCGCTCTTCCTCGATGGGCAACCCGTCGACCTCCATTCGCCGCTCGACGCGCGCCAGCACGGTATCGCCGTCATCCATCAGCATCCGACGCTTTTTCCCGACCTCGACGTTGCGGAGAACATCTTCATGGGGCGCCAGCCGCGGAACCGAATCGGCCGGATCGACTGGCGGGCGATGTACCGAAAGACGTTTCGGCTACTGGCGCAGCTCGACGTGGGCTTCGCTCCGTCGACACCGGTCCAAGGGTTGCCGGTGGCGGACCAGCAGCTTGTCGAAATCGCGAAGGCTCTCTCCCTGGACGCGCGGGTGCTGGTGATGGACGAGCCGACGGCATCGTTGTCCGCGCACGAGGTCGACAAGCTCTTCGCGATCGTCCGGCAATTGCGGAGCCGAGGCGTGGCGATCCTGTTCGTCAGTCACCGGCTGGAGGAGGTGTTCGCGCTCGCCGATCGGATCACAGTCTTTCGCGACGGCGCGCGTGTGGCAACTGCCCGGACGGGTGAGCTGACGACCGAGGAGACAATCCGGCATATGGTGGGCCGGCGGTTGGAGGCGCTCTTCCCCAAGGAGGCGGCCGAGATCGGCGCGGTCGTTCTCTCGGTGCGGGGCCTGACGCGGTCCGGGGCGTTTCGCGACGTTGGGTTCGATCTGCGCCGCGGCGAGATCCTCGGACTCTTTGGCCTGGTGGGCGCCGGTCGGACGGAGGTCGCCCGAGTTCTGTTTGGCATCGACCGGGCGGAGGGGGGCGAGGTCCACATCGACGGCCGACGCGTCACCTTTGGTTCGCCGGGGGATGCATTGGCGTGGGGCATTGGCTACGTCCCGGAGGACCGGCATGGGCAAGGATTGGTGCTGCCGTTTCCGGTCATGGCGAACATGACGATTCCGATTGTTTCCCGGTTGAGCCGCTGGGGGCTGATCGACCGCCGGCGGGAGCGCCGAACCGCCCAGGAGCTTGCCACGCGATTGCAGGTTCGCGCGGCTAGCATCGATCAAATCGCCGCCGAGCTCTCCGGCGGCAACCAACAAAAGGTCGTGCTGGCGAAGTGGCTTGCCACCAACCCCTCGATCCTGATCCTCGACGAGCCGACGCGCGGCATCGACATCGGAACCAAGGCGGAGGTCCATCGAATCATCTCGCGCCTGGCCGCACAGGGTATGGCGATCCTTCTCATCTCGAGCGAGTTGCCCGAAGTACTGGGAATGGCGGACCGCATCCTAGTCATGCACGAAGGACGAATAACGAGGAGATTCGATCGCGGCGACGTCGATCAGGAGCGGATCATGTTTGCGGCAACCGGGCAGGAGCGGCCGGTCCGTGTGGAGGCGGTGCATGGCATCGGCTAACACCCGGGCGGGCGCGCGGCTGCAATTCAGCGCGGCGCGACTGGCTCGCGCCGTGGGGCGAGTGCGCGAGACTGGGCTGCTTATCGCGCTGGCGGCGATCGTCCTGATCGTGACGGTGCAAGCGCCTCGATTTCTCTCCACGAACAATATCCGCCAAATCCTCCTCTCGGTGTCGATCATCGCGATCGTCGCGGTCGGCCAAACGCTCGTCGTCTTGACGCGCAACGTCGATCTCTCGGTGGCGTCGACTATGGGGCTAGTGGCCTACGTCGTGCGGGATCTGTTGCGGAACGATCCGGACCTCAGCATTCCGCTGGTAATCGGGCTGGGTTGCCTCCTGGGAGCAGGGCTGGGAGCCATCAACGGCGCCCTGGTGGCGATCGGGCGGGTGCCGGCGATTGTGGCGACCCTCGGCACGCTCTACGTCTACCGCGGCGTCGTGTTTGCCTACGGCGGCGGTGAACTCATCACCGCTTCGGACGTGCCGCGCGCGTTCCGCGAGATAGCCCTGTCACGGCCGGTGGGCATTCCGACGCCGATCCTCGTCACGGCGGGCATCGCGCTGATCTTCGCGTACCTCCTCCGCTATTCCCGGGCCGGACGGCAGCTCTATGCGATCGGCAGCAACCCGGAATCGGCTCGCCTGGCCGGATTGCCCCAAACGCGGCTCGTCTTCGGCGCGTTCGTCGTCTGTGGACTGCTCGCCGGGGTCGGCGGCGTCCTTTGGGGCGCGCGGTTCCCGTCGGTCGATGCCCGCGCGGCGACCGGATACGAACTGCTGGTCGTGGCCGCCGTGGTGGTCGGCGGCGTGAACATCTTCGGTGGGTCCGGGACCGTGTTCGGGGCAGTGCTCGGGGCGATCCTTCTGGGGACCATCCAGAACGCACTGACGATCCTGCGAATCAACCCCTTCTGGCTACAAGCGATCTCCGGTGGGGCGATTCTGGCGGCGGTGACAGTCGACGCGCTGATCACGCGGCGACTGCAACGCTCGTTGGTCGCGAGGCGGCGGCGATGAGCATTCGGTCGTTGCTTGCCCGGTGGGAAACGCTGCTGCTCGCGGTGCTGATCGGCCTGGTCGTTCTCGGATCGGCAGTGTCCGATGTCTTCTTCCGGGGCTCGAACTTCACCCTGATTGCCGGTTCGACGATGGAAAAGGCGATCATGGCCCTGCCCATGGCGCTGATCATCATCGCGGGAGAGATCGACCTCTCCGTCGCGTCGATCCTCGGCCTCTCCAGCGCCGTACTCGGCGAGACCTGGGCCGCCGGCTGGCCGCTCTGGGCGTGCATTGCTCTGGCACTGCTGGTCGGCGCTCTGGCCGGGCTGCTCAACGGGCTGCTGGTGACGAAGCTGGGGTTGCCGTCGCTCGTCGTCACCTTGGGCACGCTGGCGCTCTACCGCGGGCTGGCGTACGTCATCCTCGGCGACCAAGCCATCAGCGACTACCCCGCGGGTTTTGCCTCGTTTGGCTTCGACACGATCCCGGGCACCGGCGTTCCCTGGTCGATGCTGGTGTTCCTGCCATTGCTCGCGATCTTCGCCGTGCTACTCCACCGGAGTTGGGTTGGCCGGCACATCTACGCCGTGGGGAGCAATGTGGAGGCGGCGCGGTTCTCCGCGGTGCGGGTGAACCGGATCAAGCTGTGGCTCTTCGTCGCATCCGGTACTATGGCCGCGGTGGCCGGTGTGCTCTATACGGCGCGCGTCTCCAGTAGCCGGGCCGACAACGCCGAGGGGTTCGAGCTCGACGTGATCGCCGCGGTCCTGCTCGGCGGGGTGAGCATCTTTGGCGGACGGGGTACCCTTGTCGGCGTCGTCCTCTCGCTCGCGATCATCGCGACGCTGCGCGACATTCTCGCCTTGACCAGTTCCAATCCGGAGTTGCAGAGCATCGCCGTTGGCAGCTTGCTGATCCTGTCGGTCCTCGGACCAACGGTAGCGCGCCGTCTCTCGCGGACTCGCTCCCGCGGCGGAATCGACGCCGGTCTCCGAAGTGCCGCCGAACCTGACGTCGGGGATTAGCGTCAACGAAAGGAGGTCGAAACGGAGAGACTCACTTTCGAAACGGGTGTGCGCTTGATCGCAACGAGTACACGACGTGGAGGAGAAAGGGAATGAACACCCGGGCATCCGCGGTTCTGATTCGGTTCCTGCTCGTCGCATTGCTTGGTCTGCCGATGCTCGCCCTCGGCGCGGGACGGATTGTCGCCCAGGAGACGGACTGCGCGCCCGCGGCAACCCCAATCGGCGGCGAGATGACAGCCAGCCCAGGCGCCGCCGCGGCGCCGGCGGCATCGCCGTCTGACGGCGGAGAGCTGAACATTGCGTTCCTGCCCAAGGATGTCGTCAATAACTACTTCGCCAACTCGTTTCAAGGCGCCGAGGAGGCCGCCGCGGAACTCGAGGGTCAGGTCAAGCAGGTCGGTCCTGACACGCCGAACGCGGCGGAGCAGGTCACTTTTATCCAGAGCCTGACCCAGGAAGGGGTCGGCGCGATCGCTGTCTCGGCCAACGACCCGAATGCCCTTGCCCCGGCGCTGCAAGAGGCCATGGAGCAGGGCATCAAGGTCGTCAGCTTCGACTCCGACGTTGCGCCGGACGCCCGCCACGTCTTCGTCAACCAGGCTGACTCCGAGCAGATTGGCCGGATTCAAGTGCAGATCATGGGCCGATTGCTCGGCTGCGAGGGGCAGATTGCGGTTCTCTCCGCCGCCGCTACGGCGACCAACCAGAACGCCTGGATCGGCTTTATGGAGGACGAACTGACCAAACCCGGCTACGAAGGGATGGAGCTTGTCGAGATTGCCTATGGCGACGACGAGCCGCAAAAGAGCTACGACACCACCGCCGAGCTCTTGACGGCCTACCCCGACCTCAGGGGGATCATCGCGCCGACCTCGGTCGGCATCGCCGCCGCCGCCGCCGCGCTCGAGGACAATGAGCGGACCGACGTCGCCCTAACCGGTCTCGGTCTGCCGAACGAGCTGCGCGACTACGTGAAGCGGGGCACGATCCAGGAGTTCGCGCTCTGGAACCCGGTCGACCTCTACTACCTGACCTTTTACACCGCCGCCGCGCTGATCAGCGGCGAGATCACCGGCGCCCCGGGCGAAACCTACAGCGCCGGTAAGCTCGGCGCCTACACAATCGGGGAGAACAGCGCCGTCCTCCTCGGACCGCCGTTCATCTTCGACGCCGAGAATATCGACCAGTTCGATTTCTAACGACCAAAGCTACGGTTCGCCACGGACGGGCAGCGACGCATCGCTGCCCGTCCCACATCTTGGGTCCCCGCGTGCCCCATCACCGAAAGGCAGGCCATGGAGCAAACTGAAGCCTCGGAATGGGTCGAGCGATACACACGCGCCTGGGAGGGGAACGACCCGAGGGAGATCGGCGATCTATTCACGGACGATGCGTTGTACTACACCGCGCCCTTCCGTGAACCGTGGCGCGGCCGAGACGAGATCGTCGCCGGGTGGCTCGATCGGAAAGACGAACCCGGCCGATGGCAGTTCACCTACGAGGTACTTGCCATCGCGGGCGACCTCGGGTTTGTGCAGGGCAGAACGATTTACTCCGATCCACCGATGAGCTACGCGAACCTCTGGGTCATCTGCCTTGGTCCCGGCGGGCGGTGCCGCCAGTTCACCGAGTGGTGGATGGAAGAGAATTAGACCTGCAACTGCGGCTAGGCTCCGTCTACGACCGGCGGGCGGCGCATCCAGCATGCCGTCGCCCGCTCGAAGGCATGGGCGAGTTGGAGGACGCCGAAGTCGGCGCGGGGGCGGCCGACAATCTGAATACCGACCGGCAGACCCTCGGGCGTGAAGCCGCACGGTACGGAGATGGCCGGCAGTCGGGTGACGGTGATCCAGTAAGCGGACTTCATCCAGGCGATATAGGTCTCCATCTCGACCCCGTTGATCTCGGTCGGGTAGCGTAGGCCGACATCGAAGGGCGGGACTTGATTGACGACGCAGAGCAGATACTCGTAGCGCTCCATGAATTGGCGGGCGCGCTCGTAGATCTCCGCCTGGCGAGCCATCGCTTTGCCGACGTCGATCGCGCTCATTTTCAGCCCTTCTTCGATGTTCCAGATCGCTTCGGGCTTGACCTTGTCTCGGTGGTGTGCGAGCAGGTCGCCACGGCCGCTGGCAAGGGAGAAGGCCCGCAAGTCGCGGAAGACCTCGTCCGCGCCAGTCAAGTCTGGCGTGGCCTTTTCGACGACGCAACCGAGTTCCTCGAATACATGGCGCTGGCTTTCCAAGACGGCCGTGACGCGAGGATCGACCGGCAGACCGCCGAGGTCGGGCGCCCAGGCGATGCGGATGTCGCTGAAGTCGCGGTCGAGCGATTGGGCGAACTGACCGGGCGGAGGATCGTAGGAGAGTTGATCGCGCGGGTCGGCGCCGGTGATGGCGTCGAGGAGCAACGCCACGTCGGCGACGGTGCGCGCCATGGGGCCCTTGACGCTGAGGGGGAGCCAGGGCGCGCTCGACGGCCAGTTCGGCGCCAAACCCGGCGAGACACGGAAACCAACGACGTTGTTGAAG
Source organism: Thermomicrobiales bacterium (assembly GCA_050696075.1). Taxonomy (GTDB): domain Bacteria; phylum Chloroflexota; class Chloroflexia; order Thermomicrobiales; family UBA6265; genus JBOGUF01. Next base: position 57,219 of record JBOGUF010000191.1, read on the forward strand.
TTGCCGGGGTTGCGAAGGGAGCCGCCCATGTCGCTGCCGTCGGCAATAGGAAGCATGCCGCAGGCGAGGGCGACCGCCGCGCCGCCGCTGCTGCCACCCGCGCTCTTGGTCGGGTCGTACGGGTTGCGGGTCGATCCGAAGACCGGGTTGAACGTATGGGAACCGAGACCGAATTCAGGCACGTTTGTTTTGCCGATGCCGATGGCGCCCGCTCGCCTGAGGCGTTCGACCAGCAGGGCATCGCTTTGCGGCATGTTCTCCGCGTAGATTGGCGATCCGAAAGTCGTCGGGAAGCCGACCGCGTCCTCGAGGTCTTTAAACGCGATCGGCAAGCCATGAAGCGGACCGGTCTCATTTCCAGCGGCCAGTGCCTTGTCTGCCTGATCGGCTAGGGCGAGGGCCTGCTCGGCGGGCAGTGGCGAGACGATAGCATTGACGATCGGGTTGATGCGGGCGATCTGATCCAGGTGGGCCGCCATCACCTCGCGCGCGGAGAACTCGCGGCGTTTGATGCGTCCGGCAAGCTCGACGGCCGTTAGGAAACAGATCTCGGCGCTCATTGGTCACAACTCCTCTCGCGCGGATCGCCACCATGGCGTATCTTCTCGCACATGGAGACGTTGGTGAAGAGCGCGGAATTGCAACGTATCGCGGCGGGGCGGGAGGCGGAGATCTTTGCCTGGGAAGACGGCAAAGTCCTCCGTCTCTTCCGCAACCCCAATGCAGGGGAGGCCGTGCGGCGCGAGGCGGCGGCGATGACGGCCGTGCGGCAGGTGGTTCCGCTCGTGCCGTTGGTTTCCGAGGTCGTCGAGGTCGATGGCCGGCCCGGCCTAATCCTCGAACGGATCGACGGCCCTGATCTGCTATCGAGGTTCAAGGAACGGCCATGGACGCTGTGGGAGGCGGGCCGCCTGACCGGTCGAGTGCATGCCGAGCTCAATCGCCTGCCGGGACCGGAGTCGCTGCCGGACGTGAAGCAGCAGATCGAGCGCAAGCTGAGTCGATTACCGGCTGTGCCCGCGGCCATCGCGGAGCGAGCGCGGGCATTGTTGCAGGACTTGCCGGACGGTGACCGTTTGCTCCACGGAGACATGCACCTGGCGAACGTCATCCTTACCGATGCGGGTCCGATCGTTATCGACTGGCCGAACGCGGCGCGTGGCGAGCCGACCGCGGACCTTGCTCGGACGATGGCGATCGGCCGGGCGAACAGGGCGCCAGAGGGCACACCGCGGCTCCGACTCGCGGTCGAGATGGCCGGTCGGAAACTGGTCTTTCGAGCGCACGAGCGCGCGTACCGGCGGGGTTTACCGGTCGATGCCGCGCTTCTTGACCGGTGGCTGGTGGTCCGGGCGGCCGAGCGACTCGCGGAGGCGATTCCCGAGGAGCGCGCCTGGCTGCTCCACTTTGTGCAAACATCGCTCGGCGTCGATACAGGTGAATTCTAGGAGTCGGCCGGGATCGCGCCCAGTTGTTGGCGCAGGCCGAGGGCGTCCCAGCCGTCGAACGCTTGGAGAGGGGAGGGTTAGCGTCAGGCCGCTGCTGCTAGAATGTGATCGGGTTCTCGGTTTTTCTGGGCAGATGCTCCTATTTCGCCCCCGCTGCCCCGCATCAAGGATGGACATGGGCAACAAATATGACCATGCCAATGGCAGGACACGACTGATCGCGCCGCCGGAGCGTGACGATCGCTCGCCTGATCACGCCAAGGCTCCCACTCGGCTGATCACTGATCTCGGGTGGACGATCGACGAAGCCGCCGAGACCCGAAACCGCCTCGGTGCGTTTGCCGACGACTGGGATGACCCCACTATGGACGTGTATGACGATATGTAGTCGGGGTGACGTGGTTCTCGTTGCGTTTCCCTACGATGACCTCATTCATTACAAGTTGAGACCGGCACTGATTGTCCAGGCGGACGGTCTCGACATCGACTACGACGTCCAGTTAGTGGCAATGATTACCAGTCGGCTGCATCGGGTTGGGTCCACGCGAATTCGAGTGGACGTCGGTAGTGAAACCGGGCAACTCATGGGATTGCGCCAGGACTCGCTGATTGTGGTGGATCGGATTGCGATGGTCCAAAGCCGAGAGATTCAACGGAACTTGGGTCGATGCGCGATCATGAGTTCGGTCGATCGCGCGCTTCGCATCGCATTCGGTCTCGACTTGGCCTAACCGCTCACTTGCACGCCGGCGATCGTTGATCGTTGGCTGGCCCTACGATTTCGTCGCTAGCCGTCGGCCGGGATCGCGCCGAGTTGCTGGCGCAGGCCGAGCGCGTCCCAGCCGTCGAATCCTTCCTGGATCTGGCCGTGCTCGATCCGGTCGAGGCTCGTGCCCGCGACGCGGATCGCGTGTCCTGTTGCCGGGATGCCCATGAACTCGCCGCGGTGGGTGCCGGTCAGCGTCCAGCGCGTGACAACCTTGTTCCCCTCGGCGACCAGGTCGTCGATCTGGAAGTGGAGATCGGGGAAGGCGGCGTGCCACTTGCGCCATTGCGCGCGAAAGGCCTCGCGCCCCGCGCCGAAGTCGGGGTCGTTGCCGGCTGCCTGCTCGGCGATGTACCGATCAATCGCCGTCTCGTCGGCCTGGTTCCAGACCTCCTCGAAAAACCGGCGCACCAGCTCCTTGTTCTCCTCCGCGGACATGTCTCGCCCTCCCACACCAATCATCCTAGGTCCGAGTGACGGACCGGGATCATACCAACGCCTCTCCCATCATTCCTCATTGCACTCGGAATGACGATGCCGTCGGCGAATGAGTTCTAAAGCGTCTCGCTCGGCGTCGTTTGGGTGTCGAGCGCGGCGAGGTAGTCGTGGTTGCCGGTCGAGATGACGTGGGTGTAGGGAGCCTGGTCGTGAACCGGCGCGACGACGACGTAGCCGGTCCGCTCGACCTCTTCGATCACGTCCGCGCCAACCGGGGTCGGATTTTGGACGATCCCGCTCCTGGCGTCGAAGGGCGGCCAGAGGGCGGCCAGACGGACGATCTTATGATCTGGGGCGCGCCTCCCGGCGCCGCCTCCCGGTGCGGAGTCCAACGGGAGGACGGTCCAGTGCAGCAGCCAGTGGGTGATGGACATCAGTTCGCGCTCCTTTCTCAGGCAGGTCCAAGGTTCCGTCGCCACCTACCCGATCAGGCCTGGCAGTTGAAGACCCAAATCGTGGTCTCGACGCCGGCTTCGACAATCACGTCGCCCTGATCGTCGACGTTGTCTGACTCGGCGTGGCACCAGTTGCCGTCGGTCTGCTCGACCTGATACGTCTCCGGTGCTAATTCTGGGACGGAAAGCCGCCCGCTGTCGTCCGTCGCGCCATCTTGGGCCGTACCTGCCGTGCCGGCGACGGCGGCCTTGACCGAGAAGCTGACGCCGGTGTCAGGTTCGGCACAGGCCGCATACCAATCGACGTCCGCGCCAGCGGTCACGCCTGGATCGCAGGAGAACGCGCGGACCAAGATAGCTCCCGTGGTCGGTGGTGGCGTTGCGTCCTTTTCGGCCGGTGGCTGATCGCAGACGAGAGCGGGGCCGGTCGCCGGATAAAGTTGATCATCGTTCGCCCAGATCCAATAGGTCGTCGTCGCGCTCGTCTCCACCGTGCCGGCGAGGAGGAGGAGCAGGGCGGCCTCGTCCGCGACGTACGACGGTTCGCCGGTCGTCGCATTCAGCAGATCGACCTCTGGCGCCTCGCTGTCGTCGATGTTGTCGCCGTCGACGGGCGCGCAAACGGTCGCGTGCGGTACGGCGACTCGCTTCACGCCGATGTCACCCAGCCCGACGAACATACAGGCCGAGCGGCTGTCGTCGAACAAGGCGCATTCGACGACGACGCGGAACTCGGGGAGTTGGACCACTGGCCCGCCTTCGCCGGGCGACTCGGGCTGATATCCGTTGTTCTGTTCCTGGTCGTCTTTGTCTTTATCCTTGTCCTTGTCGTCCGGGGGACCGGCGCCTCTCCCATTGCCGCCGTCATCATCATCAGCGCCGTTGTCGTCGTCGCCGTCGCCGTTATCGTCGTCATCGGCAAGAACGCGTTGGGGCGCGGCGCCGGGATGCGCGGTGAACAGGGCGGCGCCCGTAATCGACGTCAACAGCAAGAGCGCGACAATTGCACGGAACAGGGTGCGTGTCGAACGTGCCCAATTCGTCGGCAACATGGCTATCCTCCTTCAATGGGGCGTTGTCCCCAAGTAGCGTAGACGGCGATTTCCGTGCCACGACATGGTCTGACACGGGTCGCGGGCCGTATGTTCAACAGAGGCGACGAACGACGCCTGTAATACGGAGGTGATCATGACGTTTCTCCCACGCCTCGTGTTGATTGTCGCTATTGCCGTCGCCGCCTTGGGGCAGTCCGCCGGCGCGCATGCGCTCCAGGATGGCGGCGACGACAAAGCTCCACTCTGCAGCTACCCCATCGGGTCGCCGGGCGAAGTTCTGGGCGACGGCTTCTTCGTCCGCCACGGGTACGCCACTGAGAACACCTGGTACAACCCCGGTTACTGGCACGCGGGCGAGGATTGGTACGCGCTTGAGGGCGACACGGCGGGCGCCGGCGTCTATGCCATCGCCGCCGGCCGGGTTGTCTTTGCCGGGTCGGAGTACCCTGGTCGAGTGGTGATCGTGCAGCACGCGAGTAGGCTGTTCTCGATGTACGGCCATCTCGGGTACGATCTGCCCGTGGCAGAAGGGGATGAGGTTGGCCGGGGGGAACTGTTGGGCACGGTGGTTAACCGCGCGGACTCGGTGCCGAATCACCTGCACTTCGAGGTCCGACGCTTCCTCTTGATGGACGAGGTGAATGGGGCGTCGCCGCGTTTCGGCTTCAACTGTGGGATGAACTGCCCACCCGGGCCAGGCTACTGGCCGATCAACGCATCGGATCATCCATCCGAGGTTGGCTGGCGAAATCCGACGCACGTTGTCGCCAAGCGGATGTTTCCAGACGGGGTGCCCGAGGGTGTGGATGTCGTCGTTTCGTCCGACCCATCCATGGAGCGTGCAGCACTGTGGTCCGCGCCGGAAGGAGACGAGGGCGCCGAACAGATCGACGACCTGCCATTACATGCCGGTGAACGGTATCCGCTGCTCGACGTCGCTGCCGGCAACGAAGGACGGATCGGGGAGAGCGCGGAAGCATACGAACTGTGGTATGAGATCGCGCTCGGCGACGGCGAACGCGCGTGGGTGCAGGCTGCCACGGCGAGTACGTTCGAAACGGGCGGAGATGGTCGGCCATCGACGATCCGGCTGGCATTCTTGCCGGTGGTCGAAGCGGCTGAGTGACGGAAGAGGAGTGGTTCGGTCGAATGGACCTGCGGTTGGATGGGAAGGTCGCCCTGATCACCGGGGCGGACAGCGGGATCGGTCAGGGGATTGCGGAAACGTTCGCGGCGAGTGGGGCCGATGTCTTCGTCAACTACCGCGGCGACGCAAAGGGCGCAGCGGAGACGGCGCGACTCGTGGAGGTCGCGGGGAGGAGGCCGGCCATCGGGCAAGCCGACGTCGGCATGCCGGACGAGGTCGAGCGGCTCTTCGGCGAGCTCGACCGCGCCTTTGGTCGGATCGACATTTTGGTCAACAACGCCGGACACGGCGGCGGCGGGTATGTCCACGAGCTCCCGTTCGAGCGGTGGGAACGGGTGATCCGCACCAATCTACACGGGCCCTTTCTCTGTTCGCAGCAGGCGATCCGTCGCATGCTCAGCCAGGGCAGGGGCGGGCGGATCATCAATATCACCTCGGTCCACGAAGAGGCGCCCGGCGCGGGCGGTGGCGCGTATCACGTCTCCAAAGGCGGGTTGCGCAATCTCACCAGGACGATGGCCTTGGAACTTGGCGAGCACGGCATCACCGTCAATGCGATCGCGCCCGGCATGATCCTGACGCCGCTGAATCAACGCGCGCTCGACGACGGTGCGTATTTGGACTACGCCGAAGGACTGATTCCGGTGCGGCGTGCGGGCGTTCCGGCCGACATTGCCAACATGGCCGTCTTTCTTGCCTCCGAGCAGGCGAGCTATTGCACTGGCAGCACCTATTTTGTCGACGGTGGCTGGATGCTGACCTGGCCGCCCGTGTAGCCGTGTGAATCCTGCCGAACAGGACTGTCGTAGACATAATGCGGGGCGCAACGGCGCGCCCCGTTTTATGCGCCATGGATACGAGTAGAGATGAAGAAGCGACACGTCTTTGTCGGGCAGTACGCACCCGCCATGAACCTGGCGGACATGCACGTCCATACGACGCGCTCCGACGGCACGTTGACCGTTGACCGGGCATTGCGTGCCGCCCAGAAGCGCGGGCTCAGCGGCATCGTCTTCGCCGACCACGACGACATCGGCACCGGCTACGCCGCGCGCGAGCGATGCGCGCGGCTCGGGCTGCCGATCGAGGTGATTCCGTGCTCGGAAGTCTCGGCCAAAGGCGCGCACATTCTCGCCTTCGACGTCGAGGACGATATCCGACCCCGGCTTTCGATCTCCAAGACTGTCGACGAGATCGTGCGTCGTGGCGGCTGGGTCGGCATCCCGCACCCCGGCTCGAAGCTAACCCCATCGGTGCCGTTCGACGAAATCCTGGCGATGGCGAAGGCGGGGCTACCGGTCGCGGTCGAGGTCTTCAACTCGAGCGTCGAGGATTTTCGGCTTGTGGCGCGGTGGCGCGGCCTGCCCAACTCGAACCTTGAGACGCGGGCCTTCTACGAGGAACACCGAGACCTCCTCGGCCCGGCGATTGCCGGCACCGACGCACACTACCGTACGCTCGGTCGCGGCGCGGTTGCCTACCATGGCGACCTGCGGTCGGCGCTGGAGCGGCGCGAAACGAGCATCGTCTACACGACCGAGATCGAACGCCTCACCCCGTGGGACCTCGCGCTGCACTGGCACCGCCTGCGCCGCCTACGCGATCGTCGCGCGGCGACGGTCGCGGCATGGAAGGTGGCGGACCAAGGTCAGGAGTTGAGAGACGGACTTACGTCTGCTGAATTCGTCGTTCTGCCCACGCTAGAACCGCTTCGGCAATTGTGACCGCTTCCGCATGCTCTTCGGCTGTCACCGGATCTGCCATCCCCGGGTATCGCGTGAAGACCGCGAAACGAGTCAAGCTGGTAGCACGGCGAATGTCTGGCGGGATCTCTTCGCCTACTTGCACGAGGTTGGTCAGCAAGCGAGCCAGGTCATGGGTATAGGGGAAGGCCGCGTCGTTGGCCAGAAATACTGCCTTGACGGCCTTTTCGGCCGCCTGCTGAGCATCAAAGCACAGATCTTCCAACAAGACTCCAGGTACGTGCTGTCCCGCACGGATCAGGTTGCTTCTAGCGCGATTCAGCCACTCTTGGGGATCGTCGGCGTCCCTCCGCTCAGGCGACATAGACCTCACGTCCTTCACGCAGCGCGGGAAAGATGACGACCGCGGGCGAGTTCCGATACCGTTCGATGTCTTCCGGCTTCACCACGATGACGTCGACGGCTTGCCCCACACCAAATAGATCTTCGTAGATTCGACCGGCGAGTTTGCCCCGGTGGTAATCGCCGGCCTTGATGACCAGCAGATCGAGATCGCTGTTGGGTCCGGCGTCACCCCGGGCGAACGAGCCGAAGAGGATGATTCGCTGAGGCTGGGCAACGCGAACGATCCGGCGGACGATCTCGTCGAGAACGTCTTGGTCGACCGCAACAGGCGTCGTCATGGCACCGCCTCCTCACGACGATTATGGCACGATCTCTTACTGCAATCGACCGCGAGCGGCAATGGGCCATACGGTCTCAACGAGGCCGTTGCGGATGCCGTAGAAGCAGTCGTGGAGGTGGACGACGCCGTCGTGGTAGCCGACGTCGAGCAGCAGGCGGTCGCCGACGTGGGGACAGCAAGCGTCGTGGTCGAGCGCGATGTTGCCGTGCTCGGCGGAAAAGCGGATAGAGACGACGCCGGCGAGGTCGCGCACCGTTGGCGGGATGACTGAAGCGTCAAGTGTCTTGCAGCCGGCGTCGATGATGATCCGGTTCGGCGCGGGGCGGCTGGTAACGCCAACGAGGATCGACAGCGCCGGTTCGACTGGGACATCGAGCGATCGATAAAAGGCGTCGCCGAAGATGCCGCCGCCAGCCTGGACCTCGGTGATCCCCTCGATGCCGGTGGAGGTCTGATAGGTGCCGGTGCCGCTGGCAGAGACAATCTCGACCGGCAGTCCGGCGGCGCGGCAGGCGTCCGCGGTCTCGACCAGCATTCGCACCGACCGCTCGATCTCGGCCTGCCGCTGTGCGGGATCGGCTTGACCCATGGCGTGCCCTTCGTAGCCCATCAGGCCCGCGAAGCGAATGCCCTCCATCGCCGCCACCTCTTGGGAGAAGGCGATCGTCGGAGCACCGGGCTCGACGCCCGCGCGGTGCATGCCGACGTTTACCTCAACGATGACGCGGAGGCGGGTGCCGGTGGCGCGCGCCGCGGCGTCGAGCTCTCGGGCGTTCTCGATGCTGTCGACGGCGACGATGACGTCGGCCTGACCGCGGAGGGCGGCGAGCCGGCGGGCCTTGATTGGGCCGACGACCTGATTGGCAACGAGGATGTCGCGAATCCCGGCGGCGGCCATCACCTCGGCTTCGCCCAGCTTGGCGCAGGTGACGCCGATGGCGCCGGCGGCGAGTTCCTTGTGGGCGATAGCCGGGCTCTTATGCCCCTTGCAGTGCGGGCGCCAGGCGACGCCCGCGGCACGCAGGTCGGCGTTCATGCGGTCAATGTTGCGGTCCAGGCGATTGAGGTCGATCAGCAGAGCAGGGGTGTCGATCTCATCGACCGGGCCGCCGACGACGGTGCCGTACATGCGTAATACACTCCCTTTCCGAGTTCGATGTTCGTCGTTCGATATTCGACAAGAGTTGTTGTCTGACATCGTAGCATTGCGGTGGCGTGGTCGCCTGGCCAAGTGGACTGAAACCCCGAGGGAGGTTTCGTCGTAGTAGTGGTCAGAAAGCCAGTGGTTGGCCGACAATATCGGCATTCAGCGTTGGTACGCCCCGAGAAGGTGAGCGATTCTGTGAGCAATCGACGCCCTCACCGCCTAGTTGTTCTGCTCGTCATCTTCATCGTGTTCGGCTCCGCCGCGCCGGCTGCATGGGCCGCACCGACCGCCTCCAACGAGTTGCCGGTGGTGGCGATTCCGGAGACGCCGGCGGGGATGCAGTTGGCGTGGGCGATCGCGCAGATTAACGGAGACGCGGCGTCGCTTGAGGCGGACGACGTGGGCGAGCATGTCGCCGCGGCGTTTCTGGCGGCGCTACCAGCGCCGGACTTGATTGCGATCTTGCAGAATCTGACCGCGCCGCTGGCGCCGGTGACGGTCGCGCGGTTCGAGGGCGGCGTCTCGCGGACGCGGGCGAACGCGCTTCTTTTTACCAGGAGTGGCCACCAGTGGCGGGTACGGCTCGGCGTTGATGCCGAGCCACCCTACTTGATCAACGACCTCTTCTTTGAGCCCGTGGCCGTGCCCGAGCCGGTGGCTCGCCCGCCGACGAGTTGGAAGGGGTTGGATAGCCGGCTCCAGAAGGTCGCGCCGGAGGTCGGATTCGTCGCCGCCGAGGTGTCCGACGGCGCCTGCCGCCCGCTCAACGAAGTGAACGCTGACGAGCCGATGGCGATTGCCTCTGCCTTCAAGCTCTACGTCCTTGGTGCGCTGGCCGATGCCGTCGCGGCGGGTGAGTTTGACTGGGACGACCCGTTGCCGATCAACCAGGAGCTGCGCAGCCTGCCCAATGGTGAGATGCGACTGGAAGCGGATGGGAGCGCCTTTCCAATCCGGACCTACGCCGAACAGATGATGGCCAGCAGCGACAACACCGCCACCGACCATCTGATCACGCTCCTTGGTCGGGAACGCGTCGAGGCGTACATGGCGGCGATGGGGCACGAACAGCCCGAACTGAATCGACCACTCTTGCTTACCCGCGAGTGGTTTGCCCTCAAGTTGCGCTACACCGAGGGCGAACTCGCCGACTACCTGGACCTGAGCGAAACGGAGAAGCGCCGGTTCCTGGCCGATGAGGTAGATCCGGTCGCCGCGACGCTGTCGGAGGTCGAGCAGTGGCTTGGGCCGAACGAGATCAAGACGATCGAATGGTTCGCCTCGGCCGGGGATCTCTGCCGGGCGACGGCATCCTTGCACGCACAAGCGCAGCAAACCGGTCTCTCACCGATTTACGACGCGCTGTCGCTCAATCCAGGCGTTGCCTGGGACGCTGAGACTTGGCGCTACGTCGGATTCAAGGAAGGGTACGAAACAGGCGTCAAGAGCTACGCCTGGCTCCTCCAACGCGCCGACGGTCGCTGGTTTGCCCTGACCGCAATCATCAATGACCCGTCGGAGGAGATCGACGGCTTTCACCTTCGGCAACTGATGGTGACGGCGGTTGACCTATTGGCGAAGGAGCAGTAGTCACTGGAGGGCGCCAGATCAACGTCGGCCGGGTTGGCACGGCGGCGGCGGCCGTTTCGGGTCCAATGGGAGACGCGCAATGACAGCAAGGACCGCTATCGATCTCCAATTGCCGATGGACAAGATCCGAGACATCTGCCGTCGGTTCGGTGTTCGCGAATTGGCCGTTTTCGGCTCCGCTTTGCGAGATGACTTCGGTCCCGACAGCGATATCGATCTTCTTGTTGAGTTCGAACCCGCCGCGCAAGTTGGGTTTCTCGAACTCGGCCAGTTGGAGCAAGAACTCGCGTCTGCCTTCAAACGTCGGGTGGATCTTGGCTCCAAGGGTTCGCTGAGACCATTTCTGCGGGACGAGATCCTTGCGTCGGCGCGGATTCTTTATGCGGCCTGAGGATCGTTGGCTCGGCGATTTGCGGGATGCGGCAGCGGCCGTCATCGCATTTCTCGAGGGATACTCCAAAGCCGAGTTCCTCCAAGATCCTAAGACTCGCAGTGCCGTTTTGCAGCAATTGACGGTTATTGGGGAGGCGGCCGCCCGCCTCCCGTTGGAGTTTCGACGGGCACATCCGTCGGTCGACTGGCCTTCTATCATTGCCTTTCGCAATCGAGCCGTACATGCTTACTTCAAGACCGATTGGAACATCGTGTGGGACACCGCCCAGCGTAATGTTCCCAGCCTTGTGGAGCAGATCACGCACATACTGGATGATGAGTACCCAGCGGAGGATGCTCAGGAGTAATCGGTGGCTGATTATGGATGCTGACGAGCCGTTTAGCGCCAGTCGAACTGGCGCTCGAACAAATCGCCGCTGAGGTGCATCAGGAGCGGCGAACCGTGAGGGCAGACGGCCGGCGCGGAAGTCTGGCCGAGCGCCTCGACCAAAGCGCGCATCGACGGTCGATCGAGGGACCGGCCGCGGCGAACCGCCGTGCGGCAGGCCAGGCCGACGAGCAACCGCTGCCGCCATTCCTCGCCCTCCCCGGCCTCCTCGTCAGCCAGGGCGAGCACCGCGACGGTGACGTCGTCCGGATCCGAAAGCGACGCCAGCGCACCCGGCAGCACCGGCGCGGCGCGGAGGAGAAAGGCCCGGCCGCCGAAGACCTCGCATTCGAATCCCAACGCGGCCAAGTCGTCGAGGCGACTCGCGAACCGCGCCACTTGCGGCGACCGCGGCTCGAGGAGCATCGGCTCCGGCAGCGCGACCGGCTCCGGACCGCCGCCATCGTGCGTCGCCGCGAAGCGCTCGAAGAGAACGCGCTCGTGGGCGCGGTGCTGATCGATTAGGAACAGTCCGGCGTCTCCTTCGAGCAGGATGAGACGGTTGTTGACCTGGCCGATCAGGCGCAGGGGCGGCAGGTTGGGCGAGACGATCGGGTTGTCCGTGTCGTAGCCAATTCGGGTTTCGGCCACGACCGAAGGCCTCGGTAGGGCGTCGAGGCCCATTGCCGGGCTGAGGTGCAACGGCGCTGCACGTCGCCCTAGGGTTTGTCGAATCAGCTCGCCGGCCGCGACGGCGATCTCCCGCTCGCGCAGAAGGCGCACTTCGAGCTTCGCCGGATGAATGTTGATATCGATCTCGGCGGGGTCCGCGTCGATGTTGAGCAATAAGACGGGGTGACGACCGCGCGGCAGGAGCGGTCGGTAGCCGGACTCCAGGTGCGCCAGGAGGCCGCGCGGCTGCACCCAGCGGCCATTGACGACGATGTTGACCTGGCCGCGACCGGGGCGCGTCACCTCGGACCCAGCCACGACGCCGGCAATGGACGCGCCGGGCAGATTGATCGGACCGAGCGTGACAAGCGTGCCGCTCAAACCCGGACCGTACACCTCGACCAGGGTCGAGGACGGATCGCCGGAGCCCGTCGTTTGAAAAACCTGGCGGCCGTCGACGACCAGCGAGATCCGAACCCGCGGAGCAGCCAGCGCGAGTCGGCGTGCGGTCTGGCCGATCTGCGAGATCTCGGTCTGGGCGCGACCGGCGGCAGAGAGTCGGGCGGGAAGGCGATGAAAGAGACTGCTCACCGTCACCGTTGTGCCGCGCGGGCGCGGCGCCGGCTCGTCGGCGACGGCGCGGCCAGCGCGCATCGTCAGGCGGCGGCCAAGGCCGCTGTCGTCGTCGGCGGTGACGATGGTGAGGTCGGCGACCGCGGCGATGCTGGGCAATGCCTCGCCGCGAAAGCCGAGCGTGGCGACACGCGACAGGTTCTCCCCGGTCAGCTTGCTGGTGGCGTGGCGCTGGCAGGCGAGCCAGAGCTCACCGGGTGGTATGCCGTCGCCGTCGTCGCCGACCCGAATTAGTCGCAGCCCGCCGCCGTGGACGTCGATGCGGATGCTTCGCGCCCCGGCATCCAGCGCGTTCTCGACCAACTCCTTGACGACCGATGCTGGACGCTCGATCACCTCACCGGCCGCAATCCGCGCCGAGACCTCTGTTGGCAGCAGCCGTATTGGCTGCCGCTGTGTCAATCCAGGGAATGATCGACTACCCTCGCGCATAGGATCGTAGTCGAACGTGCCAGCGGAAGATACAGTCGATTTGAAGATTTCTGGTTCATTCATGGTTGCGCTTGCCGTCTCGAATGGCTAATTGGAGTCACCTAGTCGACGGAGAAGCCGTTCGCGAAGCCCGATCACGGTGAGGCCAGCGACTTCGCTCGCAACCTCATCAAAACGCAAGATCAGTCCGTCTCCGATGTCGATACCGACAGCCGGTCGAGGATCGCCCACGGAAAGGTACAGGACATCGGCTTCTCCGTCATACTCCCAGTTGATCGTCTCCGGTCGCTCCAAGATTTTCACGGTGTCCATAGCGTCTCCCGCCGCGATGAGAGCGAATCACGATCATGGCAGTCGGGACCGTTGCTCAAACAACCAGTCGATCGCTTCGCGCGGCGTGAGGCCATCGAGGTCGAGGTCGCGCAGGGAGCGAGCAAGCCGGTCGGCGGGGGCAGGGGCGAGCGTGATGCCATCGAGCGCGAGTTGCCGCGGGCCGTTCAGCGACGCCGCGACGTCGTAGCCGTTCGCCGTGGGCTCCTGCAACGACAAAGCCGGCTGATCCTCTGGCAGTGACGCGAGGATCGATGCCGCGCGGTCCGCGACCCAGGGCGGGAGCCCGGCGAGGCGGGCGACCTGGACGCCGTAGGAGCGGTCAGCCGGACCGGGGCGCACGGCGTAGAGGAAGATCACCCGTCCCTCCGTCTCGATGGCGGCGACGTGGGCGTTGGCGACGTCGGGGAGCGCATCGGCCAATCCGGTCAGCTCCAGGTAGTGCGTGGCGAAAAGCGTACGAGCGCCGATACGGTCATGCAGATCCTCGACGACAGCGCGGGCGATGGCCAGGCCGTCGTCGGTGCTGGTGCCGCGCCCGACCTCATCCAGGATTACCAGGCCGCGGCGAGTGGCGTGGTGGAGGATGGTCGCGGTCTCGACCATCTCGACCATGAACGTGCTGGCGCCGCCGGCGAGGTCGTCGTGGGCACCGACGCGGGTGAAGATGCGATCGACCAGGCCGATTCGGGCCGCGGCGGCCGGGACGAACGAGCCGGTCTGGGCCAGGAGGACGATCAAGGCCACTTGCCGAAGATAGGTGCTCTTGCCCCCCATGTTCGGGCCGGTGACGAGGAGGAGCCGCGGCTCCGCGCCACCAAGGCGGCAGTCGTTCGGGATGAACGCCTCGCCGGCGAGGGTCGCCTCGACGACCGGATGCCGGCCACCCACGATCTCCAGGGCGTCGCTTTCGTCGAGTGCCGGCGCGATCCAGTCGCGCGAGGCCGCGACCTCCGCGAGCGAGAGCAGCGCGTCGAGAAAGGCCAACGCTTGAGCGGTGGCGACCAACCGACCGGCCGCGTCCGTTATCCGCGCGGTGATACGCGCCAGCGCGGCACGCTCCAGCGCTTCGATCATTTCGTCGGCAGCCGCCAACCGCGCTTCTGCCTCCTTCAACGGCGTCGTGACGTAGCGCTCACCGGTGGCCACCGTTTGCTTTCTGGTGTAGTCGACGGGCACCAGCGAGAGATTTGGCCGCGTGACTTCGATGTAATAGCCGAAGACCTTGTTGTAGCCGACCTTGAGTGAGCGGATGCCGGTCCGCGCGCGCTCGGTGCGCTCCAGGTCGGTCAGCCAGGCGCGGGTCTCGTGCGCCTCGGACACCGCCGCGTCGAGCTCGGCCGCGAATCCGGGTCGAATGCGGGCGGTCCCGTCTTCGTCCTCGTCTACCGCGGTATCGATGAACGCCAGGAGGTCGGGGCAGGCGTCGAGTTCGTCCGCAAACTGGTTAATTGCAGGCGAACGAACCTGTTGCATGGCCATGGCCGCGACCACGTTCCGGCATGGTCCGAAGCGCCGCGCCAAGAGTGAGCACGTCGCGTGGTGTGGCGGTCCCTTGAGTGACCCGGCCGACGAGCCGTTCGAGGTCGCCAACAGTCGCCAGGGCAATCGCCAACGACGCGCGCGGCAGCGGCGCGGCGATGAGGCCCGCGATGATCGCCTGCCGCTGCCGGATTTCGACTAAATCGCGCAGGGGCCGACCGAGCAGCCGCCTCAGGGCTCGCGTGCCCATGGCGGTTCGGGTCTGATCGAGCACGCCGAGCAGGCTGCCCCGGATGCCGCCCGTCTTGACGCTCCGGGTCAGTTCAAGATTGCGCCGGGTGGCCGCGTCGAGGCTGACATGGCGTCCTGGCGCTTCGGTCCGCAGCCCGGTCAGGAGCGGGAGCAAACGCGGATTCGTCCGTTCCAGGTAGGCCAGGATTGCGCCGGCGGCGCCGGTGGCGGCCGGCAATTCGTCGCAGCCAAACGCGGCCAGCGACCGCACGCCGAAGCGGCTGCAGAGTGTATCGCGCGCCCGGCTCGGCTCGAAGTGCCACCGTTCCAGCCGAGTTCGATGCCCGGCGACCGGCAATGCCTCGCCGATGTCGTCAGGGACCAAGGACTCGGCCGGACTGAGGCGCGCAAGTTCCTCGGCAAGTTGTCGGCGAGCGCCCTCGCCGGCGAGTTCCATGGCCGCGAACTCGCCGGTACTGACGTCGACCCAGGCCAAACCTAACCGCTCGTTGCGCGCGGCAACGGCGGCAAGGTAGCGGTTCTCTCCAGAGGGGAGCAGTGCGGGCTCGGCAATGGTCCCCGGTGTAAGAACGCGCGTGATGGCGCGATCGACCAATCCTCTTCCCGGTTCGCTTACTTGCTCGGCGATGGCAACGGTGAGGCCGCTGCCGAGCAGGCGACCCAAATAGTGATTGAGAGCGTGGTGCGGAATCCCGGCCATCGGCACGCGGCCGTTACGCCCGAAGTTGCGCGACGTCAGCGTGATGCGGGCGTCGCGTGCGACGACCTTCGCGTCGTCGTCGAACGTCTCGTAAAAGTCGCCTAGTCGGTAAAGGAGGATCGCGTCGGGGTGTTCGCTCTTGAGATCGAGGTATTGCCGGCGCGAGGGCACGAGGTCGGTTTCCGACCCTGTGCCGCGCGACGATGAGCGGCTGGCGCTGGTTGTGTCACGTCCCTCTGTTCCCTGTGCCATACGACCGATTATACGCAAGGCGTGCGCTCCGCCGAGTGCCGACAACGAATTTGCCCGTATGATGGATCGTCTGATGTCAGCGGCAACGTCGTCGCCCAACTTGAGGACCACCACTTATGAAGATTTATCTGGCGTCGCCGTTGGGGTTTGCCGAGTCGACGCGGGCGTTCATGGACCGGCTGATCGGTGCGTTGAGTGCCCACGTCGAGGTGGTAAACCCGTGGGACGACCACCGCTTTGACGACGACTTCGCGCGGGTGCCCGCGATCCGCGACGTCGAAGTGCGACGAGAGCTGCTAGTGCGGATCAATTATGAGATTGGCCGCGCCAACGAGGAGCGGATCCGGTCGTGCGACACGGTTGTCGCAATCTTGGACGGGGTCGACGTCGATTCCGGGACGGCGGCGGAGGTTGGATTCGCGTATGGCCTCGGCAAACTGGCCCATGGTCTGCGCACCGACTTCCGCATGACCGGTGACAACGAAGCGGCCGGCGTCAACCTCCAGGTGCGCTACTTCATCGAAGCCAGCGGCGGACAGTATTTCACA
Organism: Thermomicrobiales bacterium; assembly: GCA_050696075.1. Classification (GTDB taxonomy): domain Bacteria; phylum Chloroflexota; class Chloroflexia; order Thermomicrobiales; family UBA6265; genus JBOGUF01. Next base: position 73,714 of record JBOGUF010000191.1, read on the forward strand.
TCGGTTGACGAACTGATCACGGCGCTGGCCGGGTAGGGGAGAATCGAGTGCTTTCTGGTTCATGTCCGCCCGCGTTCTAGTCGCCGCGATCAGGGTATGGACGCGGGACGAGGCCGCGGAGGGCGAGGACGCCTCAATGTCAAACGACGTATTGGCCGTCGACGAGGAAGGGTTTACTGTCGACCTCGACCCGGCCTCCCTGGCGCACGTCGCAAATCATGTCCCAGTGGATCGCGGAACGATTGGTGCTTCCGGTGTCCGGATAGCCGGCGCCGACCGCAAGATGGATGGTGCCGCCGATCTTCTCGTCGAGCAGGATGTTCTTGCAAAACCGGGTAATGTCGTAGTTCGTGCCAAAGGCGAACTCGCCGAGTCGTCGCGCCCCCTCGTCGCTGTCGAGCATCGCGATCAGATATGCCTCGTTCCGCGCCGCCGTCGCATCGACGACCGCGCCGTCCGCGAAGTGCAGGCGAATGTCCTCGATCTCTCGCCCAGCGGTGACGACCGGGTAGGAGAAGCGGACGTGACCGTTGGCTGAGTCCTCGATTGGCCCCGTGAAGATTTCGCCGGACGGGAAGTTGCGGTGACCGTCGGAGTTGTTCCAGCGCCGGCCCGCGTACGAGAGGACAAGATCGGTGTCCGAGCCGACGACGCGAATCTCGGACTTGTCCTCCAACCAGGCGATCAGCCGGGCTTGCTCGGCATTGACGGTTCGCCAGGCCGCGATCGGGTCGGCCTGGTCCAGCTTGCAGGCCTTGAAGTAGAAGTCGGTGAACTCCTCGGTGCCCATGTCGGCGTCCTGCGCGTAAGCCGCGGTCGGAAAGAGCGTCCCTGTCCAGCGCAGCGTGCCCTCGGCGGCGCGACGCATGAAGGACTGCATCAAATCGGCGCGGGCGAGCGCATGCAGCCGCTGCCGCGCGGGATCGAGTTCGGCGTTCGCCCGTGTGTTCGACGCCGCGGCAACGCGAATCAGGACGTCGGCCTCCTCGCGGGCGATGCGTTCGAGCGGCGAGACGTACTGGAGTTGCTCGTCAGTTCCGAGGCGCAAGAGATCAGATGCTGCCCCGTCGAGCGCGGGCATCAGGACCGGGAACCCGCCGCGCTCGACGACCGCGCGGTAGATCGCTCGCAGCAGCAGTTCGGCCGCGACTTCCCCCACGATGGCAACGGTGTCGCCCGCCTTGACCTCGACCGAATAGTCAACCAGGACATTTGCCCACTGTTCAATTCGTGGATCGGTCATCAACACTGCTCCCAGCGCTTTACCACTGTCTACCCCGTCATTCTCCGCGAATTGAGGATAGGCAGGCAACGATGCGCGAGCTACGCTCCGGAGTCATCATTTCATCAAGGTTTAACAATGCAGCCTTGGTCGTTTAGCGTGCCGCGTTGCAGCATTGCGAATGCGACCCACAATCCGCCAAAGGTCTCCGGCGCGGGTTCGGGTCCTGCTGTCGCCAATTCGGTACAATGCTGCCCTCCGGGCGATCGATCATGTCGATCGGACGGCTGGGCGAGGAGACGCCAATGGACCATCTCCTTGGCCAGATGAACGGATACAAGTCGTCGGGCGCCGTGGTGGATCGGGTGCTGGTCGACGCGAAGCGGGCCTACATCGGCGTAGTCGACGAGGCGTTTCTGGAACGATGCTCGCGCGAAGCGGTTGAGGAACTGTGGGGCGATGCGATCAAGGTGCGGAACTTCGTACCGGTCCTTGCCTTTCGCCGCGTGCGCGACATCGTCGAGGCACACCAGACCGCGAACGGGCATCTGGCTCCCTCAGACTAGTCATGCGGCGGCCCGGGGCCGGGCTGGCGCGGTCCGAGGCCGCTGACCATGAGCACAGCATCTCGCGCCCCCCTCATACGGGCCGCATCCGTGACGCTGCCAAACGGCAGGCCGTCGGCCGGCGCCGACGATGATTCCAAGCCCACGAGTGACTTGCCCGCCAGCGAAGGCATTGTCATGCCGCCTTTGCTGCCCGAGCTGTACATCAACCGGGAGTTGAGCTGGCTCGAGTTCAACCGGCGCGTCCTCGAAGAAGCCGAGGACAAGACGGCGCCGTTGCTGGAACGGGTCAAGTTCGCGGCGATCTTTGCCTCCAATCTCGACGAGTGGGCGATGATCCGCTTCGCCGGCCTCAAGCGCAAGCTGGCGGCGGGTATCGCCGAGCCGGGCCCGGATGGGCGGACGCCGCAGGTCGCGTTTGTCGCCGCGCGTGCCAAGGTGCAAGGACTGCTCGACCGGCACGCCAAGTTGGTGCGCGCCGAATTGCTGCCCGAGCTGGCGCGGCACGGCATCGAGTTGATCGATTTCCACCGGCTCAACGCCGATGAGCGGACCACATTGAGCGCGGTCTTCGAACGGGAGATATTCCCTGTCCTGACGCCGCAGGCAATCGATCGCGCCCGCCGCTTTCCGCACGTCTCCAATCAGAGTTTGAACCTGATCGTCGTGCTCAGCTCCACGGGCGTCGGCGCCCGGTTCGCACGCATCAAGGTGCCGGCGGTGCTGCCACGGTTGGTCACCGTACCAGGCGTGGACGGCGGCAAAAGCCGGGTGCGACTGACCTGGCTGGAGCAGGTCATCGCCGCGCACCTGCCCCGGCTCTTTGCGGGCAACGAGATCGTCGCGGCCTATCCCTTCCACGTCTTGCGTGATTCCGATATCGAAGTCGACGATGACGACGACGGCGACCACGATCTGCTCTTTACCATGCGCGAGTTCCTCTCGCAGCGCACCTTCGGCTCGGTCGTTCAGGTCATCACCGACACCACCATGCCGGCCGATGTCCACCAATGGCTGATCGAACAGCTCCACGCCACGGAACGCGACTCTTACGTCGTCGACGGTCCGCTCGCCTGCGAAAACCTGATGGGGTTGATGCGGCTCGATCGGCCGGATCTCAAGGATCCGCCGTTCGTCCCCGCGGTGGTGCCCGCGTTGCAGCCATCGCCGCGCGTCGACCCCGACGACGAGGAAGCGGTCGACATCTTCGCCAGGCTGCGGCGACGAGACGTGCTCGTCCATCACCCGTACCAGTCATTTAACGCGGTCACTGACTTCCTGCGCGCTGCCGCGACCGACAGCGACGTGATGGCGATTAAGCAGACCCTCTACCGCATCGGCAAGGACTCGCCGCTGATTCCGGCGTTGATCGAGGCGCGCGACGACGATACGCAGGTCGCGGTGCTGGTCGAGCTAAAGGCGCGATTCGACGAAGAGAACAACATCACGTGGGCGCAGGCGCTCGAGGAGCACGGCGTCCATGTCGCTTACGGCGTAGCCGGGCTCAAGACCCACTGCAAGGCGATCTTGGTCGTGCGCCGCGAACCGGACGGGTTACGCCGCTACGCGCACCTGGGAACGGGTAACTACAACGCGAGCACGGCGCGTTTCTACGAAGACCTCGGCCTGCTGACGGCCCGAGAAGATGTCTGCCGCGACGTCTCCGAGGTGTTCAACGTCCTGACTGGGTTCTCCCAGCAAGATGACTACAAGAAACTGTGGGTCGCACCAGGCCAGCTCCGCGAGCGATTCGTCGCGGCGATTGCGCGCGAGGTCGAGGCGCACCGGCGGACCGGGAAGGGGCGGCTCATCTTCAAGATGAACTCGCTCGTCGACCGCGACGTCATTCGCGCGCTCTATGGCGCGTCGCGGGCGGGGGTAAAGATCGATCTGATCGTGCGCGGCATCTGCTGCCTACGGCCCGGCGTGCCGGGGTGGAGCGAGACGATCAGGGTGATCAGCGTCGTCGGTCGATTCCTGGAGCACAGCCGCGTTTATTACTTCCACAACGGCGGCGAGGATGAGGTCTACCTCGGCAGCGCCGACCTGATGGAGCGCAACCTCGATCGCCGGGTCGAAGTCGTCTTTCCCGTCGAAGACCCGACCTTGAAGGCCCACATCCGCGACGTGCTCTTGCCCGCCTATTTCAAGGACAACGTCAACACCCGCCAGTTGATGCCCGACGGCAGCTACGTCCGCCTCAAGCCCAAACGCAAACGCGCCGCCTTTGACGTTCACCAGCGGTTCATGGCGAGGTACGCGGGGCCGCGGTCGCGAGATTGAAATCGTTTAGGCGGTTCAATTAGTCTCCGCGGCAGGCTGGAATGCAGCCTGCAATCTTGCCGTGCCGCAAGCAACGGGTGTTCCGCGTGCTACAGTGAGGCCCAACCTCATGTCGAACGAGGAATGGTTTCAACAACAGGGCAAGAGCAAGACACCGGACGTCAGCGCCTATCAGCGTTACCGCCGTGCGGACGAGGCCGGAGCCAGTGATGCTCCCCGACGTCCTGGCATGTCGGCGATCGCGGCGCTAATCTGCGCGGCCCTGATCGCCGTCGGCTCTTGGGGTCCGTGGCTCCACTTTGAGCGGCGTGGGGTGCCGACCGATACACTGCGCGGGTTAGAGACGGACGGGGCACTTTCGCTCGTTGCCGGAGTCGTCGCCTTCGTCGCCATCGCTACGGTGCTGACTCGATCGACCGCGGAACTCGCGGCGTGGGTCGGGCTGATCGCCGTCGTGCTCGGCGCGCTGATCGGAGTGGGAAGTTGGCTCGACATGGGCACCTTCGCGGATGGCTATGGGGTCGTGAGCCCAGGCCGAGAAGCCAAGGTCGGGTGGGGACCCGTGGTGGTGACCGTTGCCGGGGCCATTGGCACCTGCTTTGCCTATCGTGTTCTTCAGCATGTGCGCGATTTCTAGTGCCTTGGACTGTTCGCGCTCCTGCCGTCGTTCGTCTCGTCCGCACACGGCGGTGAGGACCGCTCCTACCCACCTACCAGCGCGATCACCCGAACGGGGCTGCCAGAGCCGTTGACGATCTTGAGGGGTGCGGCGATGACGATGGCGCCCGTGGGTGGGAGTTGGTCGAGGTTGCAGAGGCTGGCGAGGCCAAGCTTGCCGGCGCCGTGCATCAGGTTATGGGCCGGGAAGGGAGGGTCGAAGCCGCCCGCCTGGCCGGCGTCGGTGCCGACCGTCTCCACGCCGACGCCGAGGACATCGCGGTCGAGGGCGAGAAGGCGAACGCACTCCGGCGTCCAACCAGGTGTGTGCGGTCCGCCCGCGCTCACGTTGAGGTAGGCGTCGCCAGATCGCCGTGACCAATCGGTACGGAGCAGCACCCAGACCCCGGCGGCGATGCGACCATGCTCGGCTTCCCAACGTTCCACGTCCTCTGGCGTCAGGCAGAAGTCGGGGCTTTCGGCCGACTGCCGCGAGACGTCGATGACGCAGGCAGCCGCGACGAATCGGGCCGGCGGCAAGGTGTCGACCCGGTTATCCGGCAGATCGCGGCCGGTGATCCAGTGCACCGGGGCGTCGAAATGGGTGCCAGTGTGCTCGCCGGTGTGGAAGGCGTTCCAGTACCAGGCAGGGCCGCGCTCGTCGTACTCGGCGATGACTGAGATCGAGAAGGGCGGGGAGTCTGGCCAAGGATCGGGCAGGGGCAAAATCGGCGTCTCGGGACCGAGCGGCATCGTCAAATCGACGACGCGGATGGCGCCGGTATTGAGCGCCCCGGCCAGCTCATCGAGCAGGTCGGAATGCGAGGGGATGCTCGACATAAGTACTACTCCTCATTCTAAGCGAGTTTCCGGCCGCGAGGCATTCTGGTTGAACTGGCCCGCCCGCATCATCCGACCTGATTCCGGCGTTGACAAGGGGAGCCCGCGAACTACAATTGACCTGCGCCAAAGTAAACATCCCAGCAGGAAACCGAACATGGACCGAACGAATTCATCCGAGGTGAGGTCGCCGGCTATCCGAGCCAAGCGGGACCGCGCGCCGCTCAGCGTGCGGCGCGGTCCGTTGCCGTACGTGGTCCCGGCCGTGCCATTTCGGGGAGTGACGCAATCGGCTCCACTGTTGCTTCATCGAACTGATCTGTTCCATCTTGGGCAGACAATCGGCAATCGAGCGGTTGCGCGACTGCTCGCGTCGCCGGTGGGCCATTCGATTCGGCAGGACGCGACCGGCGGACAGCTACTCCAGCGCTGGATCGACTTTTCGAAGCTCGACGGGCACATCACGTTCCACCCGGATGCGAAGGCGAATGCCGCGCCTCAACTGGCGACCTTTTTCCGCGAGGTGGACGCGTACCGAAGCGAGGCGTCGCAACTCGCCAAGGGCGCGCACGTCGATCCTGCCGCGGTTGATTCACTCTACGCGCAAGTGGGGCGGCTGCGATCCCTTGCGGTGGCGGGCGCGCATGCTTGGAAGGTGGCTCCCGCCGCGCTTGCCGACATCGTTCAGGACACCACCGACCAGGCGGCCCAGGACCTGATCAATCTCACCGGCACTGAAGATGACGATTTGATTCGGGACCTCCTCGCCGTTTCGATGTCAGACGTCAAGCGCGCGGAGGCATTGGTCGCGCGAGGGATGTCGCGAGCACAGGACCCGCTCCAGTTCCTCAACTTCCTCCGCGCCGCCTGGAAGAGCAAGGGACTACTGTTGAACAAGGTGCAAGAGTTCACCGAGCGGACCGGCAAGTTCGGAGCGGGGACGGCAGCGCTTCCCATGCCCACCGACGACGCACCGTACAAGACGTGGATCGAGACCCGCAACGCGAATCACCAGCCGCTCTACCCCTCCGCATTTCCCGGCCGCGGCGGCGACATGCCCGTGCCGACCTTCGGCGGCTGGTTTTCCTACATCATCACTGAGATCAGCGAGGATGCGGACAAGATCAAACACTTGAAGAAGGTGCTGTTGCCGATCGGTGGGGGCAAGATGCAGCCGCGACCGCTCGGCCCGCCCGCGCAAAAGGCGACTCTCGAGGAGATGTGGCGAGATGGCTTCAAGGCGATGCCAAAGGTCGATCTGGCCGAGGTCTTGGAGAGTCGCCCCCTTGGTCCCGCGCATGAGAAGGCGCTCTTGGCGCCAGATGAGAAGAAATCGACAGCGCCCGTGTCGCCGAGTCGGCCCCCGCCACAGCCGGACGTTCGCTATGCGTACTTTTTCCGCGGCGATAGCCGTGCCCCGGACACGATCATCGCCCACGGCGGCACGAAGGCGCGTACCGGCGTGCAGACCCAAGTCCGCGAACTCGGCATGGATCAGCCCTGGAATCCGCTGGCCGACTCGAAGACGCGAGAGGAAGCGTTTTTCCGCTGGGGCAAGGATGACAATTGCCTCGTGTCGACGGTCAGCATCGCCCGCTCGATCGTCGACGCCTCCAAATTCCCGCTATTGAGTACGCTGAAGTCTCGCTCCGATCCCGGTCTGGTCCGCGATTCTGGGAACTCCAACAAATGGACGCACACCACGGTCATCTATTTGGTACGGGTGAGCGAGGGGTTCGACACGGCCGGCATCCAGGCCACGGAAGGCGGCGGTCAATACGGGCAGGGCGAATACGCGACGAGGTTCATCGCGCCGGAGAATCATCTCGCCGCGTTCAAGGTGAAGCGGATCTTCAACGGTGAAGAGGAGAACGACGGGCACCGCTGTGAGATCGACCTGGGCGAGTCGAAGGCGCTGACTGACAAGCTTGATATGAAGTATCCGACGGTGCGCGGGCAATTGCCGGACCACGTGCTGGGGTTCATCGCCAGTCCCCCTGGTGATCTGCCCGAGTACTCGACCAAGTCCGCGACCGAAGGCAAGACGGCCGACACGAAGGAGCTGAGCGAGGAACTCCGTAAGGAGACCGTGGGTAAAGCCGCCGCCGAATCAGCGAAGTTGGCTCTCGCCACAAAGATGAAGTATGCCGCTGATCGTAATGTCGTCGTGGCCAAGCCCGACGTGGTCATGTTGATGGATCCTCGCCACGAACCGGCTACGGCGGTCGGCCAGTGGAAATCGGTCGACGAGCTCCTGGAGGCGATGGGCAAGGATGAGGCACTGGTCAAGCAGGTTCAGGAATTCGCCGACATCGCCCAGGAGACGGCGAAGCGAAAGGCACTCGAAGAGCAGGCGGAGGCTGAGAAGCGATTGGCCGTGGCAGCCGTCACTGGTCCGCAACTTTCCCCGGCGGAGGAAGAGGCGAAGCGGTTGCTCCAGCAACTCGCTGCCTCGGGTGCGGAAGTCACCTTGCCGAAGAAGCGACCCGCGAAGGTCGTGATCACTGATCGCGACGACAGCGTGTATAAGATCGGGATGGCGATCCAAAAGAAACTGGACGACCTCGCCAAAATGGTGGTGAAAGAGACAGGCTGGATGGATGCGCTCAAGGCGGCGGCCGGGGTCGTCTAGTCGCGCTCCCCTCGGCGGCCGCGACGTCGGCCGCCATCATCTCGGTTTCGGTGTCGATCGCCGGCGGGGCGGGCCGGGTCGCGAGCCCCTGGAGGTGCCGGCGGAACTGGAATCGGTTCCGGACACAATGCCGTCGAGGCCGATGCTGATCTCCCAGCGCGGTGTGTGGTCGGTTCGATAGAGCATGATCCGTACGTCGAGCGCGGTCAAGAGGTCGCGCTTCTCGGCATATGTTAGGCGTGGCAGGTTGCCGGCCACGCGAAAGCACCATCGGCTGATGTCGTCCAGCCGAGCCTGGGAGGTTTGCCAGCCTGCACGCTGTGACTCAAGTCTCGCGCGCTCATCTATGAGGCGCTGCTTCTCGCTGGCAAGATACCTGAGTTGGATCAGGAGCGGCGCAGCCGCGTCATCGTCGTCTAATGTGGCGATCGCCCGGCCAAAGCGCTGCTGTTGTTGTGGGATGGCGGCCAGGCGACGGTCAATGGACGTCAAGTCGTCGGCGACCGGATCGCGCTGGCGGAGAAGGGTGACTTGCTCGGCGACAATCTCGGGATTCGTGAGGATGGCCTCGACCTTGGCCCACACGATGGCATCGAGCTGCGAGGATTTGATGCTGAAGCATGGACAACCATGCTCGTCTTTCGCCCATCCCTGACACTTATAGGCTGGTCCCCCACGGCCGCCGTTGTGGACGGTGGCGTTATGCCCGCAGTATCCGCAGCGGACGAATCCGGCGCGGAGCAATGTCGCCTCTGGGGTGCGATTGTTGCGCGTGGCGAGTCGCTTGTTGGCGGCGAGCCGCGTCTGAACTGCGTCAAAGTCATCGGCAGAGACGAGCGGTGGCACGGTCATGGCTGGCATCGCGACCTGTTCTGCGAGCGGACGCCTATGCACGCGGCGCTTCCCACCGGGCAGTTTCTCGACGCGGTAGCGATGGCGGCAACCGTACCCGTGTACGTCGGATTGGTCAGGATCCAGTTGATGGTCGATGCCGACCATCGATCCTTGCCCGTCGGCGTCGGGATGCCTTCCGTCGTCAGGGCCAGCGTGATTGATCGCAGCGAGTGACCAGCGAAAATGTCGCGAAAGATGCGGGTGACAACGCGTCCGGTTTCGGGGTCGAATTCCAGGCGTGCCTTGCGCCGAATGATCTCTCGTGTTGCGTCGTCAATCTCATCGATCCAGCGATATCCGTAGAGCGGACGACAGCCGGCTATCAGGCAGCCGCGCTCGACACGGGCGCGTCTGCCGCGCTGGCTGCGCTCCATGAACTTGAGCCGCTCGATAGCAGCGGAGAATGCTTTGGCGCTTTGCACCAGCTTGCCCTCTGGCGTGTGTTCGAATGGCTCGGTCACGATCTCCACGCAGGCTCCGGCGTATTCAATCTCCGAGACGAGGAAGCCCAAGTGATCCTGCTCGCGCGTCAGCCGGTCAATGGCAATCGAAACGACTACGTCGACAGTGCGCAGACGAACTGCCTCGCGCAGCATAGATAACTGGGGTCGCTCGAAGAGTTCGGCTCCCGTGTGGACCTCTCGGTAGACGGTGACCACTGCCCATCCGCGCTCGGCGGCGTACGCCCGGCAGAGCGCCTCCTGCGTCTCCAGGCTGGAGTTGTCCTCCTGCCCCGTCGTGCTCACTCGGCAATAGATCGCCACCCGAGTCGGGCCCGGTGCGCCCGTCGCCTGCTGCCTCGTTGCCATCTGACCTGCCCCCTGCTTTCGCTGCCTCGTCTGCCATCGCCCCAAATCGAAGCTGGTCACGCCATGTTCGCTCTTCGTGCCCACAAAGCAAGTCCTTCCTGACAGCGAAAGGTGACGGCAACACGCGGTCAGATCCCGCATGGACCCATTTCTTTGCGTCGCCGATGGTGTACCCTAGTACCGCCAGAAGTAATCGCTCGTGTTCGCATGTGGTTGGAGGCCCAGCCGATGGGGAGCACCATCGTCGATCGCCTTCCCAAGTCCCAGCGATGGCAGGTCGTCGTCGGTCTCCTCAACATGCCGCACCTCGACGCGCGTGCCGTCGGTGGCGCCTCCTGCCTCGCTGCGCAGCGGCGGTTGAACCAACTGCGCAGCGACCCGTCGCTCGGCTACTGCTTCTGGTTGCTGGTCCGCCTCGCCGCCGCCCGCGGTGATAATTTTGCGGGGGAGGTGGCCCAGCTCGGGATCCCAGCCCGCCGGGACGACGCGGCATTGCAGTTCGTGGCCCGGGTCGCCGACCATACCCGCGTCGAACTCAATCGCTACCCCCAGTCCGGGCCTTTCGGGGAGATCGCCGCCCTCGCGCTGCGTGCGGCGCTCCGGGAGACGGTTGGGACCGAGGGGCGCTCACTATTCGGCAGCCCGCTCGAGGATGTGGAGCGTGCGTTCCGTCGACACTCCTCCGAGGCCCAGTTCGGCGACCTTGCCCGGCGGTTCTTTGCCGACTTTACCGCCCGCACACTGCGCTTCTACGTTGATCGCGAACTCGCCCACGCGGTCGGGGGCGGTGGCCTGGCGACGGCGCGGGAGACCGGCGAGTTCTCCGCTGCCCTCGACCTGCACGCCCGCCAAACCGCTAAGGTTGTCGAGCTGTACGCCGCGCGCTGGTACGCGAAGAAGCACTGGGAACGGCTGGGCGCGATCGAGATCGACGACACCCAGGCGTTCGTCGCCCACGCCCTCGATAAGCTGCAGGCCTCCCTCAAGCGGGAGGTATCGCCATGACCCAACCGGTGGCCCGGCGGGCGCTGTTCGGGTGCGACGGGGCCGCGATCCCGGCCGCTGTCCGCGCCGAACACTGGGATGTCGCCGGCGAGATCTCGGCGCGCGGCAACGACCCAGAATTGACGCTGATCCTGGAGAGCCTCGCCGGAAACGTTGTCGGCGAGGTCGACCCCATCGCCCGCGACCTCATCCGAGTTGCCGCCCACTGCTATGCGGCCGACCTGCGCGTCCCGCGCGGCGGGATCGACGTCCACCGCGAGCGCTGGCGGCGGGAGATGGTGCTCTACATTACGGTCGCTGACCCTACGTTTTGGTCCGACTCCGATGTTACGGGTCGGCTCGTCGAAGCCCTCGGCTTTGCCACCGAGGACACCTGGTCCTTCGTCTTCCAGCAGGAGCCAGCGGAGGAGGCGCAGCTGCCCATCCGGTGGGACGGCCGGGAAGTGCTGGGCCAACCCGGCGCGGTCGTCCTCTTCTCCAGCGGCATTGACAGCCTGTGCGCCCTGGTGGAGGCCCAGCCGTTCCGCCCGATCGTCGTCAGCCATTGGTCGGCCCGCCAGATTAAGGCCCGGCAGGGGCGATTGCTGGCCGCGGTCGAGCATCTCTTCGGCGGACGGGACTTCCCGCACGCACGCTTCGAGATCCATCGGATAGGGAGCGACCGCGCGGAGAGTTCGCAGCGCAGCCGCGGGTTCCTCTACGCCTGCCTCGGCGCGGCGATCGCCGCGCACCATGGGATTGCGGAGGTGCATCTGGCTGACAACGGGTACGTCAGCGTCAACCCGCCGATATCGGATCAACTGGTCGGTGCGTTGGCGAGTCGAGGGACGCACCCCAAGTTCCTGCATCTGATGAACCGGCTGCTGGAACGAGTCTTCCCAGCCGGTGTGCAGGTGGTCAATCCGCTCTGGAACCGCACGCGGGCCGAGGCGCTCAACATCCTGGTGGAGGCCAAGTGTCCGGAACTGCTCGTCCAGACCTACAGCTGCGGCAAGCAGCAGGGACACCCGGCGGGCAAGCACCTGTGCGGCGGCTGCTCCCAGTGCGTCGACCGCCGGATCGCGGTCATCGCGACCGGACTCGAGCAGCACGACCCGCTGGACCGGTACGAGCGCGATCTCTTCTCCGACGAGCTGCGAGAGGGGGAAGCCCGCACGATCGCGCTCGCGTACGTCCGGTTCGCCGACCAGATCGCCGCCCTCGATGCCGCCGACATTGTCGAGCGCTTTCCCCAGATGGACGACTGCATCGCCCCCGACAACCCCGAGTTTTGGACCAAGACAAACGGGATCGCCGACATGCTGAAGCGGCATGCCGAGGAGACGATGCGGGTAATGGAGGTGATGATCGCGCGGAAGAGCAGGGATCTCGCCCGTCGCCGGCTGCCCAAGCACGCCCTGCTCCCGTTGTGGATCAATGAGCGCGGGACCGCGCCGACGAACGCGGGTATACCCCAACCGTACCCACAAGAACCGGTGATGCGATACGGAGTGCACGTGGACCCGCCTGGATTGTCGTTCATCCGCACGGGCACGGTCTGGGTGGTCGAGTTTCGGGATGAGAAGGGCCACTACAAGCACTCGCGCGGGATGACCCAACTCGCCCATCTGCTGGAGAACCCGAAGCAACGGCTCGACATCGTTGCCCTCGCGCGGTGTGAGGCCGCGCCGGCACCGGCCGGTCTCAGCGCGGACGGGTGGTCGGCCGGCATCGGCGGAGGACTCGGCGACTTGGTCGACGCGAAGGGGATTGAGCGGCTTGAGCACCACTTGACCACGTTGCCGGCAGCGATCCAGGCGGCGCGTGCGGCCGGTCGAGCGGACGAGGTGGCGCGGCTCCGGGAAGATCAGCGCCTCGTGAAGCGGCAACTGCGAGTCGCGCGAGGGCTGGGCGGACGGCTGCGCCAAATGGGTGGCCCCGAGGAAAAAGCGCGCAAGGCGGTCTCCAAGAATGTCCACGCCTGCTATGCGCTCTTCGCCGAGAAGCTGCCGCGGTTCCTCGACCACGCCAAGCGCTTCGTCCACCTCGGCATTCCTCCGTGTTACAACCTGGATCCGCCCGAACGGTGGACGGTGAGGCGATAGCCCTGCCCATCGTTGTCCCATCTCTTTCTGCGCTACCTGAAAAGTAGCGAGCGCCACCCCGAAGGTGGCCTTCGCCACCGGCGTATTCGCGCCTCCGTTGTAGAGGCGCGGACAAACCCCTTGACCGTCCCGCGCCCACGCCGACCGGCGCCCGCCGGTAGAGGAGGCGCGGCAGGCATGCAGCCAGCAGACATCCAAGTCGATCTCCCGAATACCGTGTCTGTTTCGACGCGTGGCACCTGGGGAGCGGCGATTGTATCTGATCCCGATCGGGCGGGGGGCGTAGCACAGGAGCAGACATCTCGCGGGCGGGCACCGCTCCCGCTCGCGGCGCGCCGTGCCCTGTGGGATCAGATCTGGGCCCGGCTCTTGGCCCAACTGGCGGCTGAGGAAGCGATTCCGACCACCAACGCCAGCGAGCAGCCAGGCGTCGAACCATTCGCATCGACGGAGGCGAAGTAGGGTGTCCGTCCACCCGCATTCTGCGCGCGACGCATCCCGCGACTACCTCCGCCGTGGCTGGGCGCCGATCCCCGTCCCGTATCGCTCGAAGAATCCGAACCGTGTGGGCTGGCAGGACCTGCGGCTGACCGAGCACGACCTCGCTGTCTATTTCGACGGCCGTCCCCAGAACGTCGGACTCCTGCTCGGCGCGCCATCGGGCGACCTGGTCGACGTCGACCTCGACGCCCCCGAGGCCCGCGTCCTCGCCGACGCCTTTCTGCCCTCGACGCCCTGCGTCTTCGGGCGACCCACTGCTGCTCGCGCCCATCGCTTCTTCGTCCCCGACACTGCGCTCAGTACGAGGAAGTTCCGCGATCCCACCGCAAAGCCCGGCGACGAGCGGGCGATGCTCGTGGAGCTGCGCACGACTGGGACGCAGACGCTTGTCCCGCCCTCGGTTCACCCATCGGGCGAGCAGATTGCCTGGGATATGGAGGGCGAACCGACATCGGTCAGTTCGGTCGAGTTGATGCCCGCCGTCGCCCGTCTCGCCGCCGCTTCGCTCCTCGCTCGCCATTGGCCGGCGCCCGGTCATCGGCACGAGGCGGCGCTGGCGCTCGCAGGGGGCCTGCTCCATGCGGGCTGGTCCGCCGGGGAGTCGGCAAACTTCGTGGCGGCCGTAGCCTTCGCGACGGGCGACGAAGAGATGGACGACCGGACGCGGTCCACCGAATCGACCCGCCGAGCGATGGCCGGTGACCGCCGGACGACCGGCTGGCCCACCCTGACGCGGCTGCTCGATCCGCGGCTCGTCGACATCATCCGAGACTGGCTGGGTATCCGCCTCCCGCACGAGGGCGCCGGGCCGAACGGGTCAGCACCGGATGCCCCGTGGGTGGCGCCGACCCCGCTGCCCGAGGGCGAGCGCCCCGATTTTCCGACTGACGCCCTGCCACCAATCTTTCGCGCCTTCGTCTTTGCCCTCGCCTGGGCCACTCAGACCCCGGCCGTCCTTGCCGCGCTTCTTTGCCTCGCCGTCCTCGCCGCGGCGGCGGCCAAGGGCGTCGTCGTCCTTGCTCGCGCCGGCTGGCGGGAACCGGTCAACCTCTTCGTCGCCGTCGCATTGGGTCCGGCCAACCGCAAGAGCGCCGTCTTCGCCGAGTGTGCCAAGCCGTTGGAGGTGTTCGAGGCTGCGGAAGCCGCGCGGCAGGCACCCGAGATCGCGGCCAAGCACAGCGTGCTGAAGATCCAACGAAAAGAACTTGAAGCCCTGGAGCGGAAAGCGGCTAGCACTGACGCGTCCGTGTCGGCCAAGAACAAGGCGTCCGCACGGGAACGCGCCGCTGCACTCGCCCGGGAGATCGCCACGGCTGAGGTCGCTGAACCGCCCCGCTTCGTGGTCGACGACTGCTCGCCCGAGAAGCTGGCGAATCTGCTGGCGACCCAGGGCGGGCGGATCGCGGCCCTGTCGGCCGAGGGGGGCATCTTCGGCATGATGGCCGGGCGCTACGCCAAGAACGGGGAGCCCAACCTTGATGTCTACCTCAAGGGGCATGCCGGCGACACGCTGCGGGTCGACCGGGTCGGCCGCCCACCCGACCACGTTCCCGCCCCAGCGCTCACCATCGGGTTAGCGGTGCAGCCAGCGGTCCTGCGCCGCCTGGCCGACCGCCCCGAGTTCCGCGAGCGCGGCATCCCCGCCCGCTTCCTCTTCGGGGTGCCTACCTCCTTCGTTGGGCGTCGAGTGATCGGCCCGCCCGCGGTGCCGGCGGACGTGCGGGACACCTACCGCGCTGCGATTCTGGCTACCCTGGAACTCCCCCGCTTCGTCGACAAGGGCGGCAATCCCCATCCGCAGGAACTAGTCCTCGATGCCGGGGCGGACGCCGCACTGCGGGCGTTCGAGCGGCGGCTGGAGCCACGCCTCGGAGCAGGAGGGGATCTGGAGCACGTGGCCGACTGGGCGGGCAAGCTCGCCGGGGCGGTCTGTCGGCTCGCCGGTCTGCTCCACCTCGTCGAGCACGCCGCGGGCAAGGCACCGTGGGACATCCCGATCGCGAAAGCCACGATGGCGGTCGCGGTCCGGATCGCTGAGGAATTCCTGGTTCCCCACGCCCTGACCGCCTTCGCGGTGATGGGGGCGGACCCAGCGCTGGATCACGCCCGGCGACTGCTGGCGTGGATCGATCGGTCCAAGAAAACGACCTTCTCCATCCGGGATGCGCACCAAGACCTGCGCAAACACCAGCTGTCGGTATCGATGGTGGAACGGGCGGCGGCGCTCCTCGTCGAGCACGGCTACTTGCGGCCGGTTCCACCGCTGGAACCTGAGACGGAGCAGCCGAAGACGGGGCGGCCGCCGACACCCCGGTTCGCCGTCAACCCCTTATGGCGTCCTCAGAATCCGCATAATCCTCAGAGCCCCAAAGAATCCACCGATTGTGAGGTATCTGAGGAATTTGAGGATGACACTGCGCCGAACGACCAACGGGCCGACGGATGGGAGGAGGTCGTGTTCTGATGGTAGACCGACTCATCGCCGCGATTGTTGCCAGGAGCGGCACGCTGTTTGTGGAGAGAGACCGGCTCATCTGCCGGTTGCCGAAAGGCGAGAGTTTGCCAGACGACCTCGCAGCATCAATCATGGAGCAGAAGCCGGCGATCCTGGCAGCCCTAACCGTCGCCTCGCTGGAGCAGACAGTCAGGCATATCCTCGCGCTGACAGCGGAAGAACGGGACGCCTATCGAATGGCGCTGGCTCACGACTTGGCGGCGCTCGCCGCGGCCGAGACCGCGCTGGGCGAGCGACCGGCGGAGGCCCTGCCATGAGTCGACGGCTGTGGCGCTGCCGCCACGCGGCCTGTCCGATCCCGCACGGGGCGGCCCTCGGGCACCTGACCGCCGCCCGCGACCTTGTGCTCGCCGCGGACGTGACGGTGTTCCAGGTCCACCTCGACACCCGGCGGGCGATGGTCGTCTGCCCGCGATGCGGCGCGGCCCGTGAGTTCCGCAGCGGTTCGGTCTTTTCGGCGCCCGCCCGCATCGGCAACGCGCGCGGCGAGCCCGCGGCCGTCGATCTGGTAGAATCCGGCTAGCACAATCGAGTGGTGGACGCACTGGGCCGCCGGTCGCGAGCAGGACGCTCGCCCCGGCGGCCCATCGTTTTGGGAGGAGACCATGGACCGCGATGCGGCGAACGCCGGCGCAGATCGGCCGGAGGCGAACGGCGCCACGACCGAACTCGCGACGCTGCTCCTCGACCCGCGCAATGCCCGTACGCACAGCGAGCGCAACCTCGCCCTTATCGAGCAAGCGCTGCGCGAAGTCGGCGCCGCCCGTTCGATCGTCGTCGACGAAGCCGGCACGATCCTCGCCGGCAACGCCACCGTCGCCGCCGCTACCCAGGCGGGCTTAACGCACGTCCGCTTCGTCGAGGCGGACGGCACCGAACTCGTCGCGGTCCGAAGAACCGGGCTGTCGCCGGAGCAGAAGCGCCGCCTCGCCCTCCTGGACAACCGCGCCGCCGAACTCGCCGACTGGGACACGGCCATCCTGGCCGCCCTCGCTGAGGACACCGACCTATCGGGACTGTGGAGCGACGATGAAATCGCTGCCCTCATGGCGCGGGAGCCGGCGCCGGTCACGCCGCTTACCGATCCCGACTCGCTGCCCGAAGTGCTAGACGACCCGATCACCACGCCGGGCGATCTGTGGCTCCTGGGCCGGCACCGCCTGCTCTGCGGCGACGCCACGAACGCCGAAGATGTCCGCCGCCTCATGGCCGGCGCGCGCGCCCCGCTGATGCCGACCGACCCGCCCTACCTGGTCAACTACCAAGGCGGCAACCACCCCCAGTCGTGGTCGAACCGGCCCGTCGTCAAGGACAAGCACTGGGACGACTACCGGGAGGGCGACGGCGCCGCCTTCTTCTCCGCCTTCCTCCGCGTCGCCTTGGATGAAGCCCTCACCGCCACCCCCGCGCTCTACCAGTTCCACGCTTCGGCCCGCCAAGCGCTGGTGGAGGAGGCGTGGAAGCAGAACGGCCTGCTGGTCCACCAGCAACTGATCTGGGTGAAGAACCGCGCGATCTTGACCCACTCGCACTTCATGTGGCAGCACGAGACCTGCTTCTACGGCTGGGTGCAAGGCACGCCCCCGCGCCGCACGCCGCCAGCCAACGCCACCACCGTCTGGACCGTGGCCCCAGCCGGAGGCGAGTCGGCGTCGCCGGTCGCGGAGACCGATGCCGCCAGTGGGCTGCACCCGACGCAGAAGCCGGTCGCACTGATCCGGCGGATGGTCGAATACCACACGCTGCCGGGGGAGGCGGTCTACGAGCCGTTCGCCGGGTCGGGCACCGCACTTATTACCTGCGAACTGACGGGGCGGGTCTGCCATGCGCTGGAACTGGCGCCGGCCTACTGCGACGTGGTCGTGCGGCGCTGGGAGCAACTCACCGGGCAGCAAGCGGTCCGCGCGGCAGCCGAGACTGGTGCGCCGGACAGGACGGCGGACGCGGCCTGAGGCGGGGCGGAGATCGCGACGAAATGTCGACATATCAGACACATCCGACGCTCTCGCCGAAGCAGCGCAAGGCCGTGGCAGCGCTGCTGACCGCTGGTGATGTGGCGACCGCCGCCCAGACGGCGGGAGTGACGCGCGACACGCTCTATCGGTGGCTGAAGCAGCCCCTGTTCCTGGAGGCGGTGCGGGCCGCGGAAGCGCAGGCCCTCGCCGACCTGTCGCGCGTGCTGGAGGGGCTGCGACGGACGGCGGCGGGGACGCTGGCCAAGGCGATGATCGACGCGGCAACCCCGGCCGCGACCCGCGTGCGGGCGGCGGACGCGACGCTGGGGCGATTGCTACAACTGCGGGAGCTGGCGACGTTGGAGGCGCGCGTGGCGGCGCTGGAGGAAGCGGCCGGACTGACGGAGGGCGCACGGTGAGAGGGCGACCGAGCGTCTAGCGGCGCACGCTTCAGATCGAGGCTACCCGAGGGGATACCGCCCTCCTCCTCCTCGCGCAGCGGCTGGCCGGTGAACGGGAGATCACCCCAGCGGAATTGCTCGCGGAGGCGCGGGCAATCGCGGCGCGCTGCCAAGCGGCCGGTGCGCACACACTGGAGGAGCAGTGCGTGCTCCTGGCCGCCGAACTTGGCATCCCTCCGATGGTGCTGCATGCCGAAGTGGTGCGCATTGGCGGCGACCTGAACGCAATCGATCGGCAGGGAGGGCGACATGCGCCGGCTTGAGACGCGGCTGGACGGGCTCGAGCGCCGGGTGGGCCGTGAAGCTACGATCCAGGACATCCCGCAATCCCCGGCGTGGTGGGCTGTCCGGCAGGCGATGGTCGAGACGCTCGCTGCCTATCCGGAGGCCAAGCT
The DNA here is from genome assembly GCA_050696075.1 of Thermomicrobiales bacterium. Lineage (GTDB taxonomy): Bacteria > Chloroflexota > Chloroflexia > Thermomicrobiales > UBA6265 > JBOGUF01. The sequence continues at coordinate 92,533 of JBOGUF010000191.1, forward strand.
GGCGGTCGCCGCGCGCCTGGCGGACCTCGCGGCCGCGGAGGATGCCTCCGGCCAACAAACGGTCGAGGTCACGCCGTCGAACACGCCCCGGAGGTCATGATGACCGCGGAGCGAAGGGACGCAGCGTCGGATGCCAGGAACTGGCCGCGATGACCGGCATCGGCCGGAGGCTTCGCCGCTTGGAAGCGCGGCACCCCGTCGGCTGCGCAAACTGCCGGCACTGGTTCGGTGTGGTCTACCAGGACGACGAAGGTCGGCGGGACCGCCCCGAGCGCTGCCCGACCTGCGGGCGGCTCGTGCCGATCCGGGTGGTACTGCGTATGGTAGGCGTGTCGCTGGACGCCGTGTGTGAGGGGAGCGGCATGCGACACCGGAAACGCCTGGAGCGGCTGGAAGGCATGTGGCGGCGAGTCGACGCGGGTCCGGCGGTCCTCGTCGTCTTCCCCGACGACTGGCCGGCGGCGGACCAAGCCGCCCTGGACGGCGACGACCCAGCCGCCTGCGCCGCGGTGATCAAACACCACACCGGGCAGCGATCCGGACGGCGCAAGCGGCTGATAGCCGTCCGGCGACGACAGGAGGGGCCACAGTGACGGGCAAGCCGTCCGTGTGGCGGCGCGTGCGACACCTGGAGGCCCAACGGCCCCCGGCCGAGTGGGCGGGGCCGCTGCCCATCGTCTGCCCACAAGACTGGCCGGCGGCAGACTTCGCCGCGTGGGATGCGGCACGAGCGGTGGGCGACGAGGTGGCGATGGACCAGCTGATCGAACGGCATGCGGGCGCGCCGTCGCTGCCGCTCCAGGCCGGGATCCGCTGCATCGTAATCCACCACCTGCCGCCACGCGGGGACGAGGCATGGGACGGTTGAACTGGCGGGTGGCGCGCCTGGCCGCCCGCCGCAGCCCGGCCCGCGGGCCCTGGCGTTCGCGCGGGCGGTGATCGCCTGGGGCGGCGGGGAGCCGAGCGAGGAGAAAGCGCGCGACTTGGCGCTGGCCGAGGACGAGGAGCCCGACGTGCCGGACGTTGATCCCACGCGGCTCATGCCCCGCGGAAAGGGAGAAGGCCGACTGCACAATGAGCCCGGTGGAAGCGAGTGGGCTGGCAGCGCCGAATAACGCCGACTTGGTGCTGGCAGGGCTTGCTACGCAAGCTGATTAGCCATTCGGACGGAGTGTGCCTTCCCTGAGCCGAGACACACTGCAGCGGTCGAACGGGCACGTGCAGCATCTGTTCCGGTTGGCGACTGGAGTGCGGGGCGAGGATGAGCGGTCCTCGCC
>JBOGUF010000192.1:0-11635 GCA_050696075.1 Thermomicrobiales bacterium
CGTTCGTGCTCCTTCCGCCTCCCGCCTTCCGCCTTCCGCCTTCCGCCCTATCCCTCGTCCAGTTCCGCCAACACCGGCGCCAGTGCTTCGACTGCCTCGAGGCCGTTGAGGGCGGTAACGATCTGGATGTGGGTGATGCCCTCGCGGGCGAAGCCGCGGAGTGTCTCGGCGATCGCCTCCGGCGTGCCGGTGAGGGGGTGAGCGCCGTTGACGGGGAAGATGGGGCGTTCCGCCGCCGGACGTTGGTCGATCTCGATGCCGACGGTGCGGATTAGGGTGCCGGGGTCGCGCCCGGCGTCGGCGCAGGCGGCATCGACCGCCGCACGTAAGGGTGGGACCGTGTCGGGATAACTGCGCGTCGCGCGAAACCAGCCGTTCCAAAGATCGGCGTACTCGGCGGTCAAACGCATCATGCGTTTGCCGGAGCCGAGCGCGCCGATCATGATTGGCGGTCCCTGGGCGCGCGGCCCGCGCGGCCGCAACTCGCACTCCCGTGCCGTGTAGTACTCGCCGGTGAAGTCGACCTGCCCGGTGCGCAACAGGTTCGTGATGATCTGCAAAGCCTCCTCGAAGCGGCCGACGCGGTGGTCGAAGGGGTAGCCGAAGGCGGTGTACTCCGGCTCGTGCCAGCCCGCGCCGAGGCCGAGGATCAGCCGCCCGCCGCTGATCTCATCGAGCGTGTCCGCCATCTTGGCAAGCAGGGCGGGGTTGCGAAAGCCGGTGCAGATGACGCCGGTGCCGAGCTCGATCCGCGAAGTCGATGCTGCCAGCGCGCAGAGCAGGGACCAGCACTCCCACGGTCCGCTCGTCGGCTGCCCTGGGTGCCGGGTGATGAGGTGATCCGGCAGCCAGAAGGAGTCGAACCCGATCTCCTCGGCCCGCCGCGCCATGGCGCGGACATCCGCCCAGCGGAGCGCGCCGTCCGCCATCCCGCCCTGCTGGGCCGGCACGAAGAACCCGACCTTCATCGGCCGCCGACTCGCCATGCGCCCCTCCCTCATTGATTCGCCATCCGTTCCTCCCGTTGTTGTTGCTGCTCTTCGAGCACCCAGGGCGGCGGCAATTCGGCGGCTTTGCGGCACCGCAGTTCGGCGTGGGCATCGCGCGATGGGAGGGGCGCCACGCCGCGCACCTCGACGCTACCCGTGCCGACGTAGCGCACGTAGGTCAGCCCGCGGATGACGTTCGCCATGTCGCCCGCGTAGGCCCAGCTGGCATTCAAGCGATGGGTATCGACGATGAGCCAGGCATCGGGATTGTCGATCAACGCCCGGCAGAGTTGATCGACCGAGACGATGGCGGGCACGCCCGCCCAATAGTCGATGTACTGGTGGTCGCCCACGTCACGCGTGTAGTTCTTGACCCGATTGCGGTCGTAGGGGCCGGGGAGGAAGTAGAGCTCCTCCGCACTGTCGAAGGCGAGGTAGGGCGCGGTCGGCAGCCCGGCGAAAACCGGTTCGCCTGACTCGCGCCGCGCGGCGACGTATTGCGCACCCTCGATGTAGTCCGGATCGGGCACGGTGTTCTGGTTCAGGTGATAGAGCCCGCTGCCGAGGTCGGTGAGCAGGAGCGCGAGCAGGGCGAGGCCGACACTGCGGAAGGTCCGCGCCTGCCAGCGCAGCACGCCGCGCATCGCCGGCCGCAGCGCGACGAGTTCCCGCATCACCAGCGCGGCGAGGAGGACGCCGAACGCTTGGACGTGGATGACGTAGCGGTCCTGGGCGTCGTTGACGAGGGTGCCGACGAGGAGAATCGGGAACCAGTAGAAGCTCAGGACGATCCCTATTGCCTTGCGGTCCCGCCCATTGACTTCGTCGTCGCGACTGAGGAAGTAGCGCCCGGCGAGGAGGCAGGAGACGGCCGCCATGACGAAAGGCATGATCTCGATGAGGGCACTGCGCCGGAAGAGGAGTTCCCAGGCCTGGAAGGTCGGGTTGAGGATCGAGCTGGCGGCGAGCAGGTGATCGCCGACGAACGAGATAAAAGGCGTAGTCTGCGATGCGGCGCGATCGGACGGACCAAGAATCTGGTTCAAGGCAAAGAGGAAAAATGGTGCGATGAAGGTCAATCCGAGGGCGACGGTGAGGTCGCGCCGTTCGTCGCGCAGCCGTCGTCCGTAGACGCTGAGGGCCACCAGGGCCATGGCCGGCCAGAGGAGGCCGGTCACCAGATGGGTGAAGATGCCGAGCCAAAAGACGACAACGATGCCGGCGAGGCGTCGCCGCGTCGGCCCAACGAGGATGACGCGGGCAAAGAGCAGGGTGACGACGACCGCCGCAAGCTGGAGCGGGGCGTACATGCGGACGTGCCCGCCCCATTGGATGCTGACGGGATCGATGGCAAGGAGTCCGGCGGCCACTGCCCCGACCCATGCCTCGCCCGATAACTCCCGGCCGAGCCGATAGGTGAAGTAGAGCGTCAGCAGACCGACCACGACGCTGAGCAAGCGCATCGCGTAGAGGTCGTCGAGATCGCCGACGCCGAGGGCGACGAACGGCGCCAGCGCGTACGACAGCGTCGCGCCCTGCGTGTACGGGATATCGGAGGGAAAGATCGGCAGGCCACGCTCGACCACCATGTGCGCCGCCATGACGCTGGCCGCCTCGTCGATCTGGGGAGAGATGTGTTCGGCGGCCGAGAGGCGCGCCAGCAGGCCGACGACGAGGATGGCGCCGACGACGATCGGCGCCCAGGCCCCGGCGTGGGTCAGTTCCGCCTCGTCGTCGAATGCGTCGTCGTCATCCGCGTCGGCGCGCCGCGACCAGAGACGCGACCAACCACGATCCGTGGACACATCGGGCAGTGCCGCAATCTCATCGGCGGCTGCCTCGTCCTGACGGGTCTCGGTGCTCACGATCGCCGCTCCCAACGCGGGGTGCGGATCGACCGAAAGCGCTCATTTGGCACGCGGGGAATCGGTTGTCGCGTCGTACCAGGGGTCAAACCGCGCTACATCCATTGTAGGTTCACGCCGGCACAGCCCGCGACCTGAGGCCGTGGGCCAAGTCGGACGCCTTTCGGGCCACCGCCCCGCGAGTATACCAGGCCAAAGAGGAGGGCTATTGGGACGAGCGGGTCTCTTGCCGCCAGGCGCGGAAGTGGGCGAGGAGCGTCTCGCGGGCGGCGGGCGAGACATCGTCCTCCCGCAACCGGCCGACGGCGGCGAGGGTGCGGCACATCTGGTGCAGGTAGTTGCGGCACCCCGGACAGCCGGCGAGGTGCGCCTCGAAACGGGCACGCTCCGCGTCCGACAGGGCGTCCTCCAGGTAGTCGGCAATCAGCTCGACGAGTTCTTGACAGCTCAGATCGTCCGCGACGGCGCTTACGGCGTTACCCTCCCGCCAGATAGTGCTCCAGTGCGCGACGCACCTTTGAACGGGCGCGGTGGAGCAGCACCCGTTGATTGGTCTCGCTGATGCCGAGAGCGTTACAGACCTCGGCCGAACCCCATCCTTCGACGTCGCGCAGCGTGATCACCTCCCGTTGGCCCGGCGGCAGCCCGGCGATGACTTCGTCGATCCGCGTGCGCGCCTCGCGGGAGACGAGCCGTTCTTCCGGCAGATCTTCCCAGGAGGTCGGGAAAGAGGTCCAGTGACCAGCCCACCGGTGCCCCCGCGGGTGGAAGCATTCCGGCTCGACCGCCGCCACGCCCTGGTCGGCGTCGATGCCCCAGGCGACGGAGAAGGGGATGCTGCGATGCTCGCGGGCGCCGCGGCGCTTGGCACGGTTAATCAAGATCCGGAAGAGCCAGGTCTTGAGCGAGGAGCGCGCCTCGAAGCGGCCGATCCCTTGCAGCACGCCGAGCCAGGTCTCCTGGACCACGTCCTCGGCGGCGGGGCGATTCGGCACGTAGAGCATGGCCAACCGCACGAGTGAGGCCTGATAGCGATCGATCAAGGCGGCGAAGGCCGCCTCATCCCCGGCGCGCAACCCGGCGACGAGGCGCGCGTCGTCTTCGCGTGCGGCGCTTTTGCCGGTCCAACCCATGGTCGCCTCGCCTCTCGGCCCAGTCCCCTGGAGATCCCGACCAGAGCGGCGTTGCCCATCAATCGCGTGACGATCTGCTGACTGCCCAAGATAGCTATTAGCATACGGCACGATTATTCCTCCGTCGACACATTGCTTTCGTCACGGCCCTTTCAGCCATCCTGCCGCGCGTTTCTGTCGAAACCATGACGAATGCGCGCTCATTGTGTTCGAGGGTCAGGGGATCACGGGACCAGTCGATGCGCGTCGACGGTCCCGCGCGATGCCTGCTAGCATCCACGTTGCACATGCAGGTGTCGGCGCTTCGTGGTCGGGACGGGACTGGGGCTTGAACGGGGCCGGAGCGGGCGGAGCAGGCGTAGAGGTCGTGAGATCAAGCGAGACGCGGGGACCGCGACCGTGGCTGGCGGTGCGCGCTTGGCCGCCCGCACGGCAGTTCCTGCTCGCTTTGCTGTTGCTCTACCTCGGCAAGGAGGCGCTCACCGTCATCGTCTTCCCCGCCTTCACCGGCCACGATGAAGTCGCCCACTTTGCCTACGTCGAACTGGTCGCCACGGAGTATCGGGTGCCGCGCATCCCCGACCTCGACGAGTGGCAAGCGGCCTACAACGAGACACGGGAAGCACCACCCGGTGACTACGTGCCAGCCAAGCTCTATCCCTACTGTCGTTCCTTCACCGCGGACTGGCTCTGCAATCCCGACAGTCGGAGCTATCAGCGCAATCCACCGCGCGTCGTCACCTGGACCGGCGGCGCTGAGTTTTTTCCCTCCGGCTGGATCTATACCGCCAACCACCCTCCCCTCTATTACCTCCTGATGACCCCCGTGTATTGGGCAACCGATGGCGCCTCCGCGGCGTCTCAGCAGTACGCCATGCGAACCGCCTCGATCACCTTCGGCGTCTTGACCGTGCTCTTGGCGTACCTGCTCGCCACAACCCTCTTTCCCGGCGATCCCTTCCTCGGCATCACGGTGCCCGCCTTCGTCGCCTTCCAACCACAGGTCTCGTACGAGGCGGCGATGCTCAACAACGACATCGTCGCCATCGCCCTCTTCAGCCTCATTCTCTATCTGCTGGTCAGAGGGTTGCGCGATCGCTTTCCGTGGCGCCTTTGCGCCCTGACCGGGGGCGCCTTCGGCCTCGCTTTGTTGGCCAAGGGAACGGCCATTACGGTCATTCCAATCATCGCCCTGGCGGTGATCCTCGGCGTCGGCTGGCGCGGTGCGCGGGAATGGGTGGCGAAGGGGGCGGTGATCGCCGGTATCGGCGGGCTGCTGGCGGCACCCTGGTATCTCTTCCTCTACCGCACCTACGGCAACCTCGACGGTTTCGAGCAGATCTCGCGGCTTCAGGTCTGGAGCTACTTCAACGAGGACCCGCCCGGCATCCTCGATCAGTTCTGGAACCGCGACTTTGCGGCGATGCGCTGGAAGGAGACCTGGGGCGAGTTCGGTTGGCGCCGCATCCACCTCGGCGACGGCCTGCTCTGGGCGATCGGCATCGTCTGCCTGGTCGCGCTCGCCGGTTTGGGATGGTATCTCGTGGGCGCGATCCGGCGACGTCCGGGCGCGGCCGACCCGGTTGCCCATCCCCGGCGCTGGCAAATGCAGGCCGTCGTCGTGCTGCTGGCAACGGCGGTTGTCGCCTATCTTGCGGTCCTCGAATTCGGGACCCGCTTTTCGCTGACGCAGGCTCGCTATTACTTTCCGGCCATCAACGCCGTCGCGCTCCTGCTGATGCTTGGCCTGCGGACGTTGATTCCGGCGAAGGGGCGGCACTACGGGCAGACGGGGATCGTGGTCGCCCTACTACTGATGAACGTCCTGATTTACACTCAATACGTCATCCCTTATTGGCATCACGACACATTCGACGTAGGGTCCCTCTATGGCGGTCGTTGAGCGTCCCGGCGCCGGCATCGGAGCCAACGGGCGCGAACCAGCGGTACAAATCGCGCCCACGCCGGAACCACCCCCACGGGTGGCATGGCGACAGCGCCTCGACGTGCGGCGATGGCCGGCGACCCGCCAGTTCCTACTCGCCCTGATTGTGCTCTACGTGGCCAAGGGGATGCTCAACGTCCTCGTCTTCCCGGCCTTCACCGGGCACGACGAGGTCGCCCACTATGCGCACCTGGCCGTCGTCGCCACCGACCACCGCCTGCCCCGCGTGCCCCAACTCGACGAATGGCGCGCGGACTATGAAGCCGCGCAGTTCCAGCACGTACCGACTGGAGATTACGTCCCGGCCAATCTCTACCGATACTGCCGGTATTTCATTTCCCAGGATTGGTATTGCGCACCCGACGACCCGACATGGTCGCAAAGCCCACCCTACGCCGTCACCTACCTCGACGAGTATTTCCCCTCCGGCTGGATCTATACCGCCAACCACCCTCCCCTCTATTACCTCCTGATGACCCCCGTGTATTGGGCGACCGACGGCGCTTCACCCGCGGCGCAACAGTACGCCTTACGGGCCGCGGCGATCCCGTTCGGCCTGCTGACGATCCTCTGCGCCTACCTCCTGGCCGTGACCCTCTTCGCCCGCGAGACCTTTCTGGCGATCACCGTCCCGGCCTTCGTCGCCTTCCAACCACAGGTCTCGTACGAGGCGGCGATGCTCAACAACGACATCGTCGCCATCGCCTTCTACAGCCTGGTGCTCTATTTGCTGGTCCGGGGTCTGCGCGACCGCTTCCCCTGGCGCCTCTGCGTCCTGACCGGCGCTGCCCTCGGGCTGGCGCTGCTGGCCAAGGGGACCGCCGTCACGGCCGCGCCGATGATCGCGCTGGCGGTGGTGCTGGGCGTCGGCTGGCGCGACGTCCGCGGGTGGCTCGCCAAGGGCGCTGTCATGGCCGGCGTCGCCGGCTTGGTCAGCTCACCCTGGTTCATCTTTCTCTACCGCACCTATGGCAATTTCGACGCTATGGAGCAAGTCTTGCGGCTGCAATACTGGAACTTCCTCAACCGGGATCGACCAAGCATCCTCGATCAGCTCTGGAACCGCGACTTTGCGGCGATGCGCTGGAAAGAGACCTGGGGCATGTTCGGCTGGCGCCGGATCCACCTCGGCGACGGCCTGCTCTGGGCGATCGGCATCGTCTGTTTGGTCGCGCTCGCCGGCTTGGTCTGGTACGCGGTGCTGGTCGTCCGACGGCCCGACCGAACGGCAGCCGACCCGGTGCTTCGGCTGCAACGGTGGCAGGTTCACGGGCTGGTGCTGATGCTGACGACCGCGGTCGTCGCCTACCTCGCCATCCTCGAGTTCGGCACCCGCTTCGAGCTCACCCAGGCGCGCTACTACTTCCCGGCGATCAACGCGATCGCGCTCCTGCTCATGCTCGGGTTGCGGACGCTGATCCCCCGCGGCGTGCGCCACTACGGCCAAGCTGGCGTCCTCGTCGCCCTCCTGCTGATGAACGTGCTGATCTACACCCAATACGTGATCCCGTACTGGCACACGGAGGGCCCGACGCCGAACCCGCTCGAGCGGTTTCTCAGCGACGATGAATAACGCGGGCGAAGGGCATTAGCCGTCTCGTCCCCAGCCGCGACCACCCTTCCACTCGAAGAACCGATTGCTCAACGTCGCTTCCGACCGGACAAACGAGTCGATCGCACTTGCAGCCTCGTTCATTGACTGGTGCGGCGGTTGCAGCGGCGCCAGGATGCCCGCGTGGGGTGGTCTTGGTTCGACGTCCCAGATGTCTGACCAATGACGCCACGCCTTCTGGAGGAGCAGAAAATCCCTTCGGTTATGCGTGATGAGGGTTCGTCCAAGCGACGCGGCATAGGCGAGTTGCTCTTCGTCGCCGGCGCGACGCAGGCCGGCCTCGTCGGTCATGAGCACGTCATGGCCAAGCAACACCAGGGTCCGGCCGAGTTTCGCGTCCACGTCGGCGTCGAGGTACAGCCGCGCCAATCAGGACCATCCCTCGTCGGTAGCCCACGCCATATTGAGCATGATCCGCGCGTCGATGACGGCCTTATGCCGCTCGTAGTAGGCGATCGCCGCACGGATGGCCTCCTGGGAGAGGCGGTAGGACTCCGCCACGTCGGCAATATCTCGCCCCGCATCCCGAAGTTGCTGGATCACCGTCGTCACGGAGACGCCCGACTCTCGCAACCGGGCCACTTCTGCCGTGGGATAGCTGGTAGCGGTTTCCACATAGCGCGCGATGAATCGCTCCTCGTCTGTTTTTGGTTCCCAATGCACCAGTATCGGCTCTGGTGAACGGACGGGGATCGGGATCACCATTTCGTCGTGCATGGCGCCTTCGCCGGTAGCCCAGGCGTCATTGAGCGTAATTCGGGCGTCGAGAATGGGCTTGTGCCGCTCGTAGTAGGCGATCGCCGCGTGGACCGCTTCCTCAGAAAGGTGGTAGGACTCCGCCACGTCGGCAATGTCCCGCCCCGCATCCCGGAGTTGCTGGATCACCGTCGCCACCCGCACGCCGGACTCGGCCAGCCGGGCCTTGTCGGGCGTGTCCAAGGGCGAGCGCAGCTCGACGTGGCGCGCGATGAGTCCATCTTCATAGGACTGTCGTGGCTTCGGGAGCGCCATCTCCGACCTCCGATCCCGCGCCGCGCATCCGGCTCGCCTCTCCTCACTGCCGACTGTAGGATCAATGCCAACGCCTGTCAAACGTCACCGTTCGTCTCACCATTCCAACAGAAATCGGCAAACCTGCCGATGCGCCTGCTCCCGCATGCTGCCACACTGAAACCGGATCACGAACGGCTATCGGCGATCGGCTTCGCGGAGACGGCCATGCAGTCGCTCTTCGGTACGCGCACCACGGCGGACATCAACCTGGTCTTGCAGATCCTGCTCCTCATCGGACTGTGGATCGGGTTCGTGCTGGCGCGGCGGGGCAAAATCGGAGGCCCGACCGGTCACGCCAACGTGCAGACGACGATGGTGCTGGCGAACCTCGTCCTGATCGCCGGCGCCATGGGCACCAGCTTCTACAGCTACGTCATCGAGGGCGGCAGCACCAGCGACTCGGTCGCGCGCTGGATGATGGTGCATGGCATTCTCGGCACCATCGCCGAGGTGACTGGCATCTATCTCATCCTGCGGATGCGCACCAAGTTGATCCCGAAGCGGTTGCGGGTAGGCAACTTCAAGCGCTACATGCGGGCGACGCTCGGCCTCTGGACCATTCTCGTCCTCCTGGGCGTCATTATCTACGTCGATCGCTACTACGAGGTCACCTTCGAGGTCAGCGCCCAGCGCGGCGCCGCCGCGGCGCCGCTTGCCCAGATGCACCAGGCCGGCGCCGACCTCTTCGTCCACGCCGTCGAGTTGGAGGACGCTGCCGGGCGCGACAATTTCCCATCGGTGAAGCGCCACGCCGAGCACCTCGTGAACCTGATTGAGGGCAACAGGGGATTGCACTACGGCGACGTCGACCTCGACGGCCGGATCGAAGACCCCGGCGACGGCACCGGCCTACTGGTCTACGTCGAGCGAGTCGCCGCGGCGGCGAACGACGACGGGGTGGCGGCCCGCGCCGAGGAGGTGGAGGCCGCGCTGCTCGTGATCCGCCAGAACGCCGAGCAGATCGCGATTTTCCCCGATCTGAGCGAGGCGAGACCCCTCATCGCCGAAACCGTTTCGCTGGCGCGGCGGACCAACGCCGAGGGGATCGGCGGGCTGGCCGGCGCGGCCCAGACGGCGGGCGTCGTCGCCTTGCCCTACACCGAGCCGCCGCCACCTGGAACGACCGCCCCGACCAAGGTGATCGTCGAAGAAGACAACTTCGCCTTCATCCCCTACGAGCTGCGCATCGCACCGGGCACCACCGTCGTCTTCGTCAACAAGGAGCGGGCGAAGCACACGGCGACGAGCGACGACGGCCTCTTCGACTCCGGCGACCAGCCGATGGGCCACGCCTACGAGTTCACCTTCGAGGAACCCGGCGCCTACCAGTACTTCTGCCTCTACCACGGCGACAAGGATCTGGTCGGCATGGCGGGCGTGGTAATCGTGGAGGAGTGAGCGTCGGGCGTCAGCCGAGGGCGGTGACCGGGATCGTCAGTGGTTTCCAGGGGTCGCCCTTGGCCCGCGCCATCGCCTGGCGGCGCTCGGGGGTGCGGACCGATACCACGTAGACCGGCAATTCCTGTTCGACCTGTATTGCGAATAGCCGATCGATGATGAGGTCGATGACCTCGTCCGGATCGTCCAGGTCAACCGTTGCTCGTAGATGAACCCCTAACGGGTCGTCGCCCTCGAACGTGCTGAACGTCGTGCCTGGATAGTGTTCGGTAATGAGGCTTTTCAGCCCATCAACGGCAGCCTGAATCTGGGGATCTGCAAGATATCCGCGCGGTGACATCATCTGGATCTCGCTTCCTTGGACCGGACTTCTTCGAGGAACGCTCGAGTTCGCCGCAAAGCACGAGCGGCTTGAATCTGACTGACGTCGTCGAGTTCGTAGTCGGCCCTCTGTCGCAATGCCATGCCCTGCGAAAGCGTATCGCGGTGGTCGGCAGTATAGCGCTTGCGCCGATTCACGAGCTGGCCCGCGAACTGAGCCTGCACCGAGCCAAGCACCCACTGTCCATCTCTACCCGGGCGAAAGCCGGCTTGGATAAGCGCAAAGACCGCCGCGTGGTAGCACGCATAATAGCAGCGGTTCGCGCAGTTATTGAATCGCCGGTTGACATATTCGCTCTCCGCACCGTCGAGACATTCCCTGGCCTTGCGGAGCAGCGCGCCTTCATCTTCTTCCATATCGGCATTGTCGCATGATCACCGCCGCGTGATTAGGATGGAATCGCGGTCATGTTCTATTGGCAAGCGCGGCCTAGCCAGCGGCGCGCTGACCGAGGTATGCCTCTTGGATCGCCGGGTTGTGCAGCAGATCGGCCGCCGGGCCGGAGAGGACGATGCGGCCGTTCTGGAGGACGTAGCCGCGGTGGGCTATGGCGAGGGCTTGGGTGGCGTTTTGCTCGACCATGAAGACGCTCACCCCTTGGCGGTTGATGGCGGCGATCGTCTCCAGCACCTGATCGACGAGAAGCGGGGCAAGGCCCATGGTCGGCTCGTCCATGCAGATCAGCTTGGGGCGGCTCATCAGGGCGCGGGCCATCGCCAGCATCTGCTGCTCGCCGCCGCTCATCGTGCCGGCGAGCTGGCGGCGGCGCTCGGCCAGGCGGGGGAAGAGGTCGAACATGCGGGCGACATCCTCCCGGACCGCCGGGTCGCGCCGGAGGTAGGCGCCCATAAGAAGGTTCTCTTCGACCGACATCTCCGGGAAGATGCGCCGCGCCTCCGGCACCGAGGCGAGACCGCGCCGGATGCGCTGGCTCGTCGGCAAGCGCGTCACGTCCTGCCCGCTGATGAGGACGCTCCCAGACTTCGGCGGCAGCAAGCCGAGGATCACCTTCATCGTCGTCGACTTGCCGGAGGCGTTGCCGCCGAGCAAGGAGACGATCTCGCCTGGATTGACCCCCAACGAGACACCCGCGAGCGCCTGCACCGGGCCGTAGAAGGCGTCGACGTGGTCGATCCGGAGCAGGGCGTGAGCTGGGTTGTCCTCGATCGACACAGCACCCGCCCCGTCATTCCGAGTAACACGAGGAATCCGCCCGTCCTTTTCACGGCTCGATTCCTCGCTTCGCTCGGAATGACGG
>JBOGUF010000193.1:0-30755 GCA_050696075.1 Thermomicrobiales bacterium
TCGCCGGTCACGCCTCTCCCGCAAACATCGCGAGTGGCTCGCCGGTTACCTTTTTCTGCTCCCGGACGCCGTCGGCCTCGTTGTCTTCCTCCTCGTACCGATGGTCCTCTCCCTTAGCCTCGGTTTCTTCGACGTCTCCGGCTTCGGCGACTACGACTACGTCGGCCTGGCGAACTATCGCCAAATGTTCGACGATCCGCTCTTCCTCGACAGCCTCCAAGTGACTGCTACCTACGTCCTCCTCTTCGTGCCGGGCCTCTTTCTCTCCGGGTTAGGCTTGGCGCTGCTCGTCAAGCAACCGCTGCCGCTGCTGGGCATCTTCCGCGGCATGCTCTTCCTGCCGCACGTCGTCAGCCTCGTCGTCGTCGGCCTGGTTTGGCAGTTCATGCTGGTCGACCGCATCGGCGTAGTGAACAAGCTCTTCACCCGGCTCGGACTCGACGGCCGATCATGGCTCGGCGACCCCGACCTCGCGCTCGGTTCGCTGCTGCTGGTGACGATCTGGTTCTTCATGGGCTACTACATGATCATCTTCCTCGCCGGGCTCCAGGAGATCCCGCGCGAGTACTACGAGGCCGCCCGCATCGACGGCGCCTCCGGCATCGAGACGTTTCGCAGCATCACCCTGCCGTTGCTCAAACCGACCAGCTTTTTCGTACTGCTGACATCGACCGTTTCCGCCGTCGCCGGCACCCAGGCCTTCGACCTCGTCTATGTGATGACCCAAGGCGGCCCCGCCAATTCGACCAGCCTCGTCATCTATTACATCTATCAGCAAGCGTTCCAGTTCAGCCACTACGGCTATGCCGCCGCCATGGCCTCGTTCCTCGTCGTCGTGCTGATGGCCCTGACCGGCGCGCTCTTCGCCGTCACCAAGGGAGGCCGTTTTGACTTCGACTAGCCCCGCCGTCCCCTCCCGCGGCGGCGCCCGCAGGCGCCGCGTCCACCCGCAACCGGTGATCCGCTTCGTCGCGCTGGCGGCTATCGCCTGTCTGACCGTCTTCCCGCTCCTCTGGATGATCTCAGTCGCCTTCAAGAACCGGCAAGAGACCTATCTGCTCAACCTGATTCCGGACCAACCGACGATTGACAATTTCCGCCACGTTCTCACCGAAGTCCCATTCCCCCGCTACATGTTCAACAGCTTTTTCATCTCGGTGACGGTGACGCTGATCGCCCTCTTCTTCCACTCGATGGCGGCCTACTCACTCGCCCGCTTGCGCTTTCCGGGCCGAGACGCGATCTTCCTCGGCATCTTCTCGACGCTCCTCGTCTCGCTGCCGGTGATCCTAGTCCCGCTCTTCATCCTGGTGCGTGAACTGCACATGCTCAACAGCTACTTTGGCCTGATCATCCCGGTCATCTTTCACGCCTTCGGCATCTTTCTCTTGCGTCAGTTCTACCTCTCGATCCCGCGCGAATTGGAAGAGGCGGCAATCGTCGACGGCGCCGGCTATTGGCGCGTCTACTGGAACATCATCCTGCCGCTGAGCAAGCCGATCTTGGCCGCCCTCTCCGTCTTCTTCTTTTTGGCGAACTGGAATTCCTTCCTCTGGCCGCTGACAATCACCAAGGACACCGACCTTTGGGTCGTCCAGATCGGCATCGCCAGCTTCCGCCAGCAATACGCCTCTTCCCAGAACTACATCATGGCCGCCTCGGTCATCGTCGCCCTCCCTACCGTCATCATCTTCTTTCTCTGCCAACGCCAACTCGTCGAGTCGATTAAGACCTCGGGGTTCAAGTAGCGCATGAGAACGGGCGAGTCGGTGACTCGCCCGTTCTCCGGCTAATGCGTTCGTGAAACGCTTCAGGCAAGCGCCCGCCGGCGCAGGCCGTGGGCTGCCCAGCCGACCAGTCCCAACAGCATCGTCATCGCCAAGAGGTCGCCGGACCGGTCATCGTCGATCACGCCGGCGCCGATTCCGGTGTTCGGGAGCTCGCCAACCTCGTCACCGTCGTCATCGCCGGGGTTCATGGGTTGCGGGATGTTGTACCACTCGCAGGCGATATCATCGCCCGTTTCGAAGTCGAAGCGAATGCCGAAGAGCGGACCGCCCGGTTCGAAGTCGAGGGTCTCGTAGGAGAAATCGAGCGCCACGCCGCCGCTCGTGCAGAAGACCGCGTACTCAAGCGCTTGCGCGGCCGGTTCGCCGACGGTGACCGTGTCCGGTCCGGTCGGGTCGAGGTCGTACGGCGCCAGCGCGAAGGTCGCCAGCCCATCGCCACCGGTGGTGGTCGTTTCGACGTTCCCCGTATTCGGCGTGCCGATCGAAAAGTCGATGGGAGCGGCCGGAAGGGCCGTGCAGTCGGCGGCGAAGTCGTCGCCATCGTAGCCTTGTGGACAGGTCGATACGCCGATGATCAGCGACCCTCCGTCTTGGCCGAACGCTGTTGGTGTGCTCACTGCCAGGGCGGCGCCTGCAAGTCCGAATGTCACGAGTAGCGCAATGATCGTACGTCTCATGGAACTGTGCCCCTAACCTTATCCAGCAATGCCGTCGCTCCGTGACCGCGGTGGTCGATCCCTCCTTTCGCGCGCGTCGTCACATGCCATCACCGTCCGATCGCGGACGGTGATGGCAACAACGCATTGCGACAGGAAGTGGTTTCTAGCCGCGCTGGGCATACCAGCGCATGCTTGATACTCTTCAGAGACGAGACTACACTGCCAACCATGGACTACCGTGAGCACATCACTATCGACGCGGGAAAGCGCGGCGGCAAGCCGACCATAAGAGGCATGCGCATTACCGTTCAGGACGTGCTCGAGTATCTGGCCGGGGGCATGACCGAGGAGGAGATTCTCTCCGATTTTCCGGAGCTTACCCGTGAGGACATCCGCGCCTGCCTGGCATTCGCCGCCGACCGTGAGCGTAAACTCATGGCCATCCCCGCTCTCTAAAGTCCCTTGAGATTGCTCTTCGACCAAAATCTGTCGTTCAAACTCGTCCGCAATCTGTCTGATCTGTACCAAGACTCCGTGCATGTGCGGTATCTACAGTTCGCCGAGGCGGACGATCTATCAATTTGGCACAATGCCGCTGTACACGATTTAATCATCGTCTCCAAAGACTCTGACTTTCATCAAATGAGTCTGCTCTATGGACATCCGCCCAAGACCGTCTGGTTGCGTGTTGGGAACGCTTCGACGGCGACAATCGAGGCGCTGCTCCGAGACCACCGCGAGACGATAGAGCACTTCTACGAAGATCGTGACGCCGCGTTCCTCGCACTGGCGTAACGACCTGTCGCCGTGGGCTGCCGCCGATCGTCAAATGGCATACACCTTCAGTGCAGCGACATTCCACCGTCCACGCCCTCGAGCCAGCGCTTTACAGACTGCAAGAAGCGCGTGGCGGCGAGGCCATCGACGGCGCGGTGGTCGACGCTGAGGGAGAGGTTCATCATCGAGCGAATGGCAATCATGTCGTCGATCACGACTGGGCGCTTGATGATCGCCTCGGTCGAAAGGATCGCCACCTGTGGCTGAACTAGGATCGGCGTTGAGACGAGCGAACCGAAGGTGCCGGGGTTGTTAATGGTGAAGGTGCCGCCGGTCACCTCGTCCGGCGTCAGCGTCCCGGCCCGCGCCTTTGCTGCTAACTCGGCCACGGCGTGCATCAGCCCGGCGATGCTTAGCCGGTCGGCGTGCTTGATCACCGGCACGATCAGCCCGTCGTCAAGCGCGACCGCGACCCCGACGTTGATCGCCCCGCGGTGAATGATCCGCTCCTCGCCCCACACCGCGTTCAAGCGCGGGTGGTCGCGCAGCGCCAGCGTCGCCGCCTTGACCGCGAAGGGCAAGTAGGTCAGATCGATCCCCTCCCGCCGCGCGAACTCCTCCTTACGCGCCGTTCGGTAGGCGACGACGTTGGTCATGTCCACTTCCATGACGCAGGTCACATGCGGCGCCGTCCGCTCGGAGCGCACCATGTGCTCGGCGATCAGCCGCCGCATCGGCGTTACCGGGATGATCTCGTCGCCGGGGAGGATCTGGACCGGCGAGCGCTCCACGGCGGGCCGCGTCTCAGGTGGCGGCGCGGTTGGCGGGGAAGATGCTGCCGCACGGACGGCTGCTGGCTCCGGCGTGCGCTTGACGAAGGCAAGGATGTCCTGCTTTGTGACCCGACCGCCGACGCCGCTGCCGTCAATTTGGGAGATGTCGACCCCGTGCTCCTCCGCGATCCGCCGCACCACCGGCGACGAACGGGCGCGCAACAGTTCCATCTCGTCCGCGATCTCCCCCGCTCGCCGGAATTCGCTCATCGATGACCGCGGGGCAGACGCCGCGTGGCCGTTGGCGCCGCCGGCGCCGGCGCCATCGATCGCCGCGGACGCCGCGTCTGCCCGCGTCTCACCCGTGACGTCATCGGTCTCCGTCTGCTCGATCCGGCACAACGCGGTCCCGACCGGCACCGTCGTCGCCGGATCGACCAGGATCTCGACCAGCACCCCGGCCACCGACGACGGAATCTCGGTGTTGACCTTGTCTGTCTCGACCTCGACCAGCAGGTCGTACTTCTCGACCCGATCCCCGACGTGCTTCAGCCAGGTCCCGATCGTTCCCTCCGTCACACTCTCCCCAAGCTGCGGCATCGTGATCGTGGTCGCGGTCTCCGTCGGCATGGCTCTTCTCCGGGCGAGGCGTTAGGCGTTAGGCGTTAGGGGAACGACGACGTTGTCCCGAACGCCGAACGCCTCAGCCCTAACGCCTAATACGCGATCAACCTACGTAGGGCCGCGCCGATCTTCTCGGCGTCGATCATGAAGGCGTGCTCCAGAGGTGGGCTGAAGGGCATAGCGGGTACATCTGGCGCGGTGACACGCATGACCGGCGCATCGAGGTAGGCGAATGCCTCCTCGCCGATGATGGCCGCCACCTCGCTCGCGACTGAGCAGAGCCGGTTCGCCTCGGTGACGACGAGCATCTTGCCCGTTCTCTTGGCCGATTCGAGGATCGCCCGCTCGTCCAGCGGCTTGAGCGAGCGCAAGTCGATCAACTCGATGCTGGCTCCGGTTTCGGTCGTGACCTCCGCCGCCGCCTTCTCCGCCTCGTGCACCATCAGCCCGTAGGCGACAATCGTCGCGTCAGTCCCTTCCTGGACGATCCGCGCTTCGCCCAGCGGGACATCGTAGTCGCCGTCCGGCACTGGTCCCTTAATTGACCGGTAGAGTTTCTTGTGTTCGAGGTAAAGCACCGGGTCGCCGTCGCGGATGGCGCTACGCAGCAGCCCTTTGGCGTCCGCGGGCGTGGCCGGCGCCACGACCTTCAATCCTGGGATGTGAACGAAGACCGCCTCGATGCACTGCGAGTGGTAGAGCGCGCCGTGGACACCCCCGCCGAAGGGCGCGCGGATCACGATCGGACAGGAAAAGTCGTTGTTCGAACGATAGCGGATGCGCGCCGCCTCGTTCATGATCTGGTCCATCGCCGGGTGGATGAAGTCCAGGAACTGGATCTCCGCGATCGGGCGCAGCCCGTTGAGCGCCATCCCGATCGCGCTGCCGACGATCCCCGATTCGGCGAGCGGGGTGTCGATCACTCGCGCCGCGCCGAATTCCTCGAAGAGCCCGACCGTGACGCGAAAGACGCCGCCCCGGCGCCCCACGTCCTCGCCGAGCACGACGATCCGCTCGTCCGCTCGCATTTCCTCGGCCAACGTGTCATGGATCGCCTCCACGAGCGACTTCGTCGGCCCGATGTCAGCCGGCTCGGCAACCACCGCCCGGTCCATCACCTGTGCCATGCCAACTCCTCTGGAGGCGTTCGGCGTTAGGAGAACGTCGTCGTCATCCCTAACGCCTAACCTCTAACGCCTAATCCTCGGCGTAGACGTGTCGGTCGAAGGTTGCGGCGTCGGGGAAGGGCGCCGCCTCGGCGGCCTCGGTCGCCGCGTTGACCTCGGTTTTCACCCGGGACTTCATTTCGGCTAGCGAGTCACCATCGAAGGCGCCGACCTCGCGCAGCCGCGCCTCAAAGAGGGTTAGCGGGTCATGCGCTCGCCACGCCTTGACCTCTTCCGGGCTGCGATAGGTACGGTCGTCGTCGTCCGAGGTGTGCGGGTTGAAGCGGTACAGCTTCGCCTCGACCAGCGTCGGCCCCTCGCCACGCCGCGCGCGCTCGGCCGCTTCCGCCACCGTCTGGTAGACGGCCAGCACGTCGGTCCCGTCGACCACCACGCCGGAGAATCCGTAGCCCGCGGCGCGGTCAGCCACGTTGTCGATCGCCATTTGGCAATCGAGCGGCACGGAGATCGCGTACCGGTTGTTCTCACAAAAGAAGATGACCGGGAGCCTGTGGACCCCCGCGAAGTTGCACGCTTCGTGGAAGTCGCCTTCGGACGACCCGCCTTCGCCGAAGCAAACCAGCGAAACTTGTCCCGTGTTTCGCAGTTTGGCGGCGTAGGCTGTACCGGTCGCGTGCGGAATCTGGGTGGCTACCGGGCTCGAGCTGGTGATGATCCGCAGCTTCGCCGAACCATAGTGCGCCGGCATCTGCCGGGCGCCGGAGGTCGGGTCTTCCGCCCGCGCTAGCGCGGCCATCATCACGTCCCGCGCCGTCAGCCCAAAGGCCAAACTGATCGCCAGGTCGCGATAATAGGGCAGCAGGATGTCCTTCGTGCGGTCCAGACCATAGGCGGCGCCGATTTGTGCCCCCTCGTGCCCTTGCGCCGAAACGATGAACGCCGCGCGCCCCGCCCGCTGCAACTGCCACATTCGTTCGTCCAGCGCACGCGACAGCGCCAAATACCAGTACATCTCGCGCAGCGTCTCGAGAGGAAGACCCGCATCGCCCGCGGACGCGGGCGCGACGTGCGCCGTGATCGTGCCGGCGCCGACGTCGACCGTATCGAGTGGGAGATGGACCGTGGCAGCGCCGTTTCGGGACACCGCACCGTTCTGGAAGGCCCCCTGGACGGCTTTGTCCGGGGCGCGTGTCGTCTCGGTCGCCATTGACCGCTCCTTTGTCGATCCGTCAGCGGCCAACCATCGGCGAGGTGCGGGGAGTGACGGCGGTCGAGGGCTGGCCGCTGGCGGCGCTGTCCGTTGCGCCCTGCCCTGCATTTTTCCTGCCGCCGCGGTGCAAGCAGAGGGCCGGCGCGTTATCGACGCCCGCCCTTTTCGCGGCGCGGGCGTCTCCGGTGACCCATTATAGCCGCTTGAAACCGCTCCGCCATCGGCCAAAGATCAGCGATCTTTGCTATGATGCATCGAAGGAGGCCCCACCTATGAACGTCAGCCTGACCCCGCACCTGGAAGCAATGGTCCGCCAGAAGGTCGCCAGCGGCCGCTATAACAACGCCAGTGAGGTTGTGCGCGAGGCACTGCGCCTGATGGAAGAGCATGACCAGCACCAGCGGTTGCGCGCCGCTCTCGCCATTGGACGTGAGCAAGTCGAGCGCGGAGAGGGTCGACCATACGCCGCCGGGCTCCGTGATGAGATCCAACAAGCCGCTCGCCGGAAGGCGCAAGAGGGCAAGACCCCAAACGCCGATGTCGTCCCATAGCCTTCAGATCATCTTCGCTTCACGTAAAAAAATGCACTTCAACCCGCTCTTTTCAGCCGAGCAGTGCCGCAAGCCGCTTCGGAGCCGTCATCCGGTAGCTCTCCTCGATCAGCTCGGCGATCTCGTCCCAATCGACCTCGGCGTCGAGCCGGACCCCGATCCAGCCGTTGCCCCCGACGTACGGCGGGACAAAGAACCAGTCGGGGTCCGCACCGACGAGGATCGTCTGCACCCCTGGCCGTGCCTTGCACCAGAAGCAGAGACGGCCGTCATCCTGCCTCGGCATGGCGAAGATCTTGCCGCGCACGCGAAAGGTGGGAGCCTCCCAGGTCTCCTGCTCGGTCGCCTCCGGCAAGGCCAGGCAGATCGAGCGCAGCCGCGCAATCAGGTCATCGACCATCAAGAATACGCTCCGTCAGGGCCATCTTACCTTGACTGGCCGGCAACAGCCGTGGTCGCGGTCATACGTCTACGCCTGGTAGATACGTGCCGAAGGTCCAGACGCGCCCCTCCGGGTCGCCCACGGTATATTCGCGTGAGTTGTAGTCGGTGTCATATGGCTCCTTGAGGATGTCCGCGCCCGCCGCTCTCGCTCGCTTGCAGTGCGCGTCGACGTCGTCGATCGTGACGTAGACGGTTCCGCCATCGGGCGGACCGCCGGCGCCTGGCTCGCCGTTCGCCGCTCCCAACATGATTGCGCCAGCACCGAGTCCCAGCTCGACGTGGCCGATTGTCCCGTCCGGCCTCGTCACCACGAGCCGTTTCTCGAAGCCAAACCCGCTGAGCAGCCACTCGATGGCGGCGGGCACGTCCCGGTAGATCAGGATCGGAAAGACATTCGGCATCGTGGCTCGTCCATTCTCGGTCATCTCGTTGTTCCTTCCTGCAAATCCCACGCGACTGCTTACGCTCTTCAGAGTGTAGGGATTCGCCCTCGGGCCGTCTTGGACGAATGTTACCCGCGATCAGCTTGGCCAAGGCTCACACCGCGATCGGAACCAGTGCATCCAGCCGCGCCCGAGACAACTCCGTCGGCGTGCAGCCGGCAAACTGGCGCACGTCACGAATCAAGTGTGACTGGTCATAGTAGCCACAGCGATGCGCCAGATCCGCCCAGTCGATCGCGTTGTCCCGATCGAGCAGGCGCATCGTGCGATGAAACCGAACGATCCGCGCCACCTGCTTCGGCGGCATCCCCACCTGCTCTCGGAACCGCGCGACGAGGTGCTTTCGGCTCCAGCCGATCTCCTCCGCCAGCGCGGTCACCGCAACGCTGCCACCCGCATCCTCGATTTGCCGCCATGCCCACGCGACGTCCGCGTCAGCTGGTCTCGCCTCGTCCATCCGGGCAGCAATGAACCCGTCCATGATCGCGAACCGGGCGGTCCAATTCGACGCCTCGAATAGCCGCTCTTCCAACCGCCGCGCCATCGGCCCGACGAGATCGTCGAGTGCGACAACGCGATTGACCAACTCCCCCATCGACACGCCGAAGAACCGGTACGCGCCGATGGGCGTGAAGTTCACCTGGAGGCAATAGGCTGTCCCGGTCGACTCGTGGAACGCCGCGACGTCGTGCAATCCTGCCAGAAAGCTGCCGTGTGTTGTCCAGCGCGTCGGTTGAGCAGCGTTGCTCATGCGGAAGGGAGATCCGAAGTTGATGATGAGCGGCACCTCCGGCGACGGCAGCTCCCAGCCGCGCACCGGATATGCCATCATCTCGACGTAGCCGTGGTACGCCGTCACGTGCCCACGCAGACGCGAATCCGGCTCGCCCATCACGAGTTCCCAGCCGCCCCTCGTCGACCCGTCGCGCAGAACTCGCAACCGTCGGTCTGGCAGGCATGTGACCGCGGCAACCACGACTCTCCCCCTCCGCAACCGACCTATCAACGATCTGATTCCCATCATAGCACATTCGTTCTTTCTGTCCGTACACCCATTGGGGAACGGGTCTTGCGCGATACACTTGTCGCTGACGAGCCGCGACGGGGCGGCACAGACGATCAGGAGGCCACCGATGTCCTCGAGCCTGACTTTCGACCTGACCGACGACCAACGCGCCCTGCGCGACACCGTCCGCGAGTTCGCCGAGAGCGAGATCGCGCCCCACGCCGCCGCGTGGGACGAGCAGCACCTCTTCCCGACCGAGGTAATCCGCCAACTGGGCGAACTGGGCGCGATGGGCGTCGCCTTCCCCGAGGAATACGGCGGGCTCGGCGCGGGCGCGGTCGCCCAGGCGATCGTGATCGAGGAGTTGGCCCGGATCGATTCGTCGGTCGCCGTCACCGTCGGCGCCAGCGTCTCTCTCGGCGGCGAGCCGATCTTGCTCTTCGGCAACGAGGAGCAAAAGCAGCGCTTCCTCGTGCCACTCGCCCAGGGCGAGATCCTCGGCGCCTTCGCCAGCACCGAGCCGGGGGCGGGCTCCGACATCCGCGCCGCGAAGACGACCGCTCGCCGCGAGGAGAACTGCTGGGTCCTCAACGGCACCAAAGCATTCATCACCAACGCCGGCAACGACTTGAGCGGCTTCTGCATTGCCACCGCGCGGACGGCGACCGACGGCGGCAGTACCGCCCTGAGCACCTTCATCGTGCCGACCGGCACCCCCGGTTACGAGCCCCAGAATCCCTACCGCAAGCTCGGCTGGCACGCCTCGGACACCCGCGAGGTCGTCTTCGCCGATTGCCGCCTGCCCGATGAGGCGCTGCTCGGCCCCCTCGGCAAGGGCGCCCGCGTCTTCCTCACCACGCTCGACGGCGGCCGAGTCGGCATCGCCGCGATGTCGGTCGGCCTGGCCCAGGGTGCGCTCGAACAGGCGACCGTCTACGCCAAGGAGCGCGTCGCCTTCGGCGCGCCGATCGCCCGGCAGCAGGCGATTCACTTCAAGCTGGCCGACCTCAAAACCCAGATCGACGCCGCGCGCCTCCTGACCTATCGCGCCGCGGCGCTCAAAGAGGCCGGCAAGCCTTGCACCGAGGAAGCGGCCATGGCGAAACTCTTCGCCTCCGAGGTCGCCGTCCGCGCCGCCGAGGAAAACATGCAGATCCACGGCGGCTTTGGCTTCATCGAGGAGTCAGCCGTTCCCCGCTTCTACCGCGACGCCAAGGTGCTCACCATCGGCGAAGGCACGAGCGAGATCCTCAAATACGTCATCGCCCGCCAGATGGGCTTGGTGGAGTGAGGAACCTTCTGTGGCTCGTCGCGAGAATCGGTATGCTGGTCCGCGGAGGCATCACCATGAACGTTCGACTCAATCCCAGTCTCGAAGCGATGATTCAAGAGAAGGTCGAATCCGGCGAGTACGGCGGCGCGAGCGAAGTCGTCGAGGAAGCGCTGCGCTTCATGGCGGAGCGGGATCAGCGCGCTCGGCAACTCAAGGCCTCCGTGGCGAAAGGCTTCGCGCAGTTCGAGCGCGAAGAGAGCGTCGAACTGACGCCCGAGCATATGGAACTCATCGTGCAGCGCGCCGCCGAAAGCGCGCGCGAGAAAGCCGGTCGCGGATAACGTCACGCCGTAGCATTCGCCTTTCTCAGCACGCCGAATCGGACGCGCCACGAGTTCGGCCCGGGCACGCGTAGCTACATCACTGGCCAACACGTCATCGTCTATCGCGCGACGGACGCCGAGCTGCTTGTCTCCCGCATCATCCACGTACGGCGAGACCTCGAACGCGCCATGCGCGAGTAAATCGCCCACGGCAACGAGATGGAGCAATTCGTGCAGTTCGAACGCCTTCAGATCTCAGGTCATAGCGGCGAGCCGGTTCCCAACGAGATCGTCCGCCAGGATGGCGAAACGGACCATCTCGCCGTCATGCTGCCAGGCTTCGGCTACACCTGCGACATGCCGCTCGTCTACTACGCCGAGAGCCTACTGCTGGACGCCGGCGCCGACGTCTTCCGGGTCGAATACGCCTACAACCGCCGCGATGGCTTCTTGGACCTGCCGCGAGACAAGCAGCGAGCCTGGTTACTTGACGACGCGTCCGCCGCCTTCCGTTCTGCCCTCAGCCAGCGCCCGTATGACGATCTGATCATGATCGGCAAGTCGCTGGGCACGCTCGCCATGGGCCATCTCTTGACAGGAGAGCCACCGCCAACAGCTCGGACCCGCGCGGTCTGGCTGACGCCGTTGCTGGCAGAGGACATCCTCCGCGCCCAGATGATCGATTTCGACGGACGGTCGTTGCTCGTGATCGGCGCCACCGACCCGCACTATGACCGAGCCTGTCTCGACGAACTGAGGGCTGCCGGTCACGACACGATGATCATCGACAACGCGGACCATAGCCTCGACGTCCCTGGAGACATCGCGGCTTCGGTCCGCGCCGTCGAGCAGGTTATGCAGGCACTTCAAGCCTTCATCATAGCGTGACTCGCGTGCGGGCCTCCTCGTTCCCTATTCTCTGGTCGCGCGTCCTCCCCTACGATACCGCCGCTCGACAGCCGCAGGGCGGCGCATGCCGCGCCGGGAGGATTTTTGCGCGTGAAGAACACCGAACGTCCTTCATCACAAACCCACCGGCGCCGCTGCCAGCTTGGCTCGGTGGGACGGACCAGACATGGCATGCTCGACCACCTGACCGTGCTCAGCATCGCCGCACATGACGGTCATCGATGCAGGCTGGGGATCTCGTGGCTACATTGCAGATCGTACACCGGTCGGCAATAATGGCAGACCAGAACGAGCACAGATTGATGGCCGTGTGGCGGTCCGTGGAGGGACGTTGCTGGTCCGCGACCAGACGCGATCCGTTGGGGCACCGTTGCGGCAGGTACTGGACCGATGATTACGCTCGATCACGTATCCAAGACCTTCGCCTCCCACGGGCAGATAGTGCGGGCGGTGGACGACGTCAGCTTCGAGGTGAGGGCGGGTGAACTCCATGTCCTGATCGGCCCGTCCGGCTCCGGGAAAACCACCACAATGCGGATGATCAACCGCTTGGAAACACCGACCGAGGGGCGCATCGTGGTCAACGGACGCGATGTCCGCGCCATGGACGTCGTGGAGTTGCGGCGCAGTATCGGGTACGTGATTCAGCAAGGCGGACTGTTCCCGCACTTCACGGTCGCCGACAACGTGTCGGTCGTGCCGCGCCTGCTCGGCTGGCCGCGCCGCAAGCGACGCGAGCGGGCCGAGGAGCTGCTCGCCCTCGTCGGGTTGCCGCCGGAGTTGTTTGCCGACCGCTACCCCCGCCAGCTCTCCGGCGGGCAGCAGCAGCGCGTCGGCGTAGCGCGGGCGCTGGCAGCCGACCCGCCGATCGTGCTCATGGACGAGCCGTTCGGCGCGGTCGACCCGATCACCCGCAAGCAACTCCAGCGCGAGCTCCGCCGCATTCAAGCGGAAGTACACAAGACCATCGTCTTTGTCACGCACGACATCAGCGAGGCTTTTCTGCTGGGTGATCGCATTGTGCTGATGGACGACGGGCGCATCGTCCAGAACGGCACGCCGGCCGACCTCCTTCGACGCCCGGCCGCACCATTCGTGACCGCGTTCATCGGCGAGGATCGCGGTCTCCGGGACTTGCAGTTCACAAGCCTCGCTGAAGTGGCCGAGCCGGCGCCCAGCGATGCGACGGTTGACGGCTTGACCCTACCCGGCAAGCTCTCGGTCCTCGACGCCAGCCGGGAAGTGGGCTTGCGGCCGCACGCGAACGGGGACGGCATCTGGATCACCGACGACGCGGGGGCGCGCACCGGCTATCTCTCGTACCAGGGACTCGCCGCCGTATTGGGCGAAACGCTCGCCGCCGAGGAGTCCATCCCGATTGTGGACAAAGGGTCGGGTGATGGACTACCTGCGTGAGCACCCGGATCGGGTCTGGGAGCTGACCCAGCAGCACATCGAATTGGTGGCGATCAGCCTGCTCGTCGCGGTCCTGATCGGCATCCCGACCGGCATCCTGATCACTCGGGTCCGCTGGCTCGAAGGGCCGATCATCGGCACGGCCGGCGTGCTCTACACCGTGCCCAGCCTAGCGCTCTTCGCGATCCTGATTCCCTACACCGGCCTCGGGAGCACGACCGTCATCATCGCGCTTGCGATGTACTCCCTGCTCGCCATCGTCCGGAACACGGTCGCCGGGATCGACGACGTGCCGCCCGCCACGCTCGATGCCGCCCGCGGCATGGGCATGACCGGCGCCCAGCGGTTGGCGATGGTCGAGCTGCCGCTGGCGCTGCCCGTCATTCTGGCCGGGGTGCGGGTGGCCGCCGTCGCCGCGGTCGGCATCGCCACCATCGCCTCGGTGGTGGGCGCCGGCGGCCTCGGCCGCTTGATCTTCGACGGCATCAGCCGGATGCCCAGCGAGGCCGCCAGCCACCGTATCTACGCCGGCGCGCTGGTCGCTTCCGCCCTCGCCCTGATCGCGGATGGGGGTCTGGCCCTGCTCGGCGACCTCCTGCGGCGCGATGTCCGGCGAACCGGGAGGGGGTGAGGTAACACGATGGGCGACAACCCCCTCGATTTCATCGACTACATCCGCGCGAACTGGGATAGGTTCTCCGAGTTGTTTATCCAGCACGTCGAATTGACGATCTACTCGGTCCTGCTCGGCATCCTGATCGCGCTGCCGCTGGCGGTGCTGGCCAGCCGCATCGCCCTGCTGGCCAAGCCGCTGACCTGGCTGGCGGCGATCGGCCAGACGATCCCCAGCCTCGCGATCCTTGCCCTGATGCTCCCGTTCCTCGGCATCGGCTTCCGCCCGGCGCTCTTCGCGCTGACGATCCGAGCGATCCTGCCGATCTTCCTCAACGCCTACGTCGGCATCCGCGGCACCGACCGCGCCGTCATCGACGCCGCCCGTGGCATGGGAACCAGCAACGCCCAACTGCTCTTCATGGTCGAGCTCCCGCTCGCCAGCCCCGTCCTCTTCGCCGGGATCCAGACCGCGACAGTCCAGAACATCGGTCTGGCGACGCTGGCGGCCTTCATCGGCGGGGGCGGACTCGGGGACCTGATCCTGCAAGGGCTGGCGCTGGTGGACTATCCGGTCCTCATGGCCGGGGCCGTGCCGATCGCGGCGCTGGCGATGGCCACTGAGGTCGGGATGAGCCAACTTCGCCGGTTGGTCATCCCGAACGGCCTCCAGGTCGAGGCCAGGCGGTAGCCGCGGCGAGTGCGTTGGAGCGAGTGGAAGGAGGCCCCTTGCCCGATCGTCGGGTACGATGCAGCGCGCCGGCAACGTCGCCGGCCGTGTGGACGCAACAGCGTTGAGGAGAGGACCATGATGAAGATGCAAGACGCCATTCCCCCAGCCGGCAGGATCGACCGCCGCTCGCTGCTGGGGGTCGTCGCCGGCGGGGCGGTGGTGGTCGCCACCCAGGGTCGGCTGAGGCTGGCCGTGGCCCAAGACACGCCGACGGTCGCGGTCGGCTCGAAGCAGTTCACCGAGCAGTTGCTCGTCGGCGAGATGCTCGCGCTGCTGCTCGAGGACGCCGACTACCCGGTCGAGCGGCAGCTGGGCCTCAGCGGAACCAACATCGTTCACGAGGCGCTACTCGCCGGGGAGGTCGACACCTACGTCGAGTACACCGGGACCGGCCTGATCAACATCCTGAATCTGCCCCTTCCCGCGGCCACCCCAGGCGCGGACACGGCCGCCCCGGTCGCATCCCCGGCCACCGGCGGAATGGCGGGCATGGACACCGTCTACGAGATCGTCAAGGCCGAGTACGAGGCCCAGTTCAGCGTTACCTGGCTCGATCCCCTCGGCTTCAACAACACCTACACCATGGCCGTGCGTCCGGAGACCGCGACCGAACTCGGTCTGACGACCATCTCCGACCTGGCGCCCCACGCTGGCGATCTGATCTTCGTCGGTACCCAGGAGTTCCTGGAGCGACCCGACGGTCTGCCCGGGATGACGGCGACCTACGGCTTCGAGTTCGGGGAGACCGTGGGCGTGGATCCCGGGCTCGTCTACCAGGCGTTGGACTCGGGGCAGGGCGACGTCATCTCCGCCTTCGCGACCGACGGGCGCATCCCGGCCCTGGGCCTGGTGCTCCTGGAGGACGACCTGAGCTTCTTCCCGCCCTACTTCGCCGCTCCGATCGTCCGCCAGGATCTCCTCGACCAAGACCCGGCGGTTCGCGACGTGCTGAACAAGTTGGCCGGCCGGATCGACAACGCGACGATGGCCGACCTCAACTTCCAGGTCGACGACGGCGGCGAGGAACCGGAGGACGTGGCCCGCGCCTACCTCGAGGAGCAAGGGGTGATCGGGTCGTGAGTCGTAAGACGTGAGTTGCGAGACGTGAGACGTGAGTCGTGAGTATCGACGGGCGAACTACTCACGACTCACGTCTCACGACCTATAAGGACGGAGATCAGATGCGACGCGGCTACGACGTGATCGTCGTCGGGTGTGGGGGATTGGGCAGTGCCGCGGCCTACTGGCTGGCGCGGCGGGCCGGGGACGGCGTGCTGGCGATCGAGCAGTTCGGGCTCGGCCACGAGCGCGGCAGCTCCCAGGATCATTCCCGGATCATCCGCCACTCCTACCACGACCCAACCTATACCGTCCTGGCAGCGCCCGCCTACGACCTGTGGAGTCAGGTCGAAGCTGAATCCGGTGTCCAGATCGTCCATAAGACTGGAGGTTTGGACCTGGAGCTGATCGGGACGACCGGCCCCAAGGACCTATCGCACTGCGCCGCGACGATGGCGGCGCACGGCATCCCCTACGAGGAGTTGAGCGCCGCGGAGATCATGCACCGCTGGCCGCAATTCCGGCTGCCTGAGGACGCCCGCGGGCTCTACCAGGCCGACAGCGGTCTGGTGGATGCGCGCAAGGCCAATGCGGTCCACGTCGCGCTCGCCCGCCTGCACGGGGCGACCATTCGCGATCGCCTTCCCATTCGCGCCCTTCGCCCCAACGGGGAGTCGGTGGAGGTGGTGACTGATGAGGCCGTCTTCACGGCTGCCCATGTCGTGGTTGCGGCCGGGGCGTGGACCAATACGCTCCTTGGCAGCCTCGGGATCGAGTGGCCACTCACGGTCACGCAGGAGCAGGTCACCTATTTCGCCACTCCCTACCTGCGCGAATTCGCTCCCGATCGCTTCCCGATCTGGATCTGGCGGGCGCCAGAGGGCTTCTATGGCTTTCCCGTTTACGGCGAGGTCGCCACCAAGGCCGGTCAGGATGCCGGCGGCGAGGAGGTCACCGCCGAGACCCGGACCTTTGAGCCAAACCCCCGCACCCATGACCGACTCGTCCGCTTCCTTGAAGCCCACATCCCGCGCTTCCTCGGCCCAGAGCTCTACACCAAGACCTGTCTCTACACGATGCCGCCCGATCGCCACTTCGTCATCGACGCTGTTCCGGGCCATCCGCGGATCACCATAGCCGTCGACGGTGGCCATGCGTTCAAGTTCGCGACGCTCATCGGCCGGATCCTAAGCGAGCTTGCCCTGGATGGGAGAACAGAGTACCCAATCGCGGCATTCCGGGCCGACCGAGCGGCGATCACGGACCCCACCTTCCACCCGCTCTTTCGCAACGAGGCGGTCGTGTATCGGACCTAAGCGCCAGCGAGACCGGACGCAACCATACTGTGTTTGGAGGAAGTCGGAGATGCGTGAGGAGGAATCGGTGGATCGAATAGGGCTCTTAGACCGGCTCGCGCGGGGGCCGGTCATCTGTGCCGAAGGCTATCTCTTCGAGTTTGAGCGACGAGGCTACCTGCAGGCAGGGGCCTTTGTCCCTGAGGTCGTGCTGGAGTACCCGGATCTCGTCGCCCAGCTCCACCGCGAGTTTGTCCATGCCGGCTCGGACGTCGTTGAGGCCTTCACCTACTATGCTCACCGCGAAAAACTCCGCTTGATCGGCAAGGAACACCTGCTGGAGGAGATGAACCGCCAGGCCCTCGCGATTGCCAAAGCGGTCGCGACCGAGAGCGGTGCGCTCTTCGCCGGCGACATCTGCAATACCAATGTCTTTACCGGGGACGATGCGGCGCGCCGGAATGTCCGCGCTATGTTCGAGGAGCAGGTCGGCTGGGCAGTCGAGGCCGGCGTCGACTTCGTCATCGGCGAGACGTTCTCGTGGGGCGAGGAAGCGCTGATCGCGCTCGACGTCATCAAACAGGCCGGAAAGGCGGCCGTGATCACGCTCGCCATTCATCAGGAACCGGCGACGCGCGAAGGATGGTCGCCGGCGGAGGCATGCGCCCGGCTTGAGGACGCGGGCGCCGATGTCGTCGGGCTCAACTGCATCCGCGGGCCGCGGACGATGCTGCCGCTGCTGGGGGCAATCCGACAGCGGGTCAACGGGCACGTCGCGGCGCTGCCGGTGCCCTATCGCACGCACGACGAGGAGCCGTCGTTCCAATCGCTGCGCGACCCCGCGTATCCGTCTGCACCAGGCGGGCGGCCGTTCCCCACCGCCCTGGATCCGTTCACCTGCAATCGGTACGAGATCAGCGATTTCGCGCGGGAAGCGTACGACCTGGGAATCCGCTACCTCGGCGTTTGCTGCGGCGCCGGCCCGCACCACATCCGGGCCATGGCCGAGGCACTCGGCCGCACACCACCGGCCAGCCGCTACACCGCCGACATGTCCAAACACGCTTTCCTCGGCACCGACCCGAGTCTGCAAAGAGTGAATCAGGAATATGTCAAGGTTCTCTGATCCTGCTCGGCCCAGAGAACCGATGGAGGGAACCCTCCCTATCATGGGAACCATCGAGTTCATCCACGAGACGCACTGGCGCGACCTGCCGGACGATACCCGCGCCCACGCACGACGCTGCCTCCTCGACACACTCGGGGCGGCCCTTGGGGGTCGACGGACGGAACTGTCGCGCATCGTTCACGACTTCGCGGCGGCGACCTACGGTGGTGGGGGAGCGAGGCTGTGGCTCGATGGGCGCGCGGTCTCGCCGCCCGGAGCGGCGCTGGCGAACGGCATGACCATCGACTCGCTCGACATCCACGACGGCTACCTCGCGGTCAAAGGGCACGCCGGCGCCGCCGTCGTGCCAGCCGCGCTCGTGACCGTGCCGGTTGACGGCGGCCGGTCGGTCTCCGGACAGGAACTGCTGACCACCTTAGTTATTGGCTACGAAGTGGCGCTGCGGGCTGGCGTGACACTGCACGCCACCGCCTGCGACTACCACACCTCCGGCGCCTGGAATGCCCTCGGCTGCGCGGCCATGATGGCCCGGTCCTTTCGGCTTGGAGCCGACCAGACCAGACACGCGCTCGGCATCGCCGAGTACCACGGCCCACGCTCGCAGATGATGCGTTGCATCGACCATCCGACCATGCTCAAGGACGGGTCCGGTTGGGGGGCGATGACCGGCGTCAGCGCGGCGATGCTGGCACAAGCCGGCTTCACCGGCGCCCCAGCCGTGACAGTCGACGCGGCGGAGGTCGCGGCCACCTGGGCGGATCTCGGCACGCGGTGGCGGATCGGGGAGCAGTTCTTCAAGCCGTGGGCCGTCTGTCGCTGGGCGCAGCCGGCGATAACGGGCGCCCTCGCGCTGCAACGGAATCACGCGCTCCCGATCGCCGCGATCGTGCGGATCCAGGTGACGACCTTTCACCAGGCAACGCGCCTCGCGTGCCGGCGCCCAACGTCGACCGAGGAAGCACAGTACAGCCTGCCGTTTCCCGTCGCCGCC
Organism: Thermomicrobiales bacterium; assembly: GCA_050696075.1. GTDB lineage: Bacteria > Chloroflexota > Chloroflexia > Thermomicrobiales > UBA6265 > JBOGUF01. Next base: position 19,145 of record JBOGUF010000193.1, read on the forward strand.
GCGCTGGCGCATGGTCAACTTGGACTGGCCCAGCTCGACGGCGATGGGTTGCAGGATTCATGTGTCCTGCGACTCGCCGACCGCATCGAGCTCGTGGATGACCCGGTGCTGAGCACGCGTTTCCCCGCCGAGCGCGTGGCGCGGGTGCGGATCGAGACTGCCGACGGAGCCGTCTTCGACTCTGGCGAGGTTCAGGCCCAGTGGGACGCCGCCAATCCGCCGACCGACGAGGAGCTGATCGAGAAGTTCCGCTGGCTGGCCGGCGAGAGTCTGTCGCCGGCGCGGGCCGCGGCGCTCGTCGACCTGACCTGGAACTGCGCTGAGTTGTCTGATGCCGGACAGCTCGTCGCCCTGCTGGCGCCGCCGCCGGATAGGTGAAGACCGCTGCTGACCGTCGGACGTAGCCGATACCCTTATCCCCTCTTCCCCAGAAACTCAACCGCTCATAGGATACCGACGCGTCCGAATAGGCACGGCGGCGCATGCCGCGAGGGGAGGAATTTCGCGCGTGAAGATCACGGACCTTAAGTGCGCGGTCATCGGCGACAACCCGATCGTCCGCATCGTCACCGACGAGGGAATCAGCGGCTACGGCCAGGTCGAGGCGTACAAACCGTACCTCAAACCGTTCGTGCTTCACTTCAAGAGCGCCTTCATCGGCGAGGACCCGACCAACGTCGAACGGATCATGCGCAAGATCCGCCAGCGCGGCGGTTTCAAGCCCTGGGGCAGCGCCGTCAGCGCGATCGAGATGGCGCTCTGGGACGTCGCCGGCAAAGCCGCCGGCCTCCCGGTCTACAAGCTGCTTGGGGGGAAGGTGCGCGACCGCGTCCGCGTCTACAACGGCGCCGTCCGTTTCCCGATGACCGGCTATCAACCCGAGGACTACGCGGCCGACGTCGCCAAGCAGAAAGCCGCCGCCGAAGGCTTCACCATCATCAAGGAGGCAATCGCCTTCCACAGCCCGATGCGGACCCAGATCCCCGACTTCTCCTACGTCGACCCCATCGATCAGCCGTTCCACGCCCACCCTGACCGTGGCCTGCTCACCGAGAAGGGGCTGAAGCACATCATCGCCTGCGCCGAGGCGATGAAAGAGGTGCTCGGCGACGAAATCGGCCTCGCCCTCGACTGCGGTCCCGGCTGGGTGCTGCCCGACGCCATCCGCTTCGCGAGCACCGTCGAACCGTTGAACTTGATGTGGCTGGAGGACATGCTGACCGGCGACTACGTGCCGTGGGTCCACGCCGACGTCTACCGCGAGGTGACCCGCGCCAGCTCGACCCCGATCCACACCGGCGAGCAGATCTACCTACGCCACAACTTCAAGGAGCTGATCGAGCGTCGCGCCGTCGCCGTCGTCGGCCCCGACCCCTGCGACGTCGGCGGCATCGCCGAGCTGAAGTGGATCGCCGAGTACGCCGATTTGCACGGCGTCCTGATGGCTCCCCACGGCACCGGCAACGGCCTGCTCGGCCTGGCCGCCCTCGTCCAGGTCTGCGCCACCTTGCCAGCCAACTTCATCGCCTTCGAGTACCCGACCGGCAAACCTGCCTGGTGGTACGACATCGTCGACGGCCTCCCCGACCCGATCGTCGAGAACGGCGTCATCACGGTGTGGGACCGCCCCGGCATGGGCGTCGACTTCATCGAGGACACCGCCAAGGCGCACCTGAAGGAGGAGGACCGGGATTTCTTCGACTAGCCGTCGTGGTTCACTTGCCCGATTAATCGATTCGGTCGAGGAGAATCAGAAAGTCCCGCGGACTGAGGATGGTCACGCCTCGATACCGCCTGAGACGTTGCCGCTTCTTGTCGCCGGTAACGAGGTAGCGCGCCCGCGCTGAAACGACCGTCGCCAGCACGTGGTCATCCTCGGGATGCGTCGCCACACCGTCGACGACGACCGTTATCATGACCCGCTCCGCCTTTTCTCGGAGAAGTTGGACAGCGCTTGCCGCTTGTGCGACCGTCAGGTGTTGCTGAAAGTACGGTTTCCTCAGCGTCCGGCTGGTCTCATCCAAGACATGATCGGACAGGACGAGGGCAAATCGCCGAACTCGCCACCGGCGCACGAACTCGCCGGGCGTGCTGCTCGACGTTCGAATACGGCGAAACCCGAGGCGAGGACATTGGCGTCAACGACCGCCCGAATCACGATTGGGTTGCCGCGTCTCGTTCAGCACGCATGTCGGCCCGAACTTCGGCTAGGGCCTTCTCCGTCTCGCGTTCAATCTCGGCCGGATCGACGCCCTCGAAGGCGGCGCCGATCTCTCGAACCCCTGCTCCCACTCCGCGTCGAGTTGATTCAGACGCTCCAAGTCCTCGGTCGAGACGATCGCGGCCACCGGGATGCCGCCCTTCTCCACTAACACGCGCTTTTGGGTGCGGAAGACCGCATTGACGACCCGACTGAACTGCTGCTTGGCATCGGTCATCTTCATTGTCTCGTTCATTGGGCCGGCAGAAACCATCGCAACCTCCTTACTGCTTGAAGAACCGCCGATGCAGCGTAGCACCGAACAGCACTGTTTCGCATTGGTTAGATGGACAGCACGACATCGGTCGATATCGCAAGCACGTAGACTGCACGGTGAACGCTTGTCGGGATCGATCGATAGGAGGCCACTGAATGGAATTCGCCGAGGTCGTCAAGAAACGCCGGATGGTCCGCAACTTTGCGCCTGATCCAGTCGATCCGGCGGCGATCGACCGCATGCTCGACTTGGCCCGCCGCGCCCCCAGCGCCGGCTACACCCAGGGTCAATCCTTCGTCGTCGTCACGAATCCTGAGGTCGGGAAGGAAATCGCTCGCCTCTGCGGCGAGGAGTATTACGTCGAGGCAGGGATGCATCCGTTCGTCTCCGCCGCGCCGGTCCTTGTCGTCCCCTGCACCTCTGAGGCCGCCTACCACCGCCGTTATCAGGAACCGGACAAGGTGCAGGATGACGGCAGCGAGATCGAGTGGCCGATACCTTATTGGCACATGGACATTGGCTGCGCGGTCATGACCCTGCTCCTCGCCGCCGGATTCGCCGGCGTCCACGACTTCCAGGCCCTTCGCGCCCTCCTCGGCATCCCGCCCGACGTCACCCCCGTCGGCGTCATCCCCATCGGCCACCCCGCCCAGGACGTGCCGTCGCCGTCATTGAAGCGGGGCCGAAAGCCGCTGGCAAGCGTGGTCCACCGCGAGCGATGGTGATCAGTATTTTCCTGGTAACTCGGGTGATTGCCGTTTACGGGCAATGAGGTTGAAGAGAGGTGTTGACCGATCAACGTTCATCGGCCGGGACGAGCCGGTCGTTCTCCTCGAAATGCCGAACGATAGCCTCGGCTTCAGGGTTAAGCCGGTCCCGCTCCTGGAACCGCGCGATCTCCTCGTCGCTGAACTCACGCACGGGAATGTCCGGATCGAGAGTCAGAATTTCCAGTAGCATGGCCGACTCGTCCTTCCACGCGCCCTCAGAAATTGCACAATGATGAGAGAATTGGCAAGCTCATGCGACAGCGCCCGTCGGAATCCCGCCGAAACGGGCGACAGTTGCCTGACGCAACGCCTCAAGCATCTCGTTGTCTGTGATGTGGTCGCCGGAGCGTTCCGCGATGATGTTCTCGATCTCGTAGTCGAATTTGAGCGTGTCGTCGGCAGACCCTTCAGCCGCCCACAAAGCGCTGGCGAACCACCTGCGCAACTCGTATGGCTCCAGCCCGCCATGGAGCACGCTGCCGAGCTATCTTTCAAGTTCGCGCGCGAATGCGTCATCCATGGGACTGCCTCCTATCCTCACCACCCCTGCCCATATCAGAGCACGATTCTCACGAGGGCAGTTCATAGAGCGCGTACTAGATCAGAACTATACCTGCTGCTACAAGTATCGAAGACCACGTGCGCTAGCAACCGAAGCCGAGGATGTTGAAAGCGTCACGCTTCGATTTCATGACCAGCACAACTCCCTCATCTTCGTCGTCCACTGCAATCTTCGTCCGAACGGTGATCTCGGAGCCAGCGGACTGTTCGATCCGAAATACCTCCGCGATGATGACGGAAGAACCTACTACGTTGCATAATCGACAACCATCTAATTTTGGACAGTTTGAGTTCTCGCCGGACGAAAACGTGCCCTACGTCGCGCTTGATGAGGGACAGGCCGCCGAGACGATAGAGGTGGAAGAGTCCATCTGAATTGACGTCGACGCCGTCGGTCGTCCGATCGGCATCGAGTTTCTGAACGCGGACGACTTCCTGCCCTTTCTCGCGCGCAACGGAGGGTGCTTGACACTACCTGAGCACGTCGACGAGGGTGGTATCCTCGCGGCTAGTTCATAGCCCTGACGGAGCGGTCCTCGGTCTGACAACACTGTCCGGCTAACCGGACGACTCAAAGGTGAGTCCATGATCGCAACTGAACCAGCGAAACAAACAGCCTACTACGACACCAACACCGTTGCCGTCGCCGAACTCCACGAACGTCTAGCCAATGCAGCCGCGGGCGGCGGAGAAGCCGCGCACGCCAAGCAGCGCGCCCGCGGCAAGCTGCCCGTCCGCGAACGCATTGAGCGCGTGCTTGATCCCGCGTCGCCGTTCCTTGAGCTGTCACCCCTCGCGGCGGAGGGAATGTATGACGGCGCCAGCCCCGGCGCGGGGATCGTCACCGGGATCGGGCGGATCGGCGGGAGGGAAGTGGTCGTCGTCGCCAATGACCCGACGGTGAAGGGCGGCACCTATTTCCCGATAACGGTCAAGAAGCACGTCCGCGCCCAGGAGATCGCCGCCGCCAATCACCTGCCCTGCCTCTACCTCGTCGACTCCGGCGGCGCCTTCCTGCCGTTGCAAAGCGAGGTTTTCCCGGACAAGGAGCACTTCGGCCGCATCTTCCGCAACCAGGCGCTGCTGTCGGCGCAAAGACGACGGCAGGTCGCCATCGTCCTCGGCTCCTGCACCGCCGGCGGAGCGTATGTGCCGGCGATGTGCGACGAGGCGGTGATTGTCCGCGGGACCGGTACGATCTTCATCGGCGGTCCACCCCTGGTCAAAGCCGCCACCGGCGAGGAGGTCACGGCGGAAGAACTCGGCGGGGCCGACGTCCACGGCCGGATCAGCGGTGTGGTCGACTACATCGCCGACGATGAGCCGGAAGCGCTCGCCCTCGCCCGCGACTTGCTCAGCGCCCCGCGCCCCGCGCCGCCGCCAACTCCCTGGCAACGGGACCCGATCCGCGAACCGGAGGAGGACCCGGACGAACTGCTCGCGATCGTCCCGCCCGACCCGCGCCACCCGTACGATGTCCGCCAGGTGCTACGTCGCGTCCTCGACGGCAGCCGCCTGCGCGAGTTCAAGGCCGACTACGGCCAGACCCTCGTCTGCGGCTTCGGGCACCTCTACGGCATCCCGGTCGGCGTCGTCGCCAACAACGGCGTCCTCTTCCCCGAGTCGGCCCGTAAAGGCGCCCACTTCGTCATGCTCTGCGCCCAGCAGCGCATCCCACTCCTCTTCTTCCAGAACATCACTGGCTTCATCGTCGGCCGCAAGTACGAGCACGAAGGGATCGCCCGCGACGGCGCCAAGATGGTCGCCGCCGTCGCCGTGGCGCGGGTGCCGAAACTCACCGTCATGATCGGCGCCAGCTACGGAGCCGGCAACTACGCGATGTGCGGTCGCGCCTACGACCCGCGTTTCGTCTTCTCCTGGCCGAACCACCGCATCGCCGTCATGGGCGGCGAGCAGGCGGCCGGCGTCCTCACCGACATCCGCCGCCAGAGCGCCCAAAAGCAAGGCACGCCCCTCGACGAGGCGCATCTCGACGCCATCCGGCAGGAGGTCGAAGCCCGCTACGACAACGAGGCCAGCCCCTACTATGCCACCGCCCGCCTCTGGGACGACGGCATCATCGACCCCCGCCACACCCGCCAAGTCCTCGGCCTCGCCCTCGCCACCACCCTCAACGCCCCCATCCCAGGTACCGACTACGGCGTCCTCCGGATCTAAGGAGACACGCCCATGACCACTACCGCCAACGACCTCACCATCCGGCAGGACGGCGCAGTCCTGTACCTCACCCTCAACCGCGCCGCGCGCCGCAACGCCCTTTCCCGTTCCCTCGTCGCCGCGCTCCGCGCCGCCTTCGAAGCCATCATGGAGGGCGATAGCGCCCGCGTCGTCGTCCTTTCCGGCGACGGCCCGGCCTTCTGCGCCGGAGGCGACATCGCCGAATACGCCGAGGCCGCCTCGCACGGCCATGCTCGCGCGGACGCCGAAGGGCTCGCCGGCCTCCTCGCCGCGATGGCGGCCTGTCCAGCTCCGATTGTCGCTCGCGTCCATGGGGCGGCGTTTGGCGGCGGCGTCGGCCTCGTCTGCGCCGCCGACGTTGCCATCGCCGCCGAAGGCACCCGCTTCTCGCTCAGCGAAGCGCGGCTGGGGCTGGTCCCGGCCACCATCTCCCCCTACGTCATCGCCGCGCTGGGCGAGCGGCAGACGACGGCCCACATGCTCCTCGCCGCTCCGTTCGGCGTGGACGAGGCGCTCCGTTGCGGTCTGATCCACCAAGCCGTGCCCGCGGACGACCTCGACGCCGCCGTCGCCGCGGCCGTGGCCAACCTGCTGCGCGGCGCGCCCGGCGCGCTCGCCACCATCAAACGCATCCCCGCCATCGTGCGAGGTGAAGACCCCACGGCCACCGCGAATCTCCTGGTCGAACGCCTCGCCAGCGACGAGGGCCAGGAGGGACTTCGCGCATTCCTCGAAAAACGGCCGGCAGCGTGGATATCGGAAGGGACCGAATCCCGATGAACCCACTCGTCGGCCAGCGCGTCGCCATCGCCAACCGCGGCGAGATCGCCGTTCGCATCGCCGCCACCTGTCGCCGCCTCGGCGCCGTCCCGATCCTCCTTCTCGGCACACCCGACCTCGACGGCTACGCCACTCGTCAGGTCGGCCGCGTCGAACTCGTCGGCGAGGCCGGGTCCGAGCTCGACGTCGATCGCGTGATCGCCGCCGCCCGGCGCGCGGACGCGGACTTTCTTCACCCCGGCTACGGCTTCCTCAGCGAGCGCCCCGCCTTGGCGGACGCCTGCGCCGCCACCGGCATCCGCTTCGTCGGACCTTCATCCGAGACCCTGCGCCTCTGCGGCGACAAGCTGGCGACCCGGGCCGCGGCCGCACGCGCCGGCGTGCCAGTCCTCCCCGCCAGCCCGCCCCTCGGCGATGAGCCGGACTCTTGGCCTGAGGCCGCTCGCAAGGTCGGTTATCCGTTGCTCGTCAAGCCCGCCGAAGCCGGCGGCGGCCGTGGCCTGCGGCACGTTGCCGACGAATCCGGGCTCATTGAGGCCATCTCCGCATCCCGACACGAAAGCGCCTCCTCCGGCGCCGGCGATTTGGTCTATCTCGAACGCGAACTCGTAGAACCTCGCCACGTCGAGGTTCAGGTCGCCGCCGACGGCCGGGTTGCGCACGCCATTGGCGACCGCGACTGCTCCCTCCAACGCCGCCACCAGAAGGTGATCGAAGAGGCCCCGGCCCCGAACATCGACCCCAAAACGCGAGACGCAATCCATGACCACGCCCGCCGCATCGCCCACGAGGTCGGTCTGCGAGGCATCGCCACCTGCGAGTTCCTGCTCGGCGCGGACGGTACGCTCGCCTTTCTCGAGGTCAACCCGCGCATCCAGGTCGAGCATCCCGTCACCGAGCTTGTCACCGGTCTCGATCTCGTCGAATGGCAACTGAGGATCGCCGCGGATCAAGGCATGCCCAGCGGCGCGATCCTGTCCCCGCGCGGCCACGCCATCGAAGCCCGCGTCTACGCCGAAGACCCCGCGGCCGACTTCTTCCCGACCGCCGGCACGCTCTCCGTGATCTCCTGGCCGTTCGGCCCAACCATCCGCGTCGACGCCGGCTACGACACCGGCGACATCGTCCCTGCCGTCTACGACGCGATGCTGGCCAAAGTCGCCGCCTACGGGGCGACGCGCGAGGCCGCCCTCGCCGCGCTCCGCGATGCCTTGCGCGATACGATCGTCGCCGGCGTGCCGACGAACCTGCCTTGGTTGGTCAATCTGCTCGACGACGAGTCCGTCGCCACTGGCCACGCCACCACACGCACCGCGCGCGACGTCCCGCTGACGATGCCGGATCGGATGTCGGCGATATTCGGCGCGGTCGCCCACACGCTCGACCGCTCGCAGCAGGACCCATCCGATCCCTGGGCGGCCATCGGCCCATTCCGACTTTCCGGCGCGACCGGCCTGACCTTCCACGGCGACGACTGGGAGGAACGGCTGAGCGTCCGCCAGGCATCGGGTGGCTGGGAGCTCGTGTATGACGACACCGTCACCTCCCTCCGCTGGTGGTGCGACTCGACCGGCGTCTGGACGATCACGGCCGGTGACGAAGTTGCGCGCCTGGCCGTGATCGACCGCGGCGACGGCGTCGAGGTCGGCGGCCATGGCGGTCGCTGGCTCATCCGCTCCGGCGCCCGGCCGACCGCCGACGTCGCCCGCCGCAAACAGGCGAGCGACGGCCGGGTGCGCGCCCCGATGCCCGCCAAGATCCTCCGCATCCACGTCGCGGCAGGCGATCGGGTGGCGGCCGGCCAACCCCTCGTCACCCTCAGCGCAATGAAAATGGAACTCGTCTGCGACGCCCCCGCGGCCGGCACGGTCGCATCGATCGGCTGTCAGCCGGATCAACAAGTTGCCGCGGACGACGTGCTGATCAGTCTCAAGATCGACGACCAAGCGGCGAATGGATCCACCCCAGCACGAACGGAATCGACATGACCCCTCCCATCGACAAGCACGACCGATTTGCCGACGACATCTTTGCCTTTCGGGCGACGAAGTCCGGCCAGGTCTTCCTCTTCTGGCAAGGCAAGCAGATTAAGATCCTGGCCGGCGACGAGGCACAACGGTTCCTAGCCAAGATCGACGGCCTCGACCGCCGAGCCGCCCAACTCTTGATGGCAAAGGTCACCGGCAACTTCAAGCACGGTAACGAGCGCCGATCAAGCTGAGGCCCGCGGAAAGCCTTATATCAGTCGTGGTGTGCGGGCCGTAACACTCGATCCCCTTTCAACGTCTACGATGGTGAAGCAGTTCTTCGCGTGCCGCTGGCGAGTGGCGCCGATGATGGAGTGCCGGACGCATGCTCGACGCCATCCGCGGACTACCCGGCATCACCGTTACCACGGCGGACACGGGTACAGGGCACGTCGCGCCCGATGAAGCAATCCTCGTCGCTCGTGCGAAGCGAGATCGCGCCGCTTTCGCCGATCTGTACGACCGCTACCTGGACCGGGTCTATCGCTTCTGCGTCGTCCGGCTCGGCAGCCGGGAATCCGCCGAGGACGCCACCAGGCTGATCTTCACGAAGGCGCTCGACGCCCTGCCGGCGTGCCGCGACGATGCCTTCCGACCCTGGCTCTTCGCCATCGCCCGCAACGTCGTCGCCGACTGCCACCGCATAGCCTGCCCCTTGGAACTGCTTGACGCCGCCTACGACGTAAGCGATCCGGCCCCGCGCCCCGTCGAATTGGCCGAGCGCGCGGACGATATCCGCTTCGTCCATGCCCTCCTTACCCACCTGCCGCCCGACCAACGGGACGTGGTCGAGCTTCGCCTTGCCGGCCTCACCGGTCCCGAGATCGCCGTCACCCTCGGCCGCGGCCATGGCGCGATTCGCATCGCCCAGTACCGGGCCTACACGCGGCTGCGCGCCCTGATTGACGACAGCACCGCGGAGGAGACGCGCTATGACCGCTGACACCGCCGTCCAGGGATTCGACAAATTTCTCGACGACCTTGTCCTGAATCATGCCGCCTTAGAACACGATGTCGATCCAGGACTCGCGGCCGCGGCCCGGTCGCTGCATGCGGCAGCCGGTGCCCACGCACCCGATCCCGCATTTGCGCGCAATTCGCGGGCGTCCGTCGTGACTCAGCCATGTCCTGAAGCGCGTCACGACGGTCGGAAGAGCGTGACGTCGGCAGTCGTTCACGGCATTCCTCGCCTCTTGCCATTGGCTCGCCGGGCGATGATCACGCGGCAGGCGGCTATCGCCGCCCTGGTTGTCATATTCGCCGTCGGTTTCGCCGCGGGAGGTTTCCGGCTTCTACCTTCCGGGTTGGGCAATGATGAACCCACCCATCTCGCCGCGCCGAGCATCCCGTCTCCTGAGCAGACGTCCGCCGCAATCCTCTTCATCGTCGACAGGTCCGGGTCGATGAGCTATGACCCGCTGGGGCAGACGAGCAAGCTGGAATGGGAAAAGGAAACGATCCGTCGGGCCCTCGATGAGTTGCCGGTCGGCGATCAGATCGGCGTTCTGGCCTTCAACGACCAATACATGGTCGCCGTGCCGATGACCCGCATCGAGCGTGATGCCGACCGCGCGGCCGTGCGGCAAGACATCGACGCCATCACCGCCGACGGCGGCTCCGAGCTTGCACCCGCGCTCCGCGCCGGTCTCGACATGCTCAACCAAACGAACGCGGCCACGAAGCATGCCGTTCTGCTGACCGACGGCAAGTCCCGGGACGATGTCCCGTCCGAACTCCAACGCATCGTACAGGCGGCTTACGCCGATGGGATCGTGCTCTCCGTCATTGCCATTGGCGACGACGCCGACACCGCTCTCCTCCAGTTCCTCGCGGAGACCGGCGGCGGCCGGTATCACCACATCACCTCACCCGCCGACGTCCCTATCGTTACGGTCGAGGGCACCGGGATCGGCCTGTCACTACCGGCCACGCCCGTCGCCTCGCCTGTTCCGGCGACGCCTACGAATCCATAAGGGAGCGCGCTAGAATGCTCTTCTGATTGGTGGGCAGGCTCGGTGCGAACTCGGCCCAGCAGGTAGGTGGGAGTCGTCGATGGCCGCAGCTTGGCTCGAACGCGTGCGCGCGGTGTGGGATGGGCGCGCGGCGGCGTGGGACGCGATGTCGGAGGCGAACGCCGACGCGCCAGACCGAGCGGATGATTCGCGGCGGACGGCCGAAGCGCTCCGGCTTCGACCAGGGTCGGTCGTGCTTGACGCCGGGTGCGGGACGGGGCAGTTTGCGATCGCCTTTGCCGAGCTGGGGTGCCGGGTCACTGGCGTCGATGTGGCGCCGGAGATGATTGCCCGCGCTCACGCCCATGCGGCGGCGCGTGGCGTTGAGGTGGAGTGGCGCGTCGGCGACGTGGGCGCGCTTGCCGACCCACCCACCGCCTTCGACGCCGTCCACGCCCGGGTCGTCCTGCTCTTCACTCAGGACGTGCCAGCCGCGCTGCAGGAGTTTCAGCGCGTGCTGAAGCCGGGTGGTCGCCTCTATGCCAGCGTGCCCGGCGCCCTCTCTCCGATCTACAGCCGCTCCTGGCGCCGCCACGTCGCGCCGGAGCAGGTCGGCACGAACTTCATCGTGCCCTGGGAGTTCGAGGCGATTCTGCGTGAAACCGGCTGGAGCATCCTCGACGAATGGGGCGAGTTCGGACCAAGCCTGACCGGCGAGACAAACCCGCTCACCCCCGCCGACGTCGCCGCCCTCCCCCGCCGCTTGCAGCAGGCCGCCGCCACGACGTGGACGTTCATTGCATCGGAGGCGTGAGGGAATAGGCGTTAGGCGTTAGGCGTTAGGG
>JBOGUF010000194.1:0-3701 GCA_050696075.1 Thermomicrobiales bacterium
CGCAAAGCGCCCGCCGGTCGCTCATTTTTCGGCTCGCTCGATCAGTAGATATTCTCGAATCAGTCTCGGTCCCGCGGATTGGGCCGTTCGACAGGCCGGCCGTCGCGCTCGACGTGGCGAACGTAGACGTTGCGTCCCTTACGCGCCAACGCCACGGCTATATTCAAGTTGGCCTCGAACCCGTCCGGTTCATCCCTCGGCAGCAGCACAAGCGAGGCGCCGCCGGGGACGCGTTCCATGCGCGCCGGGTCATCCAGCATCGCCAGTAAGTAGCCTTGTGCGAGGTCTAGGTTGCGCTCAACGGTCGCCACGGTGGCGGGGTCGGTCGTTGATGTTCGTGTGCTCATGGTTTCCTCCGCTCGAAGTCCGCCCCATGCGTCTCAGGCATTCGATCATATCGGGAACTGACCGACAGCGTAGCGTGGATGCGGATGCCTGGGTACGCGTCAGCGTCTACGGGATTCTCTGGATTGCCCACGTCGTGTAGGGGCGGACACGGAGGTCCGCCCCTACCACGGCTCGTTGAGACATGATGACGCGAACCGCGGACGACTGAGGCCGAGCCGGCTGGTGGTATCCTGCGATGAGTGCTGGCCTTTGGAAGAGTGAAGTGGCCTATCTGGACGTTGGCCTGGAAGTGATTCGCAATACATGACCCTCCTCATTCAAGCGGCGAATATCTGCCATGCCCACGGTGGCAACCAGATCTTCGAGGACGCGACCTTCGAGGTGCGTGAAGGGGATCGGTTGGCGTTGATCGGGCCGAACGGCGCGGGGAAGTCGACCCTCTTTCAGATCATGGCGAAGCTGATCGCGCCGGACGGCGGGGCGGTAACGCACCGGCGCGGGCTGACGGTCGGCTATCTTAGTCAGGAGTCGTCAATTGACCCGGAACTGACGATGCGGCAGGCGGTCGCGTTTGCCGCCGGCGATCCGACCGCGTTGGAAGCCCGCCTGCGCGAGCTCGAAACGCGGATGGCCGAGCCGCTCGACGACGCCGCCCTGACGGCGGTGATGGACGAGTACGCCGCGACCCTGGCTCGACTCGAATCGGCGCCGCCCGAGGAAGAGAACGCCAAGGGCGCGGCGGTGCTCGCCGGGCTGCATCTGCCCGAGGAGCGGTGGGATACCCCGGTTGGTCGGCTGAGTGGGGGCGAGAAAAAGCTGGTCGGCTTGGCGCAGCTCCTGGTTGCCGAGCCGGAGGTACTTCAGCTCGACGAGCCGGACAACCACCTCGACCTCGGCGCGAAAGCCTGGCTCGAGGGGTACGTCCGCGCCCATCGGGGAGCGGTCGCGATCATCAGCCACGACCGGTATCTCATCGACCGCGCCGTCAACGAGATCTTCGAGCTGGAAGACGGCCGGGTCGTGACGTACCCCGGCACCTACACCGCCTTCGTCGAGGAGAAGCAGCGTCGTCTGGAGCGGCAGGCGCAACTGCGGGAGTTACAGGAGCGTGAATTCAAGAAGCTGAAGGCGAGCGCCGAGCAGTTGACCCAGTGGGCGCGGCAGAACCCGAAGTTCGCGCCCCGCGCCGAGAACCAACGCCGCAAAATGGCCGAAGAGCGGGAGCGACTGGAGCAGACCCCGCCGCCAATCCTCAATCGCCGCCGGATCAACGTCGACTTCGACGCCGAGCGCGGCTCCACCCTCGTCCTCGAAGCCAAGGGTTTAGCGAAGTCCTTCGGCGCGCGGCAGGTCTTGCGGCCGTTCGACCTGACGATCCGCCACGGCGAAGTCGTCGGCGTTATCGGCCCGAACGGCTCCGGGAAGTCGACCCTCTTCCGGCTGGTGCTCGGCCAGGAGCAACCGAGCAGCGGCACGTTGCGGATTGGTCCCTCGATCGTCGTCGGCTACTACGCGCAGGAGCAGGAGACGCTGGACCGCAACCAGACCCCGCTCGAAATGGTCCGCCGCCTGAAATCGTTCACCGAGCAACAAGGCATCTCGTTCCTGAGCGGACTCCTCTTCGACCGCGGCGACATGCTGAACCCGATCGGCAACCTCAGCGGCGGCGAGCGGGCGCGGCTCCAGGTCGCCGCGCTGATCCTCGGCGGCGCCAACTTCCTCCTGCTCGACGAGCCGACGAACAACCTCGACATCGCCTCGACCGAGGTCTTGGAGTCGGCACTCCTCGACTTCCAGGGCTCCATCTTGGCGATCTCGCACGACCGCTACTTTCTCGACAAGCTCTGCACCCGCACCGTTGAGCTGCGCGACGGGATCGTCCGCGACTACCCCGGCGGCTTTAGTTCCTACGAGGCGAACCGCGGGCACGGGACGGGACTGACCATCCGCGTGCCCGTGCCAGCGGCTCGCGGCAGCAGATAGCGCAACGCGGCTCCGTGTCGCCGCCGGCATCCCTACACCGCCGACGCGGTTATGGCACACCACGCGATTACGACTGAGCTGGTGGCTTGGGATCGAGCGTAGCCAAGCAGACGACGCGTAGCCAATGCGACGACTATTGGAGGCGATCCACTTGCGATCCTGGCGTCATCAGTACCCGCCAGAGTTGTTTTGCCGGCTTTTCCAGGTTGGATCATCATCGGCGTCGACGCGTTTCACACCCGATCCCGCGGGGCAACCGCGACGGTTGCCCCGCGGGATCAGCTGGCCGGCCATCAGGGTGGCGGTGGAGATGCAGGCCATACCGATGCCGCCGATGACCGCCGGCGCGCCGCCGACCAGCCACAGTCGCGGCAGCTGATTGGCGACGCGTCCGGAGAGACCGAGAACGGAGAGGAAGTGGTGTCTTCCAGTGTGTAGCGCTCGCTCGTCATCGCTCCTCTGCCATTGCACAGCGGGCCTACACGACGGTCACGACGTCGATCATGCCGATCATCGCGTGGGGAGCGCCCGTCTCCGGGTCTAGGATGAAGCAGACCATGATGTAGGTGCCGGCTTCGAGGTCGGCGGCGATCCAGGTCGTTACGCCGCTCGACTGGTCGCCGGTGCTGACGGCGTCTGTGATCTGGTCGAAGGTGAGGGTGCCCGGCGGCGTGGCCGCTGGATCGCCGAAGGTCGCCGCCAGCGCTAGGAAGTCGTCGACGGTCGTGCCCTCCGGCACCTTCAGCAGGAGGAGGAAGTGGGGTTGTTGCCCGCCGTTAGTGAAGGCGATCGTCCGCGGTCCGGACGCCAGCGTGCCCTCGATGGTGAAGGACATCTCCAGGCCGGTGATCGTCACGTCGGCCGTCGGCGCCGGCGGATCGGCCGGGGCGTCGCCGGTGACGATGACAGGCACCGGCGGTTGCGGCGCGGTCGGATCCTCGGCCCAAAGCACCCACTCGCCCGCCGTCAGATCGAGCACGGTGTAGGCGGTTTCGCCGGCGAGGGCGTCGATGCCGCCGGCCAACGCGGTTTCGTAGTACCAGGGCGGTGGGCCTGCGTCGCCGCCGTCGGCCGGCGGGGAGGCTTCCCCATTGGCTGCCGCGGCCTCGGGTGTGGCCGGGGCAAACATGGCCGCGAACTCCGCGCCCGTCATCCCCTCCGGTGGCTGCAGGAAGCCGACACCGAGGGCAATACCGGAGTCATCGTCTTCCGTGGCGTTGGTGACGGCGAGCACGTAGCGTCCGGCCGCGAGCTCGGCCGGCGCCCCCTCGATGGCGGTCTCGGTGATCGTCACGGTGATCTCGGGGAGGCCGAGATCGGCGAACGGGTTGGCCGCGGCGTCCGGCGCCGTCGCGGGCGCCGGACGCCCC
>JBOGUF010000195.1:0-1814 GCA_050696075.1 Thermomicrobiales bacterium
CCCGTGGAGGTAGCAGCCACCTCGAGATTGAGCTTGACCGCGCCTAGGCGAAAGCGCACACCCTTGCCAGCCCCTTCTTGGACGGCGGTGATCAGTTCGTCGCGAAGGTGCTTGATGGCGTCGGCGAGGGGGATGTCGGTCAGCTCAGCCATGGTCCACTCCTCTGCTCCCACGGGTAGCCGGCTACCGCGCCCGCGAAGGCCCGCGCTGTCGGTGCACAAGGAGGCTAGTGGTCTGACACGGAATTGATGTTGTGCTTGAGCGCCTCGCGGCCCCGACGGACCTTCGCGAGGATGGCGTCGGCCTCGGCGCGCCAGATGAACGGCTTGGGGTTCGCGTTCCAATGCTCGGCCCAGAGGGTGATCGCCTCGATGAGGTGCTCGACGCTGCAGAAGCTGCCCCGGCGAAGCCGCCGGTCGGTGAGGTCCTTGAACCAGCGCTCGATGAGGTTCAGCCAGGAGCTCGAGGTGGGGATGTAGTGCAGGTGCCAGCGGCGTTGGCGCGGCTTGGCGAGCCAGTCGCGCACCGCCGGCGCCTTGTGGGCCGAGAGATTGTCGAGGACGACGTGGATCGCCAGCTCGCGCGGGACGCTTCGGTCGATCTGCTTGAAGAAGCGCAGCACGTCCTCACCGGTGTGGGAGCGGCGAAAATCGGTGATCACCCGGCCGGTGGCGATGTCGAGCGCCGCGAACAGGTCGGTGGTGCCGTGGCGCTTGTAGTCGTGGGTCATCGTCTGGCCGCGGCCGCGCCTCATCGGCAGCGAGGGCTGGGTGCGATCGAGCGCCTGCACCTGGGTCTTCTCGTCGAAGGAGAAGACCGCCGCCCGCTCGGGCGGGTTCAGGTAGAGCCCGACCACGTCGATGAGCTTCTCCTCGAAGCGGGGGTCGCTCGAGAGCTTGAAGGTCTCGACCCGCCACGGGCGCAGCCCGTGATCGCGCCAGACCCGGCGCACCGTCTCGCGGCTGACCCCGAGCGCCTCGGCGAGCGCGCGCGTGCTCCAGTGGGTCGAGCCATCATCAGGGCGCTCCTCCAGGGTCATCCGGACGATCTCGGCGACCGTGCCCTCCGGCAGCGATGGCTTTCGGCCCCGGCCCGGCGCGACCTGGCCGACGCCGGCCGGGCCCTGGGCCTCGAAGCGCGCGCGCCAGCGGCGCACCCGGTCGGGGGAGACCCCGAGCCGCCGGGCGACCTCGATCGTCGCGACCCCGTCGGCGGCGAGCACAAGGCCCTTGGCGGCGATCACCTGGCGCTGGGGCAGCGAGCTCGAGCGGGACATCCTCGTGAGCGCGGCCCGCTCTTCGGTGGTGACCTCAAGCGGCGGCGCGGTGCGAATCGGCATGAGCCATCCTACCACGCCAATTCGGTGTCACACCACTAGTGTCGAGGTCCAGCCGCTTAGTCCGTCGCCGGAACTCTCCGAATACCACGACCTTATCCATCCGACACACCATCACGATCGTGGCGCTGATTGGGATAGAGAGCAGGAGCGCCAAAGGGAGGTCGGTCGCACGTACGCAGTGACCCTCGCCAGCGCGGACGACCCGCTCGCGATCCTCGATCGCTGGCGCGACTGGCTGACTGAGGCACAGGCGGCTAAGCAGAAGTTGCCTTGGCACCATTCGTTGAGCGCAGTCTTCGACACGATCGCCGCGACGGATAGGGAGCTGGGCGCTCGTCTTGCCGAGCACCTGCGCGCCCACGGTGGCCTTCTCCGTGGCTACGCCGGCGGCCTCGTCCGCGTGCTCGCCGACGACCCCGGCGTCATCGAGCGCTGGGCCTCGAGCGAGGCTCCGGACGCTCGGGCCATCGCTGCC